>CAUJSJ030000067.1:0-23818 GCA_963422775.4 uncultured Roseateles sp.
AAGTGGCAGCTGAGCTGCAGGCCCTTCTGCGCCGCGCGCAGGCCCACCAGGTCCAGCGCCAGGCGCACGCACTCGCGCAGGTCGAAGGGCTGGTTCTCCAGCTCCAGCCGGCCAGCCTCGATCTTGGAGAAGTCCAGCACGTCGTTGATGATGGTCAGCAGCGCCTCGGCCGAGTCGCGGATGGTCTGGGCGTGGTCGCGCTGGTCCTCGGTCAACGGCGAGTTCAGCAGCAGGCCGCTCATGCCAATGACGCCGTTCATGGGCGTGCGGATCTCGTGGCTGACCGTGGCCAGGAAGGCGCTCTTGGCGGCATTGGCGGACTGTGCCGCCTCGCGCGCCGCCAGTTCGGCCGCGAGCTTCTGCTCCAGCAGTTGCGCCTGCGTGCGGGCGGCGTCGGCCTGCAGGTCCTCCTGCATCATGTCCGTCGCGCGGGCCAGGGCGCGCACCTCGTCGGGCCGGTAGGGCGCGGCGTCGGGCCGGGTGTGCAGCAGCACAAATCCGGTCAGTTCGTCGCGGTGGACGATGGGCACGGCCAGGCCATCGACACCGGCGCGCGCGGCCAGGGCGGCGGGCAAGCGGTGAGCCAGGATGCTGCGCAGGTCCGCTTTGCCAAGCGTCAACGGCTCGGGCACGTCGATGGCGGTGGAGGCCAGGCGCGCGCGCACCTGCGTGGCGCCGCCCGGCTGGACCTGATAGACCGAAGCCTGCGCACCGCCGGCAAACCGGCTGATGGCCCGCAGGTAGTGGGTCATCAAGGGATCTTGACCCTGCACCCCCACCGCCGCAGTGGCGGCGGCCCAGAGGGATTCTTCCTTGGCCAGCCAGCCACGGTAGAACAGGCGCTGAACCACACCGTCAGCAACCCCGCGCAACCGCGGCACGGCGCCCGAGAACAGCAGGGCCAGGGGCACGGTCACTCCTGCAGCGACACGCGGGTCCGCCATCACCGGCCACTGAGCGCCAAGGGAGTGCAGCAGCACCATCCCGGCCAGCAGCACCGCCAGCACCAAGCCCCAGACCAGCGCGCGATTGAGGGCGAAGCCGAAGCCCAGCACGCGGTAGCGAAGGACCGCATAGCCCAGGCCTAGCATGGCTGCGATCGCAAGGACGATCTGCAGGGACTCGGCGATCAGCTCGCGCTCCAGGCCCCGACCCGGAATCAGCGCCAGAACCAAGGAAACAATCGAGCCTGTCTGTTTGATCAACAGACAGACACCGATCCACGCGGCGCGGTGCCTCGCCGTGCCGACCGAGCGGCGCCACGTGAGCCACAGGAAACCCAGGGTCAGCGCGTCGAGCCCCATGTTCGACGCGTACAGCACCTGCTCGAATCGAACTTTCCATGGGTTGGGGTTGACGTCCGTCAGATGCAGGTGGAAGGCCATGTCGAACAGGCCGAACGACAGGCTCCAGAGGGCGAGCAGCGCAAAGAGCCCACGCAGCCGCACGACGCGGTCACCGCCGTCCCACTGGGCCATCGCAAAGTAGAGCAGGCCCAGCGGTATGACGAGAAGGCTCAAGGTGCCGTCAAACGCGAAGATCAGCGTCTGTGCTGTGCCGCCTGGCAGATAGAAACCGACATCCGCGACGCTGTAGACCGCCAGCGCAACCGAAAGCGCCCGCATGGCCTTGCTGTCGGCCCTGCGCCAGGCCAGCACGCTCGCGATGGTCAACGACAGCAGGCTCTCCACCAGGCCGCCGAACTCACGGGCCACCTGCATGGCGGTGACGCGTCCGGGTTGAGCGACGGTGCGCACAGACAGCCTGCGCACCTGGCCATCGGACTCGATCAGGACCGGAATTTCCTCGTTCACGCCCTTCCTGCGCCAACCATCACCAATGCGGCCGTAGGAAAACCGGTCGCCGGGCTTCACGCCCTGGCGTGCCAGGTCCGACTGGGGATCGACCGCGACAACGCTGAGCATCCACTCCTTGCCTTCATGAGGGCCCTTGAACTTCGCCCCCATGCCGCCAGCGACGTCCGCCACCACGCTGCGGTCAAGATACGCCATGGCCCACAGCCGCAGGCCGCCACACAGCAGGCAGAACGCCAGCAGCCATACCTGCCACCGCTTGGTGCCAAAGCCCGGCTGCGGCAAGGCACCGGCCGTGGCGTGCGCCAGGGAAAGGGTCATCGAGTCCTCCTCAGGCTGGCCTCTGCGGGCTTGGGACCGGCGCAGCATAGGTGTTGGGGGTGGTGCATGCCAGCCACTTTCAGCCCGCCGACAGCCACTCGTCCTGAAAACAGCTGAAGCCGGCCTGAAGCGTTCTTAAACCGCCCGGCCCACGCGTTCGCTTTAAGGACGTTTCAGCGCCGCTTCAGGCGGCTTCAGGACGGCTGGCGCGGCGAAGAAGACAGTGGCGGCACGGCATCAAGACCTGGTTCAAGACGCCGCCACCCGTCAGCCAACGCTGCGGCTTCAACCACTGCCTCAAAGGAGGATCGTCATGTCCCAAGCCCTCACCCGTCCGGCCTCGGCCACCCTGCTCGCGCTCGCTGTCAGTGGCGCCCACGCCCAGCAACTGCTGGACCCCGGCGCCCCCGTCGCCAGCTACAGCCAAAGCTACCTGTCGGGCGCGCTGGCGCAGTGGGAATACTCCTTCGCCGCCGCCACCAGCCCCCTGCTGGACACCACGGGCGCGGCCACCGCGTCGGGTGACCAGGGCAAGTACTTCTTCCTGGCCGCCTCGCTCAGCGAGACCCCGATGGTGCGCAACGTGACGGTGCGCAGCGATCAGACCCTGGTGTTCAGCCCCATCACCATCCTCTACTGGGCCGACGCCGTGATGGACACCGAGGCCAAGATGCGCGCGGACGCGATCAAGGTGCTGGGCAGCGTGAGCAACCTGACGGTGAGCGTGGACGGCGCAGACGCGCTGCTGCCCGCCGGCGTGAGCTCGACGCAGGCCTTCCGCCAGTCCGGGCCGCTGTTCCCCTTCACCCTCGTGCCGGACAACATCACCGGCTACGCCCCCGGCGTGTTCCCCGCCATCACCGAAGGCTTCACCTTCGCCATGGCGCCGCTGGCCGAGGGCAACCACACGCTGCACTTCACGGCGCTGATGAACTCCGGCTACGGCTTCACGTTCGCGCAGGACATCACCTACAACATTTCCGCCGTGCCCGAGCCCAGCACCTGGGCCGCGATGGCCCTGGGCCTGGCCGCCATCGGCGCCACGCTGCGCCGGCGCCGCAGCGAAGAGCGCTGAAGCCCCCCGCTCGGATCCCGCCCTGATCTCGCACAGCGCGCAGCCGCGGCTGCCACCCATTCATCCATCCACTCATTCCGGAAGGAACCCCATCATGTCCACATCCCATCGCAAGGCCACGCTGCTGGCCCTGGCCCTCCTGGGCAGCGCCCAACTCGCCCTGGCCGACATGCCGCGCCACAACGGGTCTCGTGCCCGCGCGGCTCAGGCCCAGGCCGGCGACGCGTTCTCGCAAAGCGCCAACCGTGCTGCCGAAGGCGGCCGCGAAGCCTGGCAGGGCAAGTCCATCGCCGACCTGGTCATCGACCACCAGCGCTGGATGTTCTCCATCCCCATCGGCGCCAACTCGGCCAACCCGCAGGAGACCGGCGCCAACTGCGGCATCAACCAGCAAGGCCCGGTGTGGAACCTGGTCGGACCGGGCGGGCTGTCCAGCTTCACCGTCAACTGCACGGTGCCGGCCGGCAAGGCCATCTTCCTGCCGGCCCTGGGCTATTTCTATGAATTCCCCTGCCCCGAGCCCTACCCGCAGCTGCCGCCCGGCCAGAGCCTGGAGGCCTTCCTGCGCCCCATGACGGCCGAGGCCATCGACGGCATCACCTTTGCGTCGATCACACTGGACAACCGACCCGTGCGCCTGCGCCGTGCCGCCACCGGCGTCTTCCCGTTCACCGCGGCCAAGGACTGGGTGAACTACGACGTCTGCATCACCGGCGCGCCGCAGGTGGCCCAGGCGGACGGCCTGTGGGCCCTGATCGACCCGCCCTCGCCGGGCAAGCACGTCATCGGCCTGAAGCTGACCCACCCCTGGTTCGGCACCGTCGAAGGCACCTGGAACCTGACGGTCACACGCTGAGCACGGCGCCAACCCCGCGCCGTCCGCTGCCCGGCGCTCAAGGTTCGGCGGCGTCGCTGCCGGCCCAGTCGATGTCGGCGCACAGCACCTGCAGCCGGCCACCCACCCGCAGCGCGACGGACAGCGTGATGCACATGCGCGCACCGTGCAGGCTGAGGTAGGGCCGGGTCATCTGCACGACGCCCGGTTCGTCCAGCGCGCGGCGGAAATAGGGCCGCCGCGCCCAGCGCGCTTCGCTGGCCCGGCCCAGCGGCTGGAAGCGCGGGTCCAGCGACAGCGGCTGCACGCCCGGCGGCAGCAGCGGCTGGGCCAGGTGGCGGCCCTGCTCGTCGAGCAGGAAGCAGACCTGCACGCCGGGCAAGCCCAGCAGGTCGGCACAGGCCTCGGCCAGACTGGCCGCCGGCAGCCTCTCCTGGGCCTGCTTGAGCGCCGCGCGATAGGGCGCGATGCGCGACGCATGCGAGCGGCGACTGGCCGCGTGGCGCTCGTCCAGCAACTCCCAGATCTCCTCGATCTCGTCGGACACGCCCTCAGGCCCGAGCATGCCCGGCACCGGGCGACCGAAGACGAAGCCCTGCACCATGTCCACGTCCACGTCCAGGGCCAGCAGCGCCTCGTCGCGCGTCTCCACGCCCTCCAGCAGCACCAGCGACCCGCACTCGTGCAGCAGCGACACCATCTGCGCCAGCACGCGCGCGATGCGCGGCGACTCGCAGGCCCGGCGCAGCAGGCTGCGGTCCAGCTTCACGATCTCGGGGTGGATGCGCCAAATGCGGTCGAAGTTGGAATGACCCGCGCCGAAGTCGTCCAGCGCCAGCAGGCAACCAGTCGCGCGCACGTTGGCCACGGCACGCTCGAAGTCGGCCTCCTGGGCCATGACGTCCTCAGTCACCTCCAGCACGACGCGGTGCATGGGCAGGCCCAGGGCCTGCATCGTCCGCACGGAAGACTCCAGCGCCTGGCTCTGCTGCGCGCCGTGCACGAACACAGCCGGGTGGATGTTCAGGAAGAGCCAGCCGTCACCGCCAGCCTGCTGCACGAAGTTGTGGACATGCAGCAGGCGGCACAGCCGGTCGGCGGACCACTGCTGCTCGAAGCTGGCCAGCTGCTCGAAGAACCTCAACGGCGAGACCGCGTTGCCGGCCGCGTCGGACACGCGCAGCAAGGCCTCGTAACCCACGGCCCGCCGGTGCGGGAAGCTGAACACGGGCTGGAAATGGCTGTCCAGCCGCCAGTCGCCCTGCCGCGCCCGCCAGCGCCCGTCCTCCAGCGCCAGCGACTCGACGAGCCGCAGCAGCATGGCGTCGGCATCCGGCGGCGCGACGGCTTTCAAGGCGTGTCCCGTGAGAGCGACATGCGATCCATACTAGCTTCGCCCCTTGCAAAGTCACGCGAATATCGCGCTGCATAATCGTTTTCACCCCTCAGACAAGCGCCCATGCCGATCCAGTTCTTTCACACGCTGCGTGCCGCCGAGCTCGAGGTGGCGGTGCTCAAAACCCTGACCGTGCCTGCGCAGCAATGAGCGAAACGGCTGCCGATCCGTCCGGGCGCCGCGCGCCAGAAGACCCGGCAGAGCCCACCATCGCACTGCCGACCCCGTTGACGCCGGGGCACACCATCCCGCCCGGCACGCGCATCCACGACTACCGCATCGACCGCGTGCTCGGGGAAGGCGGATTCGGCATCGTCTACCTCGCCACCGACGTCGTCCTGGAGCGGCAAGTCGCCATCAAGGAATACCTGCCCTCGTCGATGGCGGCACGCGCCGGCCAGTCGCTGACGGTGCTGGTCAAGTCGCCGGTCCACGAAGAGACCTTTCTGATCGGGCTGAGGAGCTTCGTCAACGAGGCCAAGCTGCTGGCCCGCTTCGACCACCCTTCGCTGCTCAAGGTGCATCAGTTCTGGGAGGCCAACGGCACCGCCTACATGGCCATGCCCTATTACCAGGGGCCCACGTTGAAGGCCGCGCTGGCCAAGCTCGGGCGGCTACCGACCGAGACGGAAGTGCGCGCCTGGCTGATGCCGCTGCTGGATGCGCTGGAGGTGCTGCACAACGAGCACTGCTACCACCGCGACATCGCGCCGGACAACATCCTGCTCACCGACCACGGGCCGCTGCTGCTGGACTTCGGTGCCGCACGCCGCGTCATCGGCGATCTCACGCACGCGCTGACCGCGATGCTCAAGCCGGGGTTTGCACCCATCGAGCAATACGGCGAGATGCCCGGCATCACCCAGGGCCCCTGGACCGACATCTTTGCGCTGGCCAGCGTGCTCTATGCGGCCATCAGCGGCGGCCGCACGGTGGCCTCCGTCGAGCGGCTGCTCAACGACCAGATGCGCCCGCTGGCCACGGTGGCGGCGGGCCGCTGCGGCAACGCCTTCCTCGCGGCCATCGATGTGGCGCTGGCCATCCACCCCAAGGACCGGCCGCAATCCATCGCCGAATTCCGGACGCTGCTCACCGCCGACGACACGCAGGCCATCGATCTGCTCGAACTGCAGGCTCTGGGCCTGCCGACAGGCGACGAAACGGTGTTGTTGCCGGACTTCGATCCCACGGAGGCGGCGCCGGGCAGCCCCCTGCTCATGCCGCGGGAGCCGACCCGCCCGAAGCCGCCACCGCCGGCCCCAGCCCCTGTGCGCCCACCTGCACCGCCGCCCCCTGCAAGGCCGGCCGCGCCTGCGCCGCAGCCTGCGCTTCCCAAAGCGTCTGTCCCTGTCCCTGCGCAAACGCCCGCGCCGCCCATGCCGCGCCGCGCCCTTGCCTTGGGTCTGGCGGGCTTGACGGGACTGGGCGCGCTGGCCTGGGGTGGCTATCGCCTGCTCTCCGCACCCGCGCCCTCCCAACAGCCGACGTCGGCTTCCCCGGAGGTGGCGCCGTCCCGGGCGCCAAAGCCGGCGCCGATCGCTTCCGGCCTTCAGGGAACGCCCGCAGCTTCGGCGGCCTCCGCTTCAGACACCCCCGCTTCTGCCATCCCGGCGCCATCCCCGCCAGCTTCCGCGCCGGCAGCCTCAGCGCCAACACCCGCGCCCACCGCGGTTGCGCCGGCCGCGCCCAAGCAACGCCCGGCCGTCCCCGCCCCCGCTCCCGCTGCCACGAAAGGCGCAAAGTGCAGTGATATTCTGCAAAAGGCCTCGCTGGAACCGCTGACGGCGAGCGAGGCCGCCTACCTGAAGAAGGAATGTCGATGAGTAGCGCTGGCCACACGAATCGCATCGGTTTTTCAGTGCGCCCTTGGCGCGCCGCCCTGCTGGGCTGCCTGGTCCTGCTGGCCGGCTGCCTCGAGACGGCGCCGAAGCAGCCCACGGTTTCGACCAACGAGCTGGGCTTCAGCGAGGCCGTCGTCGTGGCGACCGATGGCCTGGTGGGCCAGACGCAGAAGCTGCCCGCCTTCCTGGCGAAGGTGGAGTCCAAGCTGGCCAAGAAGAGCGTCGTGGTGGATCCCATGATCGACGCGACGAGCGGCCAGCAGACCCAGACCACGCAACTGCTCGAACGCCGCATCGGCGAGCGCCTGGCCGCGCGCACCGAAGGCAGCTTTGATCTGCTGGCCTTCAAGACAGAGAACCTGTCCAAGGTTCAGTACCTGCTGACCGGCACGCTGACCCGGCTGATGGGCGTTCCTGGCAAGCGCTCGTTGCAGATCAACCTGGCACTGGTGGAGATCAAGACGGGCCAGGTGGTGGCGCAGGCCTCGGCGCTGGCCCGCGATGACGGCCTCAACCACACGCCGCTGGCGATCTACCAGGACAGCCCGGTGCTGGTGAAAGACAAGGTGATCGACGGCTACATCAGCACGGCGCTGACGGCCCCGGGCGGCTCCGCCAACGGCCTCTACATGGAACGCGTCGCGGTGGCCAGCGTCATCCACGAGGCCGGCACCCTCTACAACGCCGAGCGCTACCAGGAATCGCTGGCCAAGTACCAGGAGGCCCGCAGCCAGGCCGGCGGTGAGCAGCTGCGCACGCTCAATGGCATCTACCTCAACTTCGTCAGGCTCGGGCGCACCGCCGAGGCTGAAGGGGCCTTTGGCCAGATCGTGGCCTACGGGCTGCGCTCCAACAAGCTGGACGTGAAATTCCTCTTCAACCCGGGCAGCACGGAGTTCTGGTCCGACTCCAAGGTCAGTGGTGCGTATCCGATGTGGATGAGGCAGATCGCCAAGGAGAGCGCCGGCGCGCGGGTCTGCATGGTCATCGTCGGACACACCAGCCACACCGGCTCGGAGCAGACCAATGATGCGCTCTCGCTGCAGCGCGCCGCCTTCATCCAGCAGCGTCTGGCGGCCGAGGCCCCGGCCCTGGGCCAGCGCATCAAGGCCAGCGGCAAGGGCTGGCGCGAGAACCTGGTGGGCAGCGGCAGCGACAACGCGGTGGATGCCCTGGACCGACGTGTCGAGTTCCGCGTGGAACCTTGTAACTGAGACAAGCCCCTCGCCCAGTCTTGCCTCGCTGGACGCGGGCAAGCCCGGTCCGCCCCCCCTGGGGGACGGCTTGGAAGCGGCCCGGCGCTCGGCCCAAGATCACTACGCCGGCCCTCAACCCAGGGGAAGGGCCGATGGTCAGCATCGGCCGATGTGTTTCAGAATGTGCCTACCCTGACGCAGGCCCCGAGGCGTGCGGCCGCGAAGTCCGCGGCGAGGAGCTCGGAGGGCATGAATGGGCAGTACGCCTTGGTTACTGGAAAGCATCGTGGCCGACGGTTCGCGCGTCACGCACCGCATCGAACGCCTGCCGTTCAGCGTGGGCCGAGACACGGGCAATGACCTGACCATCGAGGGCGCCGGCCTGTCTCGACGGCATGCCGAACTGCAGTCGGACGACACAGGTGGCCTGCTGCTGGTCGACCTGGGCAGCACCAACGGCACCTTCGTGAACCGCGAGCGGCTGGCGGCGCCGCGGCCGCTGGCGCCGAACGACATCATCCATTTCTGCAATGCCGAGTTCCGCCTGACGCACGACGAGACGCTCGGCGCAGCCACGCTGTCCGAGCCCTTCCCGGCGCACACGCGGATGGTGTCGCAGAACGTCAGCCAGCTCAGCCAGAACTTCGTGCGCCACGAGGCCCAGTTCCTGGAGTTCCTGGCGGGCCGCGGCATGGCGGCGGCAGCACAACCCATCGTCGACGCCCACACGGGGAAGCTGCTCGCCTACGAACTGCTGGGGCGCTGCACGCACCCGGAGCTGCCCGGCTCGCCGATGCACCTGTTCATGATGGCGGCCGCGCTGCGGCGCGAAGTCGAACTGAGCGCGGCGTTCCGGTCCTACGGCGTGGAGGCGTTGGCGCCCAAGGCCCAAGGCGTGGGCGTGTTCGTCAACACCCACCCGCGCGAGACCTTCACGGACGAGTTCTTCGACTCCCTGCACGGGCTGCTGGCCCTGCCCGGGAGCCCGCACCTGGTGGTGGAGGTGCACGAGAGCGCGGTGGTCGAGGTGGACCGCATGCGCGAGCTGGCCGCGCGCCTCAGCGGCATCGGCGTGAAGTTTGCCTACGACGACTTCGGCGCCGGCCAGGCGCGCCTGAACGAGCTGGCCGAGGTGCCGGCGCACTTCGTCAAGTTCGACATGGGCATCGTGCGCAACCTGCACACGGCCAGCGAGCGCAAGCAGCGCATGGTGCGCGACCTGGTACGCATGGTGCTGGAGCTGGGCTCGGTGCCCCTGGCCGAAGGCGTGGAGCAGGAGGCCGAGGCCCAGATCTGCCGCGACATGGGCTTCCGCCTGATCCAGGGCTATCTGACGGGCAAGCCCGTCATGGTGGACAAGCTGTAACGGCACGAACCCCTCGCCCAGTCCCGCATCGCTGAACGCGAGCGGGCCTGATCGGTCCCCCGAGGGGACGGCGATGCGTGCGGCGTCAAGCCGCACGCACATCGCCAGACCGGGCCGGCTTGGGAGCGGCCCGGCGCTCGGCCCGAAACGCCGCCGTGTATCACTGACAAGTCGGCACAGCAAGGCCGGGACGGCTCTGCATAATCCATGGCAACCCCGCCCCGCCGCCTTCCATGCTGACCCAGTTCTTCTACACGCTGCGCGCCGCCAAGCTCAAGGTGACCGTGCCCGAGTACCTGACGCTGCTGGAAGCCCTGCAAGCCGGTGTCATCGGCGGCCCCGACAACGGCGGCACGGCCAGCATCGATGACTTCTACACCCTGGCCCGCACCACCCTCGTCAAGGACGAGACCCAGTACGACAAGTTCGACCGTGCCTTCGCCGCCTACTTCAAGGGCGTGGAGCTGTTGACCGACTTCACGGCCGAGGTGCCGCTGGAGTGGCTGCGCAAGAACCTCGAGATGCAGCTGACGCCCGAGCAGAAGGCCGCCGTCGAGAAGATGGGCTGGGACGAGCTGATGGAGACGCTCAAGAAGCGCTTCGAGGAACAGAAGGAACGCCACGAGGGGGGCAATCGCTGGATAGGCACCGGCGGCACCAGCCCCTTCGGCAACGGTGGCTACAACCCGCAAGGCATCCGCATCGGCGGCGCTGGGGGCAACAAGAGCGCCGTCAAGGTCTGGGAGCAGCGCGCCTACCGCGACTATGACGACACGCTGGAGCTGGGCACCCGCAACATCAAGGTCGCCCTGCGCCGGCTGCGCCGCTTCGCCCGCGAGGGCTCGGAGCTGGAGCTGGACCTGGACGGCACCATCCACGGCACGGCGGCCAACGCCGGCATGCTGGACATCCGCATGCAGCCCGAGCGCCACAACAAGGTCAAGGTGCTGCTGCTGATGGACGTGGGCGGCACGATGGACGAGCACGTCAGCCGCGTGGAAGAACTCTTCAGCGCCGCCAAGACCGAGTTCAAGCACCTGGAGTTCTATTACTTCCACAACTGCGTCTACGACTTCGTCTGGAAGAACAACCGCCGCCGCTTCGCGGAGAAGCTCAATACCTTCGACCTGATCCGCAAGTACAACCGCGACTACAAGCTCATCTTCGTCGGGGACGCGACGATGAGCCCCTACGAGATCCTGCAGGCCGGCGGCAGCGTCGAATACAACAACGACGAGCCGGGCGCGGAGTGGATCCAGCGCCTGACGCACGCCTTCCCCAAGTACGCGTGGATCAACCCCGAGCCGCAAGGTGTCTGGCAGTACCGGCAGAGCATCGCGCTGATCCAGCAGCTGATGCAGCAGCGCATGTTCCCGCTGACCCTCTCCGGCCTCGAAGGCGCGATGCGGTTGCTCAGCAAATGATGCGTCTGCTTGCACTGCTTGTCGCAGTGCTGCTTGGCGGCTGTGCAACACCAGCCCCCCCGCCCAAGCCCGAAGTCGCGCCGGGCATCCCGGCCGACGCGCCGGCCGTGTACAGCCTGGACATCCGCGTCGATGACGGCGCCCTGCGCGCGCTGCTGCAGCAGAACCTCGACCTCGCCCGCTACCGCGCCAGCGAGGCCGCGCTCAGCCGCGTGGAGCTGGCCCGCCTGGCCGCCGCCGCCCCTGCGCAGGCCGAGGCCCTGCTGGAGACCGAAGGCTATTTCAACGCCAAGGCCGACGTGGACCGCGACCCCGCCGACGACACCCGGCTGCGCCTGACTGTCACGCCCGGCCCGCTGACGCGCGTCGGCAAGCTCGACATCGAATTCACCGAGGGCCTGGCCGACGACGATGCCAAGGCCTTGCGCGACAGCCTGCGCGGCAGCTGGCCGCTGAAGGCCGGCGCCGCCTTCACGCAGGCCCAATGGGCCGCGGGCAAGAGCGACCTGCTGCTGCGCGCGCGCACCGGCGGCTTTCCGCTCGCGCGCTGGGGCGAGACGGCCGCCCGCGTCGACCCCGACACGCAGGCCGCCGACCTCCACCTCGTGCTGGCCAGCGGCAATCGCGCCCGCCTCGGCGCGCTGCGCATCGAAGGCCTCAAGCGCCAGAGCCGCGAGGCCGTCGAGCGCCTTGCCGGTTTCGACACCGGCGACGGCTACACCGAGCAAAAGCTCGCCGAGTTCCAGGAGCGCCTGGCCAAGACCCAGCTCTTCGACGCCGTGCGCGTGCAACTGCTGCCCGAGACGCCGGACCCCGACGGCAGCATCCCGGTGCTGGTCACGCTCACCGAGTCCGCGCTGCAGCAGGCCACGGTCGCCGTCGGCTATCACAGCAACACCGGCCAGAGCATCAGCGTCGAGCACCTGCACCGCCGCCCCTTCGACCTGCCCGTGCGCGCCCGCACCAAGCTGCAGCTCAGCCGGGACCTGCGCGGCGCGGAACTTGAGCTCAGCTCCCACCCCCAGCCGGACCTGAAACGCAACCTCGCCTCCCTGCAGTTCGAGCAGGACCGAACCGGCGACACCATCGCCACCAACCTTGGCGTGCGCCTGGGCCGGCTGTACGAATCCACGCAAGACGAGCGCCTGAGCTACGCCGAGCTGCTGCGCGCCCGCGAGACCGCCGGCAGCGAGGTCACCACCAACCTCGCCGTGTCACTGAACCAGCAGTGGATTCGCCGACGCCTGGACAGCGTGCTGCTGCCCACCGAGGGCCACCAGGCCCTGGCCCTCGTCGGCCTGGGCTACGCGCGCGGCGGCGGCAGTGAGGACAGCGGCCCCTTCGGTCGCATGCAGCTCAAGCTGGGCTACTACAAGCCCGTCGGCGGCTGGTACGCCTCGGCCCGCGCCGAGGTGGCCCAGGTCGTTACGCGCGACAGCGTCGGCATCCCCGAGAAGCTGCTCTTCCTCGCTGGCGGCGACGAATCCGTGCGCGGCTACGCCTACCGCAGCCTCGGCGTGGAGCGCAACGGCTTGACCGTCGGTGGCCGCGTGCTGGCCACCGGCAGCCTGGAAATCGCGCATCCCCTGCTGACCAGCATGCCCAGCCTGTGGGGCGCCGTCTTCGTCGACGCCGGCAATGCCGCCTCGCGCTGGACCGACTACCGCGCTGTCGTCGGCTACGGCGCCGGTGTGCGCTGGCGCAGCCCCGTCGGCCCGCTGCGGGTGGACCTGGCCCGTGCGCAGGAGACAGGCAAGTGGCGGCTGCACTTCAGCGTGGGCATCACGCTGTGAGGCGCAGCTTGCGCATCCTGCGCGCCAGCCTGATCGCGCTGGCGCTTGTGCTGGTACTGATCGCAGGCTTCATCGCCTGGCTGCTGAACCGCCCGTCCGGTGGCGCCTGGCTGCTGGCCCATCTGCCGGGCGTGCAGATCGAGGCGCCCGAGGGCTCGCTGACGGGCGACTTCAGCGCCCGCCGCCTCGTCATCACCTGGGTGGGTGGCTCGGCGGAGCTGCGCGGGCTGCGCTGGAAGGGCCTGGGTGTCAGCGCCAGCGACGGCCTGCTGCTGGCGCAGGAGCTGGTGGTGGACGAGGTCAACCTCCGCAGCCAGGCCAGCGACACGCCCCTCGCCCCACCGCCTGACCTGACGCTGCCGCTGGGCGCGCAGATCGCCAGCCTGCGCATCGCCAAGCTGAGCTGGGCCGCCGATCAGCCCCCTCTGCTTGGCCTGGATGCCCAACTCGACCTGCCGCGCCGCGGCGCCCACCGCGTCGAACTCAAGGCCGCGCGCTGGCAGCACCTGACGCTGGCCGGCAAGGCCCGCATCGAGACCGCCGCGCCACTGCAGACCGACGCCACGCTGCGCGTTCAGCAGACCGAGGCGACCGACCTGCCGTGGACGGCCATCGCCGCTGTCACCGGCCCGCTCGCCAGGCTCAAGGCCAAGGCCGAGCTGGAGGCCGCGCGCCAGACGCTGAAGGCCGACGGCGAGATCCAGCCTTTCGCCCCCTGGCCCGTCAACGCACTGACCCTGCAAGCCGACCAGCTCGACCTCGCCGCCCTCATGCCCGGCCTGCCCGGCACCGCGCTGAGCGGCAGCGCCCAACTCAAGGCACCGGCCCGCGACATTGAAGCCACGTTGAACGCCGACCTGCGCAACAGCGCCGCCGGCCGCTGGGACCAGGGCGCCCTGCCCGTCAACCGCCTCGTCATCGCGTTGGCCGCCCGGCCCGACCAGCCCACCAGCCTGCGCCTGACCGCGCTGGACGCCGAACTGCCCGGCGGCGCGCGCGTGCTGGGCAAGGGCCAGTACGAATCCAACCAGGCCGACGGCCGCTGGCAGCTCGACGCCCGCGTGCAGGGCCTGCGGCCCGAGGCGCTGGACGCGCGCGCCACGCCGGCGCGGCTGGACGGCCCGCTCACACTCGCCGGCAGCAAGGCCGGCCCGCTGAGCGCCAAGCTCGACCTCTCCGGCACGCTCGACAAACGCCCCCTGCGCGTCAGGGCCCAGCTGCAGGGCGAAGGCACGAAGTGGCAGATCACCGACGCCCAGCTTGCCAGTGGCGACGCGACGCTGCAGGCCAGCGGCCGCGTCGACACCGCCGGCGCCGCTCAACTGAAGGCCCAGGTGCGCCAGTTCGACCCGCACCTGCTGTGGCGCGGGGCACCCGGCTCGGCCTGGGCCCGCCTGCCCGGGCCGACGCGGCTGAACGCCGATGCCGACATCGACCTGCGCGGCCAGACCCTCGCCACGCTCAGCGGCAGCGTGGACGCGCGCCTGCTGCCCGGCCAGTTCGCTGGCCTCGCGCTCGAAGGCCGCGCGAGCTTGAAACGCGAACGCGCCACCGACCCCGCCGCCTTCGACATCGACGCGCGGCTGGGCAGCAACCGCGTGCAAACCCGCGGCCAGGCGCAGCCCGACACCATCACCGGCACGACCGCATTGAAGGCCGGCGCGCTGGCCGAGCTGAACCCGCTGCTGGCCCTGTTCGACCAGCAACCCATCGCCGGCCAGGGCGACGCCGATGGCAGCTTCCAGCTCGCGCGCACGGCCAAGGGCTGGCAGTTCGGCGGCAGTGGGCGCCTCGCCCTCGCGTCAGCCAAAGCGATGGGTACGTCCATCGCCGGCATCAAGGCGCGCGCAGAGCTGCCGCTGCCGGGCGTCGACGGCGACGGGCTCGTCGCGCTGTCGCTGGACATCAGCCAGTTGCGCGACCCGCTCGCCCGCCTGGACGGCCTCAAGCTCGACCTGCAGGGCCGCCGCAGCGCGCACGACGTGAAAGCGCAGGTCAGCGGCATGCTGCCGCGCGAATCGCAGGATCTGAACCTCAACGCCCAGCTCCAGGCCCGCGGCCGCTGGGACGGCCAGGCCTGGGCCGGCCGCATCGCCCGCATCGACATCGGCCCGCTGCGCCCCAACACGCCGCCGCTGCTGGCCGCCAGCGACATCGCGCTGCGCTGGGACAGCAACGGCCCGCTGCTGAGCGCCGAGCCCGGCCGCGCCGAGGTGGGCGGCGCATTCGTGCGCTGGCAGCGCCTGAGCTGGAACGGCGGCGAGCGGCCCGAGGCGCGCGCCGAGCTGCAGCTGGAAGACCTCGCCGTCGCACCGCTGCTGGCGCGCTGGCAGCCCGACTTCGGCTGGGGTGGCGACCTGCGCGTGACCGGCCATGCCTCACTGGTGCTGAACGAGCGCCTGACAGCCGAACTCCTCATCGAACGCCAGGGCGGCGACCTGCGCGTGACCGACGAGTTCGGCCAGCGCGCGCTGGGCCTGACCGACCTGCGCCTGGCGCTGAACGTGAATGACGGCGTCTGGCGCTTCGCCCAAGGCCTGGCGGGCGCCGAGCTGGGCAGCCTGGGCGGTGCGCTGACGCTGCGCCCGGCCAAGTTGTGGCCCGATGCGCAGACACCCGTGGAGGGCGTGCTGCAGGCCAACGTCGCCCACCTCGGCACCTGGGGCAGCTGGGTGCCTGCCGGCTGGCGTCTGGGCGGCCGCGCGGCTGCCACGGTGCAGCTCAGTGGCCGCCTGGGCGCCCCCGACCTGACCGGCCGCGCGGAAGGCGAGGACCTGGCCCTGCGCCATCTGCTCTACGGTGTGGATGTGACCGAAGGCCGCTTCACGCTCGACCTGAAAGGCCAGCACGCCGAGCTCGTCAAACTGGAGGCGCGCGGCGGCGACGGCTGGCTGAGGGCCAGCGGCAAGGCCGAGCTGGGTGCCCAGCCCGGCGCGCATGTGGAGATCACCGCCGACAAGCTGCGCGTGCTGTCGCGCGTGGACCGCCGGCTCGTCGCCAGCGGCAACGCCACGCTGGACCTGGATGCCAAGGGCCTCAAGCTCGACGGCAAGCTGCGCGCCGACGAAGGCCTGTTCGACTTCACGCGCGGCGACGCACCCGCCCTGGCCGACGACGTGACGGTGCTGCGCGGCCCGCGCGACGCGACTCCCACGGCACCACCGGCGCCGAAGGCCGTTCGCAACACCCTCGTCAACCTGGCCGTGGACTTCGGCCGCGACTTCAAGGTGCGCGGCCGCGGGCTGGCAACAACGCTGCGCGGCCAGCTGCAGGTCACGCAGAACAACGGCCCGCTGCGCGTGACCGGCAGGCTCGACGCCGACGGCGGCCAGTACGCGGCCTACGGCCAGAAGCTGGACATCGAACGCGGCGACATCAGCTTCACCGGCGCCTACGACAACCCCACGCTGGACCTGCTGGCCGTGCGGCCCAACCTCGACGTTCGCGTGGGCGTGCGCGTGGGCGGCACCGCGCTGGCGCCGCGCGTGAGCCTGTACTCCGAGCCCGAGATGATCGACACCGACAAGCTCTCCTGGCTGCTGCTGGGCCGCGGCCCCGACGGCCTGGGCCGCACCGACACGGCGCTGCTGCAGCGCGCGGCCCTGGCCCTGCTCAGCGGCGAGGGTGAAGGCCCGACGGGCAAGGTGCTGCGCAACCTGGGGCTGGATGAACTTTCCCTGGCCCAGAGCGACGACGACACCCGCGCCACCATCGTGCGCCTGGGCAAGCAGCTGTCCAGGCGCTGGTACGTCGGCTACGAGCGCAGCCTGAACGCGACGACGGGCTCCTGGCAACTGATCTACCGCGTGGCCCAGCGCTTCACGCTGCGGGCCCAGGGCGGGGACGACAACGCGCTGGACCTGATCTGGCAGTGGAAGTGGAACTAGCCGCTGCCTTGCGCGGCCAGCGGCGTCCTACAACGCGACGCGTTGCAGCTCCCATCCGCCATCCCGACCTGCCTACACATGTCGAATCTCATCGAGACCAAAGTTGTCTCATCAACCCCGCGTTGATTCCGATGGAGGTTCACGATGACCCAGGCCCAGCTCAACCCCGCGACGGCGCCGACGGCGCTGCCGGTTCCGCAGTCCGCATCCAAGACGACATTCGCCGACGTGCTGCCGACTGACGCCGAGCCCACGCATCTGCTGCATTTCGAGCCGCTGACCTACCAAGGTGCGGGCCTGGACATCCCCTGCGACGGCCAAGGCCGCGTCGGCCTGGACGCCTTGGGCGACAAGCTGCGCAACGACTACTTCTTTGCGCGCGCCCTGATCGGTTGCCTGTTCGCCCGGCCCACCATCAAGCAGGCCTTGCCGCTGATGCACGCCTGAGCGATCAGGCGCCGTCCTACAGCCGTGCCCCAGCCTGCCCGACAACGGCTGTCATGAAGCTCCGCGAGGATCCCGGCCATGTACACAGAATCACTCTCCCCGCAGACGGTGCCGCATCTGCCGGTCGCCGCCGACCTCGTCGATGCCGATCTCGACGTCTCCCTCAGCACGCCCTCCACGCTGGTCGTCAACGCCAGCCTGGAACTGCAGACCAGCGAGGCCATGGCCCTGTCCCTGGTCATCCCGCGCTCTCGCTGCCGCGGTGAGCGCCCGCGCCTGGCCGCCCTGCTGGACGCCGTCCAGGCCGCTGTGGCCCGCGCCACGCGTGGCGGCACCCTGCACCAGCCCCGCCGCGTGCTGACGCGCGTGGCTGGCCAGCCTCACCTGGTCACGCAGTTCTAACTGCCTATTTCGATCGCCCGTCGAACTCCGTGACGGGCACGGTCTTCAGTTCGACGCCTTCCAGGCAGCGGATGTTGATTGCCGCCATCACCGCACCGTTCGGCCCCTTGCCCTCCCCGTAGGGATGCATGCCGCAGGTCGGGCAGAACCGGTGCTGGATGACGTGCTTGTTGAAGGTGTAGCTGCTGGCGTTCTCGTCCGGTGTCAGCAGCTTCAGCGCGCCGCGCGGCACGAACCACAGCAGCGAGCCTTTGCGCTGGCAGATCGAGCAGTTGCACGACAGGGCCGAGTCGATATCGCCCTCGACCTCGAACTTGATGCGACCGCAGTGGCAGCTTCCTTGATGCGTCATGTCGATGCCTCCTTGTGCAGCCGCATGCTGCCAGAAAGCCCGCGCCACCCCATGCGAGAATTCGCGCCGCTCCACCGGCAGTCCTGCCGCATCGAGGGCTCTCTCCGTAGTTCAATGGATAGAACGGCCGCCTCCTAAGCGGCAAATGTGGGTTCGATTCCCGCCGGAGGGACCACCTGCCGAAGCGCCGCCGCCCCTCATCCGCAGGGGTAGGTCAACCACCTGACGCCTCCCCGCGCCCGCGGAGCGGGTTGCCCCCTACAGTCGCGGAGCCCACCACATCTCTTTCAGGGCCGGTCTCGCCGGTTTCGCTGGGCTGCCTCACTTCCCGGAGCCCCTCGATGCCGATCCACGCAGGTCTTTCGCGCGCCCCTGCGGCGCCCTCTGCAGCGCGCCTCGTGCGTGCCCGTGTCCCGGCCACATCCCGGCCGCTGCGTCGGGCCTTGGCCCTGACCGTCGCGTTGGCCTTCGCGCCTTCGCAGCCGGCCCTGGCCTGGATCTGGATCTTCACTCCTTCGGCGGGCTTCACGTCAAAAGCCCCATGTGCCGCAAAGTTCTGCAACGACGGATCGCTCGGCATCTACGGTGGCGACGGTGTCGTGATGAACGGCGCAGGCGGGCTGAGCCTCGAGGACAACTACACCTACACCGGCGGCACCTGGGTGGACAACGGCGTCCTGTGGATAGGCGTCGGCGGCACCAAGGGCTCGCTCTTCGGCAACCTGATGATCAACGGCCTCAATGCGGAGGTGCGTCTGGCCCGGACGGACGACTTCACCCTGGCGGCCAACATCTCCGGGCGGGGCAAGGTGGTCAAGTACAACGCCAACACGCTGACCTTGACCGGCGCCCTCAGCTACACGGGCGCCACCGAGATCGGCCGCGGTGCCGTGAACTTCAGTACCGCCTCGAACCAGGTGCTCCAGGGCGCCATCACCGGCAGCGGCGGCCTCATCAAGTCGGGTGCGGGTTCGCTCACCGTCGCGGACCTCCGCAGCTACACCGGCAAGACGACGATCGACGAGGGCACGTTGATCTTCAACTATGGGCAATCACAAACGGTGCAGGGTGACATCACCGGCGGCGGCAACCTAGCCTCCCAGTCCGCCTTCGGCCGCCTGCTGACCCTCGCGGGCGTCAACAGCTACACCGGGACGACGTCGATCGGCAACGGCGGCTTGAAGTTCGACTCCGCCCAAGACCAGAAACTCGCCGGGGCCGTGACCGGGACCGGTCCGCTGATCAAGGCCGGCAGCGGCACGTTGACCCTCGCGGCCGTCAACGCCTACAGCGGCACCACCACCATCGACGGCGGCACGCTGGCGTTCACCTCGCAGGCCGACCAGACCCTGCTGGGCAGCATCTCGGGAGCCGGCAACCTCACCAAGGCCGGCGCCGGCACGCTGACCCTCCAGGGGCAATACAGCCTCACGGGCCAGACGACGATCGAGACCGGCACGCTGACAGTCGACGCGGCCAGCTCCACGGCGAATCTGATCGGCGTCCTCGCAGGCGGGGGCAACCTGACGAAGGCCGGCGCCGGCACGCTGGTGCTCGGTGGCGCCAACGGCCAGTTCCGCGGCATCACGACCGTCAGCGACGGCACCCTGCAGTTCACGGCCACGCAGTCCCTGTATGGCGGCCTGCCCAACCTGTGGACCGCCAACCGCCTCGTGGTGCAGCCGGGCGCGACGGCCGCCTTCAACGTCGGCTCGCAGGCCACGGAATTCAAGGCGTCGGACCTCAACGTGCTGAAGTCCCTCGGCTCGGCAACCGGGGGGTTCCAGAGCGGCTCGTTCCTGGGGCTGAACACCAGCAACGCCACGTCGGGCTTCGAGTACGCCGGCGCCATTGCCGACACCAACGCCGGCGCCAACGTCCTGGGCCTGCAAAAGCTCGGCGCCAACACGCTCATCCTCAGCGGCAACAACACCTACAGCGGCGGTACCCAGGTGCTGGCCGGCACGCTGCAGATCGGCAACGGCGGCACGACCGGCGCCATCCGGGGCGACGTGCTCAACCACGCCACCCTCGCCTTCAACCCCGGCGGCGACGCGAGCTTCAGCGGCGTCATCAGCGGCACCGGCAACCTCGTCAAGGCCGGCAGCGGCGTGCTCACCCTCGGCGGCACCGCCCGCTACAGCGGCACCACCACCATCACGGCCGGCACGCTGGCCTTCGCCGCGGATGCGGACCAGACGCTCAGCGGCGCCATCACCGGCAATGGCCACCTCGCCAAGTCAGGCACCGGCACGCTCACGCTGGACGGCGCCAACACCTACTGGGGCAAGACCAGCGTGCAAGCCGGCACCCTGGAACTGGGCGGCGGCCTGGACGGCACCACCGAGGTGAGCGTCGCCGCCGGTGCCCGCCTGGCCACCCGCAGCGACCTGGTCCAGATCAAGCTGCGCGGCGTCAGCGGCCAGCCGGGCGGCAACGTCGCCCTGGACGGCGTGCTGGCCCCCAACAACGCCTCGGCCGGCACGCTGATCTTGAACCTTGCCAACGGCAGCAAGCTGAACTGGGGCCAAGGCGCCCACCTGGAATTCGACCTGGGCAGCTCGCAGGACCTGATCTCCTTCGACCAGACCGGCCACTGGCTGGCCGGCAGCGGCCTGGCGACGCTGGACCTCAACGTCGGCAACGCGGGCTTTGACTACGCCCACGCCTACACCCTGTTCCACGGTGTCCTGGCCGACGGCTTCAGCTTCGCCGGCATCACCGGCTACGACAGCGCCCACTACCGGGCCGCGTTGTTCCAGGTCGGCGAGGACCTGAACATCGGCTTCAGCGCCGTCGCCGTGCCAGAACCACAGACCTATGCGCTGCTGCTGGCCGGCCTGGCTGTCATGGGCGGTTGGTCGCGCAAGCGGATGCGCGATCGCGCAGAGGTTTAGCCACGGGGGCTGCCGGGCGAGCTTGCCGTAGTTCAATGGATAGAACGGCCGCCTGCTGAGCGGCAGATACAGGTTCGATGACTGTCGGAAGGACCCGGCCCGCAATTCGGCCCGGACCGCGCACTTTGCCCTTGCCTCGGCGCCCGGCATCGCAAGAATCGCGTGTTTCCTTCACCGAGGTCAACGCGATGCCTGCACCCGCCACCCGCCGCGCACTGAGCGCCGTTCTGCTGCTGGGCTTGGCCACTGCCAGTTGGGCGGCCGATGAGATCACGCTGCCGCTGAAGGAAGCCTGGTTTGAAGGCCAGATCGTCCACTACGTCAGCACCGACATTTCCGACGCCGGCATCGCCAAGAAGCAGGGCATCAACTACGTGCCCGCGCTGGCCGAGACGCTCAAGCCCGGCATGCCTGTGGAGCGGGCCTACAAGTTCCCGGGCGACGAGCAGGCCACCGTGCTGCCCTCCATCCCGCGACCCGTCGGCGGCGCCAATGCCGACGCCACCTACAGCCCGCTGTGGGTGCTGGTCATGGTGCGCTGGAAGCCCGGCATCACGCCGCACACGCTGACCTCCGAGGAGGCCGTGCTGGCCGCCCAGGACAAGGGCGAGGTCGAGTTGACCCGCACCAAGATCGTCGCGAACTGGCCCGTCGTGCGGGCCCGCGGCGCTGCGCTGCAAGGCGTGCACTGACGCGCCGGATAGAAAAACCGCTCAGCGAATAAGCATCCCCGCTTTCCTTCGTTCCGCGAGGAAGGCCGTTTCCCTATCGTGCAGGGCCTGAACCGACACCGGCCGCCATGCATATCACCAGCCTCTCCGCCAGCCCCAGCGAACGCTCACGTTCCGCCTGGCTCACGCAGTTCGCGCTGACGCGGCTGGAGGGGCGTGGCACGCAGCATGACGACATCCTGATCCGCGAGCTGCCCGCCGCGGCGCTGCTGGCCGCCGACGTGCAGGACGGGGCCATTGCCGCCGCCGTGCTGGCCGTCGAGCGGGCCGACCTCGTCGTCGTCGGCACCCCCATCTACAAGGCCGCCTACAGCGGCCTGCTCAAGGTCTTCCTCGACCTGCTGCCGCCCGATGCGCTGCGCGACAAGCTCGTGCTGCCGCTGGCCACCGGGGGCAGCCCCGGCGCATTTCCTGGCGCTGGACTACGCGCTCAAGCCCGTGCTGTCGGCGCTCGGCGCCCGCCACGTGCTGGACGGCGTGTTCGCCACCGACGCTCAATTGCGCCGCCACGAAGCCGGCGGCTTCGTGCCCGAGCCCGACCTGATCGCACGGCTGGACCACGCGCTGGCACCGCTGGCGCCACGAATGCGGTCGCGGCCCGAACCCGCGCTCAGCTGTTGACGGCTCAGCGCCGAACGCTTCTCACCACCGTTTGTCTCCTCGCCCCCCGTCTCGGGATCGGCGACTTCATCCCGGCGCCACAAGGGTGCTGATCGGGTGCGCCCCGGCGCCGGGATCTTTTTGTACAGGACATCACATGCTCTTCCGTTCCTTCCTTCGCTGGACTGCGCCGCTGCTGCTCACGGCCTTCAGCCTCCAAGCCAGCGCCCAGGCCACGCTGAACACCACTTTGCGCATTGGCTTCCAGAAATCCGCCAGCCTGCTGACGTTGCAGAAGTCCAGCGGCTCGCTCGAAAGGAAGCTCAGCCCCCTCGGCGTCTCGGTCAAGTGGGTCGAGTTCCCCGCCGGCCCGCAACTGCTCGAAGGCCTGAACGTCGGCGCCGTGGACGTGGGCTTCGTCGGCGAGGCCCCGCCCATCTTTGCGCAGGCCGCCGGTGCCAGGTTCGTCTACATCGGCTTCGACCCGGCAGCACCCGAAGCCGAAGCCATCGTCGTGCCCAAGGATTCGGCCATCAAGAGCCTGGCCGACCTCAAGGGCAAGAAGATCGCATTGAACAAGGGCAGCAACGTGCACTACCTGCTCGTCAAGGCGCTGGAGAAGCAGGGCCTGAAGTACGGCGACATCCAGGCCGTCTACCTGCCGCCGGCCGACGCACGCGCCGCCTTCGAACGCGGCGCGGTGGATGCCTGGGTGATCTGGGACCCCTTCCTCGCCGCCGTGGAAAAGCAGAGCGGCGCGCGCGTGCTGGCCGATGGCCGTGGCCTGGTCAACAACTACGCCTACTACCTGGCCGAGCGCGGCTTCGCCGAGAAGTACCCGCAGATCATCCAGGCCCTCTTCGACGACAGCCAGGCCCAGGCCGCCTGGCTGAAGGCCAACATCAAGGCCGCGGCCGCCGTCATCGCACCGCTGCAGGGGCTGGAGCCGGAAGTCGTCGAGAAAGGCCTGACGCGCTACCAGTTCGGCGTGAAGCCGCTGACCGCCGCCGTGGCCGCCGAGCAGCAGAAGATCGCCGACGCCTTCCTGGCGCTCGGCCTGATCCCCAAGCCCATCCGCGTGGCGGACGCCCTGCCCGGCACGGCCAAGCTCGCCGAGGCGGCGCGATGAGCGCGCCGACGACGCGCCGCGCGGCCGTCGCCATCCTGGCCACGACCGCGGCGGTGTGGACCCGCGCGCAGACGCCACCGCAACTGCGCATCGGCTTCCAGAAGGGCAGCTTCAACCTCGCGCTGCTGAAGAGCTACGGCCTGCTGGAGCAGCGCCTGCCCGGCACGCGCGTGCAGTGGACCGAGTTCCCCGCCGGCCCGCAGCTGCTCGAAGCGCTGGCCCTGGGCAGCGTGGAGCTGGGCGCCACCGGCGACGCGCCGCCCGTGTTCGCGCAGTCGGCCGGCAAGGACGTCGTCTACGTCGGCGCCGAGC
>CAUJSJ030000068.1:0-13072 GCA_963422775.4 uncultured Roseateles sp.
GACGAGTGGATGTTGACGCCCTTCTTGGGCTCGATCTGCAGCGTGCGGCCCTTGCTGCCGTCGACGACGCGGGTCTCGATGAGCGCCAGCAGATTCCTGTCGGCCTTGACCTCGACCTTGTTGGCCGAGCCCTGGCGGATGACAACGTTGAAGCCGCCGGTGAGGGACACGCCATCGAAGGCGCCGGTGTCGCGGGCCTCGGTGGCGATGTCGCCGTTGCCGTTGACGCGCTCGCTGTTGATGCTCCAGCTCCACGCCTGGGCGGGGCCGCTGAAGACGGCGGCGGCAACGAGACCGAGGGCAAAGAAGCGGCGGGAGGTGTTCATGACGGGCTCCATCGGGGTTGTGATGGTTCCCATGGTGCCGAGCGCCCGAGGGGCTGGCCTGCGACAGGCGACGATGCGCGGGATCGGAGGCGTGAAATGCGGCTGGGCGCGCCGGCCCGGCACGCCGTCAGTGGCCCTTGGCCTTCTCGGGCGCCTTTTCAGCCGCCTTCTCGGTCGGCTTGGCCTCGGCGTCGTCAGCCGGCGGCTTGACCGTGCCCGGGCGGGGCACGACGGGTGCGATGCCTTCGAGCTTGTTCTCGCGCATGTACTCGTCCATCTCGCGCCAGCCGGTGTAGACGGCCGCCTTCACCGCCTTGGGATTGAGCACGTAGCAGTCCTCAATGGCTCGCATCGCGTGCCGGCAGGCGCTGCCGATGGCCTTGCCCTCGGCCTCCTTGGCCGCGGCCACCTTGGCCGGGTCGTCAATGCCCAGCTGCTCGCAGGCCGACAGGGCTGCGAGCAGGGGCAGGGCAAGGAGAAGTCGCTTCATTGGCTGAGGTATCGGCTGCGCGGGTGCGAACTTGAGGCCGGGGCGATTCAGCGCCTGGCCATCGCCAGCAGGCGCGCGACGCGCTCCTCGGTCGACGGGTGGGTGGAGAACAGCCCGCGCAGACCGCCGGCGGACAGCGGGTTCATGATCATCATCTGCGCCGTCTCGGGGTGGGCCTCGGTGGTGGGCAGCGGAATGCCCTGGGCGAAGCGATGGATCTTGTCCAGCGCCGAGGCCAGCGCCGCCGGGTCGCCGGAGATCTCGGCGCCGCCGCGGTCGGCCTCGAACTCGCGGGCGCGG
The DNA here is from genome assembly GCA_963422775.4 of uncultured Roseateles sp. Taxonomy (GTDB): domain Bacteria; phylum Pseudomonadota; class Gammaproteobacteria; order Burkholderiales; family Burkholderiaceae_C; genus Pelomonas. The sequence goes on from CAUJSJ030000068.1 coordinate 1,117, forward strand.
CTGATGGCCATCTGGATCAGGCCGGCGGCCAGGGGCGCCAGGAAGGCGATGGCGAGACTGGCGATGAAGTTGGTCTGCCGGCCGTTCTCGTCGCGGCCGCCGAAGAATCCGGCGAAGTTGGCCAGCATCGAGATCGCACCAGCCATCGTCGCGCTGACGGTGCTGATGAGGATGTCGCGGTGGGCGATGTGGGCCAGCTCGTGCGCCATGACGCCGCGCAGCTCGCGCTCCGACAGCACGCGCAGGATGCCCGTCGTCGCGGCAACGGCGGCATGCTCGGGGTTGCGGCCGGTGGCGAAGGCGTTGGGGGCTTCTTCGTCGATCAGGTAGACACGCGGCATGGGCAGGCCGGCGCGCTGGGCCAACTCGCTCACCATGCCGTAGAACTGCGGCGCCGAGCTCGCGTCCACCTCACGGGCGTTGTACATCTTCAGCACCATGTCCGCCGAGAACCAGTAACTGAAGAAATTCATGCCGACGGCGACCAGCAGCGCGATCAGCATGCCGGTCTGGCCGCCGATCATGGCGCCGACGGCCATGAACAGCGCCGTGATGGCGGCCATCAGGATGGCGGTCTTCACGAGGTTGAACATTTCAGTGCGCTTTCGAAAGTGACGGATGCATGGCAGATGGTGCCACGCGAGGGCCTTTCAAGCGTCGAAGCGCTCGCCCACGGCAATCGGCCTGGCCTGCAGGAAGGCCGCCGCCGGCGCGCGCTTGCCGCCCGCGCGCTGCAGCTCGGTCAGCCGCAGCGCGCCCTGGCCGCAGGCCACGAGCGGGCCCGGGGCGATGACCTCGCCCGGGGCGCCACGGCCGTCGACGACCTCGGCCCGCCACACCTTGACGGCCTCGCCGGCCAGCGTCGCGACGCCGCCCGGGAAGGGGTCGAAGGCGCGCAGCCGGCGCTCGATCTCGGCGGCGGGCTGCGTCCAGTCGATGCTGCTCTCGGCCTTCTCGATCTTGTGGGCGTAGGTGATGCCTTCGGCGGGCTGGCGCGTGGGCGTCAGGCTGGCAGCCTGCAGGGCCTCGACGATCAAGCGGCCGCCCTGCTCGGCCAGCCGGTCGTGCAGCGCCGCCGTCGTGTCGTCGGCGCGGATGACCTCGCGGCCGATCAGCAGCATGTCGCCGGTGTCCAGCCCGGCGTCCATCTGCATGATGGTGATGCCGGTTTCGGCGTCGCCGGCCTCGATGGCGCGATGGATGGGCGCCGCGCCGCGCCAGCGTGGCAGCAGGGACGCATGGATGTTCAGGCAGCCGCGGCGGGGCAGGTCCAGCACCCACTGCGGCAGGATGAGGCCATAGGCGGCGACGACCATCACGTCGGCATCCGCCGCCAGCAGCGCCTCGCGTGCGGCGGCGGCATCGGCGCCGTACTTGCCGTCGAGCTTCAGGCCCTGGGGCTGGGCCACGGGGATGCCCGCCGCGACAGCGCGCTGCTTCACGCTTGATGCCTGCAGCTTCATGCCGCGCCCGGCGGGGCGGTCGGGCTGGGTCAGCACCAGCGGCACCGTGAAGCCGGCGCGCAGCAGCGCGTCCAGCGCCACGGCGGCGAACTCCGGCGTGCCTGCAAAGACGACTCTCATGAGGCGACGCGCATCAGAAGCGCTGGTTGCGCTTCTTCGCTTCGGCCTCTTCCTCGCGCGTCTTCTTGACCATCTTGGTCTTGATGCGGTCGCGCTTGAGCGGGCTCAGGTATTCGACGAAGACCTTGCCCAGCAGGTGGTCCATCTCGTGCTGCACGCACACGGCGAGCAAGCCCTCGGCGTCGAACTCGTAGACCTCGCCGTCGCGGTTGGTTGCGCGCACGGTGACCTGGGCATGGCGCGGCACCTTGTCGTAGATCTGCGGCACCGACAGGCAGCCCTCCTCGCCGTCGACCCAGCCATCGCTGACCTTGAGCAGCTCGGGGTTGATCAGCACGCGCGGCGTGTCGCGGTCCTGCGAGGTGTCGATGACGATGACGCGCTCGTGCACGTCGACCTGGGTGGCCGCCAGGCCCACGCCGTCGGCGGCGTACATGGTCTCCAGCATGTCGTCGACGAGCCGGCGGATGCGCTCGTCGACCGCAGCCACGGGCTTGGCGACGGTGTGCAGGCGTGGATCGGGATAGCGGAGGATGTCGAGTTGGGCCATGAGTTGTGGGTCGGCGGCCACGGCTTGTGCTTTGTAAGCACTCGCAAGCGGGGACCGGCCAGGTTGAATGCGGGCAGAATCACCCGGATTTTCGCCGATCCGGCAATCCCCTCGGAGACCGCGCCCGATGCCCGCTGCACGACCCGCCCATCTTCCCGTCCTTGCGGCCTGCCTTGCCCTCGCAATGACCTCGGCCTGGGCCCAGACCAGCCAACTGCCCGTCACGCCCGAGCAGCGCCGCGTGGCCGACCAGGTCGCGAGCGCCGGCGTGCCCCTGTCAGAACTCGCGCCCAACGCGCCGGACAGCCACACCGTGAAGGCCGGCGACACGCTGTGGGACATCTCCCAGCTCTTCCTTAAAAGCCCCTGGCGCTGGCCCGAGCTCTGGGGCATGAACCGCGACCAGATCCGCAACCCCCACCTGATCTACCCAGGCCAGGTGCTGCTGCTCGTCAAGGTGGACGGCCGTGCGCGGCTGCAGCTCGCGCAGGGCATCAGTGGCGGCACGGCGGGCGGCACCGTCAAGCTGCGCCCGCAGATGCGCATCGCCGCGCTGGACTCCGACCCCATCTCGTCCATCCCGCTGCACCTGATCCAGCCCTTCCTGACCGACGCTGTCGTCTTCGACACCGACCAGCTGGCAAGCGCGCCGCGAGTCGTTGCCGCCCAGGAGGGCCATGTGATGCTGGGCCGGGGCGACCTGGCCTATGCCCGCGGCGACTTCAGCGGCGCGACCGACTTCCGCATCTTTCGCACGGCGCGCACGCTGCGCGACCCGACCACCAAGGAAATCCTCGGCTACGAGGCGCCCTACGTCGGCACGGCGGAACTGATCCGCCTGGGCGAGAACCGCACGGCGGCCGACGGCAAGACCGAGATCGTGCCGGCGACGGTGCAGATCCATCAGGCCAAGCAGGAGGTGAGCATCGGCGACCGCCTGGCCCCCACCCCGCAGCGCAACCTGGACCGCTATGTGCCGCACGCGCCCGACAAGGCGATCGCGGGTCAGATCGCGGCCATCTACGGCGAGGCGCTGAACGCGGGCCAGAACCAGATCGTCGCGCTGAACCGCGGCAGGCGCGACGGTGTCGAGCGCGGCCATGTGCTGGCGCTGTGGCGGGACGGCGACGCCGTCATGGACAAGACGCAGGAGAAGGCCCAGGCCATCAAGCTGCCGGACGAGCGCCACGGCGTGCTGTTCGTCTTCGAGGTCTATGAGCGCGTGTCCTACGCCCTCATCATCTCCGTCAAGGAACCGGTGCGCCCGGGCGACCGCTTCACGCAGCCCTAGAGATGGCGCCCCTCGCCCAAGGAGTACCTTGGCCGGTCCCCGAAGGGGACGACGATGCTTGCCGGTTTGACCGACAAGCACATCGTCTTGGCGGGCCGGCTTGGGAGCGGCCCGGCGCTCGGCCCGCACTCAACTGACATGCTCGACAGCGCCGAACTGGCCGCCTGGCTGCGGCTGACCGAGTGCGTCGGCCCGGCCGCCGCGCGCCGCCTGCTGGCCATGGCGGGCAGCCCGCAGGCCGTTTTCGAGCTGCCCGCCGCCGCGCTGGACCAGGCCCTGCCGGGCAAGCAACGCGACGCCTTCAGCCAGCCGCCAGAGCATCTGGCCGAACTGATCGCCAACGCCCAGGCCTGGCTGGCCGAGCCCGGGCATGACCTGCTCGTGCTGGGCGACGCCGACTACCCGCCACGCCTGCTGGCCACGGCCGACCCACCGCTGCTGCTGTGGCTGCAGGGGCGGCGCGATCTGCTGGCCGCGCCCTCCATCGCCATCGTCGGCAGCCGCAACCCGACGGCCCAAGGCGGCGACAACGCGCGCGCGTTCGCCCGGGCGCTGGCCCGCGCCGGCTACACCATCGTCTCCGGCCTGGCCCTGGGCGTGGACGCCGCAGCCCACGAGGGCGCGCTGGACGCCGGCGGCGCGACCATCGCCGTCGTGGGTACCGGGCTGGACCAGGTCTACCCCCGGCGCAATGCCGGTCTCGCCGCGCGGCTGCTGGCCGGCGGCGGCCTCATCGTCAGCGAATACGCACTCGGCATGCCGGTGCTGCCGGCCAATTTCCCCAAGCGCAACCGCATCATTGCCGGCCTGAGCCTGGGCTGCCTGGTCGTCGAGGCGGCCGTTCAGTCGGGCTCGCTGATCACGGCCCGGATGGCCGTGGAGGCCGGCCGCGAGGTGTTTGCCATTCCCGGCTCCATCCACTCGCCGCAGGCGCGCGGCTGCCATGCGCTGATCCGCCAGGGCGCCAAGCTCGTCGAATCGGCCGAGGACGTGCTGGAGGAACTGCCGCCCCTGAGCGGGGCACCTGCGGCACCTCAGGCGGCAGCACAAACCCCGCACGAGCAGCAGGTGCTGCTGGATGCGATGGGCTTCGACCCGGTCAGCCTGGATGCCCTGATGGCCCGCAGCGGCTGGCCGGCCGCGGAGCTCAGCGCGGCGCTGCTGGAGCTGGAACTCGACGGCCACGTCGCGCGGCTGGCAGGCCAAATCTTCCAGCGCCGCAAGCTGGGATAGCGAGCTTAACCGCGGATATCAGAGCCCGATCCGAGGGGTTATTCGCGTCCGAGGCCCGCCAGACCCTGGGCTATCATCCCCTCACAATGTTCGATGTCCTGGTTTATCTCTACGAGACCTATTGGCGCCCGGACGCCTGCCCCGACCATGCGCAGCTTGCCCGCAAGCTGACGGCGGTGGGCTTCGAGAACGACGAGATCCAGGAGGCGCTGTCCTGGCTCGATGGGCTGGCCGTGGCGGGCGAGTCCTACCAGGGCGAGCAGAGCGCGGATGCGATGCGCGTCTACTCGCCCGCCGAGATCGAGCACCTGGGCGAGGCCTCCATCGGCTTCGTCAGCTTCCTGGAATCCGCCGGTGTGCTGCCGGGCCCGATGCGAGAGATGGTCATCGACCGCTCGATGGCCATTCCCGGCGCCCCGATGGACCTGGAAGACCTGAAGATCATCGTGCTGATGGTGTTCTGGAGCCTGGGCGAGGAGCCCGATGCGCTGATCCTGGACGAACTCTTCGTCGCGCCCGAGGATCGGCTGATCCACTGAGCGACCAATGGACTGAAACGAAGACGGCGCCTTTGGCGCCGTTTTCAATTCCTGGATCAGATGGGGTCAGGGCAGTGCGCTTCGCGCCCAGGTCTGACCCTCAATCACTTGAGCAGCTGATCCGGGTCCGCATCCAGCTTGGCCAGCGCCTTGCGCGTGGCCTGCACGGTCAGTGCCTCGTCCTGGGCGGGCAGCAACAGGCCCGCCTGCAGGAAGGCGGCCATGCGGTTCAGCGAGAACAGCACGCCACGGCCCTTGGGCGTGACGAACAGCGCCAGCTGCTTGCGCAGGCCGCGCCAGGCCAGCTGCACCTGCTCGTTGCGGCCGCGATAGTCCAGCATGAACCAGCCGCCCACCTGCAGCTCGCGGGCCCAGGCCACCATGGCCGGCGTCGGCGCCGAGCCGCCCTCGGCGACGACCTCCATGCCCTCGGACTCGTGGCCGGACAGGTCGCGCACCAGCATCTCGTCGACATGGCTGTCGCCCTCGACGTCCTCGGGCAGCATGGCCTCCAGCGTCTCGAGCTGGTCCATCAATTCGTCCAGGCGCTCGCGCGGGATGGCCGCCGTCTTGGCCGTGAAGGCCGCGGCCAGCGCGTTGTTGAGCTGGCGCACATGCTCGTCCTGCTTGTCGATGGGCAGGCCGGCGTGGCTCATGCCGTCGCGCAGCGTCTTCAGGAGCGGCGGCAGGCGGCGGATGACGTCGGCGCGCTCCTCGCGCGAAGCCTTGGAGCTCGCCGACCAGATCAGGTCCGCCGCGGCGCGCTTCATCGCCTTCGTCACCTCGGACTGGGCACCGGCGCGCACGGCAGTGACCGCCAGCACATCCGCCCAGACATGGAAGAGGAAGTCGCGCGCACCGTCCTGCACCGGCACCTCGGAGAGCATCTTGCGCAGCTCGATGGTGTACTGGATGGCCAGGGTCTCGCGCTGCTCGACCTGCTGGGCCAGCGACACGCCGCGCTTGGAGGCCTGATTCTCGTTCTCGAAGTAGTGGTCAAGGAACTTCTCGAACTCGGTCAGCACCGTCGAGAAGACTCGCCGGCCGGTGTCCGGGTAGGCCTCGACGACCTGCACGACGCGCTTGATCTCGCGCTCCAGCGCATCGTTGCTGGCGCGCTCGGCGCCAGGCCCGCTGATGTGGGCCGTGTTGAAGCCCATCACGCAGGCGCCCATGCGGTCGATGAGGCGGCGCGCCGGGTGGTCGGCGGCGGCGAAGAAGTCGGGCTCGCTGACGGCCACGCGCAGCACCGGCATCTGCAGGCGCGCAAACCACACGCGCACCGTGGCCGGGATGCGCTCCTCGGTCAGGATGCTCTGGAACATCATCGCGACGATCTCGATGGTCGCGCGCTCGGCCGGGTTGTTGGCCGCCTGCTTCAGGACCTGCTTGAAGGCCTGGTTGCGCGCGCCGATCTCTTCCAGCGCCCGCGGTGCGCTCGTGACGGCGGCACTGCCGCCGCTCTCGGCGCCAGCGGCCGGGCGGCGCTGCAAAGACTCCTGGGCATGCTTGATGGCGCCCATCAAGCGCGGTGAAGCGGCGATCTGCGGCGCATCGGCCAGCGAGGGCTTGGCGCCGCCAGCCGAAGGCGCATCCGCGGCCGCGGGGCCGGTGCTGCCGGGCTGCCCCGGCGTCACGTCGGCCAGGCTGGGCTTGCCGCCTCCTGGGCGGGCCGGCACCTGGCTCTTGGTGACCGGAAAGCCCGGCACGTGGCGGGCCAGCACGCGCTGCAGCTGGGCCATGACTTCGTCGGCCTGCGTGCTCGGCTTGCTGCGCACCGCCGCCGTGTTGGCCGCAGTACCAGCCGTCGCAGAGGCCGCCGCCATGGGCACGGGGCCGGAACCGGTGGGGGGCGGTGCCGCCGGCGCGCCGCTGGCCGCGGCCGTTGCATCTTTGGCGGCCTGGGCCGTGCGGCGGATGAAGGGGCGCAGGTCGACCTCGGGCAGCACCTTCTGGGCGATCAGCCAGCGGTTGGTCTCGTGATAGGCCTCGCTGATGAGCTGGGCGAATTCTTCGTGCAGCTCATGGTGCAGCAGTTGCCAGACGTTGGCGTCCAGGCCGACGCGGCTCCAGGCGTCCAGCGCGATGCGGGCGACGACATGGGCACGCAGCAGGTCCAGCGGCGCCAGGTCTTCATGGGCTTCAAGCGCCTGCATGCGCGTGCGCAGGTCGGTGAACTCCCAGGTGGCCCGGTCCATCATGACCAGGGCCAGGCGGGAGCTGGTGATCTCGCGCTCGATGGTCGAGTCGTCGACCAAGCTCATCTTCACCGACTGCACCGGCACCGTCGGTTCATGCTCGCGGGCGTTGTCGGAGACGCCGTGCATGGCCGCATGCCGCAACGCCGCCACCACCGCCATCTGCCAGTTGGGCCCGGACTTCTGCCAGGCCTGCACCGCGTCGCGCCGCGCCATCATGACGGCGTGCGGCGCGCCCTGGACCAGCAGGTTGCCGGCCCCCTGGCCGACCGCGGCCACCAGTGGCGTCATGCCACGCACCAGGGCTTCGAGGTAGACGCGCCGTGCCTGCGTGGCCAGGGCCTGGTTGCGGGCGGCGGTCATGGAGCTCAGGAGGCGACTCGGCGTGGTTGCATGCTTCGCTTCACTCTACACGACGGCCCCGGAATTCGGATCGTTGGGGTCGTCACGATTCACCGCGGCCTTGACCAGGTCCTCGCGCTTGACGCCCAGCCACATCGCGATGGCCGCAGCGACGAACACCGACGAGTAGATGCCGAACAGGATGCCGATGGTCAGCGCGACGGCGAAGTAGTGCAGCGTCGGGCCGCCGAACAGCAGCATCGACACCACCATCAGCTGCGTGCAGCCGTGGGTGATGATGGTGCGGCTCATCGTCGACGTGATCGCGTGGTCGATGACCTCGTGGGTGTTCATCTTGCGGAACCTGCGGAAGGCCTCGCGCACCCGGTCGAAGATGACGACGGACTCGTTCACCGAGTAGCCCAGCACGGCCAGGATGGCCGCCAGCACCGCCAGCGAGAACTCCCACTGGAAGAAGGCGAAGAAGCCCAGGATGATGACCACGTCGTGCAGGTTGGCGATGATGCCGGCGACCGCAAACTTCCATTCGAAGCGGATCGCCAGGTAGATCATGATGCCGATGACCGTCACGGCCAGCGCCTTGGCGGCGTCCTGGGCCAGCTCGGCGCCAACGGCCGGGCCGACGACCTCGGAGCGCGACAGCTTGACCGGCTCGGCGCCATCCGGCTTCTTGCAGATCTGCTTGCTGACCTGCTCGCCCTGGGGCGTGATCTCCTGGTGCTCGGTGACCGTGCCGGCATCGGCCTTGCAGAGTTCGCCGAAGACCTTGCCGACCACCTCGGTCTGCTTTTCGCCGGGCCGCACGGGCAGGCGGATCATGACGTCGCGCGAGGAGCCGAAGTTCTGCACCTGCACCTCGCCGTAGCCCATCTTCTCGACGACGAGGCGGGTCTTCTCGATCTCGGCCGCCTGCGGGTAGGCCACCTCGATGACGGTGCCGCCGGTGAATTCGATGGAGAAATGCAGGCCACGCGTGACCAGGAAGAACACGGCGGCCGCGAAGGTGATGAAGGAGATCGCGTTGAAGACCAACGCGTGCTTCATCAGCGGCAGGTCGCGCTTGATGCGAAAGAGTTCCATGTTCTAGCTTTCTCAGGCCTTGGCGACGACGTCGGTCGTTTCGGCTTCAGGCTTCCAGATCTGCCCGATCGACACGCTCTTGAGCTTCTTCTGGCGGCCGTACCAGAGGTTCACGAGGCCGCGCGAGAACACGACGGACGAGAACATCGAGGTCAGGATGCCCAGGCAGTGCACGACGGCAAAACCCTTGATCGGGCCGGAGCCGAACACCAGCAGCGAGACGCCGGCGATCAGCGTCGTCACGTTGGAGTCCAGGATGGTGGCCCAGGCGCGCTCGTAGCCCAGCCGGATGGCCTGCTGGGGCGATTCGCCGCCGCGCAGTTCCTCGCGCACCCGCTCGTTGATCAGCACGTTGGAGTCAATGGCCATGCCCAGCACCAGCGCGATGGCCGCGATGCCCGGCAGGCTCAGCGTGGCCTGCATCAGCGACAGCGCCGCGATCAGCAGCAGCAGGTTGAAGCCCAGCGCCAGCGAAGAGAACACGCCGAACAGCAGGTAGTAGACGCACATGAAGGCGGCCACGGCGGCAAAGCCCCAGCTGACGCTGGCGATGCCCTTCTCGATGTTTTCCTTGCCCAGGCTCGGGCCGATGGTGCGCGATTCGATGATTTCCATCGGCGCAGCCAGCGAGCCGGCGCGCAGCAGCAGGGCCGTGTCGCTGGCCTCCTGCGTCGTCATCGCGCCCGAGATCTTGATGCGGCCACCGCTCAGTTCGCCGCGGATGACCGGTGCGGTGACGACCTCGCCCTTGCCCTTCTCGAACAGGATGATGGCCATGCGCTTGCCGATGTTCTCGCGCGACAGGTCCTTCATGATGCGGGCGCCCTTGGCGTCCAGCGTCAGGTCGACCGACGGTGAGTGGTTCTCATCGAAGCCCGGCTGGGCGTCGACCAGCGCGTCGCCGGTCAGCACGACCTGGCGCTTGACGATGATCGGGCCGAAGCCGCGGTCGATGAAGCGCTCGGTGCCGAAGGGCACGGGGCCGTTGCCCTTGAGCGCTTCCAGCGACTCGGCGCCGTCGTCCACCATGCGGAGTTCCAGCGTCGCCGTGCGGCCGATGATGTCCTGGGCCTTGGCCGAGTCCTGCACGCCGGGCAGCTGCACGACCACGCGGTCGCGGCCCTGCTGCTGGATGACCGGCTCGGACACGCCCAGCTCATTGACCCGGTTGTGCAGCGTCGTGATGTTCTGCTTGATGGCCGCGTCCTGCACCGCCACCTCGGCCTTGGGGTTCAGGCTGCCAGCCAGGCGCAGGTCGGAACCCTCGCCCTGCGGCGTCCAGATGACGTCGGGCAGCTGATTCGCCAGCAAGGTTTGCGCCGCCGTGCGCTGCTCGGCGTCGCGAAAGGCGATGACCACCGTGTTGCCATCGCGGCTGATGCCGGTGTGGCGGATGTTCTTGTCGCGCAGCATGGTGCGCGCATCGCCCGTCAGCGACTCGGCCTTCTTTGTGAGGGCCGCCTTCATGTCGACCTGCATCAGGAAGTGCACGCCGCCCCGCAGGTCCAGGCCCAGGTACATCGGGTTGGCATGCAAGGCGGTGAGCCACTGCGGCGAGCGCGACAACAGGTTCAGCGCCACGATGTAGCTCGCATCGGCCGGGTCCGGGTTCAGCACCTTGCTGATCACATCCTTGGCCTTGAGCTGGATGTCGGTGTCGCCGAAGCGCGCCTTGACCGAGTTGCCGTCGAACTGCACGAAGTCCGCCTTGATGCCGGCCTGTTGCAGCGCCGCCTCGATGCGGGTGGTCATCGAGCTGTCGACCTTGACGGTCACCTTGGCGCTCGACACCTGCACCGCCGGCGCTTCGCCGAACAGATTGGGCAGGGTGTAGAGGGTGCCGATCAGCAGCGCGACGAGCAGGATCGCGTACTTCCAGAGCGGACTAGCGGTTCATGGGGACTTCCTTGTCAGCGGCCGGCGCAGAGCCCGGGAGATGGGCACAGGGCCGATTACTTCAAGCTACCCTTAGGGAGAACCTGGGTGATGGCGCTGCGCTGAACTTGCAGCTCGACACCGTTGCCCACTTCGAGGTGGATGAAGTTGTCACCCATCTTGCTGACCTTGCCGATGACGCCGCCGGCGGTGACGACCTCGTCGCCCTTCTGCACCGCCTCGATCATGGCCTTGTGCTCCTTCTGGCGCTTCATCTGCGGCCGGATCATGACGAAATACAGCACCACGAACATCAGCACCAGGGGCAGCATGCCCAGGAGGCCGTTCTCAGGGCTGGCCGCCGGGGCGGCCTGGGCGTAGGCGTTGGAGATAAACACGTTGCGTTCCTTGGGGAATTCAGTCGGACATTGACACTGCGCCTGCAGGATGGCGCGCCGGGCCGCGTCTCGAACCGCTGGCTGCGCAGGCACCATCCTCTCGGCCCCGGCTTCAGGCCCAGGCGCAAGCAACCCAGGATTCTAAGTCCCTGCTCGGTGGGCCGCCGCGCCGCTATGCTGCGGCCATGGACGCCTGCACGCCGCGCATCAACGTCGGTCAGCTCCCCCAGGGGCGCTTCATGGCGCATGGCGAGCTCCAGGTCTGGCATCACGGGCGGATGCTGTGCTACGAGGCCGGCGGCCCGTTCAATGTCGAGATGGGTGGGCGTCATGTCGCGCGCCGTCGGGCAGTTGCTGCAGACCTGGCGCCCGCCCGAGCCCTACGTCGTCATCACCTGGTGGCATGGCAGCCTGATGGCCTCGCCGGAAGTGCTGGACGCCTACCGCGAACTGCTGCGGCGCGGCCGCCACGTGATGCCGGCCGAGCTGGCCAGCCTGTGGCTGATCGACCCCAGCATCGAGGACGCCACGATCATGACGCCGCGCTGGCTGCAGGTGCACGAGAGCTGCGGCTACCGGCTGGAGTTCTGCGACACCGAAACTCGCATGCTCGCGCGTGCGGGCGAGTTGCTGCGCAGCGCCGGCGTGGCCGACGCCAGCCCGCCCAACCCTTGTTGCTGAGGGAGATCGCATGTCCTTGAGGGCCCTGCCCGCCCGGATGAGCCTGCGCACGCTGCTGACCCTGCCCTACGTCGTGCTGGTGCTGGCCCTGGTGCTGCTGGTGGGCGGCCTGTCCTGGCGCGCCGGGCGCGACACGGTGGGCACGCTGTCCGGCCAGCTGCTCGT
>CAUJSJ030000069.1:0-2443 GCA_963422775.4 uncultured Roseateles sp.
CGGTGTCGGTGTCCGGCCATGAAGCCAAGGGGTGGGTGCATGGCGCGATGCATGGGCCCGAGTGGCTCAGCGGCGGTGCTTACGGCGTCGAGGCTTCCGCCGCGGCGCTGCTGGTTTGGGTGGCGGCAACCATGCTGTTGCTGCTCCGCGTTCACAAGGAAGGCAAGTTCATGGCGTCCGCAGTGGAACGCTGAGTCACCTCACGCTCCCGACCCTGTCAGCGCCGACGACTTGCACCATGCGTCATTTCGGATCTTCCGAAATTCCTGCCATCCGCCTGCGTCAGACGATGCCGTTCCTTGAACTCCGAATTGCGGCCTTTTCTTCGAATGCCGGTCGGACCTGGGTCGGCTCGGGTCATTGATGAGCACGTCACAACGCAACATATGAAACACAAGAATCAGCAGATGAAGCGGTGGTGATACGAGAGGTGGCAACACTGCTGGCATGGACCTCACCCACCACTCAGCCGCTGTGGCCCGCGCCGCACTTTCCCGCCTGGCCTCACCGGTCTGCTGGCTCGTCATCGGCTTTGCAAGCGCGTGCATCGCGTCGCCGGTCATGCCTTGGCAAACAGGCACAGGTCTGTCTGCGGCTCCTACGCAAATCCCCACACTGGGCAAAGGCGTCGAGCCGCAGGAAGCCATTGCGCCCGTCCAAGTCCAGCCCTACGAACCTGGCGGTCCGGGTCCGTCCGACAACACGGAGTGGATGCCCGGCAATCGCTAAAGCTTCTACGGCCGGCGTCAAACTGACTTCTCTGGTCGCCTGCGCGCGAGCAGCCCGTCTTCAAACGTTCAACTCGGCCAGGGCTGCCAACGCGCGGCGCACATGGAGCTGCCACAACCAGCGGTGCTGTACCGCAGCGCCGGGCTCTGAGCAGCGGGATGCCGGCACCAGCAATGTCTGCGCGACGCACAGCGCCCAGTCGCGCCACAGCTGCTCTTTTGATGCGTAGCCGACGCCCAGTGCCTGTAGCCGCGAGTGCCAGTGCTCAACCAGCGGCAAAGCCCAGGCTTTTCGCGCCGCCTCGGGCCACCACAGCACCATCGCATGGGCCAGGTCGGTCATCGCGAGCTGGTCTGCCTGGGGGCGATCGGCGAAGGGCTGATAGTCAAGCAGCAGCACCTGGCCCGGTCCTGCAGTCGGCGCCAGGATGTTTCCCGGGTTGAGGTCCGAGTGAACCCAGGCATGTCCTGAAGCATCTTCGGCGCGCCGCGGCATTGCTCGCGCAAGCCAGTCGAATACTTCGGCGACTCTGGCGCGCTCGGTCGCGCTGAATCCCTCTTCCATCGCAGCGAGCATGACCGGCAGACCCACCAACGGTGCGCGCAGCGAGGCCCTGATGCCTGCGGCGTCCATCGGGGAGCCTGTCCATCGATGGGCATGCAGCTTCGCGAGGGATTCGACCAGGCCGCGCCCATATGCCTCCGTCACCGGCACGTCGTCCTGGTTCCGGTGCGAGTCCGTCAAGTCGTCGAGGAGCAGGTGGTAGTGCGTCGCGTCAGCATCAGCGTGATGACACCGCACCAGCGGTGCGTCCGCGAGGTCGGCGAACAGGCGGACGTAGTAGTCGACCTCGCTTCGGCCGAAGACGAGTGCGGAACCGATCTTGACCCGCAGCTTCAGCGGCGCGGGCTCGCCTTCGACGTCGGCAACGACGCGCACGTGCGCGCCCCAGTTGCTGACCGAGTCGCTGCGTTGCATGGAGCGCACGCGGCGCGCCAGCGCCATCTGCAGCCATTGCGCGGTGACCTGGGACGGGTCATGGACGACGCACGCACCGCTCGACTCGGAGGGCTCGCTCACGTTTAGAGGCAACACGACAGCGCCATCCCGTCTTGCGCCGCGCCGCGCGTCAGCGGATCGGCGCCAGCTCCCGCAACGCCTTCACCGCGCCCGCGCCCATCGCCGCGCCGAAGCGCTTGGCCAGGCGCTCGGCGACGTTGTCCTTGGGCGTGTAGTCGATGACATCCTCGGCCTTGACGACCTCGCGCGCCACGTAGTCGAGATTGCCGAAGTGGTCGGCCAGCCCGAGCTTGACGGCCTGCTCTCCATTCCAGAACAGGCCAGAGAAGGTTTCAGGCGTTTCCTTGAGCCGCTTGCCGCGGCCCTCGCGCACGACGGCGATGAACTGCTGGTGGATCTGGTCCAGCATGGCCTGGGCGTAGGCGCGCTGTTTGGGCACCAGCGGGCTGAACGGATCCAGCATGCCCTTGTTCTCGCCGGCGGTCAGCAGGCGGCGTTCGACGCCGACCTTGTCCATCAGCCCGGTGAAGCCGAAACCGTCCATCAGCACGCCGATGGAGCCGACGATGGAGGCCTTGTCGACGTAGATCTCGTCGGCTGCCGCGGCGATGTAGTAGGCGCCCGAGGCGCACATCTCCTCGACAACGGCATAGACCGGCTTGTCGTACTGCTTCTTCAGCCGCTTGATCTCGTC
>CAUJSJ030000070.1:0-41091 GCA_963422775.4 uncultured Roseateles sp.
CGATTGATCGTGCCGTCACGCCCGAGGATGACAAGCTTCATGCCGTGGGCGTGGTCGGCGCGCATCGAGGCTTTCTTCAAGTGGCCAGGCGCGACAGGTCGGCCACTCGGTTCATCGCTGCGTGCAGACGGCCCAGCAGCGCCAGCCGGTTGGCGCGGAGTTGCGGGTCTTCGGCATTGACCATCACGGCGTCGAAGAAGGCGTCGACCGGCGTCTTCAGCGCGGCCAGGGCCTTGAGAGAGCCGGTGTAGTCGTGCTGCTCGAACAGGCGGTCAGCAGCGGGTTGCACGTCGGCAATTGCTGCGGCCAGGGCCTGCTCAGCGGCTTCCTGCAGCAGCTCAGGCTTCACCTCGGTGGGCAGCTCGCCTTCGACCTTCTTCAGGATGTTGCCGACGCGCTTGTTGGCCGCGGCCAGCGGCGCGGCCTCGGCCAGCGCGGCAAAGGCGCGCACGGCTTCCAGGCGGCGCGGCACGTCGCCCAGGCGTGCCGGGTTCAGGGCCAGCACGGCATCCACTTCCTGCGCGCTGTAGCCCTGGTCGCGCAGGTTGACGGCCAGGCGGTCGGCAAAGAACGACAGCAGTGCGTCGCGTGGGTTCTCGATCAGCTCGCCGAAGGCGGGCACGGCCGCGTCGATCAGCGCCGGCAGGTCCAGCGGCAGGTTCTTCTCGACGAGGATGCGGATGACGCCCAAGGCATGGCGGCGCAGCGCGAACGGGTCCTTGTCGCCGGTAGGCAGCTGGCCGATGCCGAACAGGCCGACCAGCGTCTCCAGCTTGTCGGCCAGCGCCACGACGGTGCCGGTGTGGTTGCGCGGCAGCGCGTCGCCGGCGAAGCGCGGCTTGTAGTGGTCCTCGATGGCGATGGCCACGCCGTCGCGCAGGCCCTCGTGGCGGGCGTAGTAGCCGCCCATGATCCCTTGCAGCTCGGGGAACTCGCCGACCATGTCGGTCAGCAGGTCGCACTTGGCGAGCTGGCTGGCCTGCTGGACCTTGCTGTCCAGCACCTTGAACTCGTCGTCGGCCTCCACCGTGTAGGGCAGGGTGGCCATGCTCAGCTGCTTGACGATGGCGTGCGCAATGGAACGCACGCGCTCGGCGCGCTCGCCCTGGCTGCCCAGCTTGCCGTGGTAGACGACCTTGGCCAGGCCGGGCAAGCGGTCTTCGAGCTTCTTCTTGCGGTCCTGGTCGAAGAAGAACTTCGCGTCGGCCAGGCGCGGGCGCACGACGCGCTCGTTGCCCTGCACGACGGCGCTGGCGTCGCTTGGGGCGATGTTGCTCACCACCAGGAAGTGGCGGGTCAGCTTGCCGTGAGCGTCCAGCAGCGGGAAGTACTTCTGGTTGGCCTTCATCGTCAGGATGAGGCATTCCTGCGGCACGGCCAGGAACTCGGCTTCGAAGGCGCAGGTCAGCACGTTCGGGCGCTCGACCAGCGCGGTGACTTCGTCGAGCAGCGCCTCGTCGTCGATGGGCGTCAGGCTCAGCGCGTCGGCCGCGCCCTTGAGCTGGCGCGCGATCTCGGCGCGGCGTTCGGCGAAGCTGGCGATGACGGCGCCTTGCTCGCGCAGTTGCGAGGCGTAGCTGTCGGCGGAGTCGATGCTGACGGTCGGTTCGGCGGCTTCGAAGCGGTGGCCGCTGGTCGTTCGGCCGGACGTCAGGCCCAGGGCCTGGACCGGCACGATGTCAGTGCCATGCAGCGCCACCAGGCCGTGGGCCGGGCGCACGAACTTCACGTCGGTCCAGCCGTCGGCCAGCTGATACGTCATGACCTTGGGGATGGGCAGCTTGGCCAGCGTCTCGTCCAGCGCCTTCTGCAGGCCCTGGGCGAGCGTCGCGCCGGGCTGCACGTTGTCCCAGAACAGCGCCTCGGCCTTGCCGTCGGGTGCGCGCTTGAGCTGCGGCACGACCTCGGGCCCGGCGCCGATGGACGCGAGCTTCTTCAGCAGCGCCGGCGTGGCCTGGCCATCGGCGGTCAGCGCAACGGCGACGGGCATCAGCTTCTGCTGCACCGCCTTGTCTGCAGCCTTCGCCGCAACGTTTGCGACGTGCACGCCCAGGCGCCGCGGAGACGCGAAGGACGTGACGGCGGCGTCGGCTGCAGCCAGGCCCTGGGCCTTGAGGCTGTCGGCCAGCACGCTGGCGAAGGACTCGCCCAGCTTCTTCAAAGCCTTGGGAGGCAGCTCTTCGACAAACAGTTCAACGAGCAGATTCATCAGGCCGCCTTCTTGCTGTTCTTCAGTTCGATCTGCGCGACGACTTCATCGGCCCAGGCCTTGGGTGCCATCGGGAACCCGAGGCGCGCGCGGCTGTCGAGGTAACTTTGCGCCACGGCGCGCGCGAGGTTGCGGATGCGGCCGATGTAGGCGGCGCGCTCCGTCACGCTGATCGCGCCGCGGGCATCCAGCAGGTTGAAGCTGTGGCCGGCCTTGAGCAACTGCTCGTAGGCGGGCAGGGCCAGATGCTGTTCCATCAGGTGCTTGCTTTGACGCTCGTGCGCGGCAAACGCCGACAGCAGGAAGTCCACATCGCTGTGCTCGAAGTTGTAGGTGCTCTGCTCGACCTCGTTCTGGTGGAACACGTCGCCGTAGCTCAGGCCGTCGGTGTAGACCAGGTCGTAGACCGACTCCTTGCCCTGCAGGTACATCGCCAGGCGTTCCAGCCCGTAGGTGATCTCGCCGGTGATGGGCTTGCAGTCGATGCCGCCGACCTGCTGGAAGTAGGTGAACTGCGTGACCTCCATGCCGTTGAGCCACACCTCCCAACCCAGGCCCCAGCAGCCGAGCGTGGGGTTCTCCCAGTCGTCCTCGACGAAGCGCACGTCGTTCTTCTTCAAGTCGAAGCCGAGGGCTTCCAGCGAGCCGAGGTAGAGCTCCAGGATGTTGGCCGGCGCGGGCTTCAGCACGACCTGGTACTGGTAGTAGTGCTGCAGGCGATTCGGGTTGTCGCCGTAGCGGCCGTCCTTGGGGCGGCGGCTGGGCTGCACGTAGCCGGCCTTCCAGGGCTCGGGGCCGAGGGCGCGCAGGAAGGTGGCCGTGTGGCTGGTGCCGGCGCCGACTTCCATGTCGTAGGGCTGGAGCAGGGCGCAGCCCTGTTGGGACCAATAGTCCTGAAGCGTCAGGATGATTTGCTGGAAGGTCAGCATGGGTCTCTAGGGAAAGGGGGTGGCAGATTCTATGGGGCGGCCCTCTTCAGTCCGATCAGGGTCAACAGCGCGCCGCCCCAGAGCGGCCACAGGCCGAAAGCGGCCAGCCAGCGTGCATAGGCCGTGGCGCCTGTGCGACCTTCGACATCAGCCTCCAGCACGCCGCGCACCAGCGCCGGCAGGCGCGCCGTGACCAGGCCGCGATGGTTCACGACCGCCGTCGCGCCGGTGTTGGTCGAGCGCACGACGGGGCGCTGGAACTCCAGCGCGCGCATCTGCGAGAACTGCAGGTGCTGATCCTGGATCATGACCGTGCCGAACCAGGCGAGGTTGCTGACGTTGACGAAGACGGTGGCGGCGTCCGGCCCCACCGCGCTTTGCACGACGTCTTCGCCGAACAAGTCCTCGTAGCAGATCAGCGGCCGCAGCCGCTGGCCGGCGACGGGCCAGGCGCGCTGGTGTTCGCCACGGGCCTGGTCGTCCAGCGGGATGTTCATCGCATGCACGAACCAGGCGAAGCCTGGCGGGATGAACTCGCCGAAAGGCAGCAGATGGCGCTTGCCGTAGTGGTAGTCGGTGCCCAGGCCGACGACGGAGTTGACGAAGCCCTCGTCGGCATTGCCCAGGAAGGTGCCGAGCAGCGCCGGCCGGTCCGGGCGCGACAGGCGCACGAGCGTGGCCCGGTCCAGTTCGGCCAGCGGCAGCGGCACGACGGACTCGGGCGTGATGACGACCTGGCCGCGCGAGGATTCGATGAGCTGGGCCAGCGCTTCGAGGTTGACGGCGAAGCGCGCGGGATCGAACTTCTGATCCTGCGGGATGCTGGGCTGCACCAGCGAAACGGCGAGGTGGCCGGTGGACGTGGTGAAGTCCTGCGGCAGCAGCGCACCGGCCAGCGGCAGCAACAGCGCCGGCGCCGCCCAGCCCGTGGCACGGCGCTTGAGCAGCACGAGGCCTGCCGCCGCCAGCGCGGCCAGCGCCGAGATGCCGTAAACGCCGACCCACGGCGCCCAGCCGGCCAGCGGTCCGACCGTGTGCGCGTAGCCCGACACGATCCACGGGAAGCCACCGAACCAGGTCGCCCGCGCCAGCTCGGCAAGCAACCAGGCCGGCACCAGCGCGAGCAGCCGCCAGCGGCCTGGCGCGATCCAGCGTGCCGCGAGGCCCAGGGCGAGCGCGTAGTAGCTGCCGAGGAAGGCCGCCAGCAGCGCCACCGCCAGCGCGGCCAGCAGCCAGGGGATGCCGCCGAACTGGTGCATGCTGATGTGCAGCCACCACAGGCCCGAGGCCAGCCAGCCGAAGCCGAACAGCGCACCGGCCAGGGCCGCGAATCGCGGCGTCGCCCGCTCGACGACGGCGAACAGCAGGGCCAGCGCGATGATCTGCAGCCACCAGGCGCCGGTCGGGGCGAATGCAGCGGTGTGCAGCACACCCGCGACCAGTGCGAGCGCTGCTGCCCGGGCGTGCTTCACGCTTCGGTCTCGTCTTCGGGTGCGCGCGTGACCTTGAACCAGCGCACCGCGCCGCCGCGGGTCAGCATGACGGCGAAGTTCAGGCCCGCCACCTGCACGGTCTCGCCGCGGCGCGGCACGCGGCCGTGCTCATGGGCCACGAGGCCGCCGATGGTGTCGAAGTCGTTGTCCGGCAGGGCCAGCCCGAAGGAGCCGTTGACGGCGGCGATGGTCGCGTCGCCGGCTACCCGCTGGCTGCCGTCGGCCAGCGTGTACAGGCCCGATTCGCCGTCCTTGTCGTCGAACTCATCCTCGATCTCTCCGACGATCTCCTCCAGCACGTCCTCGATGGTGATGAGGCCGGCCGTGTTGCCGAACTCGTCGATGACGATGGCCAGGTGGTTGCGGTTGGAGCGGAAGTCGCGCAGCAGCTCGTTCAGCCCCTTGCTCTCGGGCACGAAGACGGTGGGCCGCAGCAGTGCGCGCAGGTTGAGCTCGGGGGCGCGCTGCATCTTCAGCAGATCCTTGGCGAGCAGGATGCCGATGATGTTGTCCTTGCCGCCTTCGTAGACCGGGAAACGCGAATGGCCGGTGTCGATGACGAGACCGAGCAACTCGTCATAGGGCGCGTCGATGTCCAGCAGGTCCATGCGCGGGGCGGCCACCATGGCGTCGCCGGCCGACAGCTCGGCCATGCGCAGCACGCCCTCCAGCATCTGGCGCGACTCGGGCTCGATCAGCTCCCGCTTCTCGGCGTCGGCCAGGGTTTCGATGAGTTCGCTCTTGGAGTCCGGGCCGGGGTGCAGGAACTCCAGCATGCGCTCCAGCAGGCCACGCGCCTCGGGCGGTTGTTTGGCGGCCCCGCGACTTGGGGGCCGGCCTGAATGCGGTTCGCTCAAGGGGAGCTGTCAAGGTATTGCGGAAGGGACAGAATAGCCGATTGGTTTGACAAGACCTTGTTTCGGGGCGCTCAGCTCCCATATCTGCTGCCTTCTCAAAAATCGGCCCCACCATGTCCACTGCTGCCCAAGGCCTCATTCCCGCGACCATCCTGACCGGCTTCCTCGGTGCCGGCAAAACCACGCTGCTCAAGCGCATCCTGACCGAGGCCCATGGCCAGAAGATCGCCGTCATCGAGAACGAGTTCGGCGAGGAGAACATCGACACCGACATCCTGGTATCCGACACCAATGAGCAGATCATCCAGATGAACAACGGTTGCGTGTGCTGCACGATCCGCGAGGATTTGCGCACAACGCTGTCGGACCTGGCCGCCAAGCGCCGCAAGGGCGAGCTCAGTTTCGAGCGCGTCGTCATCGAGACGACCGGCCTGGCCGACCCCGGCCCCGTCGCGCAGACCTTCTTCATGGACGACGAGATTGCCGAGAGCTATCTGCTGGACTCCGTGCTGACCCTGGTGGACGCCAAGCACGCCGAGGAGCAGCTCAACAGCCGCCAGGAAGCACGCATGCAGGTGGGCTTTGCCGACCAGATCTTCATCAGCAAGAGCGACCTGGTCGAGCCGGCGGCCGTCGAAGCGTTAATCCACCGCATCAAGCACATGAACCCGCGCGCTCCCATCCAGACGGCGCATTTCGGCGAGGTGGCGCTCTCCAAAGTGTTTGACCTGCGCGGCTTCAACCTGAACGCCAAGCTGGAGATCGACCCCGACTTCCTGAAGGCAGACAGCCACGACCACCATCATCACCATGATCACGACCATGAGCATGGCGAGCACTGCGACCACCCGCACCACCATGCCCACGACGACGACGTGAAGAGCTTCGTCTTCCGCGCCGACAAGCCTTTCAATCCGGCCAAGCTGGAGGACTTCCTGGGCGCCATCGTGCAGGTCTACGGCCCCAAGATGCTCAGATACAAGGGTGTCCTACACATGAAAGGCACGGAGAAGAAGGTCATCTTCCAGGGAGTTCATCAGATGATGGGCTCCGATCTCGGCCCGCGATGGATGCCGGGCGAGAAAAAGCAGAGCAAGATGGTGTTCATTGGTATCGACCTGCCCAAAGAGGTTTTGATGCAAGGCTTGGAAGGCTGTTTGGCGTGATGTTTTTTCGCCCCGCGGAGCACCGTTTCCGGGGGGTGAGGACCGATGAGTCCCTGTGGCTACAATCCGCCGCGCTCAAAATTGGGCAGCCGGCTGAAAAGCAGTGGGATCAAGGTCTGACACCGCGCCGATGCAAGCCCTGAGCGAGGAGATGACTGTGAGCAAGACCCCGGCCCCTAAATCCGCCAACGCGGCCACCAAGGCTGCAAAAAAAGCCGATGCCGACGCCAACGTCGCGATGTTGGAGGCGCCCGCACCAGCGAATCGCTTCGCCGACCGCTTCGCTCCGCCCAAACCGCCTGCGCGCGGTGCTGGCGTCGTCGATGAAACGCCGCGCATTGCCGCCAAGGGCGATCCCAAGCTGGCCAACGCGTGGAAAAACAAATCGGGCGCCGAGCTGACTGACGCCGAAGTCCTGGCCATGCCGGACTCGGAGTACATGAATGCCAAGCAGATCGAGTTCTTCCGTGCCAAGCTCACCGAGCTGAAGGACGGCGTGCTGTCCAACGCGGGCGAGACGACCGAGCATCTTCGCGAGGACACGACCATCGTGCCCGACCCGGCCGACCGCGCGACGATCGAGGAAGAACACGCCCTCGAACTGCGCACCCGCGACCGCGAGCGCAAGCTGCTGAAGAAGATCGTGCAGTCCATCACGCGCCTGGACAGCGGCGACTACGGCTATTGCGACGAGACTGGCGAGCCCATCGGCCTCGGCCGCCTCATCGCCCGCCCGACCGCGACGCTGTCGCTCGAAGCGCAACAGCGCCGCGAGCTCAAGCAGAAGATGTTCGGCGATTGAAATGGTGCCCCTCGTCCAAGGTTTGCCTTGGCCGGTCCCCCGGGGGGACGGCGCTGCTCCCAGCATTGAGCTGCGAGCAGATCGCCAGGTGGGCCGGCTTGGGAGCGGCCCGGCGCTCGGCCCGCAGAAAGCTTAGGGATACTCAAAGACATGTCCGAATCCAAGCCCGCAGACCCCAAGGAAGGCGACAGCTTCTTCCGCAAGGTTGCGCGCTTCGTGGCCAACCCCACGACGGACTGGGCGGAGATCAACTCGCGCCAGGACGACCCCGAAGGCGATCTCGCCAAGGCCGAGTTGCGCGCCATGGTGGAGCGCAAGCGCCGCAATGACTTCGTTCGCAAGCGCGAACTCGACATGCTGCGCCGCATCCGCCGCGAGGGGCTGACGCCCGAGCAACTCGCGGCCCTCGCGTCTTCGCCGTCCAGGCTGGGCGACGACGAGCGCATCAGCGAGCCCAACTCCAAGATCGACCTTGGCGTGAAGGCCAAGATCGACGAGATCGAGCAGCAGATGGTGGGTGAGAGCTTTGCGACGACGCAGGCCGTGCCCAAGCAGCAGCCCGGTTTCTTCGACACCAGCACGCGGCCCGTGGCATTTTCGGCCACCGTGGCCTCGCCGCCGCCCGTGGAGGCCGCAGCAGGCCGCGTCAGCGAGTTCTCCACACCGCGCGAAGTGCAGCGCCTGCAGGCACCCACGCCGCCGGCCGCCGTGACGATGGGCGCGGCCATTCCGCCGCTGTCCGATTCTCCGGCCAGCCGCCTGCCCGACCTGCCGCCGCTGGACATGCCGCTGTCGTTCACGCTGGCCGAGTCCACGCCCGATGTCGAGGTTCAGGAGCTTGTGCACGACCCCGAGCTCGACGAGGCCGTCATCGCCTTCGCCAACGCCGACTACGAGACCAGCGAGCACGCGCTGACCGAGCTCGTGCGCCCCGGCGGCAGCCGCAATCTGCACGGCGAGACCTGGCTGGTGCTGTTCGACCACTATCGCGCCACCGGCGTCCAGGGCAAGTTCGAGGCGCTGGCGGTCGAGTACGCCCAGCAGTTCGGCCTGTCGGCGCCGCAGTGGTTCTCCATGCCCCGGCTGGTGGCCGAATCGACGCGCCAGTCCAACCGCCTGCCCATGGCCAAGGCCAGCCAGGTCAGCTGGACGGCGCCGCCCACGCTGACAGTCGAGGACGTGGCCGTGCTGCAAAAGCGCAGCGAGACCCTGCCCATGCCCTGGGTCTTCGACTGGGGTGCGCTGGAGCACGTCGAGATCGACGCGGCCATCCAGATGCGCCAGTTGCTGCGGTCCTGGGCCATGCAGCAGGTGGACCAGCGCTGGATCGGCGGCGACCGTTTCCTGAGTCAGCTCAAGGAACTGGCACCGGTCGGCGAGCGCGATACCGACCCGGCGCTGTGGATGCTGCGCCTGGAGGCGCTGCGCCTGGCCAACCGGCCCGACCAGTTCGACGAGGCGGCCATCGACTACTGCGTGACCTACGAGGTCTCGCCGCCGTCCTGGGAGCGCGCCAAGTGCCGCGTGCGCATCGGCGGCGACGGCGGGTCGACCAACAGCCCCGCCACCAGCACGATGCAGAGCGAGGCGCAGTCCACCTTCCTGGACACCGGCCTGCCCGAGTCCGCCGGCATGGCCGCCCAGCTCGAACTGATGGGCCAGCTCAACGGCGACATCTCCGACACGCTGCGCACGCTGTCCGTCGAGGTCGGCGAGGCCAGCCTCATCACCATCTCCTGCACC
The DNA here is from genome assembly GCA_963422775.4 of uncultured Roseateles sp. Taxonomy (GTDB): domain Bacteria; phylum Pseudomonadota; class Gammaproteobacteria; order Burkholderiales; family Burkholderiaceae_C; genus Pelomonas. The sequence goes on from CAUJSJ030000070.1 coordinate 9,200, forward strand.
AAGCTGATCCGCCTGGACTTCATGGCCGCTGGCGATCTGTTGAACTGGGTGCTGTCGCGCCGCAGCGAGAACCGCGGCGTGGTCTTCACCGACGCCCACCGCCTGGTGGCGCTTTTCTTTGGTGCGATGGGCATCAACGAGCACGCAAAAGTGAAGGTCAGGATCAACTGATCTTGCACCGCGGCTCCCAGGCCTTATCTGGAGCCTCTATGTCTTCTGATTCCTCCCCTGCCGTCTATCACGGCACCACCATCGTCTCGGTGCGGCGCCAGACGCCCGCCGGCTGGCAGGTCGCCATCGGCGGCGACGGTCAGGTGACGCTGGGCAACATCATCGTCAAGGCCAGCGCGCGCAAGGTGCGCAAGCTGTACCGGGACCAGGTGCTCGCAGGCTTTGCCGGCGCCACGGCCGACGCCTTCACCTTGTTCGAGCGCTTCGAGGCCAAGCTGGAGAAGCACCAGGGCCACCTGGTGCGCGCCGCCGTCGAGTTGACGCGCGACTGGCGCACCGACCGCGTGCTGCGCCGCCTGGAGGCCATGCTGGCCGTGGCCGACAAGACGGCCTCCCTCATCATCACCGGCAACGGCGACGTGCTGGAGCCCGAGCAGGGCATCGTGGCCATCGGCTCCGGCGGCGCCTACGCGCAGGCGGCGGCCAAGGCGCTGCTGAACCACACCGAGCTGGGTGCCGCCGACATCGTCAAGCGCTCGCTGGAGATCGCCGGCGAGATCTGCATCTACACCAACCAGAACCACACGCTGGAGATCCTGGAATGAGCAGCTATGGGCCGAGCGCCGGGCCGCCCCAAGCCGGCCCGCGTCCCCTCGGGGGACCGACCGCCGTACCCGGCGGTCGAGGGGCAGACATGACCCCGGCGGAGATCGTCTCCGAGCTGGACCACCACATCGTCGGCCAGCAGGCCGCCAAGCGCGCCGTCGCCATCGCGATGCGCAACCGCTGGCGCCGCCAGCAGGTCGACGAGAAGCTGCGTGGCGAGATCACGCCCAAGAACATCCTGATGATCGGCCCGACGGGTGTCGGCAAGACCGAGATCGCCCGCCGCCTGGCCAAGCTGGCGGGCGCGCCTTTCATCAAGGTCGAGGCGACCAAGTTCACCGAGGTCGGCTATGTCGGCAAGGACGTGGACTCCATCATCCGCGATCTCATCGAAGTCGCCGTCAAGCAGGAGCGCGAGGTGGCCATGCGCCGCTGCCAGACGCGCGCCGAGGATGCCGCCGAGGAACGCATCCTCGACGTGCTGCTGCCGGGCAGCCAGGCCGCCGCCGACGGCGACAACCTGACCCGCCAGACGCTGCGCAAACGCCTGCGCGAGGGCCATCTCGACGACAAGGACATCGAGCTCGACCTGCTCGCCCCCCGGCCGACGATGGAAGTGCTGGGTCCCTTCGGCAACCAGCCGGGCATGGAGGACATGGCCGAGCAGCTCAAGGGCATGTTCAGCCAGTTCGGTGGTGCGCAGAAGAAGACCTGCAAGCTCAAGATCGCCGACGCGATGAGGCTGCTCATCGACGAGGAAGCGGCCAAGCTCGTCAACGAGGAAGAGATCCGGGCCGCCGCGCTGACCAATGCCCAGGAGATGGGCATCGTCTTCATCGACGAGATCGACAAGGTCGCCAGTCGTTCAGGTTCAGGCAACGAGCACGGCGGTGCGGAGGTGTCGCGCCAGGGCGTGCAGCGCGACCTGCTGCCGCTGGTGGAGGGCACGACGGTGTCCACGAAGTACGGCCTGGTGAGAACCGACCACATCCTCTTCATCGCCAGCGGCGCCTTCCACCTCGCCAAGCCCAGCGATCTGATCCCCGAGCTGCAGGGGCGCCTGCCGATCCGGGTCGAGCTGGACTCGCTGTCCGTCGCCGACTTCGAAGCCATCCTGACGAGCACGCATGCCAGTCTCGTCAAGCAGTACCAGGCGCTGCTCGCGACCGAGGGCGTCACGCTGGACCTGAAGCCCGACGCGATCCGCCGCCTGGCGGAGATCGCCTTCGAGGTCAACGAGCGCACCGAGAACATCGGCGCGCGCCGGCTGGCGACGGTGATGGAGAGGCTGCTGGACGAGATCAGCTTCGATGCACCGCGCAATGCCGGTCAGACGGTGTCGCTGGACGCGGCCGCCGTGGACGCCAAGCTCGCAGCGCTGGCGGCCAACGAGGATCTGTCGCGCTTCATCCTTTGAGCCGCCGGGCCATTTCTTGAGCTGACGCAAGCCGGCAGGACCGGTGGGTGGCTAGGCTCAGGCATGACCGTCCACCCGCCTTCGCGCGCCTGGGGCCTGGCGCATCCGCCAGGCAACAGTCCGGGCGCCGCGCGTGAACGGGCCCGCTGGCGATGGCCCGTGCTCGGGTCGCTGCTGGCGACGATTCCGGCCTTCTACATCGAACTGCTGGAGCAACTCCCTACGCCACTGGCCACGGCCATCTACCTGGCGGCGGCATCCGTGCTCGCGCTGGCGCTGTGGCGGGTGGCCTCCCGGCTCGATCATCCGCGCCAGCACCTGCGGCGCAACGTGCTGGACCTGGTGTTGATCGCCGGTTTCGTCATCGCGGCGCTGCTGCCCGCCAGCCTGGCGTCGCCCGCCAGCCTGGCAGTGCGCCTGGCGGTGGCTCTGCTGAGTCTGCTGCGCATGGTCTGGACGCTGAGGCCCTGGATCACCCGCGGCGGCCTGGGCTACCTGCTGCTGCTGGCATTCGCGGTACTGTGCTTCTGCGGTGTCGGCTTCTGGGCGCTGGAGCCGCGCGTGCAGACGCTGGGCGATGGCCTATGGCTGGCCTTCACGACGGCTGCCACGGTGGGCTATGGTGACATCGTCCCGAGCACGCCGGCGGCCAAGATATTTGCGGTCTTCGTCGTCCTGCTCGGCTACGCCGTGCTCTCCCTCGTCACCGCCGCAATCGCGGCGATGTGGGTGGAGACGACGGAGCGGCGCATCGAGCGCGATATCCTGCGGCAACTGCACACGGAGGTCAGCGCCCTGCGCGCCGAGGTGGCGGCGCTGCGGGAGCCTCAGGCTGCACCGCCTTCCCGCCCGCCACCGCCGTCGGATTGACTCGCGGTCAGTGCGGCAGGGCCTGCTCGCTCCCGACCCAGCGCAGCAACTGCATCAGCGTGGACGCCTGGGTCTTGCCGAGCAGGTTGCGCACATGGCTGCGCAGCGTGGACAGGCACACCCCAAGCTGAGCCGCCGTCGCTTCGACGGTCATGCCGTCGCCCAGTAGCAGCAGCACATGGCGCTCGGTGGCGCTCAGGCGGCTGTGGCGGGCCAGGGCATCGATGCGGGCGGCCTGGGTGAGCGTGGGTTGATCGAGCTGCACGACGATGAGCAAGGGTTCGCCGGACCGACTCAGGCTCGGCGTCTGCGTGGCAGGCAGCGCCGTGATGCGCATCCATCCGGTCGACAGGTCCCCGTTGAACCACAAGCCGCTGTCGCAGCTGCCAGTGGACTGGGCGTTATTGATGGCCTGCTGCAGCTGCAACTCCCCGAGCTGGCCCAAGGCCGCCAGCTTGCCCAGGGTCAGCCGGATGTCGAGCCCGTCCATCATGCCGTGTGCGCGCCGGTTGCATGAGACCACCGTGCGATCACCCTGCACCAGCAGCAGCGCCTGAGGCAGCAGTTCAAGCATCTGGAGTGCACTCTCGCCCGGCAGCAGTGGCGGGGTGCCAGCCAGACGGGGCGAGGAGGTGCCGGAGCTGGCCGGCGGCGCAGGCAGGGCGTGCGGAGCAAGGGTCGACAGGAGCATGGCGGCAGGTCTCGCAACAGGATGTGACGAGTGTCACGATCGCCGGCGACAGGGTCCTGAAATGCCGCTAATTTAGGGCGTCAGTTTTCCTAAAAAAACTAAAACCTAGGGCGACCGGGAGGGGCCTCAGCGCTTAACCAGCGAGCTCGCCGGGGGCAGCCGGCCGGGGTCCATCAGGCCGGCGACATTGAGCACGCCCGTGCCGAAGCCGGCTGCCGGGTCCCATCCGGCGGGCGGCTGGGCCGTGATCTGGGCCATGGCACGGAAGGCTTCGACGATCTGCCAGGGATGGCTGCCGTAACGTTTCTGCACTTCGGCTCGGTGCCGGTGCAGCCACAGGGCGGCGGCGCCCGAGGTCATGGCGGTGGCGAATGTGGTGCCGCCCAGGGCATCGGTGTAGCCGTACTGGAGGCCGGCGTCGGTCTTCTCGACATGCGCTCGCGGCACCTGCTTGGCGGGGCCGCTGAAATCGACCCAGCCGCCGCTGGAACTGATGGCCCAGAGCTTGCCCTCGCGGGTGACACCGGCGACCGCAATGGTCCGCTGGAGCGCCGCCGGAAATGCCGGCCACCCCGGGACGGGCACGTTGCCGGCGGCGGCGATGAGGATCACGCCGTTCTCGTAGCACAGGTCCACGGCGCGCACGATCTCCACCGGGGCCTGTCGCTTGAGGAAGGTGCCCATGCTGACGTTGATGATCGGCGCCTTCACTTCTTTCACCAGGTAGGTCACCGCCTCCTCGAACTCGGTCGCCCGCTGGTCGAGGATGTAGCAGTCGGCCACCCGGACGGGCACCAGAGGCACCCGGGGCGCGACGCCGAAATAGGGGTGGTCGGGGTCGGCGCCGTTGCACAGGCTGCCGCTGCCCGTGCCGTGACCGGCTGCCACGCCATGCATCGGGTCTTGCGCATCGGTGGTGCTGGTGGTGCCGTCAAAGCTGCGCGCCCGGGCCACGTCCACCCAGGGGCTGTCCGTGAAGCCAAAGGCCGGATGCGGGGTGTACCCGGTGTCCACATGGCCGACGCAGATGTCCTGCCAGTGGATTTGAGGGGCCTTGGGGTCCAGCCCCAGCAACGTCCAGGCCTTTTGGACCTGGCACTGGGTGAGATGCCATTGCGCATCGGGCAGTTCATTGCCCGACAGCAGGCCCGAGAGTGATTGCGCACCCTCGGCGATCACATGACTGATGGCCCGGGGCGAAGCCTGAGCCCCCTTGGCGGCCCAATGGAAGGCGTCCGACAGGTTGACGGGGCCGGCGTCCTGCAAGCCCGCCGCAGCGAGCAGCCGGGTCAGGTGAGACGCGCCGTACTCGTCCTCCAGCGCCTGCCACACCTTTGGAGGCAGCAGGACGGCGTCTTTGCCGGCTGCGATGAACTGGGTGTCCAGCTTGGGGAGGCGCTCAGCCAGTGTGGCTTCGGCGTTGGCGGTGTTGCCGGTCAGCAGGCGTAGGCGGCGTGGAGTCATGACGAGGCTTCCTGTGGGTTGCGGCGCGGTGGCGACACCGAGCCGAAGTGCGCAGTGATCAGATGCATGAGTTCGCCCTCGCTGGCATGGAGACCCTGGCGATGCCAGTGCTGCAGGTCGGCGCCGTCCAGTCGCGCGCCCAGCAGGGCCAGGGCACGCTCGTGAGCGAGGGTGGAGACAGGGTCGCGCTCGGTGCCGCTGGCGGCGGCGAAGCCGTCGCTGGCGCCCAGGAACTGGGCCGCGGCGGGCAGGGCGCCGTTGGCAGCGGCCGCCCAGGCCAAGATGTCGCACCGCGAATGCAGCAGGTTCTCCTGTTGCAGCGCCTGGGCGGTGCGCAGCACGCTGCGCGCGGCTTCATCGACACGGTCTGCGGCCAGGAGGGCGGCGGTCAGGCCCGTCAGGGCCCGGGCCCGCGCGAGGCTGAAGCGCAGGGGCTGGCCTTGAAGATGCACCAGCAGCTCCTGGAAGCTGGTCACGGCGGCATTCGCGTGGCCCACCTGCAGGTGGCTCCAGGCCATGTCGGCGGTCAGCAGCATGCGGTAGTGCTCGAAACCGTGCGCCTCGGCCAGCATCAGCCCGCTTTGCGCATGCAGCAGCGCCATGCGGTGCTCACCCTGGGCTGCAGCGAGCAGCACTTCCACGCGCAGCCGGCGCACACGGTCCGAGGCCCGGGGTTGTGCGCCCTCGAGCATGCGGGCGGCCTGCAGGTGCACTTCGGCCAGGTCGGGACGGCCGGCCAGCAACTGGGCCTCCGCCAGGTGGCGCTGGCAGCCATGGCGGTGCAGGGGCTCGCCTTGGGCCACGAACATCGCGTCGGCCCGCTGCAGGTACTCGATGCACTGCGCACCCGGCAGGCGGCCCTCCACGCCGAGGCGGCCCAGCCAGTGCCAATAACGGGCGCGCAGATCCTCCGGCAGCGCGTCGCTCAGCAGCGGGCCGACGCGCTGGAGGTTGGCGATCGCTTCGCCAATGGCACCCGTGGAGCCCAGCACGACGGACGTGTAGGTGGCGATGGTGACGGCCGCTTCCTCGAAGCCGGCATGCGCCAGGCTCCAGGCCAAAGCCACCCGCAGGTTCGGCATCTCCTGCTGCATCCAGGTCGTGTCGCGTTCGCGAGCGCACAACAGGCACAGCGCGCTCATGGCCTGCGCGAGCCGGCCTTCCCAGTCGATGCCGTCGCCCTCCTGGGCCAGCCGTTCGAGCGCGAAGGCGCGGGTCGTCTCCAGCATGCGGTAACGCCGCCGGCCCTCGGACTGCAGCGTCACGATGGAGCGGTCCACGAGCACGTCCAGGTGTTCGATGAGCTCGGGGTCGGAGTCGAGCTGCAGCAGCAGGCTCGCGTCTTCGAGGCTGAAGCCGCTCGGAAACACGGCCAGGCGGTGCAGCACGTGGCGCGTACGCGGGCTGAGCAGTTGGTGGCTCCATTCGAGCGCCGCCTGCAGGCTGCGGTGCCGCGGCGGCGCGGTGCGCTGCCCGCCGCTGAGCAGGCGCAGGCGGTCGTGCAACCGGCTGCGCACGCCCGCCGGACCGAGCAGCGGGATGCGGCCGGCGGCGAACTCCAGCGCCAGAGGAATGCCGTCGAGCTGCCGGCAGATCTCCACGAGATGCATGCGGTCGGCGTCGTCGGGTTCGAAATGGCCGCCCATGGCGGCGCGAACACGCTCCATCAGGAGCCGCATCGCCCCGTAACGCTCGGCGTCTGCGCAATCCGACGAATCCGGCACGGCCAGCGGCGCCAGGCGCAGCACCTGTTCGCCCTGCAGGTGCAGCGGCTCCTGGCTGGTGGTCAGCACCTGCACATGCTCGGCGCGTGCCAGCAGGGCCGTGACGAACTCCGCCGCCGCATCGATGACGTGTTCGCAGTTGTCCAGCACGAGCAGCAACTCGCGGTGCTGCAGCTGGGCCAGGCAGTGGCTGGTGTCGGTCGCCTCACCGGGTTCCAGGCCCAGGGTGTGGCTGACGGCGAGCGCCAGCTGCGTGGGGTCGCGCACGAGGGTGAGGTCCACGCACCAGGCACCGTGGGCGAAGCGGCGCTGCGCGGCGAGCCGGCGCGCGGCCACCTGCGCCAGCGCCGTCTTGCCCACGCCCGCCAGTCCGCAGATGGTGATGCAGCCGGCCTGCTCGAACCCGGCCATCAGCTGGGCCAGCTCGGCGCTGCGCCCGTAGAGCACCTGGGCACGCACCGCCAGGTTGCCCGGCAGCACCTCCGTGGACTCCGCCACAGGGCTGTCCGAGCGCGGCGCCGTGAACTGATAGCCGCGGCCGCTCACCGTCATGACGACGTCCGCGCCCAGCGCCTTGCGCAGGGCCGACACCTGAACGCTGAGGTTGTTGTCCTCCACGACCAGACCGGGCCACACGGTTTCGAAGATCTCGTCCTTGCTGACGACGCGTTCACGATGACGCGCCAGCAGCAGCAGCAGATCGAAGGCGCGCCCCCCCAGCGGAGTGACATTGCCGCGCACCCAGACCTGGCGCAGCCGCGGATGGATCTCGAAATGCTCGAACTTCAGTGGTGCCGGAGAGTCCTGGAGAGGCGAGGTCATGGATCAGCGGGTCGACACGGGCAAGGACTCCAGGCCGCGGAAGTAGACGTTGTCGATCCAGGCGGGCACGGCTTGCGGGTCGACGAGACGGAGTTCCGGGAACTCAGCCATCAGCGTCGACAGCATGCGCGGTACCAGCATGCGCTGCATGGCCTCCCCGATGCAGTGATGCGGGCCCAGGCCCAGGGAGTAGTGCACGGGAGCGGGCTTGCGCGTGTAGTCGAAGCTGTCCAGGCTTGGGTTTGCCGTGCCATCGCGGTTGGCCGATGCCGCGACGGCGAACACCGGCATGTCCTTCTTGATCGTGATGCCGCCGATGGTCACCTCCTTGCTCGTGTAGCGCTGGATGATGGTCACGGGAGGCGAAAAGCGGCGCGCTTCGTCGAGCGCCGTGTCCAAGTCCACCATTGCGGCTGCAGGCGGCTTGATGTTTGCGAGATGGCGCCAGACGGAAGTGCCGGGTACAGCGTCGTGGACAAGGAAGTTGTAGGTCGCCGAACTGACGAGCAACTGCGGCGCCAGGTGACCCGCCAGCACGAATTGCAGCAGTGATGTGACCGCTTCGAGGAAGGTCAGCGTGCGTTTGGGCCCGAGCAGGTTGGGCGGCTGTGGCACGCCCGTGGGAAACCACTGGGTGCGTGCTGCGACGCCGCCGAGCAGCGTGCCTTCGTAGGGGCTCTTGTGCAGAGGCAGCAGATCATGGGCCATGGCCACGACCAGTTCGAGCGCCAGCAGGCTGAACAGCCTCGCGCTGGCATTCGCGCCGGCCGCGGCGGCACCCGTGCGGCGAGGGCCAGGCTGGTTGAACTGCCGCATCGCCATCGCCGCGTGCCCGCTGCAGGCGTCCCGGTACTTGGCGGGCAAACCGAAGAACTCCCAGAAGACCGTGCTCAGCACCGGGTTGCTGAGGTCACGCACGAAGTCGAACTGCTGCAGGTCTGCCAGCTTGCCGAGTTGGTCTTTCAGCACTCGATCAAGGTTGGTCGGCACGTTGACCAGGGGCGCCCGCATGCTGGCCCCGAAGGCCTCCCGGACCCTGTCATGCGCGTCGCCATCCAGCGTGATGATGCCTTTCAGCAGCCCGCCCGACGCCGACTGGACGAACTCCTGATCGCATTGCAGGATGCGCTCCACGTCCTCCCGTCGCAGGGCGAAGTACGCCTGGTGCTCTGGCTCCCAGAAGACGTTGTGGCTGTTGTCGCGAAGCCGCCTGTAGCGGCGGCAGGGGTCTTGCAGGAAACGCGTGCGCAAGGCGCCGACCTTGATCTGCGGATCCTTGTCGCCCGGGCTGCGCTTCTTGGGCAACAGGCTTTTCACGAACTTCTCCACGGCATCGCCGTGCGAGAGGATCGGCAGCAGCCCATTCAAGATCGGCTCGACGAGCCAGGGTGCCGGGTACAGCAGGGCTTTCAGCCGCTGCTTGGCCAGGTCCTCGGCGTCGTCCAGATTCTCTTGGGCCGATGCTTTCCAGTCGATCTGGGCTTCATTGCGCTCCGGCAGCGTCTGCAGCAGGTGCATGCCGGGATAGAAGAGATAGAGGCTGCCACGCGTGTACACCAAGGGCGGGATGTCCACGGTCTGGCCCGGCGCCCAGCGGAAGGGCGTGCTGGTGCTGCGCACGCCGGAGATTGCATCGGAGTGCCCGCTCTCGCCGCCCTGCACCCACTGCTGCTGGATGAACTCGAATTGCCGCTCGATATCACCGCACAGGAAGAGGCCCATCAAGCCCCCGTGAAGACGCCCATCAGCCTCCTTCCACTTTGCGGGCAGGCCGCGGCGGAGCAAGCGGCGCGTGTGGCGCATGCCCGGGGCGTGGTGCGACCGGGGGTTGGTGCGGCGGATGTGGGCATCCATCGGGCAGCGGGCACCCTGGTGGTCCAGCGGCTCATTCGGGTACTCCCAGTTGGGGGCGTAGTCGAAGTCGTTGCGAGGCCAGCCATTTGTCGGCTGGCCCGGGTCCTGCGAATACAGGCTCATGGGTTGGCCATGAGGCCAGCGGCCGAGCAGACGCGCGCCGGCTTCGCTGGGCGGCACCTTGAACTGGCGGCCCAGTTTGCGCCGCAGGGTGGCAAACCCCTTCACGTCCTGCTCGATCATGCGCAGCACGCCGTAGCAACCGTGCTCGGCCAGGTCCACGGGCATCTGGTCGCCGAGCGAGGGGCCGGCGTAGATGCTGTGGTAGTCGGGGTCAAGCACGAATTCGCCGGGGCTTGACGCCGGCATCATGGCCTGCCGGGGACCTTTGTTCACGGGTTGCCCGGCAATCCGGGGCGCAGAAATCCCGTCGCGGTAACCGAAGAAGATTCGCTTGTTCGGCAGCGCCTGCGCGGTCGCGTCATGGACCCACTGCAAGCCGTTCAATGCCGCGTCGTGCATGAGGGTGTCGAATTCAGGGTCGCCCAGTCCGGGAGCCATCGTTTTGGACCGGTACAGCGACAGCACCACGTGCACGTTCGCATCGCCGCCAAAGCGCCAGTGAGCCGGCGCGCTGGGCGTTTCCTTCCCGTCGCCGTTGGCTTCGGCGCGCGTGGCCGCGCCTTCTCGGAACGCCTCCGGAAATCGGGCGAGGTCATCGGCCCGGCCGGGCAGGAGGGTCTTGAGGCCGTCGTAGGTGAAGGCGACGTTGATCCGGCTGGGGTACACGGTTTCAGACGAATTTCCGTGGTGGCCGTCCTGCACGCGCGTGAGGGCCAGGTTGGCCAGCCAGGCCCTGGATTTGGCAGCGTCGACCACCTTCAGCATCAGGTGCCGCACCGAACAGAGGCTGTAGCTGCGCAGGATGTTGCCCTGCACGCGCTCCAGCGGCACGTGCGCCGCCCGGCGGTCCAGCGCGGGCCGCAAACCGTCGTTCTGGGCATCTCGCGCGCCGGTGATGTCCACCACCGATTTGGTGGGATAGGCCGAGTGCACGGGATAGTCGTAGCTGGCCGGAAAGGTCAGGGTGGTGCTGTCGTCCTTGCGAGGGTAGAAGGGCACACGGTTCCACTTCTCCACGTAGGCCCAGAACTCGTCGGGGTGGTCCTGCACGGGCAGCGGGGGCTTGTCCTCCACATAGGACAACAGGCGGTTGAAGACGTCGTCCAGTGCGATGACGAAGTCCATCACGTAGGGCTTCATCGGGCCGTCGAATTCGGTGGTCACGACCAGCGCCGTACCGTCCCAGGAGGGCACGAACCGTGCGTAGTGCAGGAAGGCCAGGTCCTTGAGGGCGCGCCTGATGGTGGGCTGCCAGACGGCCACGTCCAGCAGCATCATCGGCAGCTGTTCGGGCTTGGCCAGCTTCAACGACAGGTTGAGCGTGTGCGGCCGGGGGCCGGTCTCCTTGGACTTCAACAGGTCCTGGGCCCACTCCGGAAACTCTTTCATCGATTCCTCCCCGTGGTGTCGTCCGCCAGCGTCGGCGCGCGGTTCTTGTCAGCGGCGAATGTAGTCATTCACAGGGAGGTCAGGAAGCGGGGCCGTCACCGATGTCACAGTCGATCTGGGCCGTCAGGTGCGACGCCTCTTCTGCAGCCACCCGCCCACCCCCAGCCCCAACCCGAACAGCACCCACGTCCCCGGCTCGGGCACAACCTGCGCCTGCGCCTGGAACACCGCGCCGCCATCGGCCGAGAAGTTGAAGGATGTGAACTGGTATGCCGCACTGCTGGCCGTGTAGCTCGCGCTGCCCAGCAGTCCGTGGTCCAGGGCGCTGCTGCCCTGGCGCAGGAAGCTGTCGATCTCGAACCCCCCGCTGGCCTGGAAGGCATTCGGGTCGGTCGCGCCGAGGAAGCGGAACTCGATCTGCACCGGCCCGAGGTTCACCGCGCTGCCGGCATCGAAGACGAGCTGGTCGGTGACGAAGCCGCCATGCCCGTCGCTCTCGACTTCCAGTACCAGCCGGCCTCCGGCCTGGTTGTCGAAGCTGCCTTGAACGTGCAGTGTGCCGGGCGAATTGCCGGGACTGAGGATGCCGCGGTTGATCACGCTGCCGATCAGCGTGCCGGTGCCGCCCACATAGCCCTTGCTGCCGATCTCGATGGTCCAGGCCGTCACGGTGCTGGTGTCGTTGACGATCAGTGTCGCGGCGCCGCCTTCGCCCTCGCCCGAGGCGCTGACGCCGACGTACCCTGCCGTCAGGGTCGAGCCGTTGCTCAGGCTCAGCAGCCCCGTCGAGCCCGGTTTCCAGCCCACCACCACGCCGCCCGTCGCGCCCACGTCCAGCACGCTGGCGTTGTCGAAGCTGGCCTGGCCGTTGCCGTTGAAGCCGAACACCGCGCCCGTCTTGCCCTGCGGTCCGCTGACCTGCACGGTCGATGCCCGCACGGCCAGGCTGCCGTTGCCGCCCGGCGCGCTGTTGGCTCCGCCCACGAGCAGCAGGGCGCCCTGGCTGCCCGCGTTGCTGAGGGTGACAGTCGACCCGTTGGCCACCCGCACGCTGCCCAGCGAGCCCGTCCCCAGGCCGATGCCGAGCGTGGCGCCGATGGTGCTGCCACTGTGTTCGCCCGTCAGGGTCAGCGTGCCCGCGTTCATCTGCAGGGTGCCCACGCCGCCCTGAAGGCCGACGTTCAGCAGCGTGGTGTCCAGCGCCGCGCCGGCACTCAGGTTGAGCGCGCCGGTGCCTCCCGAGTTGCGACCGACGTAGACGGCCGCGTCGGTGCCCGCCACGCTGACGCGCGAACCCGCGCCGCTGACGTTGAGCGTGCCTGTGCCCGGGGTGGTGAGCGGGCCGCTGCCGGTCTGGACCGTGACGGTCTGGCCGATGGCCATGCGGGTCTGCGCCACCTGGGCCGACGTGGACGTGCCGCGGCCGTTCAGCAGCAGCTGGCCGCCACCGCTGATCTCCACCGTGCCCGTGCCGCCCCAGCCGATGTTGGCCTGCGGCAGGTCGAAGGCGCCGGCAGCGCTCTGCGGACTCAGCAGGCTCACCAGGCTGCCGGCACCGTCGATGCGCAGCGTGCCCCAGGCCGAGGAGGCGCCGTCGGCCGAGCCGACGAAGAGACGCGGCTGCCACGCGTCCATGTTGATCACGCCGCCGCGCGTGACGCTGGCGCTGCCGACCGCGCCCTGGCGGCCGACGAAGAGGTCGGCGAAGCGGCTGCCGTAGTCGATGCGGCTGCCGCTGCCGTCCACGCTCAGCGTGCCCGTCGCGCCGGTGTTGCCGACCTGCAGGCGGTTGATGCCTTCGATGGCACCGCCGCTGCTGAGGGCCAGACTGGATGTCGCCCCATTGCGGCCGATCCACAGCCCGGCGTTGTTCGTCGTGCCGTAGACGATCTTGGAGCCGGCGCCGCTGACGCTCATGCGGTTGATGCCACCGTTGGCGCCGAGCTGGATGAAGGCGGCCGTGTTGGCGTCGGCCGTCAGCAGCAGCTGGCCGCCGTCAGCAATCTGGATGTCGGTCAGTGTGTTGGCAGCATTGCCCAGCCCGCTGGAGAAGCTCGCGGCGCTGCCATTGGCGCCGCTGACCTGCCAGACCGAGCCGGCGCCCTTCACGCGAATCTGCGCGATGACGCCCTCGCTGCCGTCGGCCGCCGGCCCCGTGGGCCCGTTGGCGATGCTGACCGTCTCCGTTTCGAGCCGCCCGCCGGCCAGCACGTTGATCTGGGCGAAGCTCGTGCCGCCGGGCACGCCCACGCTCCAGGGCGTGTCCGGCGGGGCCGTCGCATAGGCCTGGCCCACATTGAAGTTGCTTAGGAAGCGCGCGGTGGAACCGCTGCCCGTGATCGTGACGGCGCCATCGTCGCCGGCGTTGTTTGCGATGAAGACGCCGCACCAGTGGCCGGTGCAGGCGGCGGCGTTGACGGTGCCGTCCAGCAACGCTCCGCCGGAGACGATGACGTTGCCGCTGTTGATGGACATGCGGTGCCAATCCACCGCATCCAGCTCGACCTTGGTGCCGGCGCCGTCGATGACGACCAGCCCACGATTGTTGTTGTGGTCGTAGCCGTTGCCGACCTGCAGCGAGAACGCCGAAGCCATGCCGCCGTTCTGCACGTCCATGCGCCCCAGCCCCTGCTGGCCGACGTTGATCTGACCGACGAAGCTGCCGTTGCGGTCCGTCGTCAGCAGGCTGCCAGCACCGCTGATGAGCAGGTAGCCGCTGCCGCCACTGCCGACATTGACGGCGCGCGCGCCGCTGACCTGGCCGCCGCTGAGGATCTCGACCCGGCCGGTGGCGCTGCCCTCGCCGATGTTCAGGTAGCTCCAGGTGCTGCCGGTCTGCACGACGGCGCCACCGTCCTTCACCTGCAGCAGCGCCGTGCCGCCCGCGTTGTTGCCGACCACCAGCCGCGAGGTGTCGCCGTTGATCTCGAAGCGCGAGCCGGCGCCGCGCACCTTTGTCACGCTACTGCCGCCGCCGGCGGTCGGGTCGCCCGGGGCGTAGCGGCCGGCGGTCAGGTCGGCCGCGGCGTTGCGGCCCGTGGGTGCCTGCAGGCGCAAGAGGCCGCCGTCGCTGATGTCCAGTGTCGTCACAGCGTTGCGCGAGCGGGCGAGGTTGAGGCTGGCGTCGCGGTTGGCGATGGCGCTTGGCGCGATCAGCCAAGTGGAGCCCGTGCCGCTGACAACCAAGTCGCCAAAGCTGCGCTCCCCGCCGCCTTGAGAACCGGTGAAGAACCAGCCCCCGGCATACAGGCTCTCGGTTGTCAGCTTGCCGCCGGCCAGTACCTCGACGCGGGCTTGCGTGGCACCGTTGATCTCGCCGCCGGTCCATCCCTCAATGGCAGGGCGTGCCACGCCGATCTCACCGACGTCGAAGTCACCCAGAAAGCGCGCTTCGCTCCCGACGCCCGTCACCGTGAACCGGGCGTTGGCGCCTGCCATCTGGCCGATGAAGCTGGTGCACCAGCGGTTGGCACAGGCGGCGGCGTCGAGGGTGGCGTCCAGCAGCGCGCCGCCCATCACCGTCAATGTGCCAGCGCCGGTGCCCGATCCGCCCACCGCCAGGCGGTGCGTGTCCACACCACCCAGCGTGATGAACGAATTGGCGCCGTCCAACGTTACGGTGCCCGAGCTCGCCTGCGAGCCTGTGGCCAGGTTGAGCTGGCGCGCGTCCAACCGCCCGCCGCCGCTGATGTTGAGCGTGCCGGTGGCGGCGTTGCCCACCTGCACGTCGGCGCGGGAGAAGTCGGCCGAGCCGCCAGCCAGGTTCAGCGTTGCGGTGCCGCCGTTGAGGCCCACTTGCACCCAGCGCCCGCCGCCGATCTTGCCGCCGTTGCTGACCGTCAGCGCCGCCGTGCCTCCCTCGCCGATGTGAAAGGCGCCGTTGTTGGCATCGCCGCTGAGCAGCACCGCCGAGCCGGCGCCCGACACGGTGCCCGTAAAGCTGCCGCCGGTGCCCAGGCGCAGGTTGTAGTTGCGGCCCGCATCGCCCTG
Source organism: uncultured Roseateles sp. (assembly GCA_963422775.4). Lineage (GTDB taxonomy): Bacteria > Pseudomonadota > Gammaproteobacteria > Burkholderiales > Burkholderiaceae_C > Pelomonas. The sequence goes on from CAUJSJ030000070.1 coordinate 24,321, forward strand.
CACCAGCAACTGGCCGCCGGCCTGCACGGCGAGCGTGGCGGTCGCGAGCGCACCGTTGGCAAAGCTGGCGCGCGTGTCGCCGTAGCCCAGCAAGTCGGCCTCGACGACCCAGCGCGAATTGGCGCCGTCGATGAGCACGTCGGCCACGCCGCGTTCGTTGCCATTGTTGTTAGGGCCGAGCCACGACACCCCGGCCGTCTGGTCCTGCGTGCGCAGCAGGCCGCCGTTCAGCACCTGGGCCGTGCCATGCGTCGTGGCACCGGCGATGCCGAAGCCGCCGTTCACGTTGATGTTGCCCATGATGAAGCTGCCGAGCAGCCGCGCTTCGCTGCCGGCGCCGGTCACCGTCAGCGTGCCCGTCGAACCGGCGGCATTGCCAACGAAGGTGGTGCACCATCGCGGGCCCAGCAGGCACGCTGCCGCGTTGGTGCGGCCGTCGAGCAGGGCTCCGGCAGAAACTTCCAGGCTGCCGGTGCCGTTGGTGCCGATATCCAGCCGCGTGTTGTTGCCGTCGGCATGCAGGCGCATGGCCGTACCCGTGCCGTTGAGCAGTCCCGTGCCCGTTGCGCCGCCGGCGCCGATGGCGAAGCCTCCCAGATCGACCTGAGCGCCCGCTGTTGCACTGAAGCTACCGTTGCCGCCGCCGGCGATCCAGAGCAGGGTGTTTGGCAGATTCAGGTCCGGCCCGTTCACGAGCACGGCGCCTGGGTTGCTGAAATACGGTCCTGTGACTACCACCGCAGATCCGGCCGGCGTCGCGATGCCGAGCAAGGCTGCGGCGACCGCCAGCGCGATGCGATGGCGGGAATGTGTGTTCTTCATGGAGCCCCCTTGAGTCCGCTTCAGTTCGCTTGGCATTGGATTCAGGCCCCGGCTGCCGGAGCAAGCGCCAGGGTTGCGATACCCCCTGGCGAGGGGGCACGATGCCGTGTCAGGCCTTGCCCTACATCCTCAATAGTGGTGAATCGCCGGCGGCGGTGGCCCGGGAAAATCCAGGCCATGACGCCGAAGAAGTCCCGCGAGCTGAGTCGCCTGCGCGAGCTGTGCGCGCTGGACCTGCCGACGCCCCTGGTGATGCCCACGCTGCTGGCCGAGCTGCATGCCCTGGTGCCCTCCAGCCGCAACCTCTTCGACTGGTGCGACGGCGATGGCGAGCTGACGCGCTACTGCATCGAAGGCCCGGTGGACGAGGCCATCGCCAAGCTGTATTTCGACGAGTTCCACAACAAGCGCGAGGCCGAGGCCATGCCCTCCTTCGCGCAGGCGCTGGGCTCGGGCGCCGTACTCAACGGCGCCGCCCAGCTGGACACGGCGCGCTTTCTCGGCTCGGCGCTGTATGCCGAGATCTGGCGGCCCCAGGGCTTCCGCTACCGCGTGGAGCTCATCGTGCGCGCGCGCAGCGGTCGGCCGCTGGGCTCGCTGGTGCTCTACCGCGGGCCGGGCGAGCCCTGCTTCACGGCGGCCGAGGAGGTGCGCTTGCTGCCGCTGCTGCCCCACCTCGCCCAGGCCCTGTCGCGCGACGTGGTGCCGTGCTGTGCGCCCGGGCATTGGCAACCAGCCCCCGAGCCGGCGGAGGTCCTGCTGCTGGATGACGCCGGCCGGTTGCGCCATGCCAGCGCCGGTGCCCGGCGCCTGTTGCTGCTGGCTGGGCCGGGGCCGGGGCCACAGCACACGACATCGACCGAAGCCGTGCTCGCCGGCCTGCATGCGGCCGCGCGCGAGGGGCCGGTCACGCGGATGGTGGACAGCCCCTGGGGCCGCTTCGAGTTCAGCGCGCGGCTGCTGGACGCCTTGGACGGCGCGACGCCCTGCTGGACCCAGGTGCAGTTGCGCCGCTTCGAGCCTCGCGCACTGGCCGACGAGCGCCGGCTGCGCGGCTTCGAGCTGTCCGGTGGCCAGACCGCCGTGGCGCGGCTGCTGTTGCAGGGCCTGGCCCAGTCCGAGGTCGCACAGCGCCTGGCCATCGCGCCCAGCACCGTCGTCGACCACACGCGCAAGCTCTACCAGCGGCTGGGCGTGCGTTCGGCACGCGAGCTGGTGGAGCGGGTCAGGTCCACGTCGACCCAGGACGCGTTGCCGCGGCCTTAACCTGCCCTGATCGCCAGCAGCCCGTCGAAGATCAGGCCTTCGATCAGCTCGTGCGGCGCGTCCAGCGCCGGCGCCACCTTCCAGCCGGCGCCGCCCGTCATCAGCAGCAGCGGTTCGCGGCCTTCGCGCCGGGTCAGCAGGCGGTGCATGCGCTCGATGGCGCCGGTGATGGCGAAGGTGCCGCCGGTGGTCAGCGCGTCGCTGGTGTTGGTGGGGAAGTCGCGCACCTCGCCGGTTGGCACGCGCAGGCCGGCGGTGCCGCCCTCCAGCGCGCGCAGCATGATGCCGTGGCCGGGCAGGATGAGGCCGCCGAGGAACTGGCCGTCGGTGGACAGCGCATCCACGGTGACGGCCGTGCCCACCATGACGGTCAGCACCGGCCCCGTGAAGCCGCGGATGCGGGCTTGGGCATGGGCGCCGATGACGGCCACCCAGCGGTCGGCGCCCAGGCGCGTGGGGTGGTCGTAGCCGTTCTTCACGCCGGCGCATTCGGCGGCGGGCACCACCCAGCGCGGCGTCAGGTCCCAGTGCTCCATCTGCTCCTCGACGCGGCGGCGCACCGCGTCGCCGGCCACGTTGCTGCCCAGGATGCGCGCCGGCGGGGCCAGGGCTTGCCAGTCCTCGTCGGCCAGCCGGTCGATGTTCTCCAGGAAGACGGCGCCGTGCTGCAGCGGTTGGCTGCCGGGTTCGGCGCCCTCTGCATAGACGGCCCACTTGAGCCGGGTGTTGCCGATGTCGATGGCCAGAAAGCTCATGGTGGGGACCGTGGCGTGAGCAAAGACGTGAAGGATGGCGCGAGCCTACCAGCGCATTTGTATCCGCCTGTGCGGGTTTCTGCTTCAATCGTGCGGCTTCTGCCGGCCCCGTCTTCACAAGGAGAACTTCATGCTGCGACGTCTGCGTATCCGGGCCCGCCTCTGGCTGGCCTTCGGCATCATTCTGGCGATGACGGCACTGCTGGTGGCCGTGGGCGGCTTCGGCCTGACGGTGTCGCAGAAGGCCATCCAGGGCATCACGCAGAAGCTGATCCCCTCGTCCAACATCACCGTCGCGGCGCGCAGCCACCTGCTGCAGAGCAAGACGGCCACGTCCACGATGATGGCCTCCATCTTCAACAAGGAAGGCACGGCCCGCGCCAGGAAGGAGTGGGACGCCGCCCAGGCCGGCCTGGACAAGGCGATGGACGACTTCGGCGCCTTCGCGACCGAAGAGAAGAGCAAGCAAAACCTTGCCAAGTTCCGTGGCCTGATGGCCGACTACCGCAAGGCGGCGCGTCCTGTGGCCGACAAGCTGGTGGTGGACGGCTACCCCGACGCCCAGACCGCGCTGGAGGACATGAAGGCCGCCGACGCAGCCTATGACCCTGCCCTGACGATGCTCAACGGCATCGAGGCCGACCTCAAGAAGCGTGGCGACGAGATCTTCACCAAGGTGGACGGGCTGGTCAGCAACCTGTTCACCGGTTTCCTGGTCACGTTCGCGGTCTGCGTCGCCATCGGCGGCGTGCTGGCCTTCAAGATCTCCCGTTCCATCACCGCCCCCTTGATGGCGGCCAAGCGCTTTGCCGAGCGCATGGCCGATGGCGACCTGTCGCGCGCACCCGAGGTGCGCGGCAGCGACGAGTCGGCCGAGATGATGCAGGCACTGGCGGCGATGCAGCAGTCGCTGTCCGAGATCGTCGGCCAGGTGCGCGAGTCGGCCGAAAGCATCCAGGTCGCGTCCGCCGAAGTGGCCACTGGCAACATGGACCTGTCGCAGCGCACCGAGCAGACGGCTTCCAACCTTCAGCAGGCGTCCAGTTCGATGACTCAGCTGACCGGCACGGTCAGCCAGAGCGCCGATTCGGCGATGACGGCCAAGCAGCTGGCCGGCGCCGCCGCCGGGACGGCGGGCCGCGGTGGCGCGGTCGTGTCGCGCGTGGTCAGCACCATGGGCGAGATCAACACCGCCAGCAGGAAGATCGCCGACATCATCGGCACCATCGACGGCATCGCCTTCCAGACCAACATCCTGGCGCTGAACGCGGCCGTGGAAGCTGCCCGCGCGGGTGAGCAGGGCCGCGGCTTCGCCGTGGTGGCTGGCGAGGTGCGGTTGCTGGCCCAGCGTTCGGCGGAAGCTGCGCGCGAGATCAAGGCGCTGATCGGCGCCAGCGTCGAACGCGTGGAGGCCGGCACCAGCCTCGTCAACGACGCCGGCACGACGATGACCGACATCGTCGGCTCCGTGCAGCGCGTGACCGACATCATTGGCGAGATCAGCGCCGCGGCCGTCGAGCAGAGCCAGGGCATCGCCCAGGTCAACGGCACGGTCACGGAGCTGGATCAGATGACCCAGCAGAACGCTGCGCTGGTGGAGGAGTCCGCCGCGGCGGCTCAGTCGCTGAAGGAGCAGGCCGTGCGCCTGGCCGGCCTGGTGAGCAGCTTCAAGCTCAGTTGAGGCTGCCCACGGCGTCCCCTCCGCGCAGCTGAAGTTGAGAGGCCTTCGGGACGGACCGGAAACACAGGCGCTGCAGCGGTGCGCTGCCGGGTCGGGTGATGGGCGCAAAGGGCGTGAAAGGCGTGAAGGGCGGGTTGACCTGGGTCGCCAGATCGGCCGCAAGGGCGATGCCGTGGTGGCTCGCGCCGGTCTCGATCTGGGCCTGGGCAGTGCCGGCTACGGCCACTGCGGCAGGCGAGGGGAACTTCATGTGGGCCTCCGTGTGATGGGGCCGGCAGTGTGCGGCGCGCCGCGCAGCCGCGCCATCCTCGGCTGGGGGATGAAGTCGTGTCCGGATCCTCGGGGGTGTCCCCGGGCAGGGACAGGCTGGCGCAACCGGCCATCACTTTGAATCAACCAGCCATAACCCCAGGCCACGCTTGCGCCACCGCCGCGTGGGCGGCGACCTCGCCGATGACCAGCAGTGCCGGGCTCTTCAGCCCCTCGCGGGCGATGCAGTCCGGCAGGTCGGCCAGCGTCGTCACCGCGTGGCGTTGCTGGGCGGTGTGTGCGGCGCTGACGATGGCCGCCGGCAGGTCGGCCTTCAGGCCAGCGGCCATCAGCCTGGCCGTGATGTCGGCCGCGCGGGCCACGCCCATGTAGATGACCAGCGTCAGCCCGGTGCGGGCCAGCGCGGCCCAGTCGGGCTCGGCGCGGCCTTCGCCGGGGTGGCCGGTGACGAGGATGACGCCGGGGCTGGCACGGCGGTCGGTGACCGGGATGCCGACGGCCGCGGGGCCGGCGATGCCGCTGGTCAGGCCGCTGACGACTTCCACGTCGAGGCCGGCCTCGCGCAGTGCGTCCACCTCCTCGCCGCCGCGGCCGAAGACGAAGGGGTCGCCGCCCTTGAGCCGCACGACGCGATGGCCGGCACGGGCCTCCTTGATCATCAGCGCGTGGATGAAGTGCTGGTCCGTGGAGATGCAGCCGCCGCGCTTGCCGACGCGCAAGAGGCGACCCTTGACGAGTGCCAGCACGCGCGCATCGATGAGGTCGTCGGCAAGGACGACATCGGCGGCTTCGATGCGCTTGAGTGCTCGGACGGTCAGCAGCTCCGGGTCACCGGGGCCGGCGCCGACAAGCGAGACAACGTGGTTCATGCGGGGACCTCTTCAGGCGTGGTGGCCACCAGCCGGCGCAGCGTCGGCAGGCAGGAGCCGCATTGCGTGCCGCAACGCTTCTCGGATTGCAGTTGCGCCAGGCGTTCGGTGGGGCTGCCGCTGCAGTGGGCCAGCGTCAGGCGGATGACGTCCTCGCGCACGTCGAAGCAGTTGCAGACCTGTGGGCTGGCGGCCGTCGTGTTGGTCGGCGGCGCGCCGGGAGACAGCAGCCAGCGGCCGACTGTCGACGCGGCGGTGCGCTCGCGCCAGAGGTCGACGAGCCAGGCGCCTTCCTCATGCTGGCCCACACGAAGGAGCGCCTGCAGCGGTGCGGCCTGCAGGTCGTCGCCATCGAGATTGAGCAGGCGCAGCCGGCCGCGCTGGGCGTCGGCGTAACGCAGCACGGCGGGGCTGTTCAGGCCCAGCACGGTGGCGAGTTCCGCGACCAGTTCGGGTGACGGGGCCTCGGCGCAGGCAGCCTCAAAGGCCCAGCCCACTTGTTCACCCTTTGCTGGCTCGGGCAGGCAATGGGCGTAGCCAAAGCGCGGCATCAGCGCGCGCAACTGCTCGCGCAGGCGGGCACCGTCTTCGGGCGCGACCCAGGCGCAGGCGCTGAGGCGCCAGGGCAGGTTTGCCGGCTCGATGGCGACGGCACTGAACTTCAGTTCGGGCTGCCTGGAGTCGGGGCAGAAGGCGCCTTGCGTCACGGCGTTGACGCCGAGCTGGGCGCCGATGAATTCGTCGCCCCAGTGCATGGCGATGTCGGCACCGGCCAGCGGCACGTTGTCGTCGAGCTTGAGCGTCAACACGACCTCACCGCGGCGCGAGCGCACGTGCACGAGTTCGCCGTCTGCCAGCTTGCGGCGGGCGGCGTCGCTGGGGTTCACGCGCACCAGGGGCCTGCCTTCGTGGGCGAACAGGCGCGGCACGCTGCCGCTGCGGCTCATGCCATGCCACTGGTCGCGCATCCGGCCGGTGGTCAAGGCAAACGGCCGCTTGGGCGTGGCGGTCTCGGCCGTCGCTTGATACGGCTTGGTGATGAAGCGGGCGCGGCCGTCGGCGGTGGCGAAGCGACCGTCGGTGTAGAGCCGCGCCGTCGGGCCGGTGACGAAAGGCCACTGCTGCGGGCCTTCGGTGTCCAGCGTGATCCAGGACAGGCCGGTGATGTCCAGATCGCGGCCGCGCGTGGCTTCGCGGTGCTCCAGCCACAGGTCCTCGGCCTTGTCGGCAGCGATGCGCGGTGTGCGGTTGAGGCCGGCGTCGATCAGCGCAGCGATGTCGCGCGCGATGAGCCAGTCGGCGCGCGACTCGCCCGCCGGCGGCACGGCCGCGCGCACGCGGCTGATGCGGCGCTCGCTGTTGGTGACGGTGCCTTCCTTCTCGCCCCAGGTGGCGGCGGGCAGCAGGTAGTCGGCATAGCGGGCCGTGGCCGTGTGGGCGAAGGCTTCCTGCAGGATGACCAGCTCGCAACGCTCCAGCGCCTGGCGCACGGTGGCCTGGTCGGGCATGGACTGGGCCGGGTTGGTGCAGGCAATCCACAGCGCCTTGATCTCGCCGCGGGCGGCGGCCTCGAACATCTCGACGGCGGTGTGGCCGCGCTTGCCCGGCAGTTCGGGCACGCCCCACAGCGATTCGATCTCCGCCCAGTCCTCGGCCTGGCCCGGGTCGCGGTGGCCGGGCAAGAGCGTGGCCATGCCGCCGCTCTCGCGCCCGCCCATGGCGTTGGGTTGGCCTGTCAGCGAGAAGGGGCCGGCGCCGGGCTTGCCGATCTGGCCGGTGGCCAGGTGCAGGTTGATGAGGGCGGTGTTCTTGGCCGTGCCGCTGCTGCTCTGGTTCAGGCCCTGGCAGTAGAGGCTCAAGGACGACGGCGAGGTCGCGAACCATTCGGCGGCCTGCCAGATGTCGGCCTCCTTCACGCCGCAGACCTGGGCGGCGCGGGCGGGCGCCCAGTCGCGCACCAGCGCCTTCAGCGCGTCGAATCCCTCGGTGGACGCGGCGATGAAGTCGCCCGCCGTCCAGCCCTGCCAGATGACGGCATGCAGCAGGCCGTGGCACAGCGCCACGTCGGTGCCGGGGCGGATCTGCAGGTGCAGGTCGGCGAGCTCGGCGGTCTCGGTGCGGCGCGGGTCGATGACGATGAGCTTGTGGCCGGCTGGACTTGCCAATTTAGCGGCGCGTGCCACTTCCAGGCGGCGGAACAGGATGGGGTGGGCCCAGGCCGGGTTGGCGCCGCTGATGAGGATGCAGTCGGCCAGCTCGATGTCCTCGTAGCTGCAGGGTGGCGCGTCGGCGCCCAGCGACTGCTTGTAGCCGACGACGGCCGAGCTCATGCACAGCCGCGAGTTGGAGTCGATGTGGGGCGTGCCGATGACGGCGCGGGCCAGCTTGTTGAAGGCGTGATAGTCCTCGGTCAGCAGCTGGCCGGAGATGTAGACGCCGATCGACTCCGGGCCATGCTCGGCCCGGATGGCCAGCAGCTTGTCGGCGATCTCGCGGTTGGCCTGGTCCCAGCCGATGACCTCGGAGGGTCCACCGCGGGCCGCGCGCTTCATCGGCTCGCGCTGGCGCTGGTGCTGGATGACGATGGGCGTGGCCGTCAGGTGCAGGTTGGTGCCCTTGGTGCACAGCCGCCCGAAGTTGGCCGGGTGGTCGGGGTCGCCGCGCACGCCGGTGATCTGCGTGTCGTCATGCTCGATGACGACGCCGCAGCCGACGCCGCAGTAGGGGCAGGTGGACTTTGTCTCTTTCATGTTCTTCTGAGGCGGGCTGGTCTTCAGCCTCAAGCCACCGCAATTGAAATCTTCGGCCCAGCCACGGGTGCGACCAGATCGAGGGCCAAGGTGTCCAGTTCGGCTTGCATCAGGAAGACCTCACCGCCGTCCAGCTTCACGCGAAAGCTCGGCGTGCAGCCCACATCGGGCTCGCGGGCGCAGCCATCGGCCAGGCCGATGGTCCAGTTGTGCAGCGGACAGGCCACGCTCTTGCCGAAGACGATGCCCTGGCTCAGCGGGCCGCCCTTGTGCGGGCAGCGGTCCAGCAGCGCGAACACCTCGTCCTCGGAGTTGCGGAACAGGGCGACGTCCACGCCTTTGCTTCGCTGCACGCGGCGCGAGCCGAGCACGGGGATGTCCTGCAGTGCACAGACGCGGGTCCAGTCGTTCATCGTCTTCATCCCATCTGGCGGGCGAACTGCCCGGTCACGGTCTCCATGACGGCGAGCAGGTTCTCGCTCGCCACGAACACGTCGCTGGCCGCCTGCGGCCCCTGGCTCTCGCCGGCCAGCGCGGCCTGCAGGAAGACCCATTGATTGCGCGCCAGCTCCAGGTTGTCGCGGATGGCGGGCGTCACTTCGGGTGCCGAGACCAGCACGCGCATGGCGGTCTCGAATTCCGCGCGGGCCTTGACGGTTTCCTTGGCAACCAGGTCAGGCCGCGCGCCCTGTTGGCCGGCCATGAAGAACAGGGCCAGGCGCTGCGACAGCATGCGCTGGCGCCCCGACATGTTGATGAGCATCGCGGTCGCTGCGGCGGAGCGCTGCTGCAGCTGGCCGGTGGCGATCTGTGCGAGGCTGAGCATCTCCCCGGAGGTCTGCAACAGCTCGTCGATGCGCTCGCGGCTGGGCGTGCTCTGCAGCAGCGCGCGGTAGTCGCCAAAGCGGTGCTGCATCGCCTTGTAGCCGCCGGCGATCTCGGGCGTGGGGGCGAAGGCGAGCAGCTCGCTCAGCTGGCGCTCGAAGCGGGCCTCGCTGCTTGCCAGCACTTGCCGCGCACGAGGCGCCAGCTCGGGGCGCAGCTGGCCCAGCCAGGCCTTGCCCATGCGCTGGCTCAGCATGCGTTGGGCGCCGGCCTTGTCGATGGCCTCGCCGAGCTGGTGGATGCGGCCCTGGGCCAGGGCAGGCAGGCTGGTGAGTGCGAGCCCGCCGAGCAGGGTGGTGCGGCGGTTCAGCATCAGGCGCCCACCTTCTCGAACTGCCGCAGGTCGACGCGCGCCGGGCCGAAGTCGAACCACGGGTCGGGTTCGCCGTCCAGGCTGAACTGCAGTTGCGCCCACAGCGCCTTGCGGTTCTCGGCGTCTTCAAGGATCTTCTTCTTCACATGGTCCAGCCCCACGCGTGCCACGTAGTGAACGGTGCGCTCCAGGTACCAGCCCTCCAGCCGATAGAGCTGCAGGAAGGCGCCGCTGTACTCCAGTACTTCTTCCGGCGTCTTGAGCTTGCAGAAGAACTCGGCCACCTCGGTCTTGATGCCGCCGTTGCCGGCAACGTAGATCTCCCAGCCCGAGTCGACACCGATGACGCCGACGTCCTTGATGCCGGCCTCCGCGCAGTTGCGAGGGCAGCCCGACACGGCGATCTTGACCTTGTGCGGCGCGTACATGCGCCACAGCGCCCGCTCCAGGTCCTTGCCCATCTGCGTGCTGTCCTGCGTGCCGAAGCGGCACCACTCGCTGCCCACGCAGGTCTTCACCGTGCGCAGCGCCTTGGCGTAGGCATGGCCCGAGGGCATGCCGATGTCCTTCCAGACGTTGACCAGGTCTTCCTTCCTGACGCCCAGCAGGTCGATGCGCTGGCCGCCGGTGACCTTGACGGTCGGGATCTGGTACTTGTCCACGGCGTCGGCAATGCGGCGCAGCTCGTGAGACGTCGTCTCGCCGCCCCACATGCGCGGGATGACCGAGTAGCGGCCGTCCTTCTGGATGTTGGCGTGGCTGCGCTCGTTGATGAAGCGGCTTTGCGGGTCGTCGACGGCCTCCTTCGGCCAGGTCGAGATCAAGTAGTAGTTGACGGCCGGGCGGCAGGTCGCGCAGCCATCGGGCGTCTTCCAGTCGAGCGCGCGGAAGACCTCGGCCGAGGTCAGCAGATGGGCCTTGGCGATGACGTCACGGGCGTCCTGGTGGCTGGCGTCGGTGCAGGCGCAGATGGCCTTCTTCTTCGGCGAGGCCGAGTAGTCGCCGCCGGCCGTGAACATGATGAGCTGCTCGACCAGGCCCGTGCACGAACCGCAGGAGGCCGAGGCCTTGGTGTGTTTGCGCACCTCGTCCAGCGTGAACAAGCCCTTGTCGCGGATGGCCTTGCAGATGGCGCCCTTGCTCACGCCGTTGCAGCCGCAGACCTCGTCGGTGTCGGCCATGGCCGCCGCGCGGCTGACGCCCTGGTGGCCCACGTCGCCGATGTTGGCGCCTGCCTCGCCGAACATCAGCTTGTCGCGGATGTCGCCAATCTTGCGACCCTCGCGCAGCAGCTTGAAGTACCAGCCGCCATCCACGGTGTCGCCATACAGGCAGGCACCGACGAGCTGGTCGTTCTGGATGACGAGCTTCTTGTAGACGCCGGCGAAGGGGTCGCTCATGACGATCTCCTCCGTGCCCGCGCCGCCGGTGAAGTTGCCGGCGCTGAAGAGGTCGATGCCCGTCACCTTCAGCTTGGTGCTGACGGATGAACCGAGATAGCGGCCGATGCCGAACTGCGCCAGGTGGGTTGCGCAGACCTTGCCCTGCTCGAACAGCGGTGCCACCAGGCCGTAGGCGATGCCGCGGTGAGCCGCGCACTCGCCGACCGAGTAGATGCGCGGATCGGTGACGGTCTGCATCGTGTCGGTGACGACGATGCCGCGGCTGCAATGCAGGCCGGCCTTCTCGGCCAGGCCGGTGTTGGGGCGGATGCCCGCGGCCATGACGACGAGGTCGGCCGGCAACTCCAGGCTCTGGCCGTCCTTGTCCTTGAGCTTGATGGCGTGGACGCGGCCCGAGGGGCCGGCGACCAGCTCCTGTGTCTGTGCGCCGAGCATGAAGTTCAGGCCGCGGTCGACGAGGGACTTGCGCAGCAGGTCGCCCGCCACGCCATCGAGCTGGCGCTCCATCAGCGTGTCGACCAGGTGGACGACCGTGACCTGCATGCCCCGCAGCATCAGGCCGTTGGCGGCCTCCAGCCCGAGCAGGCCGCCACCGATGACGACGGCATGCTTGTATTTGGTGGCCGTGTCGATCATCGCGTTGGTGTCGGCGATGTCGCGGTAGGCGATGACGCCGTCCAGCGCCTTGCCCGGCACGGGCAGGATGAAGGGATTCGAGCCGGTGGCGATCAGCAGTCGGTCGTACTCCGCCGTCGTGCCATCGGCGGCGATGACGCGGCGACGCACGCGGTCGATCTCGGTGACCGCAAGCCCCAAGTGCAGCGTGATGCCGTGTTCCGCATACCAGGACAGCGGGTTCAGGATGATCTCGTCGATCGTCTGCTCGCCGGCCAGCACCGGCGACAGCAGGATGCGGTTGTAGTTGGGGTGGGGCTCGGCGCCGAAGACGGTGATGTCGTAGAGGTCCGGCGCGATCTTGAGCAGCTCCTCCAGCGTGCGGACACCGGCCATGCCGTTGCCCACCATCACGAGCTTCATCTTCTTCATGCCGGACTCCTAGGGGCCTGTTGACACGACAAGGATCGGTGCGAGAGGGTCTGCGCGGGTGCAGGACTAGGCGTGCGGCGCCGCCTGGGCTCGTGCCCAGGCAAGACGCGCAACGACGCCATGCGCCCGCGCGGACCCTCTCCCGAAGGGTTGTCACTCAAAAGCCCGCGCGCGGCGTTGCGAAACCTCGCTGGGGGCATACCCCAGCTTCGTTTCGCGCCTTGCCCGCGGGCTTTTGGGTGGCAACGCATCCGACCCTTGTCATGTCAACAGGCCCCACTGGCCTGCCAATTGCTTTGCAAGGCATGTGCCAGCGATGAAGCTGGCCTCCAGCCTGCCGCAACGTGAGAAATCAACCTCAAACGTCCAGCGGCGCCCCACGCCGAAGCGCTTGCTATCCCGGTGCGGGTGCACTCATCCCTGAACCTGCACCAACACCGGGCGACTGCCCGTTGGTGATCCACTCACGCGCATGCGCTTCGAACTCGACACCGGCCTGTCCAGCCTGCAGGGCAAGCGCCCGCGCAATGAAGACTTCGCCGGCGTGCAGGCGCCGGCATCGCACGAGGCCGAGCGCGGCTGGGTGGCGGCGCTGGCCGATGGTGTCAGCGGTGGCGAAGGCTCAGGCAGTGAAGGCCTGATGGCCGCGCAGACCTCGGTGATGAGCCTGCTGCGCGACTTCCACGCCGTGCCGGCCGACTGGGACACCAGCGTCGCGCTGGTCCGGCTGCTCGGCCACCAGAACGCCTGGCTGGCGGCCCACAACCGCCGCCCCGGTGCCGACGGCCAGCCGCGCGAGGCGCTGACGACACTGACGGCCATTGCGCTGCGCGGCCGCCGCTACGCGCTCGCCCACGTGGGCGACAGCCGTGCCTGGATGCTGCGCGATGGCCAATGCCTGCTGCTGACCCAGGACCACCGCATGGAACGGCGCGACTTCGCCGGCCTCACGCGCGCGCTGGGCCTGGACGACGCGCTGCGGCTGGACCACAGCGCTGGCGAGCTGAAGGTGGGCGACCGCCTGCTGCTGACGAGCGACGGCGTGCACGGGAGTTTGCGCAGCCGCCAGATCGCTGACCTGCTGCGCACCACGCCCGGCACCCAGGCCGCGGCCGATGCGCTGACCGCCGCCGCCCTGGCCGCCGGCAGTCACGACAACGCGACGGCCCTGGTGCTGGACGTGAAGGACCTGGCCGATCCGGGCCTGGCCGACCTCGCAGCCCTGGGCCGCACGCTGCCCAGCCCCGGGTCGCTCGGCATCGGCGCGACGCTCGATGGCTACCAGGTCACGGCCCTTGTCGCCGACAACGGCGTGCACCGCCTGCTGCAGGCGCGCGAACTCGCCACGGGCCGGCTCGTCGCCTTGAAGATGCTGCGCCCCGGCCGCGCCGACGACCCCGAGGAGCGCGCCATGCTGGCCCACGAGATCTGGCTCGGCCTGCGCCTGGCGGAGGCGCCGCGGCACCGGCGCCGGGGTGGCGAGAGCGGTTTCGTGCGTGTTCACCCGCCGGCGGACGGCGCGACCCACTTCTATGCCGTGTTCGACTGGCATGGTGGCCACACGCTGGAGCAACTGCTCGCCAAGGGGCCGCTGGATACGGCCCAGGCGCTGGCGCTGGGTAGCGCCGTCACGCGATCCCTGAGCCTGCTGCATGCGGCCGGTGTCGTGCACCGTGACATCAAGCCGGCCAACCTGCACTTCGGTGACGACGGCCAGTGGCGCGTGCTCGATCTCGGCGTGGCGCTGAGCCCGCGCGCGCCGGCGGCCTCACACGAGCTGCATGCCGGCACGCCCAGCTACATCAACCCCGAGCAATGGCAGGACCCGCCGCTGCCGGCTGATGCAGGCTCAGACCTGTTCGCGCTGGGCGTCACGCTGTACCAGGCGCTGACCGGCCGCCTGCCGTATGGAGAGATCGAGCCCTATCAGCTGGCCCGCTACCGCCGCGAGCCCGCCAGCGTCAGCCGCCTGCAGCCCAGCGTGCCGATGCCGCTGGACCGTCTCGTCATGCGCGCGGTGGCCCGCGAGGCCAGGCTGCGTTTCGAGACGGCCGACGAATTCCTGCTGGCGCTGGAGCGCCTCGCGGCGCGTGACCAGTCGGCGACCGTCCGCGCGCCGCGGCCGGCACGCGATACCGTGACGGTCTGGCAGGTCGGGCTCGCCATCTCGGTGCTGTTCAACCTGCTGCTGATGGCGTGGCTGGCGTTCCTGCCCCGCTGAGCCATCAGACGCGCTGGTAGTGCACCGGCTCGGCGGCGCTCGGAGCCATTTGGCGCGCCCGCCCGCCCTTCTCGGCCCAGGTGCGGGTCCAGCGGATCTGCATGACGCGCATGACGCCCAGCATCAGCACGGCCAGCACGGCGAAGACGACGAAGCCCCAAAGGTAGGTGCCGGCATGCTGCTTGGACAGTCCCATCAGGTTGGGCACCAGGCCGCCGCCCAGCGCGCCGACCTCGCCGATCATCGAGCCGGCCACGGCCGTCGCCGCGGGCCAGCGCAGCGGCACGAGTTGGAACAGCGCGCCGTTGCCCGCGCCGAGCGCGGCGAAGCAGACGATGAGCAGCAGCGTCGTCAGCACGAGCGACCCGCTGCTCATGCCCACGAACGTCAGCGTGATGGCGACGATGACCAGCACGAAGGTCAGCATGTTGACGCCGCCCCAGCGGTCCGACAGCCAGCCGCCGACGACGCGCACTGCCGCGCCCATGAAGGCCGCCAGCATGGTCAGCTGGCCGGCCTGCACCTTGGAGACGCCGAACTGGTCGTGGTAGTAGGTGGGCAGGAAGGTCGTCAGGCCGATGAAGCCGCCGAAGGTCACGCCGTAGATCAGGCTGAACGCCCAGCCATCCTTCTCGAACAGGCAGGCCGCGTGCTCGCGCAGCGAAGCGTGGGCGTCGACGTCGGGCGGCTCCTTGGCAAAGACGATCATGACGATCATCGGCACCAGGATGGCCGCAGCCGCGAAGGCGTAGACCGTCTGCCAGCCATAGGCCTGGGCCAGCGGTGGCGCCACCAGCACCGACACCGCCGTGCCCACATTGCCCGCCCCGACCAGGCCCATGGCCAGGCCCTTGTACTGGGGCGGGAACCAGCCCGAACCCAGGCTCAGCGCCACGCCGAAGCTGGCACCGGCAATGCCCAGCAGCACGCCCATGGCCAGCAGGTCGTCGTAGCTCTTCACCATGAAGTAGCCGTAGAGCATGGCCACCGCGATCAGGCCCATCTCGACCAGCGTCGCGTTCTTGCGGCCGATGTATTGCGACAGGATGCCCAGCGGGAAGCGCATCAGTGCGCCGGCCATGATGGGAATCGACAGCATCAGCCCCTTCTGGGCCGGCGTCAGGTTGAAGGACTCGCTGATGAAAGGGGCCAGCGCACCGTTGAGCACCCAGATGCAGCAGGAGAACGCGAAATACAGGAAGGCGGCGAACAGGGTGGGGCTGTGGCCGGCGCGTTTGAAGTTTTGCAGGGTGGACATGGTGGGCTTGTTCTGAATGACTGCCGCATGCCCACGCCCGGCCCACCGGTCACGTGCCAGGGCGGCGCGGACATCATGGCAGGAAGGCGGCCCGCACCATTGCGGGCACCACGCTCCGATACTCGCAAGCCTCATGCCCAGGTGGCTGTCGCCACGCTGGCCTGCTTCTTGCGCCGTTTTGGGGCGTCATGCCCGAGCCTATGTCCGATACCGCTTCCGCCCTGGCGCTGCCCCTACTGCTGTGCAGCCCCGATCAGCCACCGCAGGCTGCTGCCTTGCAGGCGTTGGGCTGGTCTGTGCGCACCATTTCCGAGCTTGAGGCGCCTGCCGATGGACCGGCGTTGGGGCTGCTGTGGTGTCCGGACCGCACCGCCTTGGCGCAGCTTCTGCACTCAGAGCGGGCTTTCGGCTTGCCCGCGGTGCTGCTGTCGCCGCCGCCGCAAGGCCCCGATCGCCAGGCCGTGCTGGCCCGCGGCGCCGTGCAATGGCTGCCGGTCGACGTCGACGCCGGCGTGCTGGCGCAGGCTCTGTTGTGGGCGTGCGACCTGGCCGCCCAGCTGCAGGCGCGCGACAGCGCCGCCCAGGCCAAGCTGGATGAGCGCAAGTGGACCGAGCGCGCCAAGGGGCTGCTGATGCAGGCCCGCGGCATCGACGAGGCCGCCGCCTTCGCGCTGTTGCGCAACACGGCCATGCAGACCCAGGCGAAGTTGCCCGAGGTGGCGCGCGGCGTCGTGCACACCTCGGAGCTGGCCGAGGCGCTGGAGCGCGCCGGTGCCCAGCGCATGCTGAGCCAGCGCCTCGTCAAGCTGCAGGCCCTGCGCCAGTGGCCGCGCTTGGCGCCGCCGGAGCGACGTGAGGCGCAGGCGCTGCTGGATGCGTCGGCCGAACGCGTCGCCACGAACCTGGCGCGGCTGGCCGAACTGCTGCGCACCGACCTGGCCGAGGAGCTGGCGGCCGTGTCCGCCGCGTGGGCGCAGCTGGACGCGGCGCTCGCCAACCGTCAGCCTGATCTGGCCCGCAGCGACCGGGCGGCCCAGCATCTGCTGGAGAGCAGCGAGACGCTGGTGGCGCGCCTGTCGGAGCGTGCCGGCCAGCGCCCCGTGGGTCTGCTGGCCCAGGTGACGCGGCTGCGCCTGCTGAGCCAGCGGCTGGCCAAGGAGGGGCTGCTCGCCCAGGTGCTGCCCGGGCGCGACACCAGCGGCCTGGCGGCGGGGCTGGATGAGTTCATCAA
>CAUJSJ030000071.1:0-22283 GCA_963422775.4 uncultured Roseateles sp.
CAAGCTGGCTTTCCAGCGCGGCGTGCGTTGGGTGTTCACGCTGAACGACGACCGCAGCGGCACGCTGCTGGACCGCGCAACGCAGATGAGCGACCAGCACGTGCCCGTCGCTCGCGACGCAGACGACCTCGCCGCCATCCTCTACACCAGCGGCACGACCGGACGCAGCAAGGGCGCGATGCTGAGCCACGGCAATCTGCTGTCCAACGCGCAGACGCTCAAGGCCTTCTGGGACTGGAAAAGATCAGAGCCCCCAAACCTGGCGCGCGGCGCCAAGCCCCCCGAGGGGGGCGAATCGGCTCGGGAGCGGCCCAGCGCCGATTCCGACGACGTGCTGCTGCACGCCCTGCCCATCTTCCACGTGCACGGCCTGTTCGTCGCCTCCCACGGCGCGCTGCTGAACGGCAGCAAGATGATCTGGTTCAACAGGTTCGACGCCACCGCCGTGGCAGGCCGCCTGCCCGAGGCCACGGTCTTCATGGGCGTGCCCACACTCTATGTGCGGCTGCTGCAGGAGAAGACGCTGGACACGCGCCACATGCGCCTCTTCATCAGCGGCTCGGCGCCGCTGCTCATCGAGACCTGGCGCGACTGGCAGGCCCGGACCGGCCACCTGATCCTGGAGCGCTACGGCATGAGCGAGACGCTGATGCTGACCTCCAACCCTTGCCGGCCCGAGGACGGCCAGCGCATCGGTGGCACGGTCGGCCCGGCCCTGCCCGGCGTGGGGCTGCGCATCGTCGACGACGCGGGCCGACCCTGCGCGGTGGACGAGATCGGCCATGTGCAGGTGCGCGGGCCCAATGTCTTCAGCGGCTACTGGCAGATGCCGGAGAAGACGGCCGAGGAGTTCACGGCCGACGGCTGGTTCAAGACCGGCGACGTCGGCCGCGTGGACGGCCGTGGTTATCTCACGCTGATCGGCCGCAGCAAGGACCTCATCATCAGCGGCGGTTTCAACGTCTACCCGGCCGAGATCGAGGGCTTCCTGAACGAACTGCCGGGCGTGGGCGAATCGGCCGTCATCGGCGTGCCGCATCCGGACTTTGGCGAGGCCGTCGTCGCCATCGTCACGCCGCGCGGCGGCACCCCGCCCGATGCCGACGGGCTCATCAGGGCACTGAAGGCACGCATCGCCGGCTTCAAGGTGCCCAAGCGCGTCATCGTCGCGGCCGAGCTGCCGCGCAACGCGATGGGCAAGGTGCAGAAGAAGCTGCTGCGCGAACAGCAGGCCGGCCTGTTCACCCACCCGTAGATGCTGGCTGCGCGCGCCGAAAAACGTTCGCCGGGCGCACTCTGCGGCGCACAATGAACCGCCACACCAGCCGCCGATGAGCGCCGCCACCCCGACCGCTGAACCAACGCCCGACGCCGAGCCTCTGCGCCTGGCCCGCCGCCGCCGCTGGCGCGAGCGCGCCCTGCTGCTGGCCCCCGCACTGGCCTTCGGCTCGGTCATCCTGACGATCTGGGCCCTGGTGGGCTGGTACGTGATCGAGAAGCCGCGTGAGCTGCTTGCCGAGCAACGCCAGGAACTCGCCTCCGGCGTGCGCACCGTGGCGATGCAGACCGAGCCCGTGCTGCGCCAGGCCGAAAGCGCGCTGCACGGCATCGACATCTGGTTGCTGAACCGGCGCGACGACCGACTGCAGGCCGACGCGGCGCTGGTGCAGTTCGTCGACAACCTGCGCAGCGGTTCCGGCCGGCTCGTCGACATCGTCCTCGTGTCGTCCACGGGCAAGGTGCGCAGGCTGCTGGCGGCCGCCCAGGACGACGATGCCAGCATCGCCGGCACGGCCGCCTTCGACCAGTTCGCCGGCGTTGTGCCCGAGGGCACCGCACTGGGCCTGCCGCTGCGCCTGGGCGGCCGCAACGAAGATGGCCGGCTGCACCTGCCGATGTTGATGCGGCTGTCGCGGCCGCTGGACGACTACGTCCTCGCCGTGGCGCTGATCGACATGCAGCGGCTGCAGGATGCGCAAGGCCTGTTCGTCTCCACGCCCCCGGCCTCCCTCGTCATGCTGCGCAGCGACGGCCTGGCCTTGTCGCGCCGGCCGGTGGCGCCGGGCTTCGTCGGCCGCAACATCTTCGAGCAGTTCCCCGCCGCACGCCGAGAGCTCAGCGGTGCGGAGGGCTTTTACGCCAGCAGCGGCGCGGCCACGGATAGCCGTGCGCGCGTTGGCGCCTTCGTCACCCTGCCCGACTTCAACGTCAAGCTGATGCTGTCGGGCACCGAGGAGGAGGCGCTCAACGCCCACTGGCGGCAGCGCACCCTCATGCTCGTGCTGGCGGCCGCGGCCACGCTGGGCCTGATCGTGCTCGCCCGCTGGCTGCACCTGCTGCAGCGCGCCGCTCGCCTGCGCGAGGCCACGTTGCAGGCCACCAGCAACGCCATGCCGCTGGGCCTGTTCCGCACCGACGAGACCGGCCGCATCGTCTACGTCAACGACAGCTATCTGCGCGTGCACGGCCTCAGGCGCGAGGACATCGAGTGGGGCTGGACCACTCTCGTGCAACCCGAGCAGCGCGACATGCTGATCCAGCGCTGGAAGCACCAGATGGCCCACGGCGAGCCCATCGACATGGTGCGCAAGATGAAGCGCGGCGACGATGGCCGCATCCGCTGGCTTGCCGTGCGCACGGCGCCGCTGTTCTTCGACGGCAAGGTCGCGGGCCAGGCCGGCACGGTGGAGGACGTGACCGAGCGCGGCGAGCAGGAAAAGGCCCGCCAGACGCTGACCGCCATCTTCGACATGACACCCGACTTCGTCTGCCAGGCGCGCGAGCAGGGCCAGGTCACCTATCTGAATCCGGCGGCGCGGGCACGGCTGGGCATGGCGGCAGACACCCCGCTGGGCGACGCGCACATCGCCGACTACTTCTCGTCCGAGCAGCTCGATCTCTACGAGAAGCTGGTGCTGCCCGAGGCCATGCGCGAGGGCCACTGGCGTGGCCGCATCAGCCTGCAGCTGGGCGACGTGCGCATGCCGATGGACTGCCTCATCATCATGCACCGCGATGTGCGCGGCCGCATCGAGACGGTGTCGGTCATCCTGCGCGACATGTCCGAGCAGCTGCGCGCCCAGCGCGAGCGGGAACGCAGCGAGGCCATGCTGCTGGCGGTCGCCCACACGGCGCGCGCGCAGTACCTCGTCGGCGACACCGAGGGGCGCGTGATCTTCTTCAATGCCGCGCTCGAGCAACAGCGTGGCGTGACGCTCAAGGACTGGGTGGGCCGGCCGTTGGCCGAGCTGTTCGGCGCGGCGGACTACGCGGCCCGCGCGCCGTTGATCGAAAGCGCCTTGCGCGGCGAGACACGGCGCCAGGACATCGCCGCCGCTCATGAGCGCGACGCCCGCAGCTTCGACGCCCAGTACGCGCCGCTGCGCGTGCAGAGCGGCAAGATCGAAGGCCTGATCGCCATCGAGGTCGACGTGACCGAAGCGCGGCGCGAGCAGGAGCGGCTGCGCCTGGCCTCGCAGACCGATGCGTTGACCCAGTTGCTCAACCGCGCCGGCTTCGAGGACGGCGCGCGCCGCCTGCTGGCCGCGCCGCCAGGGCAGCGCCTGGGCCTGCTGTGCCTGGACCTGGACAAGTTCAAGCCCGTCAACGACCTGCATGGCCACCCGACTGGCGACGCGCTGCTCAAGGCCGTCGCGCTGCGCCTGCGCCACGCGCTGCGCCCGGCCGACCTGGTGGCGCGCCTGGGCGGCGACGAGTTCGCCGTGCTGCTGCCGCAGTTGCACGAACCGAGCGACGCCGCCACGGTGGCGGACAAGCTGCTGCACGCGCTGAGCACGCCGTATCACATCGGCGAGCTGGAGCTGGAGATCGGCGTCAGCATCGGCTACTGCGTCGCCACGGCCGGCGAAGTCAGCCTGGAGCAGCTCGTGGCGCAGGCAGACGCCCACCTCTACGAAGCCAAGCGCGCCGGCCGCGGCTGCTGGCGCGGTGGGGTCATCTAAGACCTAGGCAGCCACGCCGTTCTTGATCTCGCTCAGCGCCAGCTGCAGCACGCGTGCGTCGCTGCTGGCGCGGTGGCGTGTCAGGCGCTGGCGCTGGCGCACCGCGTCGACGACGCCGCGCCAGCGCGGGGCCTCGGCCTCGCTGAGCAGCAGGCGCAGATCGTCGAGGCGAAAGCCCTGCCGCAGGCCGGCGGCGTCGAAGAGCCGGGCGAGCCACGGATAGTCTTGGCCCCAGCCGTCGCAGTAGACGGTCTGGCCGGACAGCCGCGCGTTGAGCTGCTCGGCCATCCAGCGCACCGGCCGGCCGTGGCGCCTGAGCAATTGGCGGCTGATGCCGTGCAGCGCCTCGGCGCTGTCATCCCAGTGCAGCCAGTCGGGCTCGGGCGACACCAGCCCGCAGAACAGCGCCCCGTTGGCACCGCAGAAGCCCACTTCGATGGGGTAGCTGCCGCGGCCGAAGCCCGAGGCCTCGATGTCGAGAATGGCCGGCAGTTGCATGGGCCGAGTATCAGACGGCTGGATGCAGAACTTACACAGGGTTGTCGCCGAGACGCCCGCGCGCTGCTCAAACCGGCTCGTTCTCGATCACCTGCTCGCTCTCGAAGAGCTGCAGCGCCGCACGGCCCACCTGGCGCGTGTCCCACCAGGCATAGGCGCCGACGCCGGCCGCGCCCACCAGCGGCACCCAGCGCGACAGCGCCCGGCTCGCGGCCTTCTTGCCGATATGCATGCCGATGGCCTCAGCCACGCGCTGCAGCAGCACCTGGGCAGCAGGCCGCACGATGACGCGCTCGCCGACGCGCACCGACAGGTCGCGCAGCGCCTGTGCGGCCGTGTGGCGGAACAGGCACCACAGCATCTGCGCGGGGCCCAGTTCGGCGCTGCGGCCGTACAGCGCCGCGATGTCGGCCACGAGCTGGCGCTGGATGTGCCAGACAGCCAGCATCTCCGGCGCGATGGTGGCCCAGCCCAGCGGGCCTGGCGGCAGGGCCAGCGTGCCGGCGGCCAGGCCGGCCTTGGCGGCCGCGGCGTCGATGGCGTGCGCCGCCGCGTCGGCAGGCCGCGGGCTGGGCACGCAGCCCGCCTCCGGCGGCTGGCTCACCAGGGCCAGCACCCGCTCGCTCACACCCGTTCCAACGGTCATCGCATCACTCCAGCGCGCAAGGCAGGCGCCCGTTCACGGACGACGTCTGCACGAGATCTCCATGGATCCGGACTTTCGCACACCCCCGCCACCGCGGGCATCCTTGCGGTTGAGCCATCATGGAACCTTCAATGAGGAGCCCCAGCGATGCAGACCGTCCCCTGGCGCGGCGTCTTCCCCGCCGTCACGACCAAGTTCCATGCCGATGAAAGCCTCGACTTCGAGGGCACGGCGCGCCACATCGACTTCCAGATCCGCAACGGCATCCACGGCGTCGTCTGTTGCGGCTCGCTCGGCGAGGCCAGCACGCTGGCGCTGGACGAGAAACTGGCCGTGGCGCGCTGCGCCTTGGATGCGGCCAATGGCCGGGTGCCGGTGTTGGCCACCGTGTCCGAGACCAGCACGCGCGAGGCGCTGCGTTTCATCGAAGGTGCCAACGCGCTGGGCGCGGCGGGCTACATGGTCATGCCTTCGGTCATCTACGTCGCCGACGCGCGCGAGGCGATGGCCAATGTGCGCGCCTTCGCCGCCGCCGCGCAGCGGCCGCTGATGGTCTACAACAACCCGGTGGCCTACCGGGTGGACCTCAGGCCCGAACACTTCGCCGAGCTGGCCGACTGCGAGCACATCGCCGCCATCAAGGAGAGCAGCGGCGACGTGACCCGCATCACCGACCTGCGCAACCTGCTGGGCGCCCGCTACCAGCTCTTCATGGGCGTGGACGACCTCGCCTTCGAGGGCCTGGCGCTGGGCTGCGACGGGCTGCTGGCCGGTGTCGGCTGCGCCTTCCCGCGCGAGACGGTGGCCTTGTTCGACCTGATGCAGGCCGGCCGCTGGGACGAGGCCCGCGCCATCTACCGCTGGATGACGCCGCTGCTGCACCTGGACGTGTCGACCAAGCTGGTGCAGAACCTCAAGCTCATCGACGTGCTGGTTGGCGTGGGCACGGAGCACATGCGCCGCCCGCGGCTGCCGCTGGTGGGCGCCGAGCGCGAGCGGGTCCAGGCGCTGGTGGCCAAGGCCCTGGCGACGCGGCCTGCGCACTGCCAATCTCAACCATGACGCCAGCCATGAGGCGCATCCAGATCATCGACTCGCACACCGGCGGCGAGCCGACGCGTGTCGTCACCGACGGCTTCCCCGACCTGGGCACAGGGACGATGGCCGAGAAGCGCGAGCGCCTGTCTCGCGAGCACGACCGCTACCGCCGCGCAACGCTGCTGGAGCCGCGCGGCAGCGAGGTGCTGGTCGGCGCGCTGCTGTGTCCACCGCAGGACCCGGCGCACACCGCCGGTGTCATCTTCTTCAACAACACCGGCTACCTGGGCATGTGTGGCCACGGCACCATCGGCCTGATCGCCACGCTGGCCCACCTGGGCCGCATCGGGCCTGGCGAGCATGTCGTCGAGACGCCGGTGGGCAACGTGCTCGCCACGCTGCACGCGGACGGCCGGGTCAGCGTGCGCAATGTGCCGGCCTACCGGCTGGCCGCCGGTGTCGGCGTAACGCTGCCGACCGGCCAGGTCGTGACCGGCGACATCGCCTGGGGCGGCAACTGGTTCTTCCTGTGCGCCGACCACGGCCAGGCCGTGGCCCCTGCCCACGTGGCTGTACTGACCGACTACGCTGCACTGCTGGGCGAGGCCCTGCAGGCCCAGGGCCACCGCGGCAGGGACGGCGCCGTCATCGACCACATCGAGCTCTTCGCCGACGTCGACCCGCTGCTCGCCGACTCGCGCAGCTTCGTGCTCTGCCCCGGGCGCCAGTACGACCGATCACCCTGCGGCACCGGCACCAGCGCCAAGCTGGCCTGCCTGGCCGCGGCGGGCAAACTCGCAGCCGGCGTGGTCTGGCGCCAGGCCAGCGTCATCGGCAGCGTCTTCGAAGGCTGGTACGAGAAGGATGGCGCGAGCATCGTGCCCACCATCCGCGGCCGGGCTTTCCTCAGCGCCGAGGCGACGTTGCTCATCGAACCAGATGACCCGTTCGGCTGGGGCCTGCCGGGCGCCTGATGCAAGGGCTCTATGCTGCGCTGCGCGGGCTTCTCCCGTTCGCGCCGGGGCCAGCTGTGGCCGCTGGCGTTGAGTCGGCCGGCGCGGCGCGGCGTGTCTCGCTCCATCCGGCCGGCCCCATCGCTTTCGGCACGCCCGGGCTTGCCCTGAGCCCTGGCCCCACCCTTCGCGAGCAGCATCGAGGCCCCGCCTCAAATGGAGCTGCGCATGCCCTCGATCCGCCCCCTTGCGCCGCTGCTGGCCGCGCTGTTCGCCAGCTCCGCCACGCTGGCCGAAGCACCGCCGGCCAAGGTGGCCACCTGCCAGGCCTGCCATGGCGCCGCGGGCGTCAGCATCGCGCCTGACATCCCCAACCTGGCCGGCCAGAAGGCGACCTACCTGGCCCGCCAGCTCGACGCCTTCAAGGCCGGCATGCGCAAGAACGACCTGATGGCGGCCATGGCCGCGCAGCTGACGGCGGATGACATCAAGGCGCTCTCCACCTACTGGAGCAGCCTGCCGCCCGCGCCGGCCGATGCCACCACCGCGGCACCGCACGCCGCCACCGTGTCGGCCATGACGCTGCCCAAGGATTTCCCGCAGGGCTACGTCCAATACCAGCGCGAGCAGGACGAGGCCAGCAAGACACTGACGCTGCGCTACGCCAATCGCGCGGCCATCGACGCGGCGCGCGCCGGCAGGCCGCTGCCCGACGGCTCGGTGCTGCTGACGGTGAACCACGCGGCCCAGGTCGACGCCGGCGGCCGCTGGACGCCCGGCGCCGTCAAGAGCTATGTCGGCATGGAGGCGCGGGCCGGCTGGGGCGATGCCATCCCGGCGCTGCTGCGCAACGGCAACTGGAACTACGGCGTCTGGGGGCCGGACGGCGCGCCGCGCCTGGCCCTGCAGCAGCCGCGCTGCCTGGCCTGCCACCAGCCCAAGGCGGCGGACAGCTACGTGTTCACGCTGGCGGCGCTGCGCCAGCCGGCCATCAACTAGGGTTCGTTCAGCCTTCCTCGCGCTGCTGCTGCAGCGTGGCCGCAACATGGGCGAAGGCGGGCAGCAGTTCGTCCCAGGCCTGGCGTGTGAGCGGCCGCGGCTTGCGCGTGACGCCAGCGTCCGACGGTGCCTGCAGCGCGCACCGGCCGGCGAAGGCGACGGTGTTGCTGCAGTCCTTGTCGCCGACGAACAGCACTTCGCCGTCGAAGGCGCGTTCGAGGCGCGCCACGTGCCGCGGGAACTCGGGGTGGGCCGTGTGCAGGTTGACCACCAGCAGGCCATCCGCGCGCAACGCGGTGCGGCAGTCGTCGTAGAAGCCCTGCGAGCACAGGGCCGGTGGCTGGCCTTCGTGGTCGAAGCCGTCCACGAGCAGCACGTCCAGCCGGTCACCGGTGTGGCGGACGAAGTCGGCGCCATCGCCGCGCCGAACCCGGAAGCGCGCGCCGTCCGCAGGCACCTGGAACTGCTCGCGCAACGCGATGACGTGGGGGTTGATCTCGACGACCTCGATGCGCGTGTCGGGCAGCTGGCGGTGGCAGAACTTGGCCAGGGAACCGCCGCCCAGCCCGATCATGGCCAGCGTCTCGGGCCGCGGCACGAAGAGCAGGAAGGCCATCATCGTGCGCGTGTAGGCCAGGTCCAGTGCGTCCGGGCGCTGGACCTGCATGCGGCTCTGGATCTCGCTGATCGAGAAATGCATGGCCCGGGTGTCCAGCGTCTCGTAGACATAGGGTTTGACGAACTGGTGCGGGTCGGCGGTGTCGGGCATGGCGGATGGGAGAGGCAGCGGCACTCAGGCGCGCTGCAGGTCATTGAGCAGCGGCGGCGATGCAAGCAACACCAGCAGCAACGCGATGGGCAGGGTCGCCGAGAAGCCGAAGTGCTTGAAGGCCAGCGCGCCAACGAGGCCGCCGCCGAAGAACAGGCCCAGCACCAGGCTGTGGATGAAGAGCTTGTCGCGGTTGGCGCGCACGAAATGCACCGAGTCGGGGGGGGTGGCGCCATTCCAGTAGAGCAACCGGCCCAGCTCGATGCCCAGGTCGGTCACGACGCCGGTCATGTGGGTGGTGCGGATCTCGGCCTGGGAGATCTTGGTCACGATGGCGTTCTGCAGGCCCATGATGAAGCACAGCAGCAGCACGGCGGTGGGCACCAGCAGGTGCGCCAGCGTCTCCAGATGCGCGCCCACCAGGCCGAACGCCAGCAGCAGCACCGCCTCCAGCAGCAGGGCCAGCGCGTACTTGCTGTGCATCTGGCGCTGACGCGCCCAGTTGATGAGCAGGGCCGTGCAGGCCGCGCCGGCCATGAAGGCGAACAGCGAGGCCAGCCCCGCGAGCGCGAGCGCAAAGCCGCCGGTGGCCAGGTCGTCGGCCACGCCGGAGATCACGCCGGTCATGTGCGAGGTGTAGCGCTGCACGGCCAGGAAGCCGCCCGCATTGACCGCCCCGGCCACGAAGGCCAGCACCGCACCGAGTTGCCGGTTGGCCGACCGTGTGCGGTGCGTGCCGGTCAGGCGGTGCAGGAAGCTGAGGGTCACAAGGCTAATTTAGTTTGAATTCAATATGATTGCAATTATCATTTGATGAACAAAAGGAGCGGGCATGGAACAAAAGACCGCACGCCTGACGGTGCTGATCGACCCGGACAAGAAAAAGGCCTTCGAGACCCTGTGCGCGCAGCAGGACGTGACGCCCTCGCAAGTGGTGCGGCGCTTGATCCGCGACTACCTGGCCGCGCACGGCGTGGACTACAAGACCGACGCGGCCACGCCGCGCTGAGCCGGGGCCTCAGACCCTGCCGGGCAGGGCCTGGCCTGCTAGAGCGCCACGGTGCGGCCCACAAACAGGATGGGGCCGGTCGGGCGCCCGATGGGCGAACCGGCCTCGGGTTCCAGCGTGATCTCGAAGAGCTGTTGCGCGCCCACGGCGGGCAGGCGCGACACCGGGATCTCCACCGTCTGGCCGGCGCGCACCAAGCCCAACGAGGTCGGCCCCGCGGCGCCTTGCGCCTTGGTCCAGAACTGCAGCGCGCGGCCCGGTGGCACGGGCGGGGTGTCGCCCACCGGCACGAGGCGCAGCGTGCGACCGGCCTGCAACTCCACCACCCAGCCCGTGGCGTGCCGTTCGTCGGGACTTTCCAGCAGCGCCACGTAGCGCGCGCCGTCGGCGGCAGGCAGCGGCGCGAGCAGGCGCAGTGCGAGCAGCAGCGACGCGGCCACGCCGGCCGCGCTCAGGCCCTGCCAGAAGCGCAGGCCCTGCCACCACGGGGTGCGCGCTTCAGCCGCCTTGCGCGGCGGCAAGCGCGTGTCCAGCGAGCGCGCAATGCGTATCCAGGCCGCCGCCTGCGGCTCGGCTGCAGCCACGTGGGCGCTGAGCGACAGCAGCCGGTCCTGCCAGGCGTAGACAGCGGCGCGCAGCGCGGCCTCCTGCGGCAGCGCGGCGGCCACGGCGGCGTGATCCTCGGCGCTCAATGTGCCGAGCACGTACTCGCCGGCCAAGGCGTCGCGCTCGTTGGGGTCGTGCAGGGCGATCACGCCAGGCACTCCTTCAGGCTGGCCAGGCTGCGCTTGATCCACGACTTGACCGTGCCCAACGGCGTGTTCAAGCGCGCCGCGATCTGCTCGTGCGTGTAGCCGTCGACAAAGGCGTGCACCACGCAGGCGCGACGCGCCACGTCCAGCCGCTGCAGGCAGCGCTCCAGGCTGTCGGCGTCGAGCCCGCGGCCATCGTCCGCGGGGTCGTCGCGCTGCTGCGCGTCGGACAAGGCAGTCAGTTCCGTCACATCCATCACCTGCAGGCGGCCCGGCTCGCGCACGGCCTTCAACGCGGCGTGGCGCACCACGGTGTAGATCCAGCCCCGGGCAGAGCCCAGTTCGGGCTGGAAGGTGGCCGCGTGCTCCCAGACCTGCACGAACGCGTCGTGCAGCACGTCCTCGGCGCGCTCGCGGTCGCGCACGATGCGCAACGCCACGCCCAGCAGCCAACGCGCCTCGCGCTCGTACAACGCACGCAGCGCAAAACGCTCGCCACGCGCGCAAGCGAGCAGCGCGGCTTCATAGTCGAATGTCGACGGCGTGATGGACAAGGGCGGCAACGGTGGGGTCAAGTCCGCGTGGACTCTAGCCCACCGCTCGCCAAGGCCGAGTCAGGTCAGGCGGCTTTCCAGAAGATGTAGTCGGCCTGGTACTTGACGATCTCCTTGCGGCCCGCGCTGGCAGCGTCGCAGGCGAGAGCCGGCGCCACGCCGCCTTGCGTGGCCACGCGCTGCACGTAGGTCACGTCCATCATGGCGCCCGGGCCGGACGCCGGGTTGGCCTTGACGAGCTGAAGCGGGATGCTGCCCTGCGCGGCCGGTGCCACGGCGACCTGCGTGCCGGTGATGCGCGAGCCGTCGTTGGACGCCCAGGTGGCCGGCGGGCCGAAGTAGCTGCCCTGCTTGACGCCGGCGCGGCTGTTCAGGTCCGCCTTCGGGCCGACGAACACCCACTCGAAGGCGCCTGCCATGTTGGCCTTGGCGCGGCATTCGTAGGTGATCTCGCCCACACCGACGGTCTCCATCGCCACGCGGTGGCCGGCGGGTACCTTGACGGCGTCCGGCAGCGCGGCCTGGCTGAACACGGGGGTGGGCGGCGCCATGCCGGCGCAGGCGGACAGGCCAATGACGGCAAACAGAGCCAGGGCGGCGGAAGTGGTTTTCTGCATGATGAATCTCCGAAAGTGGGGGTACGGAACGTCGGTGTGGCCGAAGCTCACTCCTCCACTAGCCGCCAGCGGCGGCTTTGGATGCAGCTCACTCAAAAAAGTTTTGCGACGCGGCCTTGGGCGCTCAATCGCCGCGGCCGAGGTAGGCGCGAATGGCGGTGATGCGGCCACCGGCATCGAAGTCGAAGACATCGACGACGTCGATCGTGTCGCAGCCATTGATGACGATCTTCAGCTCGGCCGCCGCGCCGCCTTCGCGCTCGCAGGCGGCCAGCACGTCGATGGCCAGACTCTGGACGGACTCGAAGTTCTTGCGCGTCTCGGCCAGCGCCGCAGGCTTGCCGACGACGCGAATCTTCCAGTCGCGCAGCGTGATCGTGTCGGCGAACAGGGCCTCCACGGCGGCGAGGTCGCGCGCGGCATAGGCGGCCAGGTAGGCACGCACGAGTTCGAGTTGGGTCGCCATCACCAGGTGTCCACGAAACGGTGGCCGGCCAGGGGCCGGATGATCGCCGAGACCAGGCCGCGGGCCAGCCAGGCCCGCGTGTCGGCGGGGTCGATGACGGCGTCGATCTCCAGCGTGGCAGCCAGGTTGAGGGCCTCGCCGTTGGCGTACTGCTGAGCGACCAGGCGCTTGAACAGGGCTTCGCGCTCCGCGCCTTCGGGCAGCGCCTCAAGCTCCTTGCGGTAACCCAGGCGAACGGCCCCTTCCAGCCCCATCGCGCCGAACTCGCCGGTGGGCCAGGCGATGGTGAACACCGGCCGGTGCAGCCCGCCCGCGGCCAGGGCCATCGCGCCCAGGCCGTAGCTCTTGCGCAGCACGACGGCAAAGAACGGCACGCGCAGCGCCCCGGCCGTGACGAACAGACGGCTGACGTGGCGCACCTGCGCCCGCGCCTCGGCGTCGGGCCCGACCATGAAGCCCGGCGTGTCGATGAGGCTGACCAGCGGCAGGCCGTGCGCGTTGCACAGTTGCATGAAACGTGCGGCCTTGTCGGCCGCGTCGGCGTCGATGGCGCCGCCCAGGTGCAGCGGGTTGCTGGCGAGCACACCGACCGGGCGGCCTTCGATGCGGGCCAGCGCAGTGTGGATGCCGGCGCCGAAGCCGGCGCGCAGCCAGAGCACGCTGCCGACGTCGAACAGGGCCGGCAGCGCGGCGCGGCTGTCGTAGACGCGCAGCCGGTTCTCCGGCACGACCTCGCGCAGCGGCCGCGCGTCTGGCGCCGTCCAGTCGCCGACGCGGCCCTGGAAGAAGGACAGGTAGTGGCGGGCTGCCGCAACGGCGGCGGCCTCGTCGTCCACCAGCAGGTCGATGACACCGTTCGCGTGCTGCACGCTGGCCGGGCCGATCTGCTCGGGCTTGAAGACGCCCAGCCCGCCCCCCTCGACCATCGCCGGGCCGCCCATGCCGATGTTGCTGGCCCGCGTGGCGATGATGACGTCGCTGCAGCCCAGCAGCGCCGCGTTGCCGGCAAAGCAGCGCCCGGCCGCGATGCCGACGACCGGCACGCGGCCCGACAGCGCCGCGTAGCTCGCGAAGGTGGGCACATGCAGGCCGGCGACGACGGGCATGT
This sequence comes from uncultured Roseateles sp., assembly GCA_963422775.4. Taxonomy (GTDB): domain Bacteria; phylum Pseudomonadota; class Gammaproteobacteria; order Burkholderiales; family Burkholderiaceae_C; genus Pelomonas. The sequence continues at coordinate 13,372 of CAUJSJ030000071.1, forward strand.
CGGTGTCGCCCGGCCGGCCGCCGCCGCCTTCGGCGAAGAGCACGACGGGCAGGCCCTCCTCCGCCGCGATGCCCAGCATGCGGTCGGTCTTGGCGTGGTTGCGCGCGCCCTGCGTGCCGGCCAGCACGGTGGCGTCATAGGCCATGACGACGGCGCGCGATGCCTCCTCGCCGAAATCTCGGCCGTTGACCGAGCCGATGCCGGTGACGATGCCGTCGGCCGGCGTGTTGGCGATCAGGTCCTCGACCGTGCGCCGGCGCGACTGGGCGGCCACGGCCAGCGCGCCGTACTCGATGAAGCTGCCCGCGTCGCAGAGGTCGGCGATGTTCTCGCGCGCGGTGCGCAGGCCCTGGGCATGGCGTTTGGCGACGGCGTCAGGGCGGGCCACGTCGAGGGTGAACGCAGCGCGATCCAGCAGGCGCTGCAGGTCGGGGCGGATGTCGTCCGCGCCCTGCTCGACCGCCTCTGCGATTGCGCTGCCCTCGCCTTGCGCCGGCTCCAGCGTCAGCAGCAGCTGGCCCGTGTCGACGAACTGGCCCGGCGCGACGGCCAGGGCGGCGACGCGACCGGCGTGCGGCGCGGCGAGGACGTGCTCCATCTTCATCGCCTCGATGACAGCCAGCTCCGCGCCCGCCGCGACCTGGTCGCCAACGGCAACGCTGAACTGCAGCAGGCGGCCCTGCAGCGTGGCGCGCACCTGCTGCGGGTCGGCGGCGATGTCGCCCGCGTCGGGCAGCAGTTCGGCGAGATGCTGCTCCAGCCAGCCCGTGTGCAGCCCGGCACCGTCCAGCTCGGGCCGCGAGGCCAGCGTGCGCAGCAGACCGAGGTTGGTGGCTACGCCTTCGATGCGGCATTCGGCCAGCGCGCGGCGGGAGCGCCGGAGCACGTCCGCGAAGCGCGGGCCGGGCGACGACACGATCAGCTTGGCGAGCAGGCTGTCATAGCCCGGCGGTGGCGTGCTGCCCGCCTGGCCCTGCGTGTCCACCCGCACGCCGGGGCCGCTGGGCAGTTCGAATCGCGCCAGCCGCCCCGCGCCCTCCAGGGTGATGCGCCACTGGACCGCAAAGCCCTGCGGCCGCGGCGGCACGGCCAGGCCCAGCTCGGCCAGGCGCCGGCCGGCGGCGATCTGGATCTGCAGCTGCACGAGGTCCAGGCCCGTGACGGCCTCGGTGACGGTGTGCTCGACCTGCAGGCGGGCGTTGGTCTCGATGAAGACGAATTCGCCACGGGCGACGTCGACGAGGAACTCGAAGGTGCCCAGGCCCAGGTGGCGCACCTCTCGCGCCATGCGCAGCGCGGCGTCAGTCAGCTGCGCGCGAAGCGCGTCGCCCAGCACGGGGCTGGGCGCGATCTCGACGAGCTTCTGGAAGCGCCGCTGCAGCGTGCAGTCGCGCTCGCCGAGGGCGACGACCTGCTGACCATCGCCGATGACCTGCACCTCGATGTGCCGGGCGCCGTGCATCAGCTGCTCGACGTAGACACCGTCGACGCCAAACGCCGCGTGCGCCTCGGAACGGCAGCGCTCCAACGCGGCAGCCAGATCGTCGGCCCGCAGCACGGCCCGCATGCCGCGGCCGCCACCGCCGCCGCCGCCGATGGCCTTGAGCATGACGCCCTGCCCGCTCCGCCCGCTCTGCGCCGCGAAGAAGGCCTGCGCCTCGGCGAGCGTCACCGCCGCAGGGCTGCCCGCCAGCACCGGCACGCCGCACCGCTGCGCGAGTGCGCGGGCACGGGCCTTGTCGCCGAAGAGGCTCAGCTGATCCGGCGTTGCCCCGATGAAGACCAGGCCGGCCGCGGCGCAGGCCTGGGCGAAGTCGGCACGCTCGCTGAGGAAGCCGTAGCCAGGGTGGACGGCGTCGCAGCCGGTGCGTCGCGCGATGGCCACGAGGCCGTCGATATCGAGATACGCCGCCGGCCCGCTGGCGGCCAGCGCAACGACCTCGTCCGCCGCCACCGCGTCGTCATCAGCCGCGTGGGCGGTGACGCTGGCAATGCCCAGGTCGGCCAGCGCCCGCACGATGCGCAACGCGACCTCCCCGCGGTTGGCGACGAGAACTTTCTGCAAGCGTGGGGCGTCGGTCATGGCAGCGAGAAGGGAAGGCGGCCGAATGCTAGTCGCGGGGCTTGCCCCGCCCTGTCCGCGGGATGACACCCAGGAGCACGGCCACTGGGCACCGGGACAATCACCGCCCCATGAACCGACTCCAAAAACTCTGGTCGCGCATCCCCGAAGGCTCGGCCGTGCTCTTCACGGTGCAGGTGTTCGCCACGCTGGGCTTCGCGGTGCTGCAGTCCACGCTGGTGCTGTACGCCACGCGCCGCCACGGCTTCAACAACGAACAGGCCGCGCTGATGATGGGCCTGTTCGGCGCCTTCAACTACGGGCTGCATCTGTTCGGCGGCTACCTGGGCGGGCGATTCCTGAGCAACCGCAACCTGTTCGTCGGCGGCATGGTGCTGCAGTTGCTGGGCTGCGGCGCCATTGCCGGCGGGTCCTTGCCCGGGCTGTACTGGGGCATGGCGCTGTTCCTGACCGGCAGCGGCCTGAACGTGACCTGCCTGAACATGATGCTGACGCAGCGCTTCGCACCGGAGGACGAACGCCGCGAGGGCGCCTTCCTGTGGAACTACGCGGGCATGAACGTGGGCTTCTTCGTCGGCTTCACGGTGGCGGGCGATTTCCAGCTGACCGAGCGCTACAGCGCGGTGTTCTGGTTCGCCACCGTCGGCAACGCGATGGCCATCCTGTTGGCGCTGATCTTCTGGCGCACGCTGGCCGACCGCGACACACCGCTGGCGCTGCGCCGCGGCGCGGACTTCTGGGGCCGCTTCGCCATCGGCACGGCCGTGCTGGTGGGCCTGGTGCCGCTGCTGGCCTGGCTGCTGCAACACCCCAGCGACACGGCGGTCGGCATGAAGGCGCTGTGCGCCGCCGTCGGCATCGCGCTGCTGGTGCTGACGATGCGCCACCCGGTCGTGGCCGAGCGCCAGCGCATGCAGGCCTACCTGGTGCTGACGCTGGGCTCGCTGGTGTTCTGGTCGCTCTACCAGATGGCGCCCAGCGGCCTGCAGATGTTCGCGGTGGGCAATGTCTGGATGAACGTCTGGGGCGTGACGGTGGCACCGCAGTGGGTGCAGAACATCAACACGGTGTCCATCGTCATCGGCGGGCCATGGCTGGCGGTGGTCTTCGCCCGCTGGCGCGCGCGCGGCTGGCCGGTGGACATCCCGCTGCAGTTCGCCGCGTCCCTCGTGCTGATGGGCCTGGGCTTCCTGGCGCTGCCGCTGGGCATCCACTTCGCGGACGCCAGCGGCCGCTCGGATTTCTGCTGGCTCTTCGTCAGCTACGTGCTGCAGAGCGTGGGCGAGCTGCTGATCTCGCCCATCGGCTACGCCATGATCGGCCGGCTGGCGCCGCGCCAGTACCAGGGCGTCATGATGGGCAGCTGGATGCTGGTGACAGGTCTCGCGTCCCTCTTTGCCGGCGACTTCTCGGGCGTGGTGGCGCAGCCGGTGGACGGCTCACCGCTGACGACGAACGCGGCCTACGCGACGCTGTTCACGCAACTGGCGGTCGGCAGCCTCATCACGGGGGCGGCCCTGTTCCTGCTGCGGCCATGGTTGCGTCGCTTGATCGACGGCGAGGCCGCTCTCGGTCACTGACCGGCACAAACGGTCGCAAGTCACGACACCTTCAGCCGCGGGCCTGCCGATTTGATCGAGAACAAACAGCTTGTCGACGAGCGCCGGGAGACTGCGGCCTAACGTCAGGTTGCAGTGCCGCCAGGCACAAAAAAGCGCACACTCGACACGGAAAGGGACCGCGCGGGCGTCCATCTTCCTGACGGTCACTTCACCGGGAGGCCATGTGTGCGGTTGCGCTCAAGCTTAGAAGCCAAGGTACTCCTGGCTTTCGGCACGGCCATAGGCGTTGTCCTGGTGCTTTGCGGCATCTCGTGGGCCCTCGCCGCGGACGGCGCCGACGCCGCACAGCAAATCGAGCGCACCCAGAAGGTGTTGCAGGCGCTGTCCCAAACCCGATCGGCGACCCTGCAGGCCGAACTCAGCACGCAGAGCTACCGCATCACCGGCGAAGGCCAGCATCTGGCCGAGCGCGATGCGGCGACGTCCCGGCGGGATGCACTGCTGCAGCAGATTCGCCAGCTGACGAGCAACTCGCTGCCCCAGCAGGCGCGCTGGACGGAGCTGCGCGCGGTGATCGACCAGCGCGTGGCCTTGTCCAAGCAGATCGAGACCCTGCGCAGGACGCAGGGCCAGGAGGCCGCGACCGCGCTGGTGGCAACCGCCCCGCTGAAGGAGACGCGCACCCGCACGCACCGCCTGCTGGACGCCATGGAGCAGGACGAGCGCCTGCTTCTGGCGCAACGCAGCACCGCCAGGGAAAGGACGGGCCAGTGGATGCAAGGGGTAGGCGCCTTGGCAACGGTGATCCTGTCGGTGCAGCTGGTGGCGACCTATCTGATGATGCGGCGCCAGTGGCGCCATGCCGACAGCAGTCGCCAGCAGCTGCACCGACAGGCAGGGTCGCGTGACGCGCATGAACCCCGTGGCCGAGCGCCTGACCGGCTGGCCCATGGTGGAGGCACTGGGCCGCCCGGCGCAGGAGGTGCTCCGCATCGCCGAGGAAGTCGACGGCCGCCCGCTCGCCTGCCCCATCGCCGACGTGCTGCAAAGCGGCGAACCCCAGGCGCGCGAGCGAGGCATCGCACTGCTCGCCCGCAATGGGTCCCGCCTCCCGATCTCGATGAACGCCACGCCCAAGCTCGACCACGCGGGGCAGCTGCGCGGCACGGTCCTCGTTTTCCGCGACGTCACGCTGGAGCGCCAGGCCCAGCGCAGCATCGAGGCCCAGAACGCCTGGCTTGCCGAACGCGTGCAGGAGCGCACCGCCCAGCTGCATGAGAGCGAAATGCATCTGCGCAACGTGACGAGCAACGTGCCGGCGCTGATCGCCTACGTGGACGCCGGCCAGCGCTACGTCTACGCCAACCAGCAGTACCGGGAACGCTTCGCACCGGAGCGCGCCGACATCACCGGCTGCACGGTCGCCGAGATCCTGGGAGCCACGCGCTATGCGATGGCCTCCCCCTTGATCCACCGCGTGCTGCGGGGCGAACCGCAGACCTACGACTGGGAACCTTTCCCCGGCGTCTGGCAGGTCATCAGCTATGTACCGCAGCAGGACGCCGAGGCGCACGTGGTGGGCTACTACGTGCTCGGCACGGACATCACCGAGCGCAAGCGTGCCGAAGAGGAGATCCGCGGGCTCAATGGCCGGCTGGCGCTGCAGGTGCGTGACCTGGAGCGCGTCAGCCGCGCCTTGCGCACGCTGAGCGCCGGCAACCGCACCATGCTGCGCGCGCAGGACGAAGACGATCTGCTGCACAGCATGGCCAAGGCGATCGTCACGGTGGGCGGCTATGGCGCGGCCATCATCTGGTACCGGGACCGGGCCACCAGCACCTTGCTGGCGATGGCGGAATGCGGCTACCCCGGCGGCCTGGCAGCATTGCGCGTGCTGAGGGTCAGCTGCGACGAGGACGGATTCGGCGCGGGCGTCGCGGGCAGCGCCGTGCGTACCGGCAACGTGAGTTCGGTCGGCGACATGGCGGCCGATGAGACCTACATCCCATGGCGCCACCACCTCGCCGGCCACCGCTCCGCGCTGGGCTGCCCGCTGCAGGTTGGCGGCGAGGTCATCGGCGCCCTGGCCATCTACGACGCCGAGCCCGACACCTTCGATGCCGACCAGGTCACCCTGCTCAGCGAATCGGCCGACGACCTCGCCTTCGGCATCGCCACGCTGCGCGCCCGGGCCGAGCAGGAGCGCGAGCGCGCCGCGATGTATCGGTTGATGCACTTCGACGCGCTGACCGGGCTGCCGAATCAGACTCAATTTGCCGCGGCCCTGGATGCGGCCGTCGCGCTGGGCCACCACGCGGGCCAGCCTTTCGCGGCCCTGCAGACCTACATCGACCGGCTGCGGGAGGTCAACGATGCCCTGGGCTTTGCGTATGGCGACGCGATGCTGCAGGAATTCGCCGAGCGGCTGCGCCTGGCGGCACCCGAGCAGGCCCTCGTTGCGCGCCTGCGCGGCGACGAGTTCGCGATCCTGATCCCGGGCGGCGACCGGGAGGCGGCGGAGTCCCTGGCGCAGCAGCTCGACGCGCGCCTGGCGGCGCCCTTCCAGATCGCAGACATCCCGCTGAACGTGTCGTTCAAGACCGGGATCGTGCTGTTCCCGAACCACGGCGCGACGCCCCACGACGTCTTTCGGCACATGGACATTGCGCTGCACCAGGCCAAGCAGCGCGGCAGCAAGCACGCCTTCTTCGACGCCGAGCGCAACAGCAACCAGCCGAGCCGCCTGAGCATGGCCTCGGAACTCAAGCAGGCCATCGACAGGGATCAGCTGCGGCTTTTCCTGCAACCCAAGGTCGACATGCGCAGTGGCCGGGTGTGCGGCGCCGAGGCGCTGGTGCGCTGGCAACACCCCGTGCGCGGTCTCGTGCCGCCCGGTGAGTTCATCGAGCTGGCCGAGCACACGGGCCTCATCAAGCCGCTCACCGAATGGATGCTGGTCGCGGTGCTCGGGCTGAACCGCGACTGGGCGGCGCAGGGGTGCGCGCTGCCGATTGCCGTCAACCTGTCGGCCCGCAACCTGCGCGACGAGGACTTGCTGGACCGCATCCGCCACCTGCTGTCCAGCTTCCAGACCGCGCCTGGCCTGCTGGAGCTCGAGATCACCGAGAGCACGCTGATGGAGGACGCGCCCTTCGCACTCGCCGTGCTGCACGACCTGCGCACACTCGGCATCCCGCTGCACATCGACGACTTCGGCACCGGCTATTCATCGCTGAGCTATCTGCAGCGCCTGCCCGTCGAGTGCATCAAGATCGACCAGTCCTTCGTGCGCGACATGTCGCGCAGCAAGGACTCGGCGACCATCGTTCGCTCCACCATCGACCTCGTGCACGACCTCGGCCGCCTGATCGTCGCGGAAGGCATCGAGACCGCGCAGGACTGGGATCAGCTGGCCCGGCTGGGTTGCGACACCGCACAGGGCTATTTCATCGCCCGGCCCATGCCGGCAGCCGAATTCCAGGCCTGGCTGCGGGGCTTCGTGGCGCCCGCCATACCAGGTGGCCTCGATCAGCAGCATCGGGCAGCCCCGGCCGGATAAGGCCGGATCGCAGCGGGCCGGCACTTGTCACATGCGCAAACAGCCACAGCGGGGTAGGCTGCGCCCATGGCCCCCTCATCCAGCGGATGGCGTGCACTGTCTCTCGCAACCTCGCGATGGCAGCGGCGCCCGATGTTGGCCGCACTCGCTGCCTGGGTTGCCAGCACTGCGACGGCGCAAGGCGAACCGCCGTCCAGCAGGGCCAGGCACGTGGTCTTCCTGGCGCAGGACTTCCGCAACGGTGGCATCACCGCGGTCTATCGCGGCTTCGAGCAGGCCTGCCAGGAACTCGGCTGGGCCTTGAGCATCGTCAACGGCGCTGGCGACGCGACGACGATCCGGCGACTCTTCGAGCAGGCGCTGCGCGCAGGCCCGGACGCCATCGTGTTGGGCGGCTTCGACGAAGCCGACATTGCCGACACGCTGGCCACGGCCGCGCGGCCAGCGCCGGTGCTGGTCGGCTGGCATGCATCGTCGCGGCATGGGCGCAACTCCGGCCTGTTCACCAACGTCAGCACCGACCCCGAAGTGGTGGCGGACATGGCGGCGGCCTTCGTGACCCAGGCCCCGACTGGGCACGCGGGCGTCGTGATCTTCAACGACGGCCGCTTTGACATCGCCAACATCAAGACGCAGCGCATGCGCGAGGCCTTGTCGCGTTGCTCGCGCTGCGAGTTGCTGGCCATCGAGGACATCCCGATTTCGAGCGCCGCCAAGGAAGTACCCGCAGCGCTGGAGCGCCTGCAGCGGCGCTTCGGCTCGCGCTGGACGCATGTGCTGGCAATCAACGACGTCTACATGGATTCCATGCATTTCCCGCTGCAGTCCCTGGGGCGCAGAGACATCGTCAGCATTGCCGCCGGCGACGGCTCGCGCACGGCCATGAGCCGGATACGCTCCGGCAGGTCCCAGCAGGTCGCCACCATCGCGGAGCCCACCGGCCTGCAGGGCTGGCAGCTGGCCGACGAGTTGCGGCGGGCCTTCGCCAGGCAGCCCCCCAGCGGCCGCGTTGCCCGCCCGATCGCCGTCACGACGGCGCTGCTGCGCGAACTGGGGCAGCTGGAGGTCGACGACCTGCTGCCCTACCGGGCCGAGTACCGGCAGCAATGGTCGGTCAGCTCGCCGAGCGCCGCCAAGGCGCCCTAGCCGCCGCCGGCCTCACCCACACTGCCCCACATACCCGCACGCCGTGCAGAAATCGCAGCCATCCTTGTGGATCATGGTCGCGTTGCCGCACTCCGGGCAGGGCTTGCCGGCCTGGACCTGCAGCGTGCCGGCTGCCGCCGCAAGCTTGGGCGCCGGGGTCTGCAGCAGGCCCATGTCGGTCAGCGGCTGGCCGGTCTCGTCGAGGATGCCCAGCATCGCGTAGCGGTGGATGACCAGCCGCGCCACGTAGGCGACCGTGGACGGCCAGATCTGCTGGCGCCGTTCGCCGCCCAACGACGGCACCGGCGCCATGAAATGGCCCAACGGCTCGCCGACGTTGAGCAGCTTGCGCAGCTTCATCGCGATCCAGCCGGGGTCCATCACGCGCATGTCCAGCGACAGCAGGCGCGCCAGGCCATCCAGCGCCTTGGGATAGTTGCCGGAGAAGCCCATCGCGCAGGGGCGCATGACGCTGCCGCCGTCGGGCGTGGGCAGCACCACTTCCTTCAGCGTCAGCGTGAACTGCTCGTTGGTGGCCGGGTTGTCCACGTCCACCGCCCAG
>CAUJSJ030000072.1:0-8595 GCA_963422775.4 uncultured Roseateles sp.
CCTTGGCGATACGCTTGAGTCGCTCCAGCTCGCGCTTGGCGCGGTTCACGTCGGCGATATTCGTGCGCTCGTGCGAGAGCAGGTGCTTGGCATAGGTCCAGCCCTTGTTCTCTTCGCCGATGAGGTTCTCGGCCGGCACTTCGACGTTGTCGAACCAGACCTCGTTCACCTCATGTTCGCCGTCGAGCATGATGATGGGCTTGACGCTGACGCCCGGTGTCTTCATGTCGATCAGCAGGAAGCTGATGCCGGTCTGCGGTTTGCCTTCGGTGGACGTCCGCACCAGGCAGAAGATCCAGTCGCCGTACTGTCCCAGCGTCGTCCAGGTTTTCTGGCCGTTGACGATGTACTTGTCGCCCTGGCGTTCAGCGCGGCATTTGAGCGAGGCCAGGTCCGAACCCGAGCCGGGTTCGCTGTAGCCCTGGCTCCACCAGACCTCGCCGCTCATGATGCCGGGCAGGAAGCGCTGCTGCTGCTCTGGCGTACCGAAGGCCATGATCACGGGTGCCACCATGACCGGACCGAACGGCACGATGCGCGGCGCGCAAGCCAGTGCACATTCCTCCTCGAACAGGTGGCGCTGCACGGCGTTCCAGCCTGGGCCGCCGAACTGCTTGGGCCAGGCCCAGCCATGCCAGCCCTTGGCGCCCAGAATCTTGGCCCAGCGCTGCAGATCGTCCTTGTTCAGGCGCAAGGATTGGCGCACCTTGTGTGCGATGTCGGCCGGCAGATTGGTGCGCACCCATTCGCGCACCTCGGTGCGGAAGGCCAGTTCCGCATCGGTAAAGTTGAGGTCCATGTCTCGCTGCGTTGTCGTGATGGGAATCCGGGCTTTTTAGCACGGTCGTTCGCATCCTGGCTGTCCGCCCTGGGACAGCGTGGCAAACCGACGCCCAAAAGCAAAAAGGCACTCCGGAGAGTGCCTTTTGAGACTGAAATGACTCAGGTCAGGCGGCAGCCTTGACCTTGCGACGACGCAGGCCGACGACGCCCAGCATCGCAGTGCTGACCAGCGCGAGCGAGGTCGGCTCAGGCAGCCGGCCGACGTTGCTGCCGCCGCAATTGGCGCCGGACACGCCGCTGCAGGTCGTGCCGGTCACGCCATAGAGCTTGAAGTAGTCGTTGCCGTTGTCCAGCGTGCCGCTGTCGCGGGTCTGTGCGGCCGCGCTCGTGAACGCCGAGTTGTAGGCGCTGATCAACCACCAGCTGGAACCCTTCTTGCCGCTGCCGGCAACACCGGTGCCGTTGGCCTGGTTGGTGTTGACGACGTTGTAGACCGGATCGGTGTCCACCGCCATGTCGCCGTAATTGCCCACGAGCTCCCAGCCGGTCATGGACTTGGCGGTGGTGCCAACCAGCGCGCTCGGCGAGCCCGTCGGGTCGCCGTTGCCCACCCAGCGGAACAGCGAGACATCCACCGTCGAGCTGCTGTTGGTCCAGCCCAGGCCGATGCTGCTGAGGATGACACTGCTGCTGAACTTCAGCAGCACGCCTTCGGTGTTGACGTTGTTGTCGACCGCGTGGTCGGGAGCGTTGCAGTTGGCGCCGTTGTCGAGTGCCGAGCAGACACCTTGACCCAAGGCGCCCTGGTTGGTCAGCGTGGCGGCCGCCCAGGTCGATGCGCCGGAGGCGGCGCCGAAATTGGTGTTGGTGGCGTAGACGGCCGCGAGTTGCAGCGTAGCGGCGCTGGCAGCGGCGTCCTTGCTGGCGAAGGTCGTCGCGCCACTGCCGATGGACGTGACGGTTTGATTCTCAAAGGTCCAGTTTGCGGAAGCCGCCCCGGAAACGCACAAACCGGCGATCAGCGTGGCCCAGCGGATAGAGCGAGTGGTCATTGCCTTCATTTTTGGTGCCGTTTGAATAGTTTGCTTGGGGAGTCTCTAGCAGCCTCTGTGCCAGGAGCTGGATCTGCTTGCAGATCAAGTACTTGGCGGCAGCCCTTCGACGACGTGATTTAAATTGTAAGAAGTCCCGACAGGGTTTGGGTGGGCTGACGCCCCCTTACTTAAGTGTGGTCAGCAACCTTTTCGCGTCTTCGACACTTTCCAAGCCCGTGTCGGACTGCAGCGCGGCGGTCAATTCGGTACGTGCTTCGCCTTGACGGTTGGCGCGAGCCAGCGCGGCGGCCAGGTGATAGCGGATCTCGCCGCTGTTTGGCGCCCGCAGCCGGGCCTCGCGCAGCAGTTGCAGCGCGCGCTCGACATTGCCACCAGTCATCAGGTGCGCCCAGCCGGCCGTGTCCAGCACCGTGGCGCTGCGGCCGTCCAGCTTGAGGGCCCGCTCGGCCATGGGCACGGCAGCGGGGTCTTTGAGCGCAATCAGCACATTGGTCAGGTCGTTGATCACGTCGACGCGATTGGGGCTGAGCTTGAGGATGGCTTCGTAGTGCCGGCGCGCAGCACCGAAGTCCTTGCCGCGGACATTGAGTTCAGCCAATCCCTTGTGCACGACCAAGTCGCTCGGATTGCGCTTGAGCCATGCCTCGCCGCTGTCCAGGGCCGCCTTGAGCTGTCCCTGACTGCTCGTTGCGCGCAACAGCTTCATCAGGCTGGTGCCGCTTTTGTCGATGTCGTGAGCCTGCCTGAGCGCATCGATGGCTGCAGCGCCCTGGCCGCGTGCCGTTGCAATGTCGCCCAGCAGGTTGTAGCCGATGGAGTTCTTGGGCGCCGTCTGGATGAGCTGCCGCGCTCGCCTTTCCGCCTTGGCCGGTTCGCCTTGGGACAGCTCGACACTGGCGAGCAAGGCTTGGGCGGGCAGCAGATCTGCGTTGCCGCTGAGGGCCTTGTCAAGGCTGTAGGCGGCGCCGCCCAGGTCACCGACCAGGATCTGCTGGCGCGCGACGTCGACCAGCTTGGGCGCGTCAAAGGCGGCGCGGCGGGCGGCGTTGGTCAGCGTGGCCTTGGCACCGACCGGGTCGCCATTGGCGGCCTGGGCGGCGGCGTAGGGCCTGCAGCGCCTCGACGTCTTCGGGCAGCTTGGCCAGCAGCGCCTTGGCCGCATCCACGGCGCGAGCAGGCTGGCCTTTGCGCAGATGCCAGGCCACGAGCGCGAAATTCGTACGCGTCTCGCGCGCGCTGCTGGCGGCGACCGACTCCTCCAGCCACTTGAGCGCCTCGTCGTTCTTGCCCCAGCCCTCGTGCAGCAGCGCCAGCTCAAACAGCACATTGACGTTGCGTGGTTCGCTCTTGAGCAAATCCTTGAGCTGCCGGTCGGCCTGCGCAAAATTGCCGGTCAGCGTGTCCAGGCGGGCCAGGCCCAGCCTCGCCTCGGTCAGCTTGGCGTCGATCCTCAGCGACTTCTCGTAGCTCGCGCGGGCGCCGGGATAGTCCCTGGCCTGCGTCTTGGCGTAGGCCTGGACCATCAGCACGGTGGCGTTTGCGGGGTTGGCGCGCGCCAGGCTGTCTGCGGCGGCCAGCGCCTTGGCCGTCTGGCCGTCGCGCAGGTAGACGGTCACCAGGGCCAGGCCAGCGAAGGTTTGCGTCGGGTCTGTCTTGTAGGCCTTGGCCAACTCGTCGGCGCCCATCGGTGCATTGCCGCTTTGCAGCAGCGACAGCCCCAGGGCCGTGCGGTACTGCGCCGAATCCCTGGCCTTCAGGGCTTCCTGCATCAGTGACACGGCGCGGGCATGCTTGCCCTGGCTCATGTAGGTAGACGCCAGCATCAGCAGCGCCTGGCCGTCGCCGGGCCGGGCCTTCACGTAGGGTTCGAGCAGTTCGGTGGCGCGGGCGGCGTTGGGTTCGGCCAGCGCAATCTGCGCGAGCAGCTTGTTGAGCGGGTTTGCGGCTTGCTGGTGCACGGCCAGTTCAAGAAAGGGTTTGGCCTTCTCAAGCTCGCCCAGGCTGTAGTGGGCCAGGCCGTTGAGCATCAGGAACTGCGGCCGGTAGCGGATGTTGGCGATCGGCACCGGGTCCAGCAGGTCCGTGATCTTCTTCAGAGCCGCCTTGGTGGCTGCGGCGTTGCCGGACCGCTCGGCCAGCACCGCCCGCAGATAGGTGCCGCGCGGATCGTTGGGCTTGAGTTTCTGGAGTTCGTCGATCTCGGCGAGAGCCTCGGCGTCCCGGTTCATGTCGATCAGCACACCGGCGCGGGCCAGCCGGGTTTCCGCATGGGCGGGCTGGATCTTCACGCCCCGGTCATAGAGCGCCATCGCCTGGGTGATGTCGCCCATCGCGTGGAAAGTCGAGGCCTTCTGGTAGAGCGCTTCCGCGTTGTCAGGGTCCAGCTTGAGGGCGTGGTCGGCAGCGGCCTGCGCTTCGGCGAACTGGCGTGCCCGGATGCGCAACGGTACCTCGGCCAGCCAGGCGTTGAGATCGGTGGGGTTCAGCGCCCGGGCCTCCAGCACAGTGGCCAGCGAGGCCCGGTTGTCACCCATGTCGGACTGGGCGAGGGCACGCTCAAGGAGCAAGGCCTGCCTGACACCGGGGGGCAGGCCGGCCGGCGCGAGGCGCGGATCTTCCAGCACCTGCGGCTGCTTGCCCTGAGCGCTCAAAGCCACGGCCAGCGGCACGGCAACTTCCGCGCGATTGACACCCAGGCGGATGGCCTCGCCCAGCTCGAATTCGGCCGCCGACGGCTGGCTGTCGGCCAACAAGGCCTTGCCCAGCAACACATGCACCGAAAGCTGGCTCTTGTCTGCCTGCAGCGCGTTCTTGAGCTGGATGATGGCGCCGGGGATGTCGCGCTTTTCGTAGCGCTGCAGCGCGTCTTCATAGAAGCGCGAGGCCTTGGCGGCGTCCTGCGCCTGGGCCGCGGATGCCGCGGCGAGCAGCAGGGTGGCCAGCAGGCCGGAGAGCAGGGCAGGAGGACGGGTCATCTGGGCGGGCCGGCAAGGATGGGCGCCGGATTCTTGCAGAAGCCCGACTTGCCGGATCAGTAGCGCAGCTCCAAAGTCATGATGTCGTTCTCGCGCCGCATCTGGAAACGGTTCAGGAAGCTGTTGCCCAGCAGCACGTGGCTCATCGTTCCGGGGATGACGATGGCTTCGATGTCGCGCACCTCGACGTCGCTGATACGCACGCTGGTGAGCTGGAACTGGTAGGCAGGCACGACGCCGTTGGCCGTCTGCGTGACGATGCGCTTGCCGTACATGTAGCGCAGGCCGAGCTTCTCGGCCTCGATCTGGCTGATGGACACGCTGGTGGCGCCGGTATCGACGAGGAAGGTCGTGACCTGGCCGTTGATCATGCCGATCGTCGTGAAGTGGCCTCCCGAGCCCATGGGCAGGACGATCTGACGCGGCGGTGGGACTTGCGCGACGACGCGGCCAGGTGCCGCGCCAAGGGCGAGGGTCTGGCGCCGGCCGCCGTACTCGACGATGGCGCGGCCATCCTCCAGCGCGACGAGCTTGACGCCCTTGGCCGTGGCGCCTACTTCGAGGGTGCGGGGTTCACCATCAATGATCAGCAAGGCAGAGCGTGAGCCCAGCATGCCGTTGAGCTGCACCTGTGCGGGCGGCTGGGTCTGGGCCATGCTCAGGCCACAGACCAGCAGCAACGGCAGGAGCGTGAAAGGATGCATGCTCAGTCGCGGAAGTTGTTGTAGGTCAGCGGCGTGTCGCTGAAGCTTTTCTTCAGATGGGCGATGGCCGTCTGCAGGTCGTCGCGGTTCTTGCCGGTCACGCGCACGGCGTCGCCCTGGATGCTGGCCTGGACCTTGAGCTTGCTCTCCTTCAGCGAGTTCACGAGCTTCTTGGCCAGGGTGGCCTCGATGCCTTCCTTGATCTTGTAGACCTGGCGCAGCTTGTCGCCGCCAAGTTTCTCGACCTTCTCGGCCTTGTCGAGGAAGCTGATGACGACGTCCTGCTTGGTCAGCTTGCCATAGAGCACGGCCTCGATCTGCTCGAGCTGGAAGTCGCTGTCGCCGGTGGCGTGGATCTCCTTGTCCTTGAGTTCGACCTTGGCGCCGGTGCCCTTGAAGTCGAAACGGGTGCCGATTTCCTTGATGGCGTTGTCCACGCCATTGCGGATCTTGACGTGGTCGGGCTCGAGAACGGTGTCGAAACTGGGCATATTGAGGATTCGTTAGGTTGACGTCTGCGAAAATTTTCCCATGCCGACCGCCTCTGTCCCGCCAGCCACCCCCTTGAATGAAGCCCCCGGCCTCCTGATCGAGACCGACGTCAACCTCAAGCCCTACAACACCTTTGGCCTGCCGGCCATCGCGCACCGCCTCGTGCGCATCCGCGAGGCGGCCGATGTCCGCCGCGTCGTCGATCACCCGGAACTCGGCCGTGCACCCAAGTTCGTGCTGGGCGGCGGCAGCAATCTCGTGCTGACCAAGGATGTCGACGCGGTCGTGCTGAAGGTGGAGATTCCCGGCATCCGTCTGCTGGAGGAGAGGACGGATGCCTGGATCGTCGAGGCCGGCGCCGGCGTTGTCTGGCACGACCTGGTCAGCTGGACGCTGGACCAGGGCTACCCCGGCCTGGAAAACATGGCGCTGATCCCTGGAACCTGCGGCGCCGCGCCCGTGCAGAACATCGGCGCCTACGGCATCGAGGTCAAGGACAGGCTGGAATCCGTCGAGGTCATGGACCTGATCACCGGCCGGCCGGCGCTGCTGCCCGCCGAGGTCTGCCGCTTCGGCTACCGCGACAGCGTCTTCAAGCACAGCGACTTCGGCGGCCTGGCCGGCAAGAGCGTCATCACGCGCGTGCGGTTTCGACTGCCCAAGCCCTGGCAGCCCGTGCTCGGCTATCTGGAGCTGGAACGAAAGATGTCCGAGACCGGCATCACGGCGCCGAGCGCGCGCCAGATCTTCGACTGGGTGGTGGCGGTGCGCCGCGCCAAACTGCCCGACCCGGCCGTCATCGGCAACGCCGGCAGCTTTTTCAAGAACCCGGTCGTCACGGCCGAGCAGTGCCGCGACATCATCGGCCGCGACCCCGGCATCGTTCACTATCCCATGCCGGACGGAAGCGTGAAGCTGGCCGCCGGGTGGATGATCGACGCCTGCGGCTGGAAGGGGAAGACGGTGGGCGGAGCGGCGGTCTACGAGAAGCAGGCGCTGGTACTGGTGAACAAGGCGGACGCGCGGGGCGCGGAGGTCGTCACGTTGGCCCGAGCCATCCAGGAGAGCGTGTACGGGCGCTTCGGTATCCGGCTGGAGCCGGAGCCGGTGGTGCTCTAAGAGGGTGAGAGCGAATCCGACATGCCCGCTCAAACCGCCCAAAACACGCCACTCGTCGTTGCAAATGCTCGCCGTAGTGCGAGCTACGG
Organism: uncultured Roseateles sp.; assembly: GCA_963422775.4. Taxonomy (GTDB): domain Bacteria; phylum Pseudomonadota; class Gammaproteobacteria; order Burkholderiales; family Burkholderiaceae_C; genus Pelomonas. The sequence continues at coordinate 7,218 of CAUJSJ030000072.1, forward strand.
CTCCGCTTTGCGCCTAGATTGGCGCGCTTTGGACGGCTTGCTCTGGCATGCCGGACTCACTCTCACCCTCTCATGCTGACGCGACGCGCGCTACTGGCCCTGCTCGGTTCTGCGGGGCTGCCGGCGTCGGCGCTTGAGCCGCTGCTGGCACGCAACGCGCCCGCGAACATCGACCCTCGGCCCTATCTCGTCAGCGAGAAGCTGGACGGCGTTCGAGCGCTGTGGGACGGGCAGGTGTTGCGGTTTCGCAGCGGGCGGACCGTCGCGGCGCCGGCCTGGTTTCTGGCTGCCCTGCCGAAACAGCCGCTGGACGGCGAACTCTGGATTGCCCGTCGCAGCTTCGACAGCTTGTCTGCGACGGTGAGGCGGGCCGAGCCGGCGGATACGGAGTGGCGGCGCGTGAGCTACCGCGTGTTCGAGCTGCCGGCCGGCGAGGGCAGCTTCGAGCTGCGCGCCGACAAGCTCAGGGCCCTGGCGGGCGACGTTGTCGTGCCGGTGGAGCAGATGCGGCTGGCGTCGAACGGCGCGCTGCGCGACAAGCTGAAAGAAGTGGTCGCCGGCGGCGGCGAGGGCCTGATGCTGCACCGTGCCGATGCACCGCTGGCCTCCGGTCGCAGCGACCTGCTGCTCAAGCTCAAGCCCCAGGCGGATGCCGAAGCCGTCATCGTCGGCCACGAGCCCGGCAAAGGCCGCTTTGCCGGCCAGCTCGGTGCGCTGGAACTGCAGACACCCGAAGGCATTCACTTCAAGCTGGGCACGGGCTTCAGTGACGCCCAGCGCCGCAATCCCCCACCCATCGGTGCGACAGTGACCTATCGCTACCGCGACCTGACACCGAGCGGCAAACCTCGCTTCGCGAGCTTCGTCCGGGTGGCCGACGAGTTCTGAGGCGCCCGCACACGCCATGCCACTTGCAGGCGGCATGGCGCCCCTCAGGCGTCGGGCAAACTGCGCCCGGACACATTCAGTCCTGAGGACTGCATGTGCCCGGCGAAGGACAGAGCCGCTGGCTCAGGCACGCAGGGCGCGTCCTCGGTCCTGACTCACAGCCAGCGCAGCAGGGTTTCAAGCCAGCGCGGCAGCGGGCGGCTCGGGATGTAGTTCTGGCGGTATTGGCTGTGCACGGTCAGGCTCCTTAAGGAATGCTGTCATTTTATACAGCACTACTGGATGCCTGCCCAGTGTTTTCACTCCAGCCGGGGCAGGCCTCCGCCGGCCAGAAGGCCGACGCCGGTGTAGATGCCCAGCTTGACGCGCGTGTCGCTGATGTCGAGATTGCGCATCGTCAGCTGCCCGATGCGGTCGGCCGGGCTGAACGGCGCGTCCTCGACCTTTTCCATCGACAGCCGCTCGGGTGCATAGGGTCAGGTTGGGGCTG
>CAUJSJ030000073.1:0-6708 GCA_963422775.4 uncultured Roseateles sp.
TCGGCAAGGTCAAGGTCGCCGTGTCGGGCGCGGGGGCTGCGGCCATCGCCTGCCTGGACGTGATGGTGGGGCCTGGGCGTGAAGCGCGAGAACGTGTTCGTCTGCGACTCGCGCGGCGTGATCCAGAGCGAGCGCGAGGACGCGAAGGCGGGCAAGTTGGACGAGTCCAAGCAGCGCTATTGCCAGATCACGAGCGCGCGCACGCTGGCCGACGTGGTCGACGGCGCAGACGTCTTCCTCGGCTGCTCGGCGGCCGGCGTGCTGAGCGCCGACATGGTCAAGACCATGGGCACCCAGCCCATCATCCTGGCGCTGGCCAACCCCGAGCCCGAGATCCGCCCCGAGCTGGCCAAGGAAGTGCGGCCCGACTGCATCGTCGCCACGGGCCGCAGCGACTACCCGAACCAGGTCAACAACGTCCTGTGCTTCCCCTACATCTTCCGCGGCGCGCTGGACTGCGGCGCCACCAAGATCACCGAGGGCATGAAGCTGGCCTGCGTGCGCGAGATCGCCGCGCTGGCCAAGGCGGAGACGTCGGATGAAGTGGCCGCCGCCTACGCTGGCCAGGAGCTGGCCTTCGGGCCCGACTACCTGATCCCCAAGCCCTTCGACGCGCGCCTGATCCTGCGCATCGCGCCTGCCGTTGCAGCGGCGGCCGAAGCCGATGGCGTTGCCACGCGACCCATCGCCGACCTGGTCGCCTACCGCCAGTCGCTGGAGCGCTTCGTCTACCAGACCGGCATGTTCATGCGCCCCGTGTTCGCCGCCGCCAAGGCCGAGCCCGCACGCGTCATCTACGCCGAGGGCGAGGACGAGCGGGTGCTGCGCGCCGTGCAGGTGGCGCTGGACGAGGGCCTGTGCAAGCCGACGCTGATCGGCCGCCCCGAGGTGCTGGCCGCACGCATCCAGCGCGCCGGCCTGCGCCTGAAGCTGGGCGAGGACGTGGCCGTCATCGACCCCGAGGACGATCCGCGCTTTCGCCAGTATTGGGAGGCCTACTACGCGCGCATGAAGCGCAACGGCTTCACGCCCGAGATGGCCAAGTCCGCCGTGCGCCGCTCCAACACGGCCATCGGCGCGCTGGCCATCGAGCTGGGCGACGCGGACGCAATGATCTGCGGCATGGTGGGGCGCTTCGACCGCCACCTGGAGCAGGTGCGCGACCTGGTCGGCCTGCGCGCAGGGGTGCGCCAGTTCGCGGCGATGAATGCGTTGATCCTGGAGCAGATGACGCTGTTCATCACCGACACCTTCGTCAACGACGACCCGACGGCCGAGGAGCTGGCCGACATCGCCGCCATGGCTGCCGAGGAGGTCAGCCGCTTCGGCCTGCCGCCGAAGCTGGCTTTCGTCAGCCACTCGATGTTTGGCTCGTCCACGCGGCCGTCGGCAGTGAAGATGCGCCGCGCCCACGAGCTGTTTGCGGCAGCCCACCCCGAGATCGAGTGCGACGGCGAGATGCATGGCGACGCGGCGCTGTCCGAGAGCGTGCGCCAGGCCTTCCTGCCCGACAGCAAGCTCAAGGGTGCCGCCAACCTGCTGGTGCTGCCGACGCTGGACGCCGCCAACATCCTCTTCAACGTGTTGAAGATCAGCGCCAGTCACGGCGTGACGGTCGGCCCCATCCTGCTGGGCGCTGCCGCCCCCGTGCACATCCTGACGCCGTCGGCGACGGTGCGCCGCATCGTCAACATGACGGCTCTGGCGGTCGCGGACGCGCGTGAAGCCCGGAGCACGCGGGCGGGTTGATCGCCCCCGTATCCGTGGGCCGAGCGCCGGGCCTGCCATGGGCCAGAGGCCCATGGCCTTCCGTAGGCACGAGCAGTCCGCAGGGACTGCTTGTGTCCGACTCCAGTTCGCCAAGCTGGCCCGTCAGGGGCCGCCGGCGACTGAATGCCGCCTGCGGTTCCGTCCCCGTGGGGGACCGACCGGCGTGACCGCGTTCAGCCGGTCGGCGCCGGGCGAGGGGCGCCCGTTCCCGGGCTGAACTGCGCCAGCGCCACGCCGGCGAGGATGACGCCGGCACCCAGCAGCTTCGGCGCGCTGAACCGCTCGCCGCCCCACAGCCAGGCGATGAGGCCGGCCACGACCGGCATCAGGTAGATCAGCGGCGCGGTGCGGCCCACGCCGCGCCGCTCGTTGGCCCAGCCCCAGGCCAGCCAGCCCAGGAAGCCGCCCCCGATGACCTGCCAGGCCAGCCCCGGCCACACCCAGGCAGGCTGCGCGGGCCAGTCCAGCGACAGCAGCGCCGGCGCGCACCACAGCAGCATCGGCAGCGTGCAGATCAGGCGCCATAGCCCAGCACCCTCACGCCGCCGTGGTGCTGGATCAACGGCTTGCTGGCGACGGTGTAATAGCTGAACAGCGCCGCGGCGGCGAGCAGGACCAGGTCGCCCAGGCCCGCCTGCCAGTCGGCCGCCAGCAGCTTGTCGGAGGTGAAGACCAGCGCGCCCAGCGCCGCCATCGCGACGCCGGCGATCTGGCCGCGTGACAGCTTCTCCACGCCGGTCGCACGCAGAATCAGCAGCGTGAACACCGGCCCGCAGGCCAGCAGCACACTGGCACTGAAGGCCGTGGAGCCTTGCATGCCGTAGGCCGACAGCAGCAGGTGCAGGCCCTGGCCGACCAGCGTCAGCCGCACCAGCGGCCCCACCTCGCCGCGGTCCAGCCGGGGCCAGCGCGTGCCGAAACGCCAGCACAGCAGCGCCACGGCGCAGAAGGGCATCAGCAGGTAGCGCAGGCCCAGGAAGCCGGTGGGGCCGACCTGGTTGAACAGGGCTTTCGACAGCGGGAAATTGACGCCCCAGGTCAGCACGACGGCGAGCGCGGCCAGCAGCGGCGCGGTGGAACGGTGGTGCATGGGCCTGGCATCCTGACGGTGAGCGGAGAATTCTCGGCGCGAATCCAGACGCCGCCGTCCCCTGGCGCCGGCCGCGTCCGGTTCCGGCCTGTAACCCGACCCACACCCGATGACCGCAAAGCCACCCACCCGCCTCGCGCCGCTCGACCCCACCAGCGCCGACGCCCAGGCGCTGATCGCCCAATCCGAGGCGTTGATGAGCGCCCTCTACCCCAGCGAGAGCAACCATTTCGAGCCCGCCGAAAACCTGCGGCCGCCGCACGGCGCGTTCTGGGGTTTGTGGATGGGCGAGGCGCTGGTCGGCTGCGGCGGCGTCAAGCATCAAGACGGTTACGGCGAGATCAAGCGCCTGTTCGTGCTCGACAGCGCCCGCGGCCGCGGCGTGGCCAGGCAGCTGATGGCGCGGCTGGAGGCCGAACTGCTGGCGCGCGGCGTGGGCCTGGCGCGGCTGGAGACGGGCATCCACCAGCCCGAGGCGCTGGCGCTGTACCGGCGGCTTGGCTACGTCGAGCGCGGCCCCTTCGGCGGCTACGCGGCCGACCCGCTGAGTGCCTTCTTCGAGAAGGCGCTCGGCTGAAACACGACGAAACCCGCGCGCGGTCTGGCAGACCATAATTCCGCGCCCCCTAGAGAATCGAGACAGCCATGACCCGCGCCACCAAGATCGTCGCCACCCTCGGCCCCGCTTCCAACACACCCGAGGTGCTGGAGAAGATGCTCCGCGCCGGTGTCGACGTGGTGCGGCTGAACTTCTCGCACGGCAAGGCGCAGGATCACATCGATCGCGCCACCATGGTCCGCGCCGCGGCGGAGCGCGTCGGCAAAGTTCGGTGGCCATCATGGCCGACCTGCAGGGCCCCAAGATCCGCGTCGGCAAGTTCGACGGCGGCAAGATCGAACTGGTTCCGGGCGCGAAGTTCATCCTCGACGCCGACCGCACCGAACTCGGCAACCAGGACATCGCCAGCCTCGACTACAAGGAACTGCCGCGTGACGTGAAGCCCGGCGACACGCTGCTGCTCAACGACGGCCTGCTGGTGCTGACCGTCGAGGCCGTGCGCGGCGCCCAGGTGCACACCATCGTCAAGCTCGGTGGCGAGCTGTCCAACAACAAGGGCATCAACAAGCAGGGCGGCGGCCTGACCGCGCCGGCGCTGACGGGCAAGGACATGGAGGACATCAAGACCGCGATGTCCTTCCAGTGCGAATACCTGGCCGTGAGCTTCCCCAAGAACGCGACCGACATGGAGATGGCGCGCCAGCTGGCCAACGTGGCCGGCGAGCCCTATCGCCACAAGCCGGCCATGATCGCCAAGATCGAGCGCTACGAGGCCATCCCCCACCTCGAAGCCATCCTGAAGGCCAGCGACGGCATCATGGTGGCGCGCGGCGACCTGGCGGTGGAAGTGGGCAACGCCGCCGTGCCGGCGCTGCAGAAACGCATGATCAAGATGGCCCGCGAGCTGGACAAGGTGTCCATCACGGCCACGCAGATGATGGAGTCCATGATCGTCAACCCGGTGCCCACGCGCGCCGAGGTCAGCGACGTGGCCAACGCGGTGCTGGACGGCACCGACGCGGTGATGTTGTCCGCCGAGACGGCCGCCGGCAAGTACCCGATCGAGACCGTCGAGCAGATGGCCAACATCGCGCTGGAAGCCGAGCGCGCCGAGTTCGTCACGCTGGACACCGACTTCGCCGGCCGCCAGTTCGGCCGCATCGACCAGTCCATCGCGATGGGGCGCGCTGTTCACCGCCTACCACCTCGGCTGCAAGGCCATCCTGGCGCTGACCGAGTCCGGCTCGACGGCGCTGTGGATGAGTCGCCACCGCATCCAGGTGCCCATCTTCGCGCTGACGACGCAGCCGATCAGCCAGCGCAAGATGGCGCTGTACCGCAACGTGCGGCCCATCCTGATGCCCAAGTTCGACGACCGCGACATGGCGTTGGCCGCGGCCGAGAAGATCCTCGTCGACCGTGGCGTGCTGATGCCCGGCGACACCTACGCCATCACCTGCGGCGAGCCCATGGGCTACCCGGGCGGCACCAACATGCTGAAGGTCTGCCGGGTCGGCTGACCACTTCGGCGGCGGCAGGTCTAGCCGCGCCGCGGAATCTGCCGCGTTTCGCCGACGGCCAGCGTGAAGAACGCGTCGTCGCCCAGGCCCAGGGCCGAGCGCTGGCTTGCCAGCTGGCGCGGCGGCTCGTCCAGGGCCTCGTCGGTCAGCTCGAAGGTGCCCCAGTGCACGCCGAGCGAACGCTTGGCGCCCAGGTCGGCGTGGATCTTCAGCGCCTCCTCGACATTGACGTGCTGCTCCTTCATGAACCAGCGCGGCTCGTAGGCGCCGATGGGGATCAGCGCGATGTCGAAGCCGCCGTCCGTTTGTCGCTCCGCGAAGCGCTCGCGGATGGCGGCGAAGTCGCGTGAATAGCCGGTGTCGCCCGCGAAGAACAGCTGGCAGTCGGGCGCGAAGACCGCGAAGGCCGCCCCACAGCGTCTTCATGCGGTCGTTCAGCCCGCGCGCCGACCAGTGCTGGGCGGGCACGAGGACGATCTCCGTGCCGGCCACCACGTGCGACTGCCACCAGTCCAACTCGACGACACGCACGATGCCGCGGGCCTGGAACCAGGCCTTCAGCCCCAGCGGCACGACGAAGAGCGGGCCGCCGCCGGGCTGCGCAGCCAACGCCCGGCAGGAGGGCAGGTCGAGGTGGTCGTAGTGGTTGTGGGAGACGAGCACGGCGTCGATGGCAGGCAGTTCGTGCAGCGCCACGCCGGGCGGCTGCTCGCGCTTCGGGCCCATGAACGACAACGGCGACGCGCGCTCGGAGAACACCGGATCGGTCAGCACATTCAGCCTGCCGAGCTGGGCCAGCACCGTGGCGTGGCCGACCCAGGTGACGGCGGGCTGCTGGGCCGTGCCGGCATTGGCGTGGATGAAGCCAAGGTCGGCCGGCTGCGCGGGAATGGCGGCCAGCGGCCGCGGCGGCAGGCCCTGGCGGGTGGCGTTCCAGCGCCAGCGCAACGCGTCGGCCAGCGACTTCGGCGGGAAGTCGCCGTCGTTGTTCTGGAAGCCGCCGTCGCGGTGGTGGGCGAGGCGGCTCGGGCGCGTCACTTCGTGACGATCTCGCGGTGGAAGAAGGCCCATGCGCGCCAGCAGCCGGTTCTGCGCCGCGAAAGGCACGCCGGCGGCGTCCATCGCCAGCTGCAGGTTCTCGACCAGCGCGTTGAAGGCGGCACGGTCGATGCCGAGGTGGGCATGCGAATCCTTCATGCCCACGGCCGTCATAGACGCAGGGGCCGCCGGCGACGACGCAGAAATAGTCGGCCAGCACGCCCTTGAGGTGCTTCATGTTGATGCCGTCGAAGTAGCGCGCGATGCGCGCGTCCTGCAGCATGCGGTCGTAGAAGTCGTTGGTGAAGGCCTGGATGGCCTGCTGGCCGCCGAGTTCGCGGTAGAGCAGGTCGTCTGGCGCCACCGGCGCCGTGCCTGGCAGCACGGTGCTGGCCTGGGAGGCCTGGGCTTGCGCCAGCGGGGCCACCAGGGCCAGGGCAAAGGCGGCGAGCAGGAGGCGGGATTTCATCGTGCGCGACAGAGGTGCGGGTGGCGAGCCAGTCTAGCGGCGGCGCCCAGGCTGCGGTGCCCAGGGGGCATGGCTTTCCGTGCGCTGGTCACGGTCGGGGCGGGGGCCGAGCAGCCCGGCTTTTGCCGGGGATTGGCCGCCACGGCATGATGCGGCCCCATGGTCAGCGCTTGGCGTCGTTGGAGTAAAGCAATGCTGGGCGGCGTGGCCGCGCTGCTGCTGTGCCCGCTCGCCGGTGCCCAGCCCGCCCGTCCGCTGGTGA
>CAUJSJ030000074.1:0-29227 GCA_963422775.4 uncultured Roseateles sp.
GCCTGGCCTCGGCCAAGTTCGATGAGTCCATCGACGTCGCCGTGCAACTGGGCATCGATGCCAAGAAGTCGGACCAAGTCGTGCGTGGCGCCGTCGTGATGCCCAACGGCACCGGCAAGACCAAGCGCGTCGCCGTCTTCGCCCAGGGCGCCAAGGCTGACGAAGCCCGCGCCGCTGGCGCCGACGTCGTCGGCATGGAAGACCTGGCCGAGCGCGTCAAGGCGGGCGACATGCCCTTCGACGTGGTCATCGCCTCGCCGGACACCATGCGTGTCGTCGGTACCCTGGGTCAGATCCTGGGGCCCGCGCGGCCTGATGCCCAACCCCAAGGTTGGCACCGTGACCCCGGACGTCGCCACCGCCGTTCGCAATGCCAAGGCTGGCCAGGTCCAGTTCCGCGTCGACAAGGCCGGCATCATCCACGGCACCCTCGGCCGTCGTTCGTTCGACACCGACAAGCTGGAAGGCAACCTGCGCGCGCTGATCGAGGCTCTGAACAAGAGCAAGCCGGCGTCGAGCAAGGGCATCTACCTGCGCAAGGTCGCCATCTCTTCGACGATGGGTGTTGGTGCCCGCGTCGAAATCGCGTCGATCAACGCTCAGGCCAACGCGGCCTGACCTGCAACCAGGCCTTCGCGGCCTGGGGCACCGAATCTGCACGGGGCGAGTCTGGCCCCGGGCAACAAGATTGGTGGGGCGTTGTTCCGGTTCGCCGGAGCGGCGCGTCATCCAAGACCGTTGGTGGAGACCCCTTAAATCTCTGTCCTCAAGCAATTGAGGCGAGAACCAACGCAGATGGCGGTCCCGCTGAAAGGTTTGCCGTTTCGAGTGATCGGAGCGGGTTTCCTGACAGATGGTCGCTAATTCCCTGGCGCTCCTGAAGCCGCAAGGCCGAGAGAGCAAATGTGAGGAGTAGACCTTGAGTCTCAATCGCAACGAGAAGGCAGTCGTTGTCTCCGACGTCGCAGCGCAAGCTGCCAAGTCGCAGACGCTGGCGCTGGCCGAGTACCGTGGCCTCACCGTGGAAGCCCTGAACAAGCTGCGCATCACCGCGCGTGCCCAAGGTGTGTATCTTCACGTGCTGAAGAACACCCTGGCACGTCGCGCTGTTGCCGGCACCCCGTTCGAGGCTGCCTCGGAGAGCATGGTCGGTCCGCTGATCTACGGCTTTTCTGAAGACGCTGTCGCGGCTGCCAAAGTCATCGCTGACTTTGCCAAGACCAACGACAAGCTCGTCATCAAGGGCGGCGCGTACGGCGGCAAGGCTCTGGACGTTGCCGGTGTGAAAGCGCTGGCTTCGGTCCCGAGCCGAGAAGTGCTGCTGTCGCAAATCGCTGGCCTGCTGCTGTCGCCGGTGCAACGCACCGCGGCCGTGCTGGCAGCCCTGGCTGCAAAGCGTGGCGAAGGCGCCGCTTCCACGGAAGCTGTCGCCGAAGAAGCCCGGCTGCGGCCTGATCGACGAACTACGCGGCTGACGTCAAGTCACGCGCAATCAATCTGTTTTAAGGAAATTCATCATGGCATTCGATAAAGACGCTTTCCTGTCGGCTCTGGACAGCATGACCGTTCTGGAACTGAACGATCTGGTCAAGGCAATTGAAGAGAAGTTCGGCGTGTCCGCCGCTTCGATGGCTGCTGCTGGCGGTGGCGGTGGCGGTGGCGCTGCTGCTGCTGTCGTTGAAGAGAAGACCGAATTCAACGTCGTGCTGCTCGAGGCCGGCGCTCAGAAGGTCTCCGTCATCAAGGCCGTTCGCGAGATCACCGGCCTGGGTCTGAAGGAAGCCAAGGACCTGGTCGACGGCGCTCCGAAGAACGTCAAGGAAGGCATTGCCAAGGCCGACGCCGAAGCTGCCGTCAAGAAGCTGGTCGAAGCCGGCGCCAAGGCCGAGCTGAAGTAAGACTTTGGGGTTGGACCTGCGAAGCAGCTCCGACCCCACTGACCAGAAAAGGGGTTGCCTTTGGGCTTCCCCTTTTTCGTCTTTGCGGGTTAATCCTGCTTGAGAACAGCTGAAAGCACGTCCGCAGTATGATGCGCGGTTCTTTCAAGTGTTCTCTGATCCGACTGCAGAGAACCAGTTTGGTCGGACTCCGATGCAATGTCGGGGTTGTCCGCCAGCGGTTGGTAGTGGCCAACCACCAAGCTAGGCATTCGCTCGTTCTGGGCGAATGAGCCAGCCAGTCGCCGACGCGGCTCGCCCCACGGCCAGGGGTGGGCTCGACACGGAGTGTTTATGGCGCAAGCAACCCCCTACAGCTATACCGAGCGCAAGCGGATCCGCAAGAGCTTCGGCAAGCGCGAGAGCGTTCTCAACGTTCCCTATCTGCTCACGATGCAGAAGGACAGCTACGTGGCCTTCCTGCAGAAGGACGTGGCCCCCGCCAAACGCAAGCCCGAAGGGCTGCAGGCGGCTTTCCTTTCGGCGTTCCCGATTGTTTCGCACAACGGTTTCGTCGAGATGAAGTTCCTCGAGTTCAACATCGCCAAGCCGCCGTTCGACACCCGTGAGTGCCAGCAGCGGGGGTTGACCTACGCAGCCGCCGTGCGTGCGCGGCTGCAGATGATCATCTATGACCGTGAGTCGCCCCAGGCGAAGACGGTCAAGGAGATCAAGGAGCAAGAGGTCTACATGGGCGAAGTGCCCCTGATGACTGACTACGGCTCGTTCATCGTCAACGGTACCGAGCGCGTCATCGTGTCGCAGCTGCACCGTTCGCCTGGCGTGTTCTTCGAGCACGACAAGGGCAAGACCCACTCGTCGGGCAAGCTGCTGTTCAGCGCCCGCATCATTCCCTACCGCGGCTCGTGGCTGGACTTCGAGTTCGACCCGAAGGACATCCTGTACTTCCGCGTCGACCGCCGCCGCAAGATGCCGGTCACCATCCTGCTCAAGGCCATCGGCCTGAAGCCGGAACAGATCCTGGCCCACTTCTTCGTGTTCGACAACTTCCGCCTGATGGACGTTGGCGCGCAGCTCGAATTCGTCGCCGACCGCCTGAAGGGTGAAGTCGCCCGCTTCGACATCGTCGACAAGTCGGGTGCCGTCATCGTCGAGAAGGACAAGCGCATCACGGCCCGCCATGCGCGCCAGCTGGAGCAATCCGGCACGCAGCACATCTCGGTGCCCGAAGACTTCCTGGTCGGCCGCGTGCTGGCCAAGAACATGATCGACGCCGACACCGGCGAGATCATCGCCAAGGCCAACGAAGAACTGACCGACGCGCTGCTGAAGAAGCTGCGCCAGGCCGGCGTCAAGGAAATCCAGTGCCTGTTCACGAACGAGCTGGACGAAGGCGCCTACATCTCGCAGACGCTGGCGTCTGACGAGACCGAGACGCAACTGGCCGCCCGCGTCGCCATCTACCGCATGATGCGCCCCGGCGAGCCGCCGACGGAAGACGCCGTCGAGGCGCTGTTCAACCGCCTGTTCTACAGCACCGACACCTACGACCTGAGCCGTGTCGGCCGCATGAAGTTCAACGCGCGTGTCGGCCGTGACACGCCCGAAGGCAACATGAACCTGTCCAACGAGGACATCCTTGACGTCGTCAAGATCCTCGTCGAGCTGCGCAATGGCCGCGGCGAAGTGGACGACATCGACCACCTGGGCAACCGTCGCGTGCGTTGCGTGGGCGAACTGGCCGAAAACCAGTACCGCTCGGGCCTCGCCCGCATCGAGAAGGCCGTCAAGGAACGTCTGGGCCAGGCCGAGACCGAAGCCCTGATGCCGCACGACCTGATCAACTCCAAGCCGATCTCCGCGGCGCTCAAGGAGTTCTTCGGTGCGTCGCAGCTGTCGCAGTTCATGGACCAGACCAACCCCCTGTCCGAGATCACGCACAAGCGTCGCGTCTCGGCCCTGGGCCCGGGTGGTCTGACCCGCGAGCGCGCCGGCTTCGAAGTCCGCGACGTGCACCCGACCCACTACGGCCGCGTCTGCCCGATCGAAACGCCGGAAGGCCCGAACATCGGCCTGATCAACTCGCTGGCGCTGTTCGCTCAGCTCAACGAGTACGGCTTCCTGGAAACGCCTTATCGCCGCGTTGTGGACGGCCACGTCACCGACCAGATCGACTACCTGTCCGCCATCGAGGAAGGCAAGTACGTCATCGCCCAGGCGAATGCGACGCTGAACCCGGCAGGCGAGCTGACGGACGAGCTGGTTTCGGCCCGTGAGAACGGCGAGTCCGTGCTGACGCAGCCGGAACGCATCCAGTACATGGACGTGGCGCCGACGCAGATCGTGTCGGTGGCAGCTTCGCTCGTGCCCTTCCTGGAGCATGACGATGCGAACCGCGCGCTGATGGGCGCCAACATGCAGCGTCAGGCCGTGCCGGTGCTGCGCCCCGAGAAGGCTTTCGTGGGCACGGGCGTCGAGCGCGTGGCGGCGAAGGACTCGGGCACGGTGGTCGCGGCTCGCCGCGGCGGCGTGGTCGACTATGTCGACACCAACCGCATCGTCATTCGCGTGAACGACAACGAGACGGTTGCCGGTGAAGTCGGTGTCGACATCTACAACCTGATCAAGTACCAGCGTTCCAACCAGAACACCAACATCCACCAGCGTCCCATCGTCAAGCGTGGCGACAAGGTGGCGGCCGAGGACATCATTGCCGACGGCGCGTCGACCGACATCGGTGAACTGGCTCTGGGCCAGAACATGCTGGTCGCGTTCATGCCCTGGAACGGCTACAACTTCGAAGACTCGATCCTGATCTCGGAACGCGTCATCGCCGAAGACCGCTACACCTCGATCCACATCGAGGAACTGGTCGTCAACGCGCGCGACACCAAGCTGGGCGCCGAGGAAATCACCCGCGACATCCCGAACCTGTCGGAGCAACAACTCGGCCGTCTGGACGAGTCGGGCATCGTCTACGTCGGCGCCGAGGTGAACCCGGGCGACGTGCTGGTCGGCAAGGTCACGCCCAAGGGCGAGACCACGCTGACGCCGGAAGAGAAGCTGCTGCGCGCCATCTTCGGCGAGAAGGCTTCGGACGTGAAGGACACGTCGCTGCGTGTCGATCAAGGCACCAACGGCACCGTCATCGACGTGCAGGTCTTCACCCGTGAAGGCATCCAGCGCGACAAGCGCGCCCAGCAGATCATCGACGACGAGCTCAAGCGCTACCGCCTGGACCTGAACGACCAGCTGCGCATCGTCGAAAGCGACGCCTTCGACCGGATCGAGAAGCTGCTGATCGGCAAGCTCGCCAACGGCGGCCCGCAGAAGATCGCCAAGGGCACCAAGATCGACAAGGACTACCTGGTCTCGGTCGAGAAGTTCCACTGGTTCGACATTCGTCCGGCCGAGGAAGACGTCGCCAACCAGCTCGAGTCGATCAAGAACTCGCTCGACCAGACGCGCCACAGCTTCGACCTGGCGTTTGAAGAAAAGCGCAAGAAGCTGACGCAGGGCGACGAGCTGCCCGCCGGCGTGCTGAAGATGGTCAAGGTCTACCTGGCCGTCAAGCGCCGCCTGCAGCCTGGCGACAAGATGGCCGGCCGTCACGGCAACAAGGGTGTCGTGTCCAAGGTCACGCCGATCGAAGACATGCCCTACATGGCCGACGGCACGCCTGCCGACATCGTGCTGAACCCGCTGGGCGTCCCGTCGCGGATGAACGTGGGCCAGGTGCTGGAAGTGCATCTGGGCTGGGCCGGCAAGGGCATCGGCCAGCGCATCGGCGACATGCTGCAGCAGCACTCCAAAGTGGCAGAGCTGCGCAAGCTGTTCGACGAGCTCTACAACCAGAGCGGCGGCAAGACGGAACGCATCGAAGAACTGACGGACGACGAAGTGCTGGAGATGGCCGCGAATCTGTCGAAGGGCGTGCCTTTCGCGACGCCGGTCTTCGACGGCGCCAAGGAAGAAGAAATCCGCGGCATGCTCAAGCTCGCCTACCCGGACGACATCGCCGCCAAGAAGGGCCTGACCGCCACGCGCACCCAGGCCTGGCTGTGCGACGGCCGCACCGGCGAGCAGTTCGAGCGTCCGGTCACCGTCGGCTACATGCACGTGCTGAAGTTGCACCACTTGGTGGACGACAAGATGCACGCGCGTTCGACCGGTCCGTACTCCCTCGTCACGCAGCAACCGCTGGGCGGCAAGGCGCAGTTCGGCGGCCAGCGTTTCGGCGAAATGGAAGTCTGGGCGCTGGAAGCCTATGGCGCCTCCTACATCCTGCAGGAAATGCTGACGGTCAAGTCCGACGACGTGAACGGCCGCACCAAGGTGTACGAGTCCATCGTCAAGGGCGAACACGCCATCGAAGCCGGCATGCCGGAATCCTTCAATGTTCTGGTCAAGGAAATCCGTTCCCTTGGCATCGACATTGAACTGGTCAAGAACTAAGGAGCAGATGCATGAAGGGACTACTCGACCTATTCAAGCAATTCACCCCCGATGAGCATTTCGATGCCATCCAGATCGGCCTGGCTTCGCCGGAGAAGATCCGCAGCTGGTCGTTCGGCGAGGTGAAGAAGCCCGAGACCATCAACTACCGCACCTTCAAGCCCGAGCGCGACGGCCTGTTCTGCGCCAAGATCTTTGGCCCGATCAAGGACTACGAGTGCCTGTGCGGCAAGTACAAGCGCCTCAAGCACCGTGGCGTCATCTGCGAGAAGTGCGGCGTTGAAGTCACGCAGACCAAGGTCCGCCGTGACCGCATGGGCCACATCGACCTGGCCGCCCCGTGCGCGCACATCTGGTTCCTGAAGAGCCTGCCGTCGCGTCTGGGCCTGGTGCTCGACATGACGCTGCGCGACATCGAACGCGTGCTGTACTTCGAAGCGTACGTGGTCGTCGACAGCGGCATGACGCCGCTGAAGAAGTTCTCGATCATGACCGAGGACGACTACGACGCGAAGCGCATCGAATTCGGCGACGAATTCATCGCGCTGATGGGCGCCGAGGGCATCAAGAAGCTGCTGGAGGAGATGGATCTCGACGTCGAGATCGATCGCCTGCGCAACGACATGACCGGCTCCGAGCTCAAGGTCAAGAAGAACTCCAAGCGCCTGAAGGTCATGGAGGCCTTCAAGAAGTCCGGCATCAAGCCGAACTGGATGGTGCTGGGCGTGCTGCCCGTGCTGCCGCCGGACCTGCGTCCGCTGGTGCCGCTGGACGGCGGCCGCTTCGCGACCTCCGACTTGAACGACCTCTACCGTCGCGTCATCAACCGCAACAACCGCCTGGCCCGTCTGCTCGAGCTGAAGGCCCCTGAAATCATCGTGCGCAACGAAAAGCGCATGCTGCAGGAAGCGGTCGACTCGCTGCTGGACAACGGCCGTCGCGGCAAGGCGATGACCGGCGCGAACAAGCGTGCCCTCAAGTCGCTGGCCGACATGATCAAGGGCAAGAGCGGTCGCTTCCGTCAGAACTTGCTGGGCAAGCGCGTCGACTACTCGGGCCGTTCGGTCATCGTGGTCGGCCCGACGCTCAAGCTGCACCAGTGCGGCCTGCCCAAGCTGATGGCGCTCGAACTCTTCAAGCCGTTCATCTTCTCGCGTCTCGAAGCCATGGGCATCGCGACGACGATCAAGGCTGCGAAGAAGGAAGTCGAATCCGGCACGCCGGTGGTCTGGGACATCCTTGAAGAAGTCATCAAGGAGCACCCGGTCCTGCTGAACCGCGCCCCGACGCTGCACCGCCTGGGCATCCAGGCCTTCGAGCCCGTGCTGATCGAAGGCAAGGCCATCCAGCTGCACCCGCTCGTCTGCTCGGCCTTCAACGCCGACTTCGACGGTGACCAGATGGCCGTCCACGTGCCGCTGTCGATCGAAGCGCAGATGGAAGCCCGCACGCTGATGCTGGCCTCCAACAACGTGCTGTTCCCGGCCTCCGGCGAACCGTCGATCGTGCCGTCGCAAGACGTGGTGCTGGGTCTGTACTACGCGACCCGCGAGCGCACCAACGGCAAGGGCGAGGGCATGATCTTCTCGGACATCCCCGAGATGATCCGTGCGCTGGAAAACGGTGCCGTCGAGATCACCGCCAAGATCAGCGTCCGCCTGGTGGAATACACCAAGCAGGGCGACGAATGGGTGGCCGAGACCAAGCTGACGGACACCACCGTCGGCCGTGCGCTGCTGTCGGAAATCCTGCCCAAGGGCCTGCCGTTCAGCAACATCAACAAGGCACTGAAGAAGAAGGAGATCAGCAAGCTGATCAACACCTCCTTCCGCAAGTGCGGCTTGAAGGAAACCGTCGTGCTGGCCGACAAGCTGCTGCAAAGCGGCTTCAAGCTCGCCACGCGCGCCGGCATCTCCATCGCCATCGACGACATGCTGGTGCCCGCACAGAAGCACACGCTGATCGAGCGCGCCGAGAAGGAAGTCAAGGAGATCGAGCAGCAGTACGTCTCGGGTCTCGTGACGGCGGGCGAGCGCTACAACAAGGTCGTGGACATCTGGGGCAAGGCCGGCGACGAAATCGGCAAGAAGATGATGGACCACCTCAAGGTCGAGAAGACCGTGGACCGTCATGGCAAGACCGTCGACCAGGAATCGTTCAACTCGATCTACATGATGGCCGACTCGGGTGCGCGGGGTTCCGCCGCCCAGATCCGCCAGCTGGCCGGCATGCGCGGCCTGATGGCCAAGCCTGACGGCTCCATCATCGAGACCCCCATCACGGCGAACTTCCGTGAAGGCCTGAACGTGTTGCAGTACTTCATCTCCACCCACGGTGCTCGTAAGGGCCTGGCGGATACGGCGCTGAAGACCGCGAACTCCGGCTACCTGACGCGTCGATTGGTCGACGTGACCCAGGATCTGGTCGTCATCGAGGACGACTGCGGCACCGACAACGGCATGGCGATGCGCGCCTTGGTCGAAGGTGGTGAAGTCATCGAATCGCTGCGCGACCGCGTCCTCGGCCGCGTCACCGCCATCGATGTCGTGCACCCCGAGACCCAGGCTTCGCTGCTGGGCGCCAGCCACATGCTGGACGAAGACACGCTCGACGTGTTGGAAGCTGCCGGCGTTGACGAGATCAAGGTTCGCACGCCGCTGACCTGCGCCACGCGCTTCGGCCTGTGCGCCAAGTGCTACGGCCGCGACCTGGGCCGCGGTGGCCTGGTGAACGTCGGTGAAGCTGTCGGCGTCATCGCCGCACAGTCCATCGGCGAACCCGGCACCCAGCTGACGATGCGGACCTTCCACATCGGTGGTGCGGCGTCGCGTGCGGCAGTTGCATCCAGCGTCGAAGCCAAGTCGGACGGCATCATCGGCTTCAACGCCACGATGCGTTACGTCACCAACGGCAAGGGCGAGTTGGTGGTGATTTCCCGCTCCGGTGAGATCGTCATCTCCGACCCGCACGGCCGCGAGCGTGAGCGTCACAAGGTGCCTTACGGCGCGATCCTGAACATCAAGGCCAGCCAGACCATCAAGGCCGGTCTGGTGC
Organism: uncultured Roseateles sp.; assembly: GCA_963422775.4. Taxonomy (GTDB): domain Bacteria; phylum Pseudomonadota; class Gammaproteobacteria; order Burkholderiales; family Burkholderiaceae_C; genus Pelomonas. The sequence continues at coordinate 9,408 of CAUJSJ030000074.1, forward strand.
TCGCCAACTGGGACCCGCTGACCCGCCCGATCATCACGGAATTCGCCGGCCAGGCGCGTTTCGAGAACGTCGAGGAAGGCGTGACCGTTGCCAAGCAGGTGGACGAAGTGACCGGGCTGTCGACGCTGGTCGTCATCGACCCGAAGCGCCGCGGTGCTGCCAAGATCATCCGTCCGCAGGTCAAGCTGCTGGACGCCGGCGGCCACGAGGTCAAGATCCCCGGTACCGATCACTCGGTGGCCATCGGCTTCCCCGTAGGCTCGCTGGTGCAGATCCGCGACGGCCAGGAACTGGTGCCTGGTGAAGTGCTCGCCCGTATTCCGGTCGAAGGCCAGAAGACCCGCGACATCACCGGCGGTCTGCCGCGTGTGGCGGAACTCTTCGAAGCCCGCAGCCCGAAGGACGTCGGCGTGCTCGCCGAGCAGACCGGCACCGTGTCGTTCGGCAAGGAGACCAAGGGCAAGATCCGCCTGCAGATCACCGACCCGGACGGCAAGGCCCACGAGGAACTGGTGCCCAAGGAAAAGAACATCCTGGTGCACGAAGGCCAGGTCGTGAACCGCGGCGAGCTGATCGTCGACGGCGCTGCAGATCCGCAGGACATCCTGCGCCTGCTGGGCATCGAGGAACTGGCCCGCTACATCGTCGACGAGGTGCAGGACGTCTACCGACTCCAGGGCGTGAAGATCAACGACAAGCACATCGAGGTGATCGTTCGCCAGATGCTGCGCCGCGTGATGATCACCAACCCGGGCGATTCGACCTACATCCTGAACGAGCAGGTCGAGCGTTCGGAGCTGCTGGACACCAACGACCGTCTGCGCAAGGAAGGCAAGATGATTGCCATCCACGCGGATGTGCTGCTGGGTATTACCAAGGCCTCGCTGTCGACCGACTCGTTCATCTCGGCCGCTTCCTTCCAGGAAACGACTCGCGTGCTCACCGAGGCTGCCATCATGGGCAAGCGCGACGAGTTGCGTGGCCTGAAGGAGAACGTCATCGTCGGCCGCCTGATCCCGGCTGGTACCGGCATGGCCTTCCACGAGGCACGTCGCGTCAAGGAAGCCATGGACGACGCCGAGCGCCGTTCCATCGCGCTGCAGGAAGCTGAAGAGCTGGCTGCAGCCCAGATGGCTGGTGTGGACGCTGGCGACCACTCGGCTGAATAAGCCACGGGGCTGATGCCCTGCAAAGCCGCCCCGGTTCAGGCCGCGGGCGGCTTTTTCATTCCAGCGTCCAAAGCTCCGGCTTCAGGATGAGCAGGCCACGCGGCTTGGCGCGCTTGGCCAGCGTCAGCAAAGCCTTGTCGCGCGACACCAGCCAGCGCGCGCCGCGGGCCAGGGCCAGGTCGATGAACTTCTGGTCGTCCGGGTCGCGGCAGACGAGGCGAGGGGAGGGCTCGGCCGCTTCGACGGCTTCCGAATGGGCGTCGAAACGGGCCTCGATGAGCGCCAGGTCAGGCGCGTAGCGAGCCGCGACGCCGCGGCCCAGCACGTGGCGGATCTCGTCCCGCATCGCCGGCGCGACCAGCCAGCGCAACGCTCCCGCGCCCAACGCGGTGGCCAGGGCCTGCACGCGCGGGTCGTTGAACACCAGCCAGTCCATGATGACCTGGGTGTCGACCACGATGGCCGGCCGTGCGTCGGGCTTTGTGCCGGACTGTGCGGCGGCTGTGTCTGTTAGCAAGGAGTCGAGGCCCATCCGCGCAGCTTAACCGCCACCCTTGTGCCGAAAACCTGGGCGGTCTACAATCCTCGGCTCTCCGCCTTTTGGCCGGCGCATCGCTGCGCGTGCAAATTCCGGCGGAGGCCCACTGACTTCAAACGGGAACAAGTCGTAATGCCAACCATCAATCAACTGGTGCGCCACGGTCGAGAGGCCGAGGTCACCAAGTCCAAGTCGCCTGCGATGCAGAACTGCCCGCAGCGCCGCGGTGTCTGCACCCGCGTCTACACCACCACGCCCAAGAAGCCGAACTCGGCTCTGCGTAAGGTCGCCAAGGTGCGCCTGACCAACGGTTTCGAGGTCATCTCGTACATCGGCGGTGAAGGCCACAACCTGCAAGAACACAGCGTCGTGCTGGTTCGCGGCGGCCGCGTGAAGGACTTGCCCGGCGTGCGTTACCACATCGTCCGTGGCTCGCTCGACCTGCAAGGCGTCAAGGATCGCAAGCAATCGCGCTCCAAGTACGGCGCAAAGCGTCCGAAGAAGTAAATCGTTTGTTCGGCTCAGTCGCCACTGACTGACCAACGTTGTTGCGGCTGCTGAATTGACAGTCAGCCGAGTAAGTGGATGACCCCAGATGTCGGTGGTTGTCCAGCGGAGTCAGGCCAACAAGCCGTCTCCAACTGAAGCAAAAGGAAGAGTGCCATGCCACGTCGTCGCGAAGTACCCAAGCGTGAAATCCTGCCCGATCCCAAGTTCGGCAGCGTCGATCTCTCGAAGTTCATGAACGTCATCATGGAATCGGGCAAGAAGGCCATTGCCGAGCGCATCATCTACGGTGCCCTGGAGCAGGTCGAGAAGAAGATCGGCAAGGACCCGCTGGAAGTGTTCATGGTCGCCCTGAACAACGTGAAGCCCATGGTCGAAGTGAAGTCCCGCCGTGTCGGCGGTGCGAACTACCAAGTTCCCGTGGAAGTTCGCCCCGTCCGCCGGATGGCCCTCGCCATGCGCTGGCTGAAGGAATCCGCTCGCAAGCGCGGTGAGAAGTCGATGGCCCAACGCCTGGCCAATGAACTGCTGGAGGCCGCTGAAGGCCGTGGCGGCGCGATGAAGAAGCGCGACGAAGTTCACCGCATGGCTGAAGCCAACAAGGCTTTCTCGCACTTCCGCTTCTAAACTCCCTGTCTTTCAGCCGCCTCGGGTTTCTACCAACCCGCTGGCGGCTCCTGTCTTCTGGAGCAAACCATGGCCCGCAAAACCCCCATCGAGCGCTACCGCAACATCGGTATCTCTGCGCACATCGATGCCGGCAAGACCACCACGACCGAGCGCATCCTTTACTACACCGGCGTGAACCACAAGATCGGTGAGGTGCATGACGGCGCCGCCACGATGGACTGGATGGAGCAAGAGCAAGAGCGTGGCATCACGATCACCTCTGCTGCCACGACCTGCTTCTGGAAGGGCATGGATCTGGCTCGCCCCGAGCACCGCATCAACATCATCGACACCCCCGGTCACGTCGACTTCACGATTGAAGTCGAGCGCTCGATGCGCGTGCTGGACGGTGCCTGCATGGTCTATTGCGCTGTCGGCGGTGTGCAGCCCCAGTCGGAAACCGTCTGGCGCCAGGCCAACAAGTACAAGGTGCCCCGCCTCGCGTTCGTCAACAAGATGGACCGCACCGGCGCGAACTTCTTCAAGGTCTATGACCAGATGAAGCTGCGCCTGAAGGCCAATCCCGTGCCCGTCGTGATCCCCATCGGCGCCGAAGACAAGTTCACCGGTGTGATCGACCTCATCAAGATGAAGGCGATCATCTGGGACGAAGCCTCGCAAGGCATGAAGTTCAACTACGAAGACATCCCGGCCGACCTGCAGGCCGAGGCCGTCAAGTGGCGCGAAAATCTCATCGAAGCTGCCGCTGAGTCCAGCGAAGAGCTGATGAACAAGTACCTGGAGTCGGGTGATCTGGACGAAGAAGAAATCGTCTCGGCCATCCGCAAGCGCACCATCGCTGCTGAAATCCAGCCGATGTTCTGCGGCACCGCCTTCAAGAACAAGGGCGTGCAGCGCATGCTCGACGGCATCATCGATTTCATGCCCTCGCCGGCCGACATCCCGCCGGTGCCCGGCACCGACGAAGACGACCAGCCGGTCGTGCGCCAACGTATCGACGAAGAGAAGTTCGCTGCGCTGGCCTTCAAGCTGATGACCGACCCCTATGTCGGTCAGCTGACCTTCGTGCGCGTCTACTCTGGCGTGCTGAAGTCGGGCGACTCGGTCTACAACCCGATCCGCGGCAAGAAGGAACGTATCGGCCGGATCCTGCAGATGCACGCCAACCAGCGTGAAGAAATCTCGGAAATTCTGGCTGGCGACATCGCAGCCTGCGTGGGCCTGAAGGACGTCACCACGGGCGAAACCCTGTGCGACCCCGACAGCATCATCACGCTGGAAAAGATGGTCTTCCCCGAGCCCGTGATCTCGCAGGCCGTCGAGCCCAAGACCAAGGCCGACCAGGAAAAGATGGGTATCGCCCTGGGCCGCCTGGCCAAGGAAGACCCGTCCTTCCGTCTGCGCACCGATGAAGAGTCGGGCCAGACCATCATCTCCGGCATGGGTGAGCTGCACCTGGAAATCATCGTCGACCGCATGAAGCGCGAGTTCGGCGTGGAAGCCAACGTCGGCAAGCCGCAAGTGGCCTACCGCGAGACCATCCGCAAGACCGCGACCGACGTCGAAGGCAAGTTCGTGCGCCAGTCCGGTGGTAAGGGCCAGTACGGGCACGTCGTGCTGACCGTCGAGCCGCAAGAACCGGGCAAGGGCTTCGAGTTCGTTGACGCCATCAAGGGCGGCGTGGTCCCGCGTGAGTACATCCCCGCGGTCGAAAAGGGTGTCATCGACTCCCTGCCGAACGGCGTGCTGGCCGGCTTCCCGGTCGTGGACGTCAAGGTCACGCTGACCTTCGGCTCCTACCACGACGTCGACTCGAACGAAAACGCGTTCAAGATGGCCGCTTCGCTGGGCTTCAAGGAAGGCTGCCGCAGGGCTTCGCCGGTGATCCTGGAGCCAATGATGGCCGTGGAAGTCGAGACGCCGGAGGACTACGCCGGTAACGTCATGGGCGACCTGTCCAGCCGTCGCGGCATGGTGCAGGGCATGGACGACATGGTCGGCGGCGGCAAGGCCATCAAGGCCGAAGTGCCGCTGTCGGAAATGTTCGGCTACTCGACGACGCTGCGCTCGATGTCCCAAGGTCGTGCCACGTACACGATGGAGTTCAAGCACTACAGCGAAGCTCCGAAGAACGTGGCTGATGCCATCATTACCGCTCGCGGAAAATAATGGCCTGGGGTTGGACCTGCGTAGCAGCTCCGACTCCTCTGATTAAGCCGGCGCGGGCTTGAGGCCTGCGCCGCCGTCTTCTCGTGGATCGCCCTGGGTTGCCAGTCACCAGGGACTTCCGATCGGCGAGGAAACGCAAAACCAACCGACTGGCAATGCTCTTTCTCTGGAGTCAAGAAAATGGCAAAAGGCAAGTTTGAACGGACCAAGCCGCACGTGAACGTGGGCACGATTGGTCACGTTGACCACGGCAAGACGACGCTGACGGCAGCGATCGCGACCGTGCTGTCCAAGAAGTTCGGCGGCGAGGCCAAGGCCTACGACCAGATCGACGCGGCACCGGAAGAAAAGGCTCGCGGCATCACGATCAACACCGCCCACGTCGAGTACGAGACGGCCAACCGCCACTACGCGCACGTTGACTGCCCCGGCCACGCCGACTACGTCAAGAACATGATCACCGGTGCCGCCCAGATGGACGGCGCGATCCTGGTGTGCTCGGCCGCTGACGGCCCGATGCCGCAAACCCGCGAGCACATCCTGCTGGCTCGCCAGGTCGGCGTGAAGTTCATCATCGTCTTCCTGAACAAGTGCGACATGGTCGACGACGCCGAGTTGCTCGAGCTGGTCGAAATGGAAGTGCGCGAGCTCCTGAGCAAGTACGACTTCCCCGGCGACGACACCCCGATCATCAAGGGTTCGGCCAAGCTGGCGCTGGAAGGCGACACGGGCGACCTGGGCGAGCAAGCCATCATGCGTCTGGCCGATGCGCTGGACAACTACATCCCCCAGCCGGACCGTGCCATCGACGGCGCCTTCCTGCTGCCGGTTGAAGACGTCTTCTCGATCTCCGGCCGCGGCACCGTCGTGACCGGTCGCGTCGAGCGCGGCATCATCAAGGTCGGCGAAGAAATCGAAATCGTCGGCATCCGTGACGTGCAGAAGACTACCGTCACCGGCGTCGAAATGTTCCGCAAGCTGCTGGACCAAGGTCAAGCGGGCGACAACGTCGGCATCCTGCTGCGCGGCACCAAGCGCGAAGACGTCGAGCGCGGCCAAGTGCTGGCCAAGCCCGGTTCGATCAAGCCGCACACCCACTTCACGGCAGAAATCTACGTTCTGTCCAAGGAAGAGGGCGGCCGCCACACGCCGTTCTTCAACAACTACCGTCCCCAGTTCTACTTCCGCACGACGGACGTGACCGGTGCCGTGGAGCTGCCCAAGGACAAGGAAATGGTCATGCCCGGCGACAACGTCGGCATCACCGTGAAGCTGATCGCGCCGATCGCGATGGAAACCGGCCTGCGTTTCGCCATCCGTGAAGGCGGTCGCACCGTCGGCTCGGGCGTCGTCGCAACGATCCTCGCGTAATTTTTTAGAGGCCACAGGGGCATAGCTCAATTGGCAGAGCGTCGGTCTCCAAAACCGAAGGTTGGGGGTTCGAGACCCTCTGCCCCTGCCACCCGCCGCTGATCACGGCGGTTGGTTTCCTGGCTAACCAAGCATCGGCCCGCGAGAGTGATCTCGGCGGGCCTTGCTGCTGATGGCTGTGGCCAGAGGCAGTATCCGAACAGCCGCCAGGAATGTTGAATTCCAGGTGGCACGTGAAAGTGAAGTGATGGCGAATCCTCCCCAAGTCGAGACCGTGACGAGCGGCGCCGACAAGGCCAAGCTGGCCGCTGCGGTGCTGCTGTTGATCGGCGCGCTGGTGGCCTATTACGGTCTGTCCAAGCAGGGCCCCTGGGTGCAATGGGCCTCGCTGATCGTGCTGCTGGCGGCCGGTGTGGCCGCCTTCTTCACGTCCGAGCACGGCAAGGCGCTGATCGCCTACGGCCGCGACTCGACGCGTGAAGTAAAGAAGGTGGTCTGGCCGACGCGCAAGGAAGCGACGCAGATGACGGGCTATGTGTTCGCCTTCGTCGTCGTCATGGCGCTGTTCCTGTGGCTGACGGACAAGACGCTGGAATGGGTCCTGTATGACCTGATCCTGGGCTGGAAGCGCTGAGAAGGAACGAGATGAGCGAAGAGCAAAACGTCGTGGCTGCCGAGGCGCCCGCGGGCCTGCCGAAGCGCTGGTATGTCGTGCATGCCTATTCGGGCATGGAGAAGGCCGTCGAGCGCAATCTGCGTGAACGCATCGACCGCGCCGGCATGCAGGAAAAGTTCGGCCGCATCCTGGTGCCGACCGAAGAAGTCGTCGAGCTCAAGAACGGCAAGAAGGCCGTCACCGAGCGCCGCTTCTTCCCGGGCTATGTGCTGGTCGAGATGTCGATGGATGACGAGTCCTGGCATCTGGTGAAGCACACGTCCAAGGTGACGGGCTTCGTCGGCGGCACTAAGAATCGCCCCGCGCCGATCTCGGAAGCCGAGGTCATGAAGATCGTCAACCAGATGCAAGAGGGCGTCGAGAAGCCCCGGCCCAAGGTCGAGTGGACGGTTGGCGAGGTCGTGCGCGTCAAGGAAGGTCCTTTCACCGACTTCAACGGTTCGGTCGAAGAGGTCAACTACGACAAGTCCAAGGTGCGTGTGTCGGTGACGATCTTCGGCCGTGCGACGCCGGTTGAGCTGGACTTCTCGCAGGTCGAGAAGGTCTAACAGCCCCGACGGTTTAGAATCATGGGCTTGGCCGGCGTCCCTCACGTCGGCCCGTGGTCAGTCTGCAACGAGAGGCGGACAAGAGGAGCAAAGGTAGGGACGCAAGTTCCGAGTCCGATGCGCTAGCACTCAGGTGATCAGGCGAGGCCGCCCGGTCACTGGATTGGAGAAAACATGGCCAAGAAAATTGTCGGCTTCATCAAGCTGCAAGTCGCGGCAGGCAAGGCTAACCCCTCGCCGCCGGTCGGTCCCGCGCTGGGTCAGCGTGGCCTGAACATCATGGAGTTCTGCAAGGCTTTCAATGCCCAGACTTCGGGCGCTGGCTTCGAGCCGGGCATGAAGCTGCCGGTGGTCATCACCGCGTTCGCAGACAAGAGCTTCACCTTCGTCATCAAGTCGCCCCCGGCGACCGTGCTGATCAAGAAGGCCGCCAAGATCGAAAAGGGCTCGCAGCGCCCCCATCTGGACAAGGTCGGCAAGCTGACCCGTGCCCAGCTGGAAGAGATCGCAACGATCAAGACCAAGGACCTGACGGCCGCCAGCATGGACGCCGCAGTCAAGACCATCGCCGGCTCTGCCCGCTCGATGGGCATCATCGTGGAAGGGGTCTGACATGGCCAAGCTCACCAAGAAGCAAAAGGCGCTGGCTGGCAAGGTCGAGTCGACCAAGCTGTACCCGCTGACCGAAGCCCTCGACCTGGTCAAGAGCCTGGCCTCGGCCAAGTTCGATGAGTCCATCGACGTCGCCGTGCAACTGGGCATCGATGCCAAGAAGTCGGACCAAGTCGTGCGTGGCGCCGTCGTGATGCCCAACGGCACCGGCAAGACCAAGCGCGTCGCCGTCTTCGCCCAGGGCGCCAAGGCTGACGAAGCCCGCGCCGCTGGCGCCGACGTCGTCGGCATGGAAGACCTGGCCGAGCGCGTCAAGGCGGGCGACATGCCCTTCGACGTGGTCATCGCCTCGCCGGACACCATGCGTGTCGTCGGTACCCTGGGTCAGATCCTGGGCCCGCGCGGCCTGATGCCCAACCCCAAGGTTGGCACCGTGACCCCGGACGTCGCCACCGCCGTTCGCAATGCCAAGGCTGGCCAGGTCCAGTTCCGCGTCGACAAGGCCGGCATCATCCACGGCACCCTCGGCCGTCGTTCGTTCGACACCGACAAGCTGGAAGGCAACCTGCGCGCGCTGATCGAGGCTCTGAACAAGAGCAAGCCGGCGTCGAGCAAGGGCATCTACCTGCGCAAGGTCGCCATCTCTTCGACGATGGGTGTTGGTGCCCGCGTCGAAATCGCGTCGATCAACGCTCAGGCCAACGCGGCCTGACCTGCAACCAGGCCTTCGCGGCCTGGGGCACCGAATCTGCACGGGGCGAGTCTGGCCCCGGGCAACAAGATTGGTGGGGCGTTGTTCCGGTTCGCCGGAGCGGCGCGTCATCCAAGACCGTTGGTGGAGACCCCTTAAATCTCTGTCCTCAAGCAATTGAGGCGAGAACCAACGCAGATGGCGGTCCCGCTGAAAGGTTTGCCGTTTCGAGTGATCGGAGCGGGTTTCCTGACAGATGGTCGCTAATTCCCTGGCGCTCCTGAAGCCGCAAGGCCGAGAGAGCAAATGTGAGGAGTAGACCTTGAGTCTCAATCGCAACGAGAAGGCAGTCGTTGTCTCCGACGTCGCAGCGCAAGCTGCCAAGTCGCAGACGCTGGCGCTGGCCGAGTACCGTGGCCTCACCGTGGAAGCCCTGAACAAGCTGCGCATCACCGCGCGTGCCCAAGGTGTGTATCTTCACGTGCTGAAGAACACCCTGGCACGTCGCGCTGTTGCCGGCACCCCGTTCGAGGCTGCCTCGGAGAGCATGGTCGGTCCGCTGATCTACGGCTTTTCTGAAGACGCTGTCGCGGCTGCCAAAGTCATCGCTGACTTTGCCAAGACCAACGACAAGCTCGTCATCAAGGGCGGCGCGTACGGCGGCAAGGCTCTGGACGTTGCCGGTGTGAAAGCGCTGGCTTCGGTCCCGAGCCGAGAAGTGCTGCTGTCGCAAATCGCTGGCCTGCTGCTGTCGCCGGTGCAACGCACCGCGGCCGTGCTGGCAGCCCTGGCTGCAAAGCGTGGCGAAGGCGCCGCTTCCACGGAAGCTGTCGCCGAAGAAGCCCCGGCTGCGGCCTGATCGACGAACTACGCGGCTGACGTCAAGTCACGCGCAATCAATCTGTTTTAAGGAAATTCATCATGGCATTCGATAAAGACGCTTTCCTGTCGGCTCTGGACAGCATGACCGTTCTGGAACTGAACGATCTGGTCAAGGCAATTGAAGAGAAGTTCGGCGTGTCCGCCGCTTCGATGGCTGCTGCTGGCGGTGGCGGTGGCGGTGGCGCTGCTGCTGCTGTCGTTGAAGAGAAGACCGAATTCAACGTCGTGCTGCTCGAGGCCGGCGCTCAGAAGGTCTCCGTCATCAAGGCCGTTCGCGAGATCACCGGCCTGGGTCTGAAGGAAGCCAAGGACCTGGTCGACGGCGCTCCGAAGAACGTCAAGGAAGGCATTGCCAAGGCCGACGCCGAAGCTGCCGTCAAGAAGCTGGTCGAAGCCGGCGCCAAGGCCGAGCTGAAGTAAGACTTTGGGGTTGGACCTGCGAAGCAGCTCCGACCCCACTGACCAGAAAAGGGGTTGCCTTTGGGCTTCCCCTTTTTCGTCTTTGCGGGTTAATCCTGCTTGAGAACAGCTGAAAGCACGTCCGCAGTATGATGCGCGGTTCTTTCAAGTGTTCTCTGATCCGACTGCAGAGAACCAGTTTGGTCGGACTCCGATGCAATGTCGGGGTTGTCCGCCAGCGGTTGGTAGTGGCCAACCACCAAGCTAGGCATTCGCTCGTTCTGGGCGAATGAGCCAGCCAGTCGCCGACGCGGCTCGCCCCACGGCCAGGGGTGGGCTCGACACGGAGTGTTTATGGCGCAAGCAACCCCCTACAGCTATACCGAGCGCAAGCGGATCCGCAAGAGCTTCGGCAAGCGCGAGAGCGTTCTCAACGTTCCCTATCTGCTCACGATGCAGAAGGACAGCTACGTGGCCTTCCTGCAGAAGGACGTGGCCCCCGCCAAACGCAAGCCCGAAGGGCTGCAGGCGGCTTTCCTTTCGGCGTTCCCGATTGTTTCGCACAACGGTTTCGTCGAGATGAAGTTCCTCGAGTTCAACATCGCCAAGCCGCCGTTCGACACCCGTGAGTGCCAGCAGCGGGGGTTGACCTACGCAGCCGCCGTGCGTGCGCGGCTGCAGATGATCATCTATGACCGTGAGTCGCCCCAGGCGAAGACGGTCAAGGAGATCAAGGAGCAAGAGGTCTACATGGGCGAAGTGCCCCTGATGACTGACTACGGCTCGTTCATCGTCAACGGTACCGAGCGCGTCATCGTGTCGCAGCTGCACCGTTCGCCTGGCGTGTTCTTCGAGCACGACAAGGGCAAGACCCACTCGTCGGGCAAGCTGCTGTTCAGCGCCCGCATCATTCCCTACCGCGGCTCGTGGCTGGACTTCGAGTTCGACCCGAAGGACATCCTGTACTTCCGCGTCGACCGCCGCCGCAAGATGCCGGTCACCATCCTGCTCAAGGCCATCGGCCTGAAGCCGGAACAGATCCTGGCCCACTTCTTCGTGTTCGACAACTTCCGCCTGATGGACGTTGGCGCGCAGCTCGAATTCGTCGCCGACCGCCTGAAGGGTGAAGTCGCCCGCTTCGACATCGTCGACAAGTCGGGTGCCGTCATCGTCGAGAAGGACAAGCGCATCACGGCCCGCCATGCGCGCCAGCTGGAGCAATCCGGCACGCAGCACATCTCGGTGCCCGAAGACTTCCTGGTCGGCCGCGTGCTGGCCAAGAACATGATCGACGCCGACACCGGCGAGATCATCGCCAAGGCCAACGAAGAACTGACCGACGCGCTGCTGAAGAAGCTGCGCCAGGCCGGCGTCAAGGAAATCCAGTGCCTGTTCACGAACGAGCTGGACGAAGGCGCCTACATCTCGCAGACGCTGGCGTCTGACGAGACCGAGACGCAACTGGCCGCCCGCGTCGCCATCTACCGCATGATGCGCCCCGGCGAGCCGCCGACGGAAGACGCCGTCGAGGCGCTGTTCAACCGCCTGTTCTACAGCACCGACACCTACGACCTGAGCCGTGTCGGCCGCATGAAGTTCAACGCGCGTGTCGGCCGTGACACGCCCGAAGGCAACATGAACCTGTCCAACGAGGACATCCTTGACGTCGTCAAGATCCTCGTCGAGCTGCGCAATGGCCGCGGCGAAGTGGACGACATCGACCACCTGGGCAACCGTCGCGTGCGTTGCGTGGGCGAACTGGCCGAAAACCAGTACCGCTCGGGCCTCGCCCGCATCGAGAAGGCCGTCAAGGAACGTCTGGGCCAGGCCGAGACCGAAGCCCTGATGCCGCACGACCTGATCAACTCCAAGCCGATCTCCGCGGCGCTCAAGGAGTTCTTCGGTGCGTCGCAGCTGTCGCAGTTCATGGACCAGACCAACCCCCTGTCCGAGATCACGCACAAGCGTCGCGTCTCGGCCCTGGGCCCGGGTGGTCTGACCCGCGAGCGCGCCGGCTTCGAAGTCCGCGACGTGCACCCGACCCACTACGGCCGCGTCTGCCCGATCGAAACGCCGGAAGGCCCGAACATCGGCCTGATCAACTCGCTGGCGCTGTTCGCTCAGCTCAACGAGTACGGCTTCCTGGAAACGCCTTATCGCCGCGTTGTGGACGGCCACGTCACCGACCAGATCGACTACCTGTCCGCCATCGAGGAAGGCAAGTACGTCATCGCCCAGGCGAATGCGACGCTGAACCCGGCAGGCGAGCTGACGGACGAGCTGGTTTCGGCCCGTGAGAACGGCGAGTCCGTGCTGACGCAGCCGGAACGCATCCAGTACATGGACGTGGCGCCGACGCAGATCGTGTCGGTGGCAGCTTCGCTCGTGCCCTTCCTGGAGCATGACGATGCGAACCGCGCGCTGATGGGCGCCAACATGCAGCGTCAGGCCGTGCCGGTGCTGCGCCCCGAGAAGGCTTTCGTGGGCACGGGCGTCGAGCGCGTGGCGGCGAAGGACTCGGGCACGGTGGTCGCGGCTCGCCGCGGCGGCGTGGTCGACTATGTCGACACCAACCGCATCGTCATTCGCGTGAACGACAACGAGACGGTTGCCGGTGAAGTCGGTGTCGACATCTACAACCTGATCAAGTACCAGCGTTCCAACCAGAACACCAACATCCACCAGCGTCCCATCGTCAAGCGTGGCGACAAGGTGGCGGCCGAGGACATCATTGCCGACGGCGCGTCGACCGACATCGGTGAACTGGCTCTGGGCCAGAACATGCTGGTCGCGTTCATGCCCTGGAACGGCTACAACTTCGAAGACTCGATCCTGATCTCGGAACGCGTCATCGCCGAAGACCGCTACACCTCGATCCACATCGAGGAACTGGTCGTCAACGCGCGCGACACCAAGCTGGGCGCCGAGGAAATCACCCGCGACATCCCGAACCTGTCGGAGCAACAACTCGGCCGTCTGGACGAGTCGGGCATCGTCTACGTCGGCGCCGAGGTGAACCCGGGCGACGTGCTGGTCGGCAAGGTCACGCCCAAGGGCGAGACCACGCTGACGCCGGAAGAGAAGCTGCTGCGCGCCATCTTCGGCGAGAAGGCTTCGGACGTGAAGGACACGTCGCTGCGTGTCGATCAAGGCACCAACGGCACCGTCATCGACGTGCAGGTCTTCACCCGTGAAGGCATCCAGCGCGACAAGCGCGCCCAGCAGATCATCGACGACGAGCTCAAGCGCTACCGCCTGGACCTGAACGACCAGCTGCGCATCGTCGAAAGCGACGCCTTCGACCGGATCGAGAAGCTGCTGATCGGCAAGCTCGCCAACGGCGGCCCGCAGAAGATCGCCAAGGGCACCAAGATCGACAAGGACTACCTGGTCTCGGTCGAGAAGTTCCACTGGTTCGACATTCGTCCGGCCGAGGAAGACGTCGCCAACCAGCTCGAGTCGATCAAGAACTCGCTCGACCAGACGCGCCACAGCTTCGACCTGGCGTTTGAAGAAAAGCGCAAGAAGCTGACGCAGGGCGACGAGCTGCCCGCCGGCGTGCTGAAGATGGTCAAGGTCTACCTGGCCGTCAAGCGCCGCCTGCAGCCTGGCGACAAGATGGCCGGCCGTCACGGCAACAAGGGTGTCGTGTCCAAGGTCACGCCGATCGAAGACATGCCCTACATGGCCGACGGCACGCCTGCCGACATCGTGCTGAACCCGCTGGGCGTCCCGTCGCGGATGAACGTGGGCCAGGTGCTGGAAGTGCATCTGGGCTGGGCCGGCAAGGGCATCGGCCAGCGCATCGGCGACATGCTGCAGCAGCACTCCAAAGTGGCAGAGCTGCGCAAGCTGTTCGACGAGCTCTACAACCAGAGCGGCGGCAAGACGGAACGCATCGAAGAACTGACGGACGACGAAGTGCTGGAGATGGCCGCGAATCTGTCGAAGGGCGTGCCTTTCGCGACGCCGGTCTTCGACGGCGCCAAGGAAGAAGAAATCCGCGGCATGCTCAAGCTCGCCTACCCGGACGACATCGCCGCCAAGAAGGGCCTGACCGCCACGCGCACCCAGGCCTGGCTGTGCGACGGCCGCACCGGCGAGCAGTTCGAGCGTCCGGTCACCGTCGGCTACATGCACGTGCTGAAGTTGCACCACTTGGTGGACGACAAGATGCACGCGCGTTCGACCGGTCCGTACTCCCTCGTCACGCAGCAACCGCTGGGCGGCAAGGCGCAGTTCGGCGGCCAGCGTTTCGGCGAAATGGAAGTCTGGGCGCTGGAAGCCTATGGCGCCTCCTACATCCTGCAGGAAATGCTGACGGTCAAGTCCGACGACGTGAACGGCCGCACCAAGGTGTACGAGTCCATCGTCAAGGGCGAACACGCCATCGAAGCCGGCATGCCGGAATCCTTCAATGTTCTGGTCAAGGAAATCCGTTCCCTTGGCATCGACATTGAACTGGTCAAGAACTAAGGAGCAGATGCATGAAGGGACTACTCGACCTATTCAAGCAATTCACCCCCGATGAGCATTTCGATGCCATCCAGATCGGCCTGGCTTCGCCGGAGAAGATCCGCAGCTGGTCGTTCGGCGAGGTGAAGAAGCCCGAGACCATCAACTACCGCACCTTCAAGCCCGAGCGCGACGGCCTGTTCTGCGCCAAGATCTTTGGCCCGATCAAGGACTACGAGTGCCTGTGCGGCAAGTACAAGCGCCTCAAGCACCGTGGCGTCATCTGCGAGAAGTGCGGCGTTGAAGTCACGCAGACCAAGGTCCGCCGTGACCGCATGGGCCACATCGACCTGGCCGCCCCGTGCGCGCACATCTGGTTCCTGAAGAGCCTGCCGTCGCGTCTGGGCCTGGTGCTCGACATGACGCTGCGCGACATCGAACGCGTGCTGTACTTCGAAGCGTACGTGGTCGTCGACAGCGGCATGACGCCGCTGAAGAAGTTCTCGATCATGACCGAGGACGACTACGACGCGAAGCGCATCGAATTCGGCGACGAATTCATCGCGCTGATGGGCGCCGAGGGCATCAAGAAGCTGCTGGAGGAGATGGATCTCGACGTCGAGATCGATCGCCTGCGCAACGACATGACCGGCTCCGAGCTCAAGGTCAAGAAGAACTCCAAGCGCCTGAAGGTCATGGAGGCCTTCAAGAAGTCCGGCATCAAGCCGAACTGGATGGTGCTGGGCGTGCTGCCCGTGCTGCCGCCGGACCTGCGTCCGCTGGTGCCGCTGGACGGCGGCCGCTTCGCGACCTCCGACTTGAACGACCTCTACCGTCGCGTCATCAACCGCAACAACCGCCTGGCCCGTCTGCTCGAGCTGAAGGCCCCTGAAATCATCGTGCGCAACGAAAAGCGCATGCTGCAGGAAGCGGTCGACTCGCTGCTGGACAACGGCCGTCGCGGCAAGGCGATGACCGGCGCGAACAAGCGTGCCCTCAAGTCGCTGGCCGACATGATCAAGGGCAAGAGCGGTCGCTTCCGTCAGAACTTGCTGGGCAAGCGCGTCGACTACTCGGGCCGTTCGGTCATCGTGGTCGGCCCGACGCTCAAGCTGCACCAGTGCGGCCTGCCCAAGCTGATGGCGCTCGAACTCTTCAAGCCGTTCATCTTCTCGCGTCTCGAAGCCATGGGCATCGCGACGACGATCAAGGCTGCGAAGAAGGAAGTCGAATCCGGCACGCCGGTGGTCTGGGACATCCTTGAAGAAGTCATCAAGGAGCACCCGGTCCTGCTGAACCGCGCCCCGACGCTGCACCGCCTGGGCATCCAGGCCTTCGAGCCCGTGCTGATCGAAGGCAAGGCCATCCAGCTGCACCCGCTCGTCTGCTCGGCCTTCAACGCCGACTTCGACGGTGACCAGATGGCCGTCCACGTGCCGCTGTCGATCGAAGCGCAGATGGAAGCCCGCACGCTGATGCTGGCCTCCAACAACGTGCTGTTCCCGGCCTCCGGCGAACCGTCGATCGTGCCGTCGCAAGACGTGGTGCTGGGTCTGTACTACGCGACCCGCGAGCGCACCAACGGCAAGGGCGAGGGCATGATCTTCTCGGACATCCCCGAGATGATCCGTGCGCTGGAAAACGGTGCCGTCGAGATCACCGCCAAGATCAGCGTCCGCCTGGTGGAATACACCAAGCAGGGCGACGAATGGGTGGCCGAGACCAAGCTGACGGACACCACCGTCGGCCGTGCGCTGCTGTCGGAAATCCTGCCCAAGGGCCTGCCGTTCAGCAACATCAACAAGGCACTGAAGAAGAAGGAGATCAGCAAGCTGATCAACACCTCCTTCCGCAAGTGCGGCTTGAAGGAAACCGTCGTGCTGGCCGACAAGCTGCTGCAAAGCGGCTTCAAGCTCGCCACGCGCGCCGGCATCTCCATCGCCATCGACGACATGCTGGTGCCCGCACAGAAGCACACGCTGATCGAGCGCGCCGAGAAGGAAGTCAAGGAGATCGAGCAGCAGTACGTCTCGGGTCTCGTGACGGCGGGCGAGCGCTACAACAAGGTCGTGGACATCTGGGGCAAGGCCGGCGACGAAATCGGCAAGAAGATGATGGACCACCTCAAGGTCGAGAAGACCGTGGACCGTCATGGCAAGACCGTCGACCAGGAATCGTTCAACTCGATCTACATGATGGCCGACTCGGGTGCGCGGGGTTCCGCCGCCCAGATCCGCCAGCTGGCCGGCATGCGCGGCCTGATGGCCAAGCCTGACGGCTCCATCATCGAGACCCCCATCACGGCGAACTTCCGTGAAGGCCTGAACGTGTTGCAGTACTTCATCTCCACCCACGGTGCTCGTAAGGGCCTGGCGGATACGGCGCTGAAGACCGCGAACTCCGGCTACCTGACGCGTCGATTGGTCGACGTGACCCAGGATCTGGTCGTCATCGAGGACGACTGCGGCACCGACAACGGCATGGCGATGCGCGCCTTGGTCGAAGGTGGTGAAGTCATCGAATCGCTGCGCGACCGCGTCCTCGGCCGCGTCACCGCCATCGATGTCGTGCACCCCGAGACCCAGGCTTCGCTGCTGGGCGCCAGCCACATGCTGGACGAAGACACGCTCGACGTGTTGGAAGCTGCCGGCGTTGACGAGATCAAGGTTCGCACGCCGCTGACCTGCGCCACGCGCTTCGGCCTGTGCGCCAAGTGCTACGGCCGCGACCTGGGCCGCGGTGGCCTGGTGAACGTCGGTGAAGCTGTCGGCGTCATCGCCGCACAGTCCATCGGCGAACCCGGCACCCAGCTGACGATGCGGACCTTCCACATCGGTGGTGCGGCGTCGCGTGCGGCAGTTGCATCCAGCGTCGAAGCCAAGTCGGACGGCATCATCGGCTTCAACGCCACGATGCGTTACGTCACCAACGGCAAGGGCGAGTTGGTGGTGATTTCCCGCTCCGGTGAGATCGTCATCTCCGACCCGCACGGCCGCGAGCGTGAGCGTCACAAGGTGCCTTACGGCGCGATCCTGAACATCAAGGCCAGCCAGACCATCAAGGCCGGTCTGGTGCTCGCCAACTGGGACCCGCTGACCCGCCCGATCATCACGGAATTCGCCGGCCAGGCGCGTTTCGAGAACGTCGAGGAAGGCGTGACCGTTGCCAAGCAGGTGGACGAAGTGACCGGGCTGTCGACGCTGGTCGTCATCGACCCGAAGCGCCGCGGTGCTGCCAAGATCATCCGTCCGCAGGTCAAGCTGCTGGACGCCGGCGGCCACGAGGTCAAGATCCCCGGTACCGATCACTCGGTGGCCATCGGCTTCCCCGTAGGCTCGCTGGTGCAGATCCGCGACGGCCAGGAACTGGTGCCTGGTGAAGTGCTCGCCCGTATTCCGGTCGAAGGCCAGAAGACCCGCGACATCACCGGCGGTCTGCCGCGTGTGGCGGAACTCTTCGAAGCCCGCAGCCCGAAGGACGTCGGCGTGCTCGCCGAGCAGACCGGCACCGTGTCGTTCGGCAAGGAGACCAAGGGCAAGATCCGCCTGCAGATCACCGACCCGGACGGCAAGGCCCACGAGGAACTGGTGCCCAAGGAAAAGAACATCCTGGTGCACGAAGGCCAGGTCGTGAACCGCGGCGAGCTGATCGTCGACGGCGCTGCAGATCCGCAGGACATCCTGCGCCTGCTGGGCATCGAGGAACTGGCCCGCTACATCGTCGACGAGGTGCAGGACGTCTACCGACTCCAGGGCGTGAAGATCAACGACAAGCACATCGAGGTGATCGTTCGCCAGATGCTGCGCCGCGTGATGATCACCAACCCGGGCGATTCGACCTACATCCTGAACGAGCAGGTCGAGCGTTCGGAGCTGCTGGACACCAACGACCGTCTGCGCAAGGAAGGCAAGATGATTGCCATCCACGCGGATGTGCTGCTGGGTATTACCAAGGCCTCGCTGTCGACCGACTCGTTCATCTCGGCCGCTTCCTTCCAGGAAACGACTCGCGTGCTCACCGAGGCTGCCATCATGGGCAAGCGCGACGAGTTGCGTGGCCTGAAGGAGAACGTCATCGTCGGCCGCCTGATCCCGGCTGGTACCGGCATGGCCTTCCACGAGGCACGTCGCGTCAAGGAAGCCATGGACGACGCCGAGCGCCGTTCCATCGCGCTGCAGGAAGCTGAAGAGCTGGCTGCAGCCCAGATGGCTGGTGTGGACGCTGGCGACCACTCGGCTGAATAAGCCACGGGGCTGATGCCCTGCAAAGCCGCCCCGGTTCAGGCCGCGGGCGGCTTTTTCATTCCAGCGTCCAAAGCTCCGGCTTCAGGATGAGCAGGCCACGCGGCTTGGCGCGCTTGGCCAGCGTCAGCAAAGCCTTGTCGCGCGACACCAGCCAGCGCGCGCCGCGGGCCAGGGCCAGGTCGATGAACTTCTGGTCGTCCGGGTCGCGGCAGACGAGGCGAGGGGAGGGCTCGGCCGCTTCGACGGCTTCCGAATGGGCGTCGAAACGGGCCTCGATGAGCGCCAGGTCAGGCGCGTAGCGAGCCGCGACGCCGCGGCCCAGCACGTGGCGGATCTCGTCCCGCATCGCCGGCGCGACCAGCCAGCGCAACGCTCCCGCGCCCAACGCGGTGGCCAGGGCCTGCACGCGCGGGTCGTTGAACACCAGCCAGTCCATGATGACCTGGGTGTCGACCACGATGGCCGGCCGTGCGTCGGGCTTTGTGCCGGACTGTGCGGCGGCTGTGTCTGTTAGCAAGGAGTCGAGGCCCATCCGCGCAGCTTAACCGCCACCCTTGTGCCGAAAACCTGGGCGGTCTACAATCCTCGGCTCTCCGCCTTTTGGCCGGCGCATCGCTGCGCGTGCAAATTCCGGCGGAGGCCCACTGACTTCAAACGGGAACAAGTCGTAATGCCAACCATCAATCAACTGGTGCGCCACGGTCGAGAGGCCGAGGTCACCAAGTCCAAGTCGCCTGCGATGCAGAACTGCCCGCAGCGCCGCGGTGTCTGCACCCGCGTCTACACCACCACGCCCAAGAAGCCGAACTCGGCTCTGCGTAAGGTCGCCAAGGTGCGCCTGACCAACGGTTTCGAGGTCATCTCGTACATCGGCGGTGAAGGCCACAACCTGCAAGAACACAGCGTCGTGCTGGTTCGCGGCGGCCGCG
>CAUJSJ030000075.1:0-34568 GCA_963422775.4 uncultured Roseateles sp.
GGCGCTGTCCAGCTTGGCTTTGAAGGGCTCGCTGTGCAGGTCTTCCTTCTCCAGCGCCTCGATGAAGCGCTGCACCTGCTCGTCGACCTTGTCGGCAACTTCGGCCTTCAACGGCACGGCTTCGACGGCCTGGATCGGCTGCACCGGCGTGATGACTTCGGGCGGGGTCAGCGTGAAGCTGGGGGTTGCGGTCGTGGTCGTCGTCGTTTTCATGCGATGTCCTTGTGGCCGAACTTCTGGTTCAGGAATTCACTGTGGCGCAGGAAGGCCTGGGCGTCCTGCGAGGCGAGATCGTCGCCGAGCTGCTCCACCTTCAGCTCCAGCTCGGCCAGCACGCCTTCGAAGGTGGTCTGCGCCGTCTTGCCGTTGGCCAGCAGCTTGGTGGTGGCGAACTGTGCCGGGATGCTGAGGTAGGTGTTCAGCGCCTGCGGCAGATAGCTGATGGCGATGTGGCGGGCGTGGAAGGTCTCCTGCAGGCTGAGCTGCCCCTTGCTGCGCTCCCACTGGTCGAGCAGGCCCTCCAGGCGCTGGCAGAGCTGCTTGATGCGCTGGGCCAGCGGCGCCGGGATGCGGCCGCCCGGGTTGTGCTCGGTCAGGCCACGCACGCCGTTCAGCGCCCGGCCCATGGCCTCGCGGGCGTCGCCTTCGTCCGCGAAGTTCAGCGCCTCCCAATCGTCTTCCTTGGTGCTGGGCCAGCCCCACCACAGCGCGCCGCCGACCAGGCCGACCCCATAGCCAAGCGCTGCCACACCGAGGCCCCAACTGCCGAGAAAGCCCAGCGCCTTCAGCACCAGCACGGCGGTTGCCGCCAGCAGGCCGCACCAGTTGGCCGGCGCATTCAGCCATCTGAACAAGCCGTTCATTGGTAGGCCCGGATGTCCTTGAACACCGCATACAGCGGCGTCTTGCGCGCATCGAAGACGCGGCCGCCGGTGATCTCCACCAGCGCCTTCAGGTCGCCCGCGTCAGCTTCGCCGAACAGCACCATGAAGACGGGAATGCCGCGCACGTCTTCGGGCAGTTGTTCGTAGGCGCGGCGGAAGTCGTCGAGCTTGCGGCCCGTGTTGCTCTTGCCGTCGGTGAAGGCGACAACCGAGTACTGGTAGTCGGGGTTGCGCTTGCGCTCTTCCAGCATGTGCTGCAGGCCGGCCAGCACCGCGTCGTACAGCGCCGTGCCGCCTGCCATCTTCAGGTCGTCGGCGGCGTCTCGCACGCGCTTGAGCTCGTTCAGCTTGGCCTCGGTATCGGCCTGCGGCAGCACGCCCTTGGCCACCTTGCTGCCGGCCGGGATCTCGAAGGCCACCGGCTCGCGCACGCGGTCGCTGAAGGGCAGGAACCACAGCCGCTCGCGGTTGGTCAGCTTGGCGACGCGGCCGGTCAGCGACGCGTCGGCACCGGCCAGGTAGTGGATGGCCTCGACCAACTGCTCACGCCGCTTGCCCTGCATGCTGCCGCTGGTGTCCAGCACGAAGGTGCTGGCGATGGGGCGGCGGAACTCGTTCAGGTAGGCGTCGATGAGGCCGTCGGCCAGTTGGCGATCAGGCGAGAAGGGCAGCTCCACCTGCACGCCGCGCGCCGGCAGGATGTCGGCCACCTGGGCGGCCAGGTCGGCGCGCATCGGGCGGCGCAGCGTCTGCTTGGCCAGCCACAGCTGGGCGGCGTCGCCCTTCAGGTAGTCGACGACCTTGAGGTAGTCGGCGCGCCGGGCCTCGTTGAGCAGCATGAACGGGTAGTCGGCCGTGGCCACGCCTTCGTACGGATAGATCAGGTGAAGCGGCTCGCGCAGCTTGCCGCTGGCGTTCAGGCTCAGCAGCCAGCTCTCGTAGTTGATGAAGGCGTTGGCGCGTGTGCCCTGGCCCTTGATGAACTGCTCGGCCAGATAGGTCGAGTTGTCGCCCACGATCTTGTAGCCCTTCAGGAAGTCGGCAATCGCGCCGCGGTCCACGTCGGCGGCACTCAGGGCCTCGCCCTTGCCGCCGGCCGCGGCCACCACGCCGAGCAGGGCCATGAAGCCCTGGTTGCTGGTGGCCGGGTTGGACAGCGCGTACTGCAGCTTGCCGGCCTTGGCGGCCGCGGTGATTTGGCCCCAAGTGAGCTTGGCGTCGGGCTTGTCCCAGCCGTTCCTGGCCGCATCGCTCTTGCTGACGCCCACAGCCATGGGCGACAGCATGATCTTTTCCTGCAGCTTGACCTTGCCCTGACCGGCAGCGTCGCTGAGCAGGTACTTGGCGTTGGCGAACCAGGCTACGTCGGGTTTGGGCTGGCTGCCGCTGTCGCCGCTGAGCACCTCCTGGGTGCTCTCCATCGTGCCGCCGAAGCGGAATTGCACGTCCACGCCGGTGGCGGACTTGATCTGCGCGGCCAGCGGTTCGATGTCCTTCAGGTCGCTGGTGGCCAGCACCTGCAGCGTGGGGCTGGCCTGCGCGGTCGGGGCGGGCGCTGGGGCATCAGGCTCAGGCTTCTTGCCGCAGGCGGCCAGCAGCGTCAGAGCCAACAGACAGAGGGTGCGGCGCATCACTGGTTCATCTCCCGGCTGACGATGTCGATCATTTCAAACATCAGGTCGAAGCCCGGCGGGTCGATGACCTGGTTCAGCTTCACGTCCACGGCCAGGCCGGCGGTCTTGGCGGCCTCGGCGAAGGCGGCCGTGTCGCCGGTGCGAAAGCCCTGTTCCAGCGCCACGGCCTGCAGCGTCTTGTTCGAGGCCAGCAGCTCGGCCAGCTGCTTGCCGCGCTCGTTGAGCGCCACCAGCACCCATTTGTTGACGATGGTGGGCTGCGGATACATCAGCACCATCTCGGGCCGCACGCCGCCCTTGAGCGCCTGGGCCACCATCTGCGCTTCGTAGATGAAGGTCAGCGGCGTCTTGCCCATGCCGATGGACAGGTAGTCGTCGAAGGCGCCGTTGACGTAGTTCTCCTGGAAGCCCTGGCGCTTGAACAGCTCGGCGAGTTGACCCGCGTACTTCTGCGCGGCGGTGCGGTCGGCCACCACGTCGCCGTTCAGCGCCGCCGAGGTCAGCGCCAGGTACATGGCCGCGGAGTTGCTGCGGCGGATGTCCGTCGTCGACACCAGCACGCTGCGCGACACCGCGTAGTCGGCGCTGCCCTTCAGGTCCCGCCAGCGCTGCTTGGCCAGCATGGCTTGCGTGAGCTTCTCCATGTCCAGGCTGTAGACCTTGGGTGCCATCGCCTTGGCCATGCCGTTGGCGGCCAGGATCCTGGCGACCGGCTCCCAGGACGCGACGACCAGCGGCGTGTGGAAGGGCGACGTCTGCGTCGCGTTCTTGCCGGCCTTGCGGGCGGCGTCGGCAATCATGTTGGCGGCCACCACACCGCTGGCGATGAAGAAGTCGGGCTGGTCGGCTGCGCCGATCCTCGCGGCCATGTCGCGGCTGCCCACGCGGGCCACCTGCACCGGCAGCTTGGCGCCAGCCAGCACCTTGCTCACCCGCTCGTCCTTGAAGAAGGCCTCCACGTCGACGGCGATCAGGCCCCTGAGCGGCTCTGCGCTCGCGACAGCGGCCTGCTCCTGGGCGATCTGCTTGGTTTCGTCATTGGCGCGCAATGCAAAAAACAGGGCGCCGCCAAACAGCGCGAGCAGGACCACGGTGATGGCCAGGCGTTTCGGGGTGTTCATGTGCGGAAGCAGGCTCCTCTCGATGAGAAGCGAAGTGTGCATCCTTCCGGCGACGACAATCGCGCGCCATGAGTGACATCCTTACCCTCACCCGCCCTGACGACTGGCACTTGCACCTGCGCGACGAGGCGGCGCTCGCCAGCGTGCTGCCCTACACGGCGCGCCAGTTCGCCCGCGCCATCGTCATGCCCAATCTGCGCCCGCCCATCACGACGGCTGCCCAGGCGGTGGCCTACCGCGAGCGCATCCTGGCCGCGCTGCCTGATGCCGGGCCGGGCAGCGATTTCCAGCCGCTGATGACGCTCTACCTCACCGACAACACGCCGGTCGACGAGATCAGGCGTGCCAAGGACGCCGGCGTCGTCGCCCTCAAGCTCTACCCGGCCGGCGCCACGACCAACAGCGACGCCGGCGTGACCGACATCCGCAAGACCTACGCGACGCTGGAGGCCATGCAGCGCGAAGGCCTGCTGCTGCTGGTGCACGGCGAGGTGACCGATGGCGACATCGACGTCTTCGACCGCGAGGCCGTGTTCGTGGAGCGCGTCATGCAGCCGCTGCGCGCGGCCATGCCCGAACTCAAGGTGGTGTTTGAGCACATCACGACCAAGGAAGCGGCCGAGTACGTGACCGACAGCGACCGCTTCACGGCCGCGACCATCACGCCTCAGCATCTGCTCTACAACCGCAATGCCATCTTCACCGGTGGCCTGCGACCGCACTACTACTGCCTGCCGGTGCTCAAGCGCGAGGAGCATCGCCAGGCGCTGCTGAAGGCCGTCGCCTCGGGCAGCCCGAAGTTCTTCCTCGGTACCGACAGCGCGCCGCACGCCGCCCAGCTGAAGGAGAACTCGGTCTGCGGCGCTGGCTGCTTCACGGCCATCTCCGCGCTGGAGTTGTACGCTGAAGCCTTCGAAGGCATGGCCGCGCTGGACAAGCTCGACGCCTTTGCCGGCCACCACGGCCCGGACTTCTACGGCCTGCCGCGCAACACCGGCACCGTCACCTTGAAGCGCGAACCCTGGACGCTGCCGTCCGCCGTGCCCTTCGGCGAAGCGCAGCTCAAACCGCTGCGCGGCGGCGAAACCCTGAACTGGAAATTGATCTGATGAAAAAAGTCGCCTTCCTCGTCGACTTCGACAACGTCGCCACCGACGTCATCGAGCAAGCCCTGCAGATGGCCTTCAAGGACTACGAGGCCGTCCATATCCGCCGCGCCTATTGCAATGCCGAGCAGGCGCAGACCCACCAGTCCTTCCTGAAGCGGCTGGGCCTGCGCGCCATCGTCAACCTGGCCATCGGCAAGAACTCGACAGACATTGCCATGGCGGTGGACGCGATGGACCTGGCCATCACCGAGAAGCCCGACGTCATCGTGCTGGTGTCGTCCGACAGCGACTTCGCGCCGCTGGTGCTGCGCCTGCGCGAGAAGGGCGCCTGGCTGCGCGGCTTCGGCCAGCACGGCAAGACGGGTGATGGCGTCATCGCCATCTACGACCAGTTCAACGAGCTGGCACACGACAGCGGCAAGCCGTCGACTGCCAGGCGCGAGCCGGCGAGGAAGGCTGCGGCCCGCCGGCCTGCCGCCAAGAAGGCTGCGCCGCCCAAGGCCGCGGCGCCTGCGCCCAAGCCGACACCTGCGCCGGCGCCCGCACCCAAGCCGGCAGCGGCACCGGCGCCAACGTCCAAGCCCGTTGTGACGCCTGCTGCACCGAAGCAGGCTGCCGCGCCGGCCCCTGTCGACGCCAATGTCGCCGCAGCGCGGGAGATCAACGCCATCCTGGCGCTGCTGCCCAAGCTGGCCGATGGCCAATGGCATGACCTCGGCGCCGCTGCCAAGGCCCTGAAGGAAGCCGGGCTGCTGCCCAAGACAGCCGCCTCGACCAAGCTGTTCCGCAAGCATCCGAAGGCCTTTCAGCTACAGCCGGCCAAACAACCCAACCAGGTGCGTTTCGGCCACGGATGACCTCAGCCGGCCACGGCTTCGCGGGGCTTGCTGGTGACGAAAAGGGCTTGCGCCCAAAGCAGCTAGCATCGACGCCCGCCCCCGGGAGGTCTCGTTTGTTGATGAAGTCCTGTTTGAAGTCCTTGCTGGGTCTGGCCGTTGCCGGCCTGGCCTGCATTGCCGGCGCCCAGTCGCCGCCGCCCGCCGCCTCCGCGCCCTCGGCACCGTCGCCGGCCCAGCAAGCCCAGCAAGCCCAGCAGCCGCCACCCACGGTGTCGGCCAGCGCGCGGCGCCTGTACGAGCGCAGCAAGAGCCAGCTGCTGC
The DNA here is from genome assembly GCA_963422775.4 of uncultured Roseateles sp. Taxonomy (GTDB): domain Bacteria; phylum Pseudomonadota; class Gammaproteobacteria; order Burkholderiales; family Burkholderiaceae_C; genus Pelomonas. The sequence continues at coordinate 5,909 of CAUJSJ030000075.1, forward strand.
AGATCCGCACGCTGCTGAAGACCCAGGACAGCCAGGCCTCGGTCGGTTCGGGCTTTTTGGTCAGCGACGATGGCCATGTCGTCACCAACTACCACGTCATCAGCCAGTTCGCGCTGGAGCCCGACAGCTACCGGCTGCGCTACGCGACGACCGACGGCCAGAGCGGCGCGCTGGAACTGCTGGACTTCGACGCCCGCCGCGACCTGGCGCTGCTGCGTGCGGTGGACGACGGCAAGGGCGGTGGCCTGAAGGGCCGCGGTGCGCTGGCGTTCAGGCCGCTTCAGCAACCGCTGGCCAAGGGCGAGCGCATCTACTCGATGGGCAACCCGCACGACGTCGCCTTCGCCGTCGTCGAGGGCAACTACAACGGCCTGGTCGAACGCAGCTTTGACCCACTCATCTACTACGCCGGCGGCATCAACCCCGGCATGAGCGGCGGGCCGGTACTGGACGAAGACGGCTTGGTCGTCGGCGTCAACGTGTCGACGCTGCTGTTCGCCCAGCAGGTCAGCTTCCTCGTGCCGGGGGAGTTCGCAGCAACGCTGGTCAAGCGCAGCCTGGATGCCAAGCCCATCCGCACCGCGGCCTGGGGCCGGCTGCGCGACCAGCTCACCAGGTACCAGGACGAACTCGTCACCCGCTTCCTTGCTGCTCCGTGGGAGAGCGCCAACAACGACCGTTACCGCCTGCCGGTGCCCAAGCAGGATTTCATGCGCTGCTGGGGCCGCGGCACGTCGGCCGACTCCAAGGGCCTGGAGTTCGAGCGCTCGCAGTGCCGCATGGACCACGCCCTCTTCGTCAGCGGCAACCTGCAGACCGGCTGGCTGGACATGTCCCATGAGGCCCCTATGACGGAACCAAGCTCGGCGCACTGCGCTTTGCTCGCCAGTATTCGGGAAGCTTTCGCAACGAGCGGCTGGGCGCGGCCGACAAGTCGCGCACGGCACCGTATTGCAAGGAGCAGTTCGTGGACCGTGACGGCCTGCCGCTGCGTGCCGTCGTCTGCCTGCGCGCCTACCGCAAGCTCGACGGCCTGCACGACCTCAGCGTGCTCGTGACCACGGTGGACTCCGCCAGGGAAGGCACCCTGGGCCGCTTCGACGCCCGCGGCGTCAGCTTCGACAACGCGCTCAAGCTCGCGGCGCACTACCTGGAGGGCTTCGCGTGGACGAACAGCAGCAAGGCCAAGTGATGCCCGAAGTGACTGCTCCCCGCGTGCCCGTCGCCGCCGTTGTCGAGTTGCTGGGCCGCGACGGCCGCGCCACTCTCGTGCAGCGCGTGGCGCACTGGCCGGTGCGCATCGGCCGCTCGCCGGCCTGCGACATCGTGCTGGACGACGGCCACCTGGCCGCCGAGCATGCCGAGCTGCATCTGACGCCCGAAGGCGGCGTGCGGCTGAAGCTGCTGGACAGCCGCAACGGCGGCGCGGTTTCGGCCAAGCGCCTGGCCTCCGGCGACGAGGCCGCGCTGCCCCCGGGCGGTGCCTTCCAGCTCGCCGGCTGCTCGCTGCGCCTGCGCACCAGCGCCGACGTGCTCGCGCCCGAACACCTGCTGCTCGTGGACAAGACCCGCCACTGGGCGCTGGTGCCGCTGCTGCTGCTGTCCATGGTGTTCTTCCAGTGGGTGGACCGCTGGAGCGCCGTCGACCCGGATGCGCGCTGGGTGGACTACGCCTCGCCGCTGCTGGCGCCGCTGGCCTTCATCCTGGGATGGGCGGGGCTGTGGTCGCTGGCCAGCCAGATCTTCCAGCACCGCTTCCCGTTCGCGACGCATCTGCGCCGCGCCCTCGTCGTCATCGTCGCGCTGCAGGTGCTGGAGTGGCTGCTGCCGGCGGTGGCCTATGCCTTCTCCTGGCCGCGCCTGATGGCGCTGGAGTCGCTCGCCACGCCGGTGGGCGCCGCGGTGTTGATCGCCTGGCATGCCCGCCTGGTCTGGCCGGGCGCGCGGCGCACGTTGAACGGTGGCATCGCGGCGCTGCTGCTGCTGGGCCTGGGCCTGCAGGTCGGCGGCCGCCAGGAGCAGCAGTACGTCTTCGGCCCGCCCTACCTGGCCAGCCTGCCGCCGCCGGCTCTGCGCGTCGTTGGCACGCAGCCGCCCGAGGCGCTCATCGAATCGCTGAAGCCGCTGAAGGCCGAACTGGCCAAGCAGGCGCGCAAGGACAACGAGGGCGCCGGCGAGGACGACGGCGGCGAGTGAGCGTCACGCCTGCGGAAGGAACCCGTCCACCGACAGGTAGCGTTCGCCCGTGTCGTAGTTGAAGCCCAGCACCCGTGCACCAGCGGGCAGCTCGGGCAGCTTCTGCGCAATGGCGGCCAGTGTCGCGCCGCTGGAAATGCCCACCAGCATGCCTTCCTCGCGGGCGCAACGGCGGGCGTACTCGCGTGCGGCCTCGGCCTCGACCTGGATGACGCCGTCCAGCAGCGCCGTGTCCAGCACGGCCGGGATGAAGCCCGCGCCAATGCCCTGGATCGGATGCGGGCTGGGCTGGCCGCCGCTGATGACAGGTGAGGCGGTCGGCTCCACGGCATAGACCTTGAGTTGCGGCCAGGCCGCCTTCAGCACCTGCGCGCAGCCCGTGATGTGGCCGCCGGTGCCAACGCCAGTGATGAGGGCGTCCAGTCCTTCGGGAAAGTCGGCCAGGATTTCCTGCGCCGTCGTCCTGACGTGCACCGCCGGGTTGGCTGCGTTCTCGAACTGCTGCGGCATCCATGAGCCCGGGTGCTGCTCCAGCAGCTCGCGGGCGCGGGCGATGGCGCCCTTCATGCCCTTCTCGCGCGGCGTCAGGTCGAAGCTGGCGCCGTAGGCCAGCATCAGGCGGCGGCGCTCGATGCTCATGCTGTCGGGCATGACGAGGATGAGCTTGTAGCCCTTCACCGCCGCCACCATCGCAAGGCCTACGCCGGTGTTGCCCGAGGTCGGCTCGATGATGGTGCCGCCCGGCTTGAGCAGGCCCTGGGCCTCGGCGTCCTCCACCATGGACAGCGCGATGCGGTCCTTGATCGAGCCGCCCGGGTTGGCGCGCTCGGATTTGATCCAGACCTCGGCGCCATTGAACAGGCGCTGCAGGCGGATGTGCGGCGTGTTGCCGATGGTGTCGAGGATGCTGGCGGCTTTCATCGAGGGCTCCGGGGCGTTCAATCGTGGAAGGGGCCAGTGTGCCAGCTCACTTGGTTCGCGGCTTGGGCAGTCCCTCGTCGCCGTGCTTCATGCGGCCGTCGCGCATCAGGCCCACGCTGAGGGCTACCGCGCGGGCGGCGCGCTTGACCTCCTGCTGCATGTCGGTGTCGGCGTCCAGCGCGTCGTGGCTGGTGGCATAGGGCTCGTAGTAGCCGATGTAGCGGTCCAGCTGGGCACCGAAGCCGGCATCCAGCAGGCCCATCCAGTCCAGCCAGTCCGACAACGCGCGGCGCGTGCCGTCGATGCCGGCCACGTCGCCATGCACCACGAGGCCGTAGACGCGGCCGGCCAGGTGCTTGGGATAGTCCCAGCCCTTGAGCTCCATCTCGCGCGCCAGCTCGGGCTTCTTGCCTTGCGTGGAAGTCGGGTCGGGGTTGCCGCCGTCGGCGCAGACGAGTCGGTCCATCATCAGCTTGAGCGGGCTGGTGGCCTGGTACCAGTGCACCGGCGTCAGCAGCAGCACGCCATGGGCGCGAACCCACTGCTCGTAGATGTCTGCCATCCAGTCGTTGGTCTGGCCGCTCGCGTGGTTGGGGTAGCAGCTGCACGGCCAGTGGCACAGCGGCATGGCGGTGGACACGCAGCCCTTGCAGGGATGGATGTGGCGGTCGTAGTCGGACGTGAGGCGGCTCAGGTCCAGCACGTCGACCGCCACGCCCTCGGCCTCGCAGGCGGTGCGCGCCATCTGCGTCATGCGCCAGGTCTTGGACATCTCGCCGGGGCAGCTGCCGTCGTTGCGTGGCGAGGCGTTGATGACGAGGACGCGCGGCGCCGCGCTGGCCCAGCCGTCCTGGGCTTCCTTCAGCCGCAGCTGCAGGTCGCGCCATTCAAGGGACAGGTCGTAGTCCGGGTCGGCAAAGCCCGCACCGGCCTTCACGGTGATCGGCGCCTTGCGGCCTTCGTCGAAAGCCTCCCAGGCGATCTGCTCCAGCCGCGCCAGCGCCTCGCGCTCCACGGCGTAGGCCGGGTCGACGAAGCGCTGCCGGAAGCGCTCGCCGAAATCCTGGCGGCCGGTTGCCTGGGCCTGGCCGGTTCTCACGGGTGAAGTCATGGCGTGATCTCCTGAGTGGAGGGTTCCTCCGGCAAGCCACATACCCGCTGCTGCGATACTGACGCCCGTGAAGCAAGCCAGACCGCCGCTGGGGCAAGCATGGAAACATGGCCCTGGAGGAAGGTCCGGACTGCACAGAGCGGCGTAGCAGCTAACGGCTGCCCGGCGAAAGCCGAGGATCAGAGCAACAGAGACGAGTCGACCAAACGTGCGGGGTTCGCCCCGCGGGACCGTGAGCGCAGCTCACGGGGTCGGGTGCAACGGGCAATCTCTACGCGCAGCAACACCAAGTAGGCCAGCGTTGATGCGGCTCGCAGAGCTGGCGGGTAGGTGGCACCGAGCCGGGCAGTGATGCCCGGCCCAGAGGAATGGCGGTCACGCCGCCCGAACCGCAAGGGGAGGGCGGTGCACAGAATCCGGCCTATCGGCTTGCTTCACTTTTTCTTCTTTCTTTCAGCTGCCCGGGTCGGGGTCGATAGACTGCCCGGCATGGAAACGCGGCCCCCACGTTCACTTCGTTCTCTGCCCCCCGAGGGGGCGTCATTGCCCTTCGGTCGGCCGGGCGTGCAATGAATCCCGAAGCCAGCCGCCTGTGGCGAGCACCCCGCTGGGCCTTGTCCGTTCTGTTGGCCTGCCTGGCCATGGTCGGGCCCTTTTCCATCGACACCTACCTGCCGGCCTTCTCCGGCATCGCCGCGGCGCTGGATGCGACGCCGGTGCAGATGCAGCAGACGCTGTCGGCCTATCTGCTCGGGTTCGCCTTCATGAACCTCTTCCACGGCGCGCTGTCGGACTGCTTCGGCCGCCGGCCCGTCGTGCTGATCGGGCTGGCCGCCTTCACGGCAGCCAGCATCGGCTGCGCGGTAGCCAGCTCCATCGGCCAGCTGGTGTTCTGGCGCACGGTGCAGGGCATGTCGGCAGGGGCCGGCATCGTCGTGTCTCGAGCCATCATCCGCGACATGTTCCCGCCGGCAGATGCGCAGCGCGTGATGTCGCAGGTGACCCTCTTCTTCGGCGTCGCGCCGGCCATCGCACCGATGGTGGGGGGCTTCCTGTTCGTGCATGCCGATTGGCATTCGATCTTCTGGTTCCTGACCTTCGTCGGCGCCGTGCTGCTGGTGTCGAACTGGCGACTGCTGCCGGAGACCCTGCACCCGAACCTGGTGCAGCCCTTTCACGTCGGTGCGCTGATGCGCGAGTACTGGCGGCTGTGCAGCAGCGGCAAGTTCATGATGTTGGTGCTGGCCAGCGGCATCCCGTTCAACGGCATGTTCCTCTACGTGCTGGCCACGCCCGTGTTCCTGAGCGAGCACCTGCACTTCGCGCCGCAGCAGTTCTTCTGGTTCTTCCTGTGTTCCATCGGCGGCATCATGGCCGGCGCCGCGGTCAGCGGCCGCCTGGCCGGCAAGATGGGGCCGAAGCGCCAGATCATGCGGGGCTTTCGCATCATGGTGGCGGTGTCCGTCGCGAACATCGCGCTCAACCTGTTCGTGCCGCTGAGCGCCTGGTGGGCGCTGCCGATGGTGGGCCTGTTCGCGTTCGGCTGGGCCATGATGGTTCCGGTCGTCACGCTGCTGGTGCTGGACCAGGCGCCCGAGCGACGCGGCATGGCCTCGTCGCTGCAGGCCTGCATCGGCTCGGCGGCCAACGGCCTCGTGGCCGGCGTGCTGGTGCCGCTGGTCATGCATTCCACCGTCGCCCTGGCCTGCACATCGGGTGGGCTGATGCTGATCGGCCTGGGTGCCTGGTACGGGGTCAGGCGCTCGATCCCGAGCTGAAGCCGGTCGCCAGGAGCGAGTGGATATCGCGCGCTGTGCTCAAGCCGGTGGCGCAAATGCCGACAATGAACGCATGAGAAAGCGCGTACTCGTCGCCGCCTGCCTGTTCGCGCTCGCCGCCCAGGCCGAGGAGCCCACCAAGGAGCCGGTCGAGGTGCTGCGCCAGCGCCTGGCGGAGCGCCTGTCCACGAAGGGCGAGGGCGGTGCCACCGCCAGGACGGCGCCCCGGCCGACCAAGCCCGTCAAGGGCGAGGCCAGGGAGCCATCCCACTGGGGCTATGCCGGCGATGTCGGGCCCGAGCGCTGGGCCGAGCTGGCGCCGGAGAACAAGCTCTGCGCCGTCGGCACGCGCCAGAGCCCCATCGACATCCGCGAAGGCATCGCGGTCGACCTGGAGACCATCGCCTTCGACTACCGCGCCAGCGGCTTCTCGGTGCTGGACAACGGCCACACCATCCAGGTCAATGTCGGACCCGGCAATGGCCTGACGGTCATGGGCCGGCGCTACGAGCTCGTGCAGTTCCACTTCCACCGCCCGAGCGAGGAGCGCGTCAACGGCAAGCAGTTCGACATGGTGGCCCACCTCGTGCACAAGGATGCACAGGGGCGCCTCGCCGTCGTCGCCGTGCTGCTGGAGCGCGGGCCGGACAACAAGCCCCAGCCGCTGTTGCAGACGATCTGGGCCAATCTGCCGCTGGAGAAGGGCGAGGCCTTGCCTGCCCAGGTGCAAATCGACCTGAACCAGCTGCTGCCCGCCGAGCGCGGCTACTACGCCTACATGGGCTCGCTGACGACGCCGCCTTGCAGCGAAGGCGTGCTGTGGATGGTGATGCGCCAGCCGGTCCCGTTGTCGGGCCAGCAGATCGGCATCTTCGGCAGGCTCTACCCGATGAACGCGCGGCCGCTGCAGGCCGGCTCGGGCCGGCTCATCAAGGAGTCGCAGTAGCCTGAGCCCCCGCGTCCAAGGCGTACCTTGACCGGTCTCCCGAGGGGACGGCGATGCTTGCCGGATTGACCGGCAAGTACACGCCCAACGGGCCGGCTCGGGAGCGGCCCGGCGCTCGACCCTAGACCGCGCCGTCAGGGCCTCAGGTCTTGCCCTTGGCGGTCCTGCGCGCGCCGGAGAGCCAGTCGTGCAGCGTCGCGAACAGCTGCTCCGCGACGACGGGCTTGGCGACGTGGTCGTCCATGCCGGCGTCCAGGCAGCGCTGGCGCTCCTCGTCGAAGGCGTTGGCCGTCATGGCCAGGATGGGCAGCTCGGCGCCCTGCGGCAGTTGGCGGATGGCGCGCGTCGCGTCCAGGCCATCCATGACGGGCATCTGCACGTCCATCAGCACCAGGGCGTAGTCACCGGCCCGGACCATGTCGATGGCCTGCTGGCCGTCGGCGGCCACGTCCACCGTCAGGCCGGCACTGCCGATGAGGGCGACGGCGACTTCCTGGTTGACCGGGTTGTCCTCGGCCAGCAGGATGCGGCGCGGGTGCGTCAGCGCCAGCTCGGCCAGCCGTTCGCGCGCCGAGTGCGGGCGCGGTGCGGCGACCGGCGCCACGGGCGCCTGCGCGGCGACGTCGACGTTGAGCGTGAACCAGAAACTGCTGCCGCGACCCAGTGTGCTTTCAACGCCGACGACGCCGCCCATCAATGCGGCCAGGCGGCGGCAGATGGCCAGACCCAGGCCGGTGCCGCCGTAGCGGCGGGTCGTCGAGCTGTCGGCCTGCTCGAAGTCGCGGAACAGCCGGTTCTGGGCTTCGGGCGCGATGCCGATGCCGCTGTCCTGCACCTCGAAGCGCAGCGCCAGGCCGGGGCCCGGCCGGGTCGGGTCGATGCGGGCGCTCAGGCGTACGAAGCCGCTGTCGGTGAACTTGACGGCGTTGCCGGCGAAGTTCAGCAGCACCTCGGAGATGCGCTGCGGGTCGCCGATCAGCACGCGGCCGCGCAGTTCAGGCGCGATGTCGGTCTCGACGCGCAGCCGCTTGGCCGCTGCGGCCTGGGTCGTCATGTTGGCGATGTTGTCCAGCACCTGATCGACGGTGAAGTCGCGCTGGTCCAGGCTGACCTTGCCGGCCTCGATCTTGGAGAAATCCAGCACGTTGTTGATGACACTGAGCAGATGCTCGGCGGCGTTGGCCACCTTCTGCAGGCGCTGCTGCTGCTCGGGCTCGATGGTGTCGCTCTGGGCTAGGTAGGTCAGGCCGATGATGGCGTTCATGGGCGTGCGGATCTCGTGGCTCATGTTGGCCAGGAAGGCGCTCTTGGCCAGGCTCGCCGCCTGGGCGGCCTGCGTGGCCTCGGCCAGCTCGGCTGTGCGGGCCTCGACGAGTTCTTCCAGGTGGTGGCGGTAGCGCTCCAGCTCCAGCGCATCGCGGCGCTGGCGCGAGATGTCGGTCAGGAAGCCGTGCCACAGCACGCTGCCATCGGCCTCGCGCTGGGCGATGGCATTGCCGTAGAGCCAGCGTTCGCTGCCGTCGGCCTGGGGCGTGCGGAACTCCTGCTGCCAGGGGCTCAAAGAACGCGCCGAAGCGAGCAGGCTTTCGCGCACGGCGACACGGTCTTCGGGGTGGATGCGCTCGAACCAGGGCGCGGCGCTGTGGCTGAGCTCGGCGCTGCCGAGCAGGAAGTACTCGCGCACCGCCTCGCTGACGTAGGCGAAGCTGAAGTCGCCGTTGACGGCCAGGCGCAGCTGGTAGACGACGCCGGGCACCGTCTCGGCCATGCCGCGCAGGCGCTCGATGAGGTTGCGCTGGGCGTCGAACTGCTGCTGCAGCGCGTCGCGCATGTGCTCCAGGTGGCCGCCCAGCAGGCCGATCTCGTCCTGGCGCTTGTGCTCCAGCTTGGCACTGAAGCGGCCTTCGGCGAGGTCGTTGGCGAAGTCGCCCAGCCCGCGCAGCGGGCGGAACAGGCGCAGGTTCAGCAGCCACAGCACCAGGGCCAGCGAGGCCAGCAACTGGCCGCCGACGGTGGCGCCATAGAGCCAGCGCTGGCGCAGCACGGCCGTGGTGCTGAGGTGGTCGTCGATCTCGATCTGGATGTGGCCGATGCGGGTGGCGCCGCGCAGGATGTCGCGCTCGCCGGTCAGCGTCTGGCCCAGGCGGCGCTCGGGCAGGTGGTTCTCGATGAAGGGCAGGCCCTGCGACGCGTCACTGACGCTGACGCGCACGACCTCGGGCGACTTGACGATGGCCGACACGACCTCGCGCGCCGCCACGGCGTCCAGGTTCCACAGCAGCTCGGGCAGGCTGCTGGCCAGCACGTCGAGCTTGGCGTCGAGGTCGCGCTGCAGGGACTGCTCGGCCACCTTGGCCTCGCGCAGGCCGATGAAGAGGCCGCCGACGATCAGCGCAGGCAGCAGCAGGCCGATGCTGGCGCCCAGGGCCAGAGCGGCGAAGAGTGATGACGAGGGCTTGCGGCTCAAGATGCGGTCACGCTGCCATGAATGAGGCCAGCGCAAAGCAGACCGCGCCACGTCGCGTGGGCGGCGTGGCGCGGTGCATGGCGCATCGGTGGGTCAGCCCTTGGCACCCAGGATTTCCGGCTTGAGCGAAGAGTCGACCGGCTTGTCGCCCAGCCAGATCTTCAGCACCGCGTTGTAGAAGCCGAGTTCCTTCAGGGGCTCGCCGATGGGCTTGCCGTTGAGCGTCATCACGGTGCCCGTGTCGGGCACCCAGTCGACGTTGATGATGTCGCCCTTCTTGGCCTGAGGGATGCTGACGAAAGCATCGCCAAACTGGGCCAACTGGTTGACGAACTTGGAGCGCTCGGCCTTGTCGGTATTGGCCGTGATGCCGGCCATGAAGGCTTGGCCAAGCTCGTCCCCGGTCACCTCGCGCAGCAGGCCGAGGGTGAAGCGGCGCGGGCCGACGCTTTCCAGCACGCCGGCCGTCGTCGTCTTCTTCTCGGGCAGATAAAGGGCCAGCGCGTAGACCTTGACGACGATGCGCACACGCACGCCGGCACCGTTGAGCTTGAGCTCCTTGCCGGCCACCTTCACGGTGTCGTCCAGTTTGAGGCCGCCGACCTCGACGGCCTGTGCCGCGGCGGCCAGGCCAAGGGCGAGGCCCAGGCCCGTCATCCAGCGCGTGACTGTGTTCGTCTTCATGGAGTCTCCTGATTTTTGGGGGATGGGGGGTCAGTGCGCCGCTTCGAGCTTGAAGAGGCTCACAACCTCTTCGAGGCCATGGGCCTGGGCGCGCAGCGAGTCGGCGGCGGCGGCGGCTTCTTCCACCAGTGCAGCGTTCTGCTGTGTGCTCTTGTCCATGTCATGGATGGTATGCGTGACACGCTCGATGCCGGCACTCTGTTCGGCGCTGGCGTGGGTGATCTCGCCCATGATGTCGGTCATCCGTTGCACGCTCGCCACCACGCCCTGCATGGTGCTGCCCGCCTGGGCCACGAGCTGGCTGCCCTGGGCGACCTTCTCGACCGAGTCGGCGATGAGGCGCTTGATCTCCTTGGCTGCGTCGGCACTGCGACCGGCCAGGGACCGCACCTCGCCTGCGACGACCGCGAACCCGCGGCCCTGTTCACCGGCGCGGGCCGCCTCGACAGCCGCGTTCAGCGCCAGGATGTTGGTCTGGAAGGCGATGCCGTCGATGACGCTGATGATGTCGACGATCTTCTTGGAGGAGGCGTCGATGCTGCCCATGGTCGTCACGACCTTGGCGACCACCGCGCCGCCTTCGCCCGCCACCGTCGATGCCGCCTGGGCCAGCTGGTTGGCCTGCTGGGCGTTCTGCGCGTTCTGCTGCACGGCGTCCGTCAGCGTTTTCATGGCCGACAGCGTCTGCTCCAGCGATGCCGCCTGGGCCTCGGTGCGCACCGACAGGTCCAGGTTGCCGCTGGCGATCTCGCTGGACGCCGATGCGATGGACTCCGTACCCTCGCGCACGCGGCCCACGATGCCCTTGAGGCTCTCGTTCATGTCGTGCAGGGCCTGCAGCAGCTCGCCGGTCTCGTCGCGGCTGCGCACCTCGATCTCGCTGGTCAGGTTGCCCGAGGCGACCTTGCGGGCCACGGCCACGGCGCCGCGCAGGGGGATGACGATGCCGCGCGTCGTCAGCAGGCCGATCAGCACGCTCGCAATGATGGCCGCACCGGCCAGCACCAGCAGCAGCAGGGCGGTCTTGTGCGCGACCTGGTTGGACTTCTGGCCGGCGATTTCCATCGCGGAATTGCGCGTCTCGACCAGCTTGTCCAGCGCCGCCATGTACCTGACCTGGGCCGCGCGCACCGAGAACTGGAACTTCAGCGGTGCGCCTTCGGTATCGCCGGAAGCCACCGTCTTCACGAAGGCTGCCTGGGCGGGCATGAACTTGGCGCGTGCCTCTTTGACCGCCTTGAGCTGCTCCAGGCTGGCCTCGTCGGTCAGCAGCGGCTCCAGCTCCGCCATGGTCTTTTCATGGGCGGCCATCTGGACGGCGACGGTTTCCAGCTCCTTCTTGATCTGCTCTTCGCCGGTCATGATCAGCGTGGTCATCATGCCGCGCACGGCGTCGCCCAACTGGCCCTTGGCCTTGTTGGCCAGCGCGACGGTCTTGTAGTCGGCGCTGAGCAACTGGCTGATCTCGCCGTTCAGTGTCTGGATGCCGAAGTAGCCCAGGCCGGCCATCGCCATCAGGCAGGCAATGACGACCGAGAAGCCGGCGGCGAGCCGATGTCCGATGCGCATGTGGGACAAAAACTTCATGGGCGGCTCCTGAGTCTGGTTTTTTGCGAGAGCCCCTCGGTTCGAGTCTTGCGACAGGGGCCTGGAACAGCACGAAATTTCAGCAGAAATTGGTGGCGTCGAAGCATTCTGAGCGGGCGCCTGCAAAGGTATGCCGTGGATTTGTACGGCAAAACCCTTGCTGTCATCGGGGCTATGCGTGCCGTCTCGAACGGCGTGACCGCCCCAGTTGATGGCACCGACATTGAAAAGCGAGCTGCTGGTACGGTCCGCGAAGTGCTCGAGACGATCCGAGACCGCCAGCTTTTTCCGCTTACTGATGACCTTGCCCTGCGGCTTTTAAACACTCAGCCCATCCTGACTGCAGACATGGATGACCTCACGAAAGAGCGGGAGCAACTGGACGCGAAGCTGTACCAGGATTTTTTTGCCCTCCCTTTCCGGCAGGTCGCTGCTTTCGCCCGGTTCTCTATGACCAGCACGCCGTTCTCCACCAAGCATGGCGTGAAGGGTGACGAGTTCGATACCGTACTGGTGGTGCTTGACGACGCTGGCGCCGCGTGGAACTTCTATTCGTTTGATAAGTACCTGTCCGGTGCGGATGACGCGACAAATCCGGGACGCGCGAAGCGCTCTCGCAATGTCTTCTATGTGTGCTGTTCTAGGGCTCGGCAGCGGCTGGCGGTGATCGATCTCGCTGGTGCTTCTGCGCCGAAGACCGAACGGATGCGTGCGTTGTTTGGAATCGACCGCTTCTATGAGGTGTAGTGCGCTTCTTAGAGCCGCGACAGGCAGGAAGAACGCGCATGACGTGGGACATCGGGAAAACATTGGAGCTGGTCGAGGCCAGATTCGGCCAGCCTCAGCGGCTGTTGGCGAACGCGTCCATCCAGTCGACCAGCCAGAGGCTACGCTACGCGCACTTCCGCTACCACCAGGTGGTCGATGAACTCGAGGCTTGCAGGAAAGCTTGGCGACCGTCTGGTGATCGACGCTGCCTTCGGCCTGAACAGAGACGTGCGCCAGGCGTACTACGCCTTCATGGAACGAGTGGGTGCTCACGCGGTGGCAAGCGTTCAGTCGATCCATGCGGTTGCCGATCTTCTGGCGGCATCGGTGTTCATGAGCCTGAACCTCAGCGCTAAAGGCAAGGCGGTGGCCGAGCACGACATCACGTTCCAGCTGACGCTAGATCGCCTGGCGGCCGATCCGAAGAACACCACCATCGAATCCCTGCTCAAGGCCCTGAAGGCCGATCCCTGCTTCAAGCACGTGGATGCGCTGTCAAACAAGGCCAAGCACAGCAGCATTGTTCGGCCCGTGCTCAACGAAGACTTCACCGGTAGTCGGGACGAGCGGGTCGAGGTCCAGTTCCAGGAGTTCGAGCGCAAGGGCGTGACCTACTCGCAGGGATCAATCGCCGACGTCCTTGGGCCGGCCTACAACCTCGCTTCCCAGACGGTGGTCGACGCGGGTAACGAGCTAGTCGAGGCCCTGACTTGAGCTGATCAAGACTGTTGTGGTCCCTCCGCAGGAATCGAAACTTTGACATTGGCGGTCGGCGAAGTTTGATGGCTCGTTTCGATACTTTGACCTTCAGTTCGAAACTTTGTTATCAGCTCCCTCCCGGCGACTGAGCCCGGACCGGCGCGGCCACTGAGTGATTTCCCGACCGTTCGGTCGGCAAATCGCCGATACGATGGGCTGACTTCATCACGCCGCCGCCATGGACCTCACGATTGCCGCCATCCTCGGCCTCGACGGCCTGACCAACGGGGCCATCTACGCCCTCGTTGCCCTCGCCCTCGTGCTGGTGTTCTCGGTCACCCGCGTCATCTTCATTCCCCAGGGCGAGTTCGTCGCCTTCGGCGCGCTGACGCTGGCGGCGCTGCAGATGGGCAAGGTGCCGGGCACGGTCTGGCTGCTGCTGCTGCTGGCCGTGGGCGCCGCGGTGCTGGACGTGACCCAGGGATGGCGCGAACGCTGGCCGGCGAGCCGCTTCACGGCCAGCCTGCTCAAGACGCTGAGCCTGCCGGTGGTCCTGGCCGTCGCGACGCCGGCGCTCGTGCAACGCCAGCCGCCGCTGTGGCTGCAGGTGCTGCTGACGCTGGCGATCGTCACCGCCATGGGCCCGCTGATCTACCGCCTGGCCTACCGAGCGCTGTCGGGCGCCACGGTGCTGACGCTGCTCATCGTCTCCGTCGGCGTGCACTTTGCGCTGACCGGCATCGGCCTCGTCTTCTTCGGCGCCGAGGGCTACCGCACGCCGGCCTTCTGGGACGCCCGCTTCGACGTCGGGCCGCTGAGCCTCACCGGGCAGACGCTGATCATCTTCGGCGCCTCCATCGCGCTGCTGCTGGCGATGTTCGTCTTCTTCGAACGCACGCTGATGGGCAAGGCGCTGCGCGCCACGTCGGTCAATCGCACCGGCGCGCGGCTGATGGGCATCTCGGGCGACGCGGCCGGGTCCTTGAGCTTCACGATGGCGGCCTTCATCGGCGCGCTGTCGGGGCTGCTGATCTCGCCGTCGACGACGATCTATTACGACACCGGCTTCCTGATCGGCCTCAAGGGCTTCGTCGCCGCGGTGTTCGGCGGCCTTGCCAGCTTCCCGATGGCACTGGCCGGCGCGATCGGCGTGGGCCTGATCGAAAGCTTCGGCTCCTTCTGGGCGAGTGCGTTCAAGGAGGTGATCGTGTTCACGGTGATCCTGCCCATCCTCCTGTGGCGGTCGTTTGTCGACCCGCATCACGAGGAGCACTGAACGATGAACCGCAAGCATCTCGCGGTTGCTACCGCCATGGCCGTGCTGGTTCTGCCGTTCGCCCCGGTGCCGGACTTCTGGATCACGCAGCTCAACTACATCGGCCTGTTCTCGCTCGTCGTGCTGGGCCTCGTGCTGCTCACCGGCGTGGGCGGCCTCACCTCCTTCGGCCAGGCCGCGTTCGCCGGCATCGGGGCCTACGCCACCGGGTATCTGACGACGGTGCTGGGCCTGTCGCCGTGGCTCGGCCTGGTCGCCGGCCTGGCCGTCACGCTGGTGCTAGCCCTCGCCATCGGCGCGATGACGCTGCGCATGTCGGGCCACTACCTGCCGCTGGCCACCATCTGCTGGTGCCTGGCGTTGTACTACCTGGTCGGCAACCTGGATGCCTTGGGCAAGTACGACGGCCTGCTCGGCTTGCCCGCGCTGTCCATCGGCGACTTCAGCTTCCAGAGCGAGCGCCGCATCTACCTGCTGATCTGGCTGGCGGCACTGCTCGCCGCCGTGGGCGTCACGCGGCTGCTGGACTCGCGGCCGGGCCGCATCATGCGTGCGCTGAACACCAACCGCGGCGGCGGTGCGACCATGCCCGAAGCGATGGGCGCATCCACGTTCCGCTACAAGCTGACGATGTTCGTCATCGCGGCCCTGCTGGCCTCGATATCGGGCTGGCTCTATGCCCACATGCAGCGCAGCGTGAACCCCTCGCCCTTCGGCATCAAGTTCGGCATCGAGTACCTCTTCATGGCCGTGCTCGGCGGCATCGGCACGGTGGGCGGAGCCTTCACCGGCGCGGCGCTGGTGAAACTGGCCGAGGACCAGCTCAAGGTCGTGCTGCCGCTCGTCTTCGGCGGCTCGGGCAACTACGAAATCATCGTCTTCGGCGTCGTGCTGGTGCTGGTGCTTCGGTTCGCGCCGGACGGCCTGTGGCCGCTGATTTCACGTGTCCTTTCGCGATGGCTGCCGGCGCCAGGTCGGCGCGCCATCGACGAGGGCGCACCGGCCTTGAGTGCGCGCAGCCACCCCCAACCCGGCGCGCCGCTGCTGGATGTGCGCAAGATCCGCAAGCAGTTCGGCGGCCTCACGGCCGTCAACGACATCAGCTTCGCCATCCGGGCCGGCGACATCGTCGGCCTCATCGGGCCGAACGGCGCCGGCAAGAGCACCACCTTCAACCTGGTGTCCGGCGTGCTGCCGCTGACCAGCGGCGAGGTCGAGTTGCTGGGTCAGCGCGTCGACGGGCGCGGCAGCCGCGACATCGCGCGTGCCGGCCTGTCGCGCACCTTCCAGCACGTGAAGCTGGTGCCCGACATGACGGTGCTGGAGAACGTCGCGCTCGGCACCTACCTGCGCACGCGCAGCGGCACGCTGCGCGCGATGCTGGGTCTGAACAAGGCCGAGGAGGCCCAGGCCCGCGCCGAGGCGCTGCGCCAACTGCGCCGCATCGGCCTGGGCGACCAGGCCCACGAGCTGGCTGGCAACCTGGCGCTGGGCCCACAGCGCCTGGTCGAGATTGCCCGCGCGCTGGCCAGCGATCCGTCGCTGCTGCTGCTGGACGAACCCGCCGCCGGCCTGCGCCACAAGGAGAAGGAGGCGCTGGCCGAGGTGCTGCGGCAGCTCAAGGCCGAGGGCCTGTCGCTGCTGTTGGTGGAGCACGACATGGACTTCGTCATGAAGCTGACCGACCGCATCGTCGTCATGGAGTTCGGCCGCTGGCTGATGGAAGGCACGCCGGCCGAGGTGCAGGCCAGCCCGGCGGTGCGCGCGGCCTACCTGGGAGCGGACGAATGAGCGCTCTCTTGGAAGTAACCGATTTGCACGCCGGCTATGGCCGTGCCGAGGTGCTGCACGGGCTGAGCTTCTCGGCGCTCGAGAAGAGCGTCGTCACTGTCATCGGGCCGAACGGCGCGGGCAAGTCCACGTTGCTGGGCGCGCTGATGGGCCTGATCCCATCGCGCAGCAGCACGCTGCGTTTTGCTGGCGAAGACATCGCCCGCCTGACGCTGGAAGAGCGCGTGCTGGCCGGCCTCGCCCTCGTGCCCGAGAAGCGCGAGCTCTTCGGCACGATGACGGTCGAGGACAACCTGCTGCTCGGCGGCTGGCGGCCCAAGACGCTGGGCGACAAGCGCTGGCGCGACGGCATGGAGGGCGTCTATGCGCGCTTCCCTCGCCTCAAGGAGCGCCGCACGCAGGCGGCCGGCACGCTGTCCGGCGGCGAACGCCAGATGCTGGCCCTGGGCCGCGCATTGATGGGCCAACCCAAGCTGCTGATGCTGGACGAACCCAGCCTGGGTTTGGCGCCGCTGATCGTGCGAGAGATTTTCACCATCGTCGAAGACCTGCGCGCGAGTGGCGTCAGCATCCTGCTGGTCGAGCAGAACGCCCGCGCCGCACTGCGAGTGGCGGATCACGGGCATGTGCTGGAGACGGGGGAGTTCGGGTTGAGCGGGCCGGCGGAGCAGCTGGCGGCCGACCCGCGGGTCATCGAAACCTATCTTGGTGCGGGGCGCAAGGAGTAGCCCTCGGCAGCCATCCTCAAGGCTGAGCGCGCTGACATCACGAAGCTGGCCGTTGACGTCATCGTCAATGCGGCCAACTCATCGCTGTTGGGTGGTGGAGGCGTGGACGGTGCGATCCATCGTGCTGCAGGGCCGGACCTGGTGCATGAATGCCGTTTGCTGGGCGGTTGCCAGACCGGCGAAGCCAAGCTGACGCGGGGCTATCGCCTGCCGGCCCAGCACATCGTCCATACCGTGGGACCGGTGTGGCGCGGAGGCGTACATGGTGAGGCCGAACTGCTGGCCACCTGCTACCGGAACAGTCTGAAGCTGGCCGCGTCCCAGCAGGCAGCGACGATCGCCTTCCCCAGCATCAGCACAGGCATCTTCGGTTACCCGATCGAGTAGGCGGCGCGAGTGGCCATCGAGACGGTGCGCGCGGAAGCCGCATCGCACGGCAGCCTCCAGGAGGTCATCTTTTGCTGCTTCTCGGCAGACGATCTGCAAGTCTACGAACAGGCACTCGCATCGCCCTGAGGCCAGGCCCCGCAACGACAGGCGCGTCTGCGCAGCGAAGAGAGGGGAATTGGTTGGCCGACCGGGGAGCCGCGGCGGCGTCCTCGCAATTCAGCCGCTTTGTTCAAGCCTGCGGCGCCCTTGATGAACGGAATTCTTTCCACGGACAAGCCAGTCCGCGTCTTGTTCACTCAACGGAGTCATTCATGCAAAACCCCACCACCATCGCCTGCCGCTGTGTCGACTGCTCGGGCGCCACCTGCACCTGTGGCTGCCAGGCCTCGCCGAAGCTGCAGCAGCCGTCGTCGACGGCCTGCGCCTGCGCACCGGGCTGCGCTTGTCGATCGGCTCAAGCGGCCTGCCACTGCAGCAACGGTTGATACCAGCGTCACTGGCGCGGCGCAGTCAGATCGGCCGCAGGAAGAGGCCGATCGTCAGCACCACGCCCAGCAAGACGATGGCGATGCGCAATGCCTTCTCGTTGACGTGATGCAGCGCCCAGGTGCCGGCCAGGCCGCCCACGACGGCGCTGCCGCCGAGCACCACGGCCTGCAGCCAGTGCACCTCGGGCGACAGCACGAACAAGGCCACCGCCGACGCGTTCATGACGCCGGCCAGCACGTTCTTGGTTGCGCCCGCGTTGCGCGTGGGCATGCCCGCCACCGTCAGCGCAGCCAGCATCAGGAAGCCGATGCCGCCGCCGAAGTAGCCGCCGTAGATGGCGATGACGAATTGCATAACCGCGGTGGCACGCGCACTCAGGTGATGGTCCGCGGCCGGCGCCTTGCGCAAAAAGCTGCCCCAGGCAAACACGCTGGTGGCGAACAGCACCAGCCAGGGCACCAGGCGCGCGAACATCGATGACGGCGTGTTGAGCAGCAGCCAGGCGCCAACGGCGCCGCCGAGCAGGCTGATGATGAGCAGGGCGCGAAAGGACAGCGTCGCCGTGCCGACCACCAGGCGCCGGCCCGCCCAGCCCGAGCTGAGCTGGCCCGGGAACAGCGCCACCGTGGACGTGATGTTGGCCGCCAGCGGCGACATGCCCGACAGGATCAGCGCCGGCAGCGTGACGAAGGAGCCGCCGCCGGCGAGCGAGTTTTGCAGGCCGGCCCAGAGGCCAGCGAGCACGAGGAGTCCGAGGAGCATGTCAGTGCGGGCGCGGCCTTCAGGCGGCGCGTGCCCAAACCAGCAGCCTGTTGTTGGCCGGCATGGCGAGGGTTTCGCGTAGGCAAAGACCTGCGGCGGCGGCCTGCATCGACACGTCGGACAGGCGGCGCAGGCCCCAGGCGGGGTTGCGCGCGCGCAGGTCGGCATCGAAGGTGAGATTGCTGGGCGCAGTCGGTTCGCCGTCGACGATGTAGGGGCCGTAGGTGATCAGCAGGCCCGCGGGCACGAGATGCCGCGCGGCGCCCTGCATCAGCCCGGTCGTGCAGGCCCACGGCGCGATGTGGATCATGTTGGCGCAGTAGATCGCGTCCACCCGAGCCGGCACGCCGGGCCAGTCGGCGTCGAGCACATCCAGCGTGATCGGTGGCCGCACGCGGGCCAGGCCTTCGCACCAGGCGGCAATCGACTGTAGCGAGGCTGCATCGAAGTCACTCGGCTGCCATTGCCAGCCGGGCAGGCCTTCGCTGCAGTAGGCGGCGTGCTGGCCCGTGCCGCTGGCGATCTCCAGCAGCAGGCCGTTGGCAGGCAGCAGGCGTTGCAGGGCCGCCAGGATGGGCGGGCCGTTGCGCTCGGCGGCGGGGCTGTGGCGGCGTGGGTCCATCACGGCGGCGCCTGCAGCGCGTCGGACATGCGCTTCATCAGATGCGCCTCGGCACCTGACTCCACACCGGGCGCGAGCTGCAGCTTGTTCATCAGCGAGCTGTGCATCGCCGACGCCAGACCGTGCAGGCTGGCCCAGATGAAGAGGGCGTCCCGATCGACCTGGACTGCATCGGCCTCGGGGCCGCGCAGCCATGTCAGCGCCTCGCGCAGGCGGTTGAAGGCATGCAGGGCCGCCTGCACCAAGTCCTCATGCTCGGCGGCCTCGGGCCAGGGCGTGCCGAACATCAGCCGGTACTCCAGCGGATGCTCGCGCGCATGCTGCAGATAGGCGCGGCCGAGCGAGCCCAGGTCGGCCTCGGCCGCGCCGGTCAGCGGGCGCGCGTCCAGGAAGTCCGCGAAGCTGGCAAAGCAGCGCCGCATCACTTCGGCCAGCAAGTGATCGCGGCTGGCGTAGTGCTTGTAGGGCGCCTGGTGGGACACGCCGAGGCGGCGGGCGACGTCACGCAGGCTCAGTGACTCGATGCCCTGCTCGGCGATGACCTCGCGCGCGGCGCGGATGCAGGCTTCCTTCAGCTCGATGGGGGCGGTGTCGGCAGCGTCGTTCACGCTGTCATTGTCAGCCCCGCCATGATGCGGCCCATCAGGCGCACGCGCAGCGGCCGGGGCGCCGTGGCCAGGCTCCAGCCCAGCAGCTTGGCCATGATGCCTGGCCGCGAGGTGCCGCCTTGGGGTAGCGACCGCAGTGCCGCCGCGGCGACGACCGAAGCCGGCGTGGCGCCGTCCAGCCGCATGCCGGCGCGTGCGCCAAAGCCGCTGGCCACCGGCCCGGGTGCGACGGCCAGCACGTCGACGCCGGCGGGTGCCAGCTCGGCCCGCAGGCCCTCGGCCAGCGTCTGTACCCAGGCCTTGGTGGCGGCGTAGTGGGCCGAGCCGGGGCAGCCCTGGAAGGCGACGATGGAGCTCAGCAGCACCAGGCCGCCGCGGCCCCGCGCGGCCAGCCGGGGCGCCAGCCAGCCGCACTGGGCCAGCACGGCGCCGCAGTTGACGGCGAGCATGGCGGCCTCGTCCCTGGGGTCGCTGACCAGCAGCGGTGCCGTGCTGCCGAAACCGGCCGCCGCGACGAGCAGGCCGATGTCCAGGCCGGCGCAGGCCTCTTGCAACAGGCCTTGCTGGGCGGGCTCGCTCAAGTCCAGCGCGGCGCTGCGGCAGGCCACGCCGTGGCGCTCGCGCAGTTCGCCGGCCAATGCGTCGAGGCGATCGCCGCGGCGCGCGCACATCACGAGGTTGAGGCCCTGAGCCGCCAACTCGCGGGCGAAGGCTGCGCCGATGCCGTCGGAGGCGCCGGTCACCAGCGCCCAGGGGCCATAGCGGGTGGCGAAGTCCTGCGGCTTCATCGGGCCACCTGGATGTCGAGCATCAGCGCCTGGTCGGCGGCCAATGCGAAGGCAGCCTCTTCGAAGCGCGGCGCGCGCAGGGCCGGCCGGACGTTGTTGGACACGCCCCAGCCCTCGGTCGGAATGCCGAGGAAGTTGGTGTCGACCCGGCGGTTGCCGTTCAGGTCATGCGACACGGCCACCGCATAGCGCCCGGCGGCCAGGCCGTCGAAGCGGCAGCTGACGCCGCCCGCGCGGGCGGGTTGCCACAGCTGCTGTGCGCGGCCGCTGTCGGTCGGGAAGCCCTCGGACGTGGCGAACAGCGCGCAGCCGACCTGGCCGTCGGCCGCGGCCAAGCCGCCGATGCGGACCACCAGCTCGGCAGCCCTTGTGGCCGGGACAGTGAACAGGGAGGCCAGCGCCAACAGCATGCCCGCAGCGCAGCCGGGCCGTTTGAACAGAGGCGTGGTGGCCGCCGAAGGCGTGGTCATGGTGGGAGTGGGGCAGAAGGGCATCGCGAGCTCCGTATCGAGTCGTGGTTGACGGCGTCAACCATCGTGCGGCAGACTCTAGGTTCGCCGGTTGACGCTGTCAACTTTGGCCCTTCAGGAGCGTTCTATGACCCCTCCCTTGGTGACTCAACGCCGACGTGTTGCCGGGCTTGCCGCCGCCTTTTTGACCGGTTGTGCCATCTCGACACCGCAGCGCCTGGCACCGACCGAACCCGGCGACTCGCCCGACATGCGGGTCTATGTGTCGATCACGCAGGCCCGGGTCCGGCCGGAGCACCGCGCCGAGTTCGGCGAGCTGACCCGGCGCGTGGCGGCGCTGCTGGAGCAGGGGCCGCCGGGCCTGGTCAGCCATTCCATCCGCCGTGAGTTGCTCGGCAGCCAGGCGTGGACGCTGACCGCCTGGCGCAGCCCCGAAGCGCGCGACCTCTTTGCGGCGCTTCCGGCGCATGTGGAGGCGATGGCCGCCGGCCGGCGCTTGTTCAGCGAGCTGCGCGTGAAGCGGCTGGAACTGCGGCGTGACGAGCTGCCGTTGAGCTGGGCGCGGGCCTTGGCGCTGCTGGACACCGCACAGGCCGGGGCCTGAGCCTGCGCGAGATCAGGCCAGGCGCCCGGCCTGGAAGTCGCGCACCGCCTGCACCAGCTCGGCCTCGGTGTTCATGACGAAGGGGCCGTGCTGCGCGATGGGTTCGCCCAGCGGCTTGCCGGCGATCAGCAGCGCGCGGGTCGGCTGCTCGCTGGCCTGCAGGCGCACGCCGTCGCTGCCCGGCGTGTTGGCCAGGATGGCCATGCGGCCCGCCGGTTGCAGGCAGCCACTCTCGAACTTCAGCGCGCCTTCGTAGACGTAGACGAAGGCATTGAACTCGGGCGGCAGCAGCTGCTCGAAGCGGGCGCCGGGCGCGAAGTGCAGGTCAAGGTACAGCGGCTCGGTGTTCTCGCGCTGCACGGCGCCGGTCACGCCATGGCTGGCGCCGGCGATGACGCGCGCCTTGACTTCGTCGCGCTCGAACTCCGGCACCTCGTGGCTGGCCACGTCGCGGTACCAGGGCGCGCGCATCTTGTCCTTGGCGGGCAGGTTGAGCCAGAGCTGAAAGCCCGCCATGCGGCCCGCGTTCTGCTCCGGCGTCTCGCTGTGGATGACGCCGCGGCCGGCGGTCATCCACTGCACGCCGCCGTCGCTGATCAGCCCCTCATTGCCGGCCGAGTCGCGGTGGCGCATGCGGCCGTTCAGCATGTAGGTGATGGTCTCGAAGCCGCGGTGCGGGTGGTCGGGGAAGCCGGCGATGTAGTCGTCGGGGTTGTCCGTGCCGAAGGCGTCCAGCATCAGAAAGGGGTCCAGGCGGCGCTGCAGGTTCTGCGTCAGCACGCGGTTGAGCTTGACGCCGGCACCGTCGCTGGTCGGCTGACCGGCGACAAGGCGCTCGACCTCACGCGGTCGGTTCAACAGGGGAGTGGCGACGGTGCTCATGGCATTCTTTCAGGCTGCGAGGAGTTGAGTGATTTGCGAACGAGCGTCGGCCAGGCCTTGTTCTGCGGCAAAGGCCATGCCCTCGGCGTAGACGAACTCGACGTCGGTCATGCCCAGGAAGGCCAGCACGGTGCGCAGATAGGGCGTCATCTGATCGCTGGGCTGGTCGCGGTGGATGCCGCCGCGGCTGGTGACGACGAACACCTTCTTGCCGGTCAGCAGGCCGATCGGGCCCTTCTCGCTGTACTTGAAGGTGACGCCGGCGCGGGCCACCGCGTCGATCCAGTTCTTGAATTGCGCGGTGACGTTGAAGTTGTACATCGGCACACCGATGACGACGGTGTCGGCGGCTTGCAGTTCGGCAATCAGCGCGTCGTCCAGCGCGACGCGGGCGGCCTGCTCGGGGCTGCGCTGGTCGGCCGGCGTGAACAACGCGCCGAGCGCGGCCTCGTCGAGCACGGGTTGGGTTGTCAGCGTCAGGTCGCGCACGGTGACGGTGGTGGCGGCGTTGCCAGCACGCAGGCCGGCGGTCAGTTCGTTGGCCAGGCGGGTCGAGACCGAGCCTTGGTCGTCGGTGGCACGGCGGGCGCTGGCGTTGATTTGCAGGATGTTCATCTGGGACTCCGAAGGGGTGGGGTTGCGATGGATGAACTCTAGGGTTGCCCAATCAGCACCGGAAGCCGTCGATTTGCATAAGATTGTTCCGTTGATGGATCAATGGAGGGTGTGAGGATGGAATCAGACGCCGACGACCTGCTGCTGTTTGCCCGCGTCATGGAGGCCGGCAGCTTCAGCCGCGCAGCCGAGCGCGTGCACTGGCCCAAGAGCACGGTGTCGCGGCGCATCGCGGCGCTGGAGGGGAGGCTGGGCGAGAAGCTGCTGCTGCGCAGCACGCGCAAGCTGTCGCTGACCGACTTTGGCGCCGGCGTGCTGGAGCATGCGCGGGCCGTCGCGTCGGAGGTGGACGGCGCGCTGGCCCTGGCCCTGCACCGCCAGCGCAAGCCCAGCGGCCGGCTGCGCGTCAGCATGCCGGCGGACTTTGCGCAGCAGGTGGCGGCCGGCATGCTGGCCGAGTTCGCGCTGGCCTATCCCGAGGTGCAGCTGGAGCTGGACCTGACGCCGCGGCGCGTGGACCTGATCGGCGAGGGCTTCGACCTCGTCATCCGCATGGGCCAGCTGGACGAGGACAGCCAGCTGGCCGCCCGCAAGCTGGCGACGACCTACTGGGGCCTGTATGCGTCGCCGGCCTATCTGGCGCGCGCCGGCGAGCCGCTGCTGCCGCAGGCGCTGGACAGCATGCACGGCTTGATGCTGCTGACCCGCACCGGCGAGCCCGTGCCCTGGCGGCTGCAGCGCGAGGGTGCCGAGCCCTTTTTTGCGCGGCCGGCGCAGCGGACCCTGGCCAATGCGCCCAGCCTGCTGGCCCAGTTGGCGGAGAGCGGCGTCGGCATCGCCGGCATCGACCGCCTCATCGTCAGGGATGCGCTGGCTCTGGGCAGGCTGCAGCGCCTGCTGCCGGACTGGCATCTGCCCGGCTCGACGGCCTGGGCGGTGTTCCCGGAGCGGCGGCTCATGCCGCTGCGCACCCGGGTGTTTCTGGAGGCGATGTCAGCCCTGCTGGAGAGCTGCCCGGCGCCGCCGGCTTGAAACGGCGATGACGGCGAGGCCGAGCGCGAGCAGGGCAGCCACGTCGGGCTCGGGCACCGGCACGGCAGCGGCGAACACCGCCGCGGCGAGTTGCTGGTGGGCCAGCGTCGTCGGGTGGATGCCGTCCCAGAACAGCGACGTGTTGACGTCGCAGGCGTTCACCGCGGCCGCGCAGGCATTCGTCCAGTTGCTGAAGCCCGAGGCCGCACCGGCGCCAACGACGCCGGTCATGAAGCTGAACATGTCGAAGGTCTGCACGCCGCTGCCACTGGGAAAGGCGGCCAGGGCGCCCGCCAGCGCCGAGTCCATCGCGAAGCTCAGCCCCGTGGCCAGGCCGCTGACGCCCATGGCGTTGGCCAGTGGCGTCAGGCCGAAGTTGGGGGTGTTCAACACCAGCACATGCTGGGCGCCGGCGGTCTTCAGGCTGGCCACGAGGCCGGCCATGTCGGTGGCGTAGCCGGTCACCGTGGCCGCCGCGGTCGCGTTGGCATCGGCGCCGGCCGAAATAGCTTCCAGCGCCGCCCGGATGTTGTTGCCACCACCAGCCACGACGTAGAGCGCATTCGGATCGGCGAGATTGCCGGTGGCGCCGAGATAGCCGTTCAGCTGGGTGCGCATGCTGAACGGGAAGCCGGGGATGGCGGGAATGTCGCTGCCGTCCACGCCGGTCTGCGCACCGCCGAAGGCGAAGTTGGTGCCACCGGCCAGGGACGGCGCGAGCGCGACACCCATCGACTGCGCCAAGTATTGCGTCCAGACCATGCCGTTGGAATAGGTGCCCGCCGCGGACGGGATTTGGCTGTAGGTGCCGTCGTTGGCAACCACGACGGGTGGCAGCGAGCCGCCGAACGCCGGGGCCAGCAGCAGCGCGTTGTTGCCACTGTCGGACAGGCTGTCGCCGAAGACGACGAGGCTGGAGTAGGGGCCGGCCGAGGCGGCCAAGGCGGCCGCGCAAAGGCCAAAGCCCGCGAGCGTGCGGGCGAGCAGACGGATGGACATGGAAACTCCCTGGAGGATGCCGCAGGACTTCTGGCGACTCAGGGGAGCATCCCCGGGCGCGGCGGCGGCGTCAATCCGGGGCGATCCGAAACCGGAACAGGGCCCACCCATTGCGGCCCAGTGCCGCCCTGTTGGCAAGCCTCAGTCGCTCTCGCTGTTGAAGGCAACTTCGACGGCCGCCTCGCGGGCCTTGCGGATGGGCGCGAAGCGCCACTGGCGCACGGCGTCGACGGCGGCATTGCCCAGGCGCGAGTGGCTGGCCTTGATGACCGAGGCCTGCTGGACCGAGCCGTCGGGTGCCACGGTGAACTGCACCTGGGCGAAACCGTTGCGCGCGGCGGCCTGCGGGAGTTGGCGCGGGATCGTGGGGTCGACCTTGGACAGCAGCCTCAGCGGCTCCTCGACCTCTTCCTGGGCAGCGGCCTTGGGCGGTGGTTCCGCGGCGTGGGCGGCAGCAGCCATCGGTGCCGCGGGTGCGGGCGTTGGCGCCGCGGAGGCGAGCACGATCGGGGTGCGCTCCGGTTCGGGTTCCGGCTGTGCAGCCGCGGTGATGGGGGCGGGTGCGGCGACAGCAGCAGTCGCTGCCGGTGCGGGTGCCGCGCTGGGTGCGGGTGACGGTGCCGGCCTGGGCGCTGCGGCCACGGGCGCCGGCTTCTTGGGAGCGGGTGCGGGCGCCGGTGCTGCAGCAGGCTGCTGCCGGTTGGCGCCCTTGTCGGCGTTCAGCTTGATCCAGTGGAAGACCGCGTCGGCGGCCTTCTGCGCACGCTCCAGGCTGTCGGCCTTGGGGGCTTCTTGTTGCGCGCCGGCGGGTTGGGCCAGCATCAGCAGGGCACCCGCAATGGCGGGCAGGGCGAGCGCCAGGCAGGGGCGCGGTCCGAGTGTCATGACAGCTCCACAAAGACGATTCGACCCGGGCGGGGCACTGCGGTCGAGGGGCGGACTCTAGTCAGGCTTGAGGATGGCGTCAGCGGGGTTTGTCCCGTTTGAGACAGAAATTGAGAGGCTCCCGGCAAAGCGTCACGCTTGACCGGCCGGGACGTTCGTCCCATCGATCAGGCGCCTAGCAGCGCGCGGCAGCGCTTCTCGTGCTGCTGGATCTCGGCCAGCGTGACCTCGATGTCGTGGCGCTGCTGTTCGAGCTGGGTCCGGTGCTGCGCCAGGATGGTGAGGAAGGCACGCAACTGGGGCGCCGCACTGGCCTGGCTGTCGTACATGTCGACGAGCTGCTTGATCTCCTGCAGCGCCAGGCCCAGGCGCTTGCCGCGCAGCGTCAGCTTGAGCCGTGTGCGGTCGCGCGGCGTGTAGACGCGGTTGCGGCCCTTGCGGCCGGGCTCCAACAGGCCCATGTCCTCGTAGAAGCGGATCGCGCGCGGCGTGATGTCGAACTCGGCGGCCAGCTCGGTGATCGTGAAGGTCTGCTGCAGAACTTCGGTCGCGGCGGCGACAGGGCGGCGAGGGGGCATGGCTACACTCAATTGACGTAAACGTCAGTCTAAAACCAGACGAGCCCCGCCATGGCCAACGCACGCGAATCCGAACTCCACTATCCCTTGGGCGAAACCCTGCCCGGCCCCGGCGAGGCGCTGGACCTGGCACCCGGCGTGCGCTGGGTGCGCATGGGCCTGCCCTTCGCGCTGGACCACATCAACCTGTGGCTGCTGCGAGACCGTATCGACGGCTGCGAGGGCTGGACCATCGTCGACTGCGGCATTGCCAGCGATGAGACGAAGGCGAACTGGGAGAAGGTCTTCGCCGAACGCCTGGACGGGCTGCCGGTGCTGCGCGTCATCGCGACCCACTTCCACCCCGATCACCTGGGGCTGGCCCACTGGCTGACCGAAAAATGGGGCTGCCGCCTCTGGATGAGCGCGACGGACTACAACCTCGCGCGGCTGGCCAGCGGCTCGACGGTGGGCATGGGCGGTGCGTCGGCCGCGGCCTTCTTCGGCAGCCATGGGCTGACCGACCCCGAGGCGCTCGAGAAGATCCGCGCCCGCGCCGACTACTACCCCAAGATGGTGCCCGCCGTGCCGGCCTGCTACCGGCGGCTGATGGATGGCAGCGAGGTGGAGATCGGCGGGCGTGTCTGGCATTGCATCGCCGGCTACGGCCATGCGCCCGAGCACATCAGCCTGTTCTGCGAAGAAGACCGGCTGCTGATCAGCGGCGACATGGTGCTGCCGCGCATCTCGACGAACGTGTCGGTCGTCGACGTCGAGCCAGAGGCCGACCCGCTGACGCTCTATCTGAACTCACTCGCGCGCTATCTGGTGCTGTCGGCGGACACGCTGGTGCTGCCGTCGCACGGCAAGCCTTTCAACGGGCTGCATCAGCGCATCGACCAACTGCGCGAGCACCATGACGAGCGCCTGGCCGAGGTCGTGGCCGCCTGTGCCGCCGAGCCGACGCACGCGGCCGGCCTGCTGTCCGTGCTGTTCAAGCGCAAGCTCGACCTGCACCAGACCACCTTCGCGATGGGCGAGGCCATCGCCCACCTGAACGCACTGTGGTTGCAGGGTGATCTCAAACGTGAGCTCGGTGCAGACGGCGTCTTCCGCTTCCTGCCTGGCTGAACGGCGCGGCGCGTACCCAGCTCCCTGCAGGCCTTGAGGCGCACAAAGAGAAACGCCGCCGACGATCTGTGATCGTCGGCGGCGGTCTTGTTTTGCCCGGTACCTTCACTCCCGTCGGCGGGGCCGACCCTGGGGTACCTGTGGTGACAGCGTCGAACGGAGTGTTGCTGAACGTGAAGGCACCCGGGTGTCGGCGGCGCGGGAATATTCACAAGCAATCCATTGCAGCACCGGTGGCACCGGTCAGCGGGGTCGGATCACTGCACGACGATGGATTCCTCGCGCAGCGCCTCGCGGGAGCGCTCGAAGTCGGGCAGCACCGAGCGCACCGTGTCCCAGAAGGCCGGGCTGTGGTTCATCTCGCGCAGGTGGGCCAGTTCGTGGGCGACGACGTAGTCGATGATGGCCGGCGCGAAGTGGATGAGGCGCCAGTTCAGGCGAATCGAACCGTCGGCGCTGGCGCTGCCCCAGCGGGTCTGGGCCGACGACAGCCGCAGCGCCTTCATCGTCACGCCCAGCGCTTCGGCGAACCGCCTGCAACGCGGCAGGAAGTCCTCGCGGGCGCGGGCCTGCAGCCAGGACTGGGTCAGGTCGCGGATCTGCTCGGCTGATGCGCCGACGGGCAGCGGCAGACGCAGCTGGCGCTGAGTGTCGTCCCACACCACCTCGCGCTCGGCGGGCGCCAGCGCCAGCGTCAGCGGCGCACCCAGATACGGCAAGGTGCCGCCATCCAGCCATTCGATGCGGGAGGCCTGCACGCGCTGCTGGCGCTCGCGCTGCTCGACGAGCTTGCGCAGGATCCACTCGCCCTTGTGGTGCAGCGCGCGCTCGATTTCCGTCACCGGCACCCAGCGCGGCGCGCTGACGCGCAGGC
>CAUJSJ030000076.1:0-16438 GCA_963422775.4 uncultured Roseateles sp.
GGCGTGGCCGCGGCGCTCGGCCTGTCGCCCGCTGCGCTGCTCGCGGTCGACCCGGTCAAGGCCGCACCGCTGAAGGCACGCAGCGGCCGCTTCCCGCGCCGGCAGTTCGCCCAGCAACTCTCTGTGCTGCTGCGCGCCGGCATCCCGCTGCTGGAGGCCCTGCAGACGCTGCAGTCGCAGGACAACCCGCCCGCCGTCAGCGCGGCGCTGGCCGGCGTCGTCGAGCGCATCCAGCTCGGTGAGTCCTTCTCCACGGCACTCGCCTCGCAGCCGCAGGCCTTCGACGCCCTGTTCGTCGCCGTCGTCGAAGCCAGCGAGCGCAGCGGCCAGGTCGAACAGGCTCTCGCCGAGCAGGCCAGCTACCTCGCCTGGGTGGAGCAGTTGCGGGCCAAGCTCGTCGCGGCGGCCATCTACCCGGCCATGCTCATCACGGCGGGTACGGCGGTCGTGCTCTTCCTGCTGGTCTTCGTCGTGCCGCGCTTTGCGGGGCTGCTCGAAGGCGTGGGTGGCGACCTGCCGTTCGCGTCGCGCGCGCTGATCGCGGTGGGCGCCTTCAGCGGCGCGCATCCGCTGGCGCTGCTGCTGATCGCGACCGGCCTCGTCGCCCTGCCCGTCTGGGCCTGGCGGCGCGGTCTTCGCGAGGCCCTGCTGGCGAGGCTGTGGAAGCTGCCCGTCATCGGCCCAAAGCTGCACCTGATGGCGCTGGCTCAGCTCTACCGGTGCCTGGCGATGCTGCTGCTGGCCGGCGTGCCCATCGTGCCGGCCCTCGTCAACGCGCGTGGCGTGGCCGCTGCCCACCTGCGCGCCGCGCTGGACCGCGCGACGGAGGCCGTGCGACTGGGCGAGCGGCTTTCAGGCTCGCTGCAACGCGAGGGCCTGACGACGCCGGTATCGCTGCGCATGCTGCGAGTGGGCGAGCACAGCGGCGAGCTGGGCGCGATGCTGGCGCAGGCGGCGGGCTTCTACGACGAGGAGCTCTCAAGGCTGTCCGAGCTGGTGGACGCGGCTGGTGAATCCGGCGCTGATGCTGATCATGGGCCTGGTGATCGGCACGGTCGTCGTGCTGATGTACCTGCCGATCTTCCAACTGGTGGACCAGGTGCAATGAACGCCCACGTCGATATTTCGCCCGACGTGCTGGAGCGCCTGCCCGCATCCGATGCGCCCTGGACGCTGACCTTCACCCCCTGGCCGCACGCCGACGCGCAACGCTGGCGCGCCGTCATGGCCACTTCCGCCCGCGGGCGCCTGGTGCTGCTGGCCGACCGTCCGCTGGAGCCGCTGCTGCGCCTGCGCATCGAGTCGCGGCTGAAGAAGCCGGTGCTTTGGTGGCCCTGTGAGGCCGCCGAGGTGGATGCGCTGCTGGAAGCCGGCGAGGCCGATTACCGGGCACTGGGCTCGATGGCCGAAAGCTTCAGCGACGGCACCCACGCCGAGGCGGCGCAGGAGCTGTCGGCGCTGAACCTGGCCGAGCAGGCCAGCCCCGTCGTGCGCCTGCTGGACGCGACGCTGTACGACGCGCTGCAGGACGGTGCCAGCGACATCCACTTCGAGTGCCAGTTGCGCGGCATGAAGATCCGCAGCCGCATCGACGGCGTCATGCTCGACGTGAAGCAGATCGACGGCGTGCAGGCGGCCGAGCAGCTGGTGTCGCGCCTGAAAGTCATGGCCGAGCTCGACATCGGCGAGCGCCGCCTGCCGCAGGACGGCCGCTTCAAGCTGCGCGTGCAGGGACGCGAGGTGGATTTTCGGCTGTCCATCATGCCCAGCGTGTTCGGCGAGGACGCCGTGGTGCGCGTGCTGGACCGCGCGCAGATCGAGGCGCAAGGCGCCCTGACGCTGGATGCGCTGGGCTTCGAGCCCGAGGCGCGTGCGCAGATCCGCGCGCTGGCCCGCCAGCCGCACGGCATGCTGCTCGTGACCGGCCCCACCGGCTCGGGCAAGACGACGACGCTCTACGCCGCGATCAGCGAGGTCAATACCGGCCGCGACAAGATCATCACCATCGAAGACCCCGTGGAGTACCAGCTGCCCGGCGTCGTGCAGATTCCAGTCAACGAGAAGAAGGGGCTGACGTTTGCGCGCGGCCTGCGCTCGGTGCTGCGCCACGACCCGGATCGCGTCATGGTCGGCGAGATCCGCGACCCCGAAACCGCGCAGATCGCCGTACAGGCGGCGCTGACGGGCCACCTGGTGTTCAGCACCGTGCATGCCAACAACGCCTTCGACGTGGTCGGCCGCTTCATGCACATGGGGCTGGACCTCTACAACGTCGTCTCCGCGCTGAACGGGGTGCTGGCGCAGCGGCTGATGCGCATCAACTGCAGTCACTGCCGCCAGCCGTTGGCGACGACGCCCGAGCAGCTGCGCAGCCACGGCCTGCCGGAAGGCGCGCAGCTGCTTCACGGGCGCGGCTGCAGCCACTGCCGCGGCACGGGCTACAAGGGCCGTCGCGCGGTGAGCGAGCTGCTGTGGCTGGACGACGAACTGCGCGACCTGATCGCCAGCCGGGCGCCGCTGGGGCGCATCAAGGAGATGGCGCGCGGCCGCGGCATGCGCTCGCTGCGCGACGCGGCGGTCGCCTTGGTGCTGCGCGGTGATTCGACCCTCGAGGAACTCGAACGTGTCACGCTCGCGGACTGAACGCCTGCTGCTGACGGCCGACGGTCTGCGCGACGCGCAAGGCCAGGCTTGGCCCGACTTCGCGGCCTGGTGTGCCATGAACGCCGGGGCGAGCGTGGCGCTGCTGGCCGGGCCCGATCGCATGCACAGCCTGCTGGTGCCCGAGGACCTGCCGCTGGCCGACGACGCCGCGCTGCTTGGCTACGCGCGGCTGCAGTTCACGCACTACTTCGGCGGAGTGGCCCAGCACTGGCCGCTGGCGGCCTGGCCGCGGGGCGCCTGCGCGCTGGCCGAAGGCGACCCGGTCGAGCTGCAGGCCACGGCGGCCGCCCACCGGGTGCGCCTCGTGTCGCTGCGGCCGAGCTGGACGCTTGCACCGGCGCGGGACGGCGACACGGCCGTCATCGACGACGGCATGCTGACCTGGTTGCGCCGCCATGACGGCCATCTCTTGGAACTGCAGCAGCGCCATGTCGACGACGAGCTGCTGCAGGGCATGGGGGCCGCGCGTGTCATGCATGCGAAGGATCTGCTCAGCGGGCCTGGCGGAACAACGGGCCCCGACTTCATCGCCCAACCTTCGCGCATGCGGCCGCTGATCTGGGCCTGGGCTGGCGCCGCCGCGGCCGCTTGCGCCCTCGTCGCCGTGCAGGCCCAAGGCCAGCGCGACGAAGCCCGGCGCCTGGCCGAGCAGGCCACCATGCTCGACCGCCTGGCCCCGCCCCGCGCCCGTGCGTGCGCCGACGCCCAACCCCGCCGCGCGCAGCCGCACCTGGGCCGCGGCGAGGCAGCTCGACACCGACTGGGCTGCCCGCTGGACCGAGCTGGAACGCGCACTGCCTCCCGGCCTGCAGCTCGCCGCCCTCGACCTGGACGGCAAGACGCTGCGCCTGGAAGGCCAG
The DNA here is from genome assembly GCA_963422775.4 of uncultured Roseateles sp. Taxonomy (GTDB): domain Bacteria; phylum Pseudomonadota; class Gammaproteobacteria; order Burkholderiales; family Burkholderiaceae_C; genus Pelomonas. The sequence continues at coordinate 3,525 of CAUJSJ030000076.1, forward strand.
GCCGCTGCAGCGGATACCGTGACCCAACTCGTCGACCGCCTCGCGTTGCAGGCGGCCCCCGGGGAAGAAGTCGTGCTGACCCGACTGCAACGCCCCGACATGCCCGGCGACAGCGCGCTGCTGCGCTTTGAACTCGTGCGCCGCGCAGCCGGAGGCCCGCGGTGAAGCGCTGGCTGCAAGCCTGGCCGGCCGCAGCGGCGGCGCTGCTGACGCTGTTGGCCATCGCGGGCGCGCTGTGGCTGCCCCGCGAGCAGGCGCGTCTGGACGCGCAGCGCCAGGCCCTCGCCGCGCGGCGCACGGCCCTGCAGCGCACGCCAGCGCCGCCACCGGCCGATGCGAGCGCCTTTGCCCGCAGCCTGCCACCCGACAGCCAGCGCCAGGCGCGCACCGCAGCCCTGCTCGCGCTGACCGTCGAACAAGGCCTGCCCTGGCCGCGCAGCGAGTTCCGCTACCAGGCAGACCGCGAGCAGGGCCTGGCCCAGTACCGCATCACGATGAATCTGACCGGCCGCTACAGCGCGCTGCGCGCCTTCATTGCCGAAGCGCTGCGGCGCGACCCGGCGCTCGCGCTGGAGGCGCTGCGGCTGCGCCGCGATTCGACCGGAGACATCAAGGCTGAGTTGGCCTGGGTGCTGCACATGCAGGCCTCCAAATGAAACGCCCCGCACCGCGTCAGATCGCACTGTTCGGCGCGCTGGTCATCAGCCTCGCGGCGACGGCGTGGGTCGCCGGCAACGACGAGCCCGAGGTCACCACGCCCGCGCCGCGCCGCAGCGTCTCTGCACCAAGGGCCGCCTTGCCGCAGGACTGGCCCGGCCCCGCATCCGGCGCCCGCGGCGCCTGGCCCGGAGCCGACGCCGAGGCGCGCCGCGCCTGGGGCGAGGCTGCCACGCCCGCGACCGCCGTCGCCGCTGCGCCCGCCATGACAGCGGCGGCACAAGCCGAGCCAGAAGACGCTGCCCCGCCCTTCCCCTACCAGCTCGTCGGGCGCATGACCGACAGCCGCCCGCGCGTCGTGCTCAACGGCGCGCAGCGCAGCCTGGTGCTCGGCGTCGGAGACCTCGTGGACGGCCAGTGGCGCATCGAGGCCATCGAGCCCGGCGGCCTGCGCCTCAAACGCCTGCCCGAAGGGCCCAGCCAGTTCATCGCCTTTTCGTCCTCATGAAGCCCTTGCTTTCCGTTCTCTGCCTGGCCCTGTTGCTCGCCGGCTGCGCCAACCCGGCGCTGCGCGAGGCCGACTCCCTGTCCCAACGCGGCGACCATGAGGCCGCACTGCGCCTGCTGAACGACGCCAGCCGCCGCGACCCTCAAGACCCGGCGCTGCGCATGGAGCTGGCGCGCCAGCGCGAGCGCGGCCTGCTGACGCTGGCCGGCCAGGCCGAGACGGCCAAGGCCCTGGGCCAGCTCGACCTGCTGCAGGCGCTGCTGCAACGCATGCAGGCCATTGATGCCGAAGCGCCGCGCACGCGGGCGCTGAACCAGGCGCTGACGCGCGCCCGTGGCCACGAGACCAGGCTGCGCGAAGCCCAGGGGCAGTTCCAGGCCGGCCAGCTCGACACGGCGCGCGCTACCGTGCAGCAGGTGCTGGCCGAGGACCCCGGCCAGCCGCAGGCCCTGGCCTTGCAGCAGCAGCTGCGCCAGCGATACAGCCCGCCACCGCTGCCGTCGGCGCTGGCCGCCGCTTATCAAAAGCCCGTCAGCCTGGAGTTCCGCGACGCACCGCTGCGCACCGTCTTCGAGGCCATGGGCCGCGGCGCGGGCGTCAACTTCGTCTTCGACAAGGAGGTGCGAGGCGACGCCAAGGTGACCATCTTCCTGAAGGACGTGAGCCTGGACGAGGCCATGCGCGTCATCCTGGCCACGCAGCAGCTGGAGCGCAAGCTGCTCAACGAGCGCTCGGTGCTGATCTACCCGGCCACGGCCGCCAAGCAGCGCGAGCACCAGGAGCTGGTCACGCGCAGCTTCTACCTGAACAACGCCGATGTGAAGCAGGCCCAGGCGCTGGTGCGCATGATGGCCAAGACGCGCGACGTCTTCATCGACGAGCGCCTGAACCTGCTGGTGGCGCGCGACACGCCCGAGGTCATCGCGATGGTGGAACAGCTCATCGCCGGGCTGGACCTGCCCGAGCCCGAGGTGATGCTGGACGTGGAGGTGCTGGAGATCAGCACCGACCGCAGCGCCGAGCTGGGTCTGCAGCCCTCCACCGACGTGCAGTACGCGCAGCCCAACGCGCCCGGCCTCGTGCCCTGGAGCAGCCGCGGCAGCTTCATGACGCTGGTGGCCAACCCCCTCCTGACGGCGCGACTCAAGGGCAGCGCGGGCGCATCCAACACGCTGGCCAACCCCAAGCTGCGCGCGCGCAACCGCGAGAAGGCCAAGGTGCAGATCGGCGACAAGGTGCCGGTGTTCACGAGCACATCGACGGCCAACGTCGGCGTGTCGACGGCGGTGACCTATCTGGACGTCGGCATCAAGCTCGAGGTCGAGCCGACCGTGCAGCTCGACAACGAGGTCGTCATGAAGGTCAACCTGGAGGTCTCCACTCTGGGCACCAAGGAGAGCTCGGGCGGACCGCAGCCTGCGACGGCCTATCGCATCGGCTCGCGCAATGCCAGCACGTCACTGCGCCTGCGCGACGGCGAGACGCAGGTGCTGGCCGGCCTCATCAAGGCGGACGACGGCAAGGGCATCAGCGGCGTGCCCTACCTGTCCGAGATGCCGCTGCTCGGGCGGCTCTTCGGCGTGCACACCGACACGCGCAGCAAGACCGAGATCGTGCTGCTCATCACGCCGCATGTGCTGCGCAACCTCAGCCTGCCGGACGCGAGCCGCAGCATCCTGGCGTCGGGCGTGGATGCCAACCCCGGAGCGGAAGGCGCGCGGCTGCGGCCAACGGCGCAGGCGGCCGTGCCGATGTCCGGCGCCGCGCCGACAGTGGGCGGCTCCACCACCACCGCTGCAGCCCAGGCCCGGGTCGACGCGCTGCGCCTGTCGGCAACCAGCGACGTCGTTGTCGGCGACCTGGTGTCGGTAACCCTGCTGAACCCCACGGCCTACACGGCGGAGGGCGAACTGGCCTACGACCCCTCGCTGTTCACCCCAGCCCAGGCGGGTGCGGGCCAGAACGGGCGCCTTCGCTTCAAGCTCGGCCCGCATGGCGGCCAGGGCGTGTTCGTGCTGCGTGCACTGGCGGCCGCGGGCGGGCAGACGGCCGAGTTCAGCCTGGCCGATGCCGTCGGCCGGGACGAGCAGGGCAGCAGCTTGCCGCTGCGCAGCGAGGGGCCGGCCCGTGTCGTCGTTGAGAAGCCCTAGGCAACGAGGCTTCACCCTCGTCGAGATGCTGGCCGTCGTCGCCATCGTCGGCGTGCTCGCGTCAGCCGCGCAGCCGCTGCTGCTGTGGGCGCACAAGCGCGAGAAGGAGTACGAGCTGCGCCAGGCGCTGCGCACCTTGCGCGCAGCGCTGGACGACTACCACCAGGCCGTGCGCGAAGGCCGCGTCGCCGTGCCCGCGGGCGACAACGGCTACCCGCGCGAGCTTCGCCAGCTCGTCGACGGCGTGCCGCTGGCCGGCCAGCCTGACACGACCAAGCGCGTCTACTTCCTGCGTCGCCTGCCACGCGACCCGCTCGCCGATGCGCGCCTGCCCGCCGAGCAGAGCTGGGGCCTGCGCAGCTACGACAGCCCTCCGACCGACCCGCGGCCGGGCAACGACGTCTACGACGTCCACTCGCGCTCCGAGGCTCGCGCCATCGATGGCACCCGCTACCGGGACTGGTGATGACGAACCGGCACCGCGGTTTCACGCTCATTGAATTGATCGTCGTGATGGCCATCGTCGCCCTGCTCGTCGGCATCGCCGCGCCGCGCTACTTCCACAGCGTCGATCGGGCCAAGGCGAACAGCCTCAAGAGCTCGCTGCGCGTCATGCGCGATGCCATCGACCACTTCGCTGCCGACCGCGGCCGCTACCCCGACAGCCTGGACGAGCTGGTGCAGACGCGCTACCTGCGCGCCCTGCCGGAGGATCCGCTGACGGGCAGCCGCGAAGCCTGGGTCGTGCTGGTGCCGCCGGCCGATGCCGACGTCACCGGCCAGGTCTTCGACGTGCGCAGCGGCAGCGCCGAGCGCGCACCGGACGGCACTCTCTATGCAGACTGGTGAACGAGGTTTCACCTATCTGCTGCTGCTGTTCGCCATGACGATCGGCGGCATCGGCCTGGCCGCCTTGGGCGAGCTGGCCCGCCAGCGAGCGCTGCGTGAACAGGAGGCCGAGCTGGCCTTTCGTGGCGCCGACATCGCGCGCGCCATCGCCAGCTATGTCGATGCCGGCCCGGCCGGCGCCCGCGCGCTGCCGCGCAGCGTCGACGAGCTGCTGGAGGACCGCCGCTCGGGCCGCGTCGTGCGGCATCTGCGCCAGCTGCAAGGCGATCCCTTGAGCGAACTGCCGGGCGGCGACTGGGTCTGGCTCGCGCCGGGCGAAAGCGGCTGCAGCGCGCCGCCACGCCGCGGCCAGGGGCCTTCGCCCTTGCCGCTCGGCCTGAGCGCCGTGCGCAGCAGCAGCATGCGGGCCTTGCTCAAGCGCGAGAGCCAGGCCACCGTCCTGGCCTGCGACCTCGTGTTCCGTCACGAGGCCTATCGGCCCGCAGCCAGCAAGGCTGCAGCAAGCGCCACGACCTCGCCCTAGTCCGAACGGCTCATGGCGTCGCCGTTCCTTCAACGCCGAGTCACGCACGGCGCCCAGACTCGCGAGCTTCGCGGCGCTTTGATCCACGACCGCGCCAAGGGTTCCTTACCAGGACGCAAAGTTTTGTCTCCACCCATGACCCAGAGCCCCCCCGATTCGGCCCCGACGTCGCTCGTGCTCAACGACAACCACGTCGAGGCCATCGTGAGTTCGGCCGAGGCAGGGCTGGACGTGCGCCGCCGCTACCAGTTCTTCGTCTGGATCCAGGGCAGCCTGCAGGTGCTGCTGCCACACCAGCTCGCGATCTGCGGCGCCTACTCGCGCACCCGGCACGAATTGCAGTTCGAGGCCTTCAACTCCGTGCCCGTTGACGCCCAGCTGCTGACCAGCTTTGCCGAAGCGCGCGGCGCGCTGCTCGGCCAGCTGCAGGAGATGTGGCTGCATGCGCGCTGCAAGCCGGTCACGCTCAATCTGGCGCAGGTCGAATTGGCCAACGCCCATGCGGAGCACCGGCAGCTGCTTCAGTCGGCGGGCTTTCACGAGCTGGTGGCGCACGGCGTGTCGCGGCCGCAGCGGCCCAACGAGATCGAGAGCTTCTTCGTCCTGGCCAGCCAGGGCGCGCCCTATTCGGCGCGCCATCGGCTGTGCTTCGAGCTGTTGATGCCCCACATGCACAGCACCTGGCAGCGCGTGCAGGTCATCGAGCGCGAACTGCGCGAACTGCCACCTCCGCAGCTGGGTCGGCCCGCATCGAGTTCGCAGATCACCGACCGCGAGCGCCAGATCCTGCGCTGGCTGCGAGAGGGCTGCAGCAACCCGCAGATCGGCGAGGCGCTGGGCATCAGCGCGCTGACCGTGAAAAACCATGTGCAGAAGATCCTGCGCAAGCTCGGTGCCGCCAACCGAGCCCAGGCCGTTGCCATCGCGATCAGCCTGAACCTGCTCAGCAGCTCGGCCCAGCCCGGCGAGCTGACGACGCTGCGCCGCTGACGGCCTCGCCGCCGCGCGCGGTTTCATGCGATGCGGGTTCGCCCCTAGTCCGTTCGGTTCCCCCTAATGCCGATGAGCCTTGCATGCATGTCACCACGGGTTGCCACAGTGCTTGTTGTCGCAGGACACCTTCGTTCTTTGAACCCAGGGCCAGGCCCCAACACCCAGACAGACCGCCGGACGCAGCAATGCGCCTGAGCTGGCTGCTCCAGGTGTCGATCCAGCAAGACCGGCGGGCTCACCCTCCGGGAAGACCCAAACCACTTCTCTTTGGAGAGACTGCAATGAAGTTCATCAAGACCCTCGCCGCTGTTGCGGCCCTCGCCGCCATCAGCGCCCCCGCACTGGCCAACATCAAGGCCGCCGCCAACGGCACCTCGGAAATTTTCCTGGCCGTAGGCAACGCCAATGGCTCGTTCATCCTGGACACCGGTGTTGGCCTGAACAGCTTCCTGAGCAGCGCTTCCGGCGCTTCGGGCACCATCTTCAGCCGCACCGTGGCTGGCGCCGCCTGGACCTCCTTCACGGCCGCCAACTCCCTGGCCACCAGCAGCTGGGCCCTGTTCGTCTATGACGGCAACGGCACCACCGACTCCACCGTGCTGCGCGCGCTGACGACTGTGAACAAGAACGGCTCGCCGGCCTCGTTCACCTTCGACGGTGACGCCTTTGATTCGGCTTGGGCGCAGACCGGCTTGATCGGCCAGCAAGCCAACGGCACAGGTACCCACACCGGCCTGCCCGCAGCCAACGGCTCCAGCTACAACGCCAAGGGCACCGCTGGCTACGCCGGCCCGAGCTTCTTCAGCTTTGGCGGCACCAATGTCGCCGTCGGCAACAAGATTGGCGACGCTTCGCTTTTGGTTCTTGTCCAGGGCGGCTTTGACTATTCCGACACCGTGAACGCCAGCTATGTGGGCGCCGTGAACGTCAGCTTTGACGGCACCACCCTGACCGCCGCCGCACCTGTGCCCGAGCCCGAGACCTACGCCCTGATGCTCGGCGGCCTGGCTGCCGTCGGCTTCATGGCCCGTCGTCGCCGCTCGGTCTAAGCACCGACCTGCCTGGCGGTTGCCGCGCTGCGGCACCGTCCAGCTCAACTCCCAGCCGGACCCCAATGTGCTCTACGAGGCACAGGGGTTCGTTCGTCCACGAAGACAGGAAAGTACCCTCATCATGAAGCTCCGCCTCATCGCCATCGCCGCCGGTCTCGTTGCCGCCACCGGCGCGCAAGCCCTGACTCCGACCGAGATCGCCGCCGCTCGCACCGCTGGCACGATCAAGGAAGTCTATTTCGCAGGCGCATCCGCCCTGCGCCTGTCGTTCGGCGCCTACATGGCCGAAATCTGCGACAACACGACGCTGCACGTTTACTTCAACGGCACCCTGCCCGTCTCCAGCAGCAGCGGCGCCAACCATCGCGCCTATGCCTGCAAGCTGTCCGCAGCCGCCGGCAACTACGCCATCGGTACGCCGGTCGTCGTCTACAAGCGTGACCAAGGTGGCTCCACCCAGGGCGTGAACCCGATCGCCACCAACGCCCAGCAGGCCATGATGAAGATCGTTGACGACGCCACCTGCGCCGTCACGCCGAACCCGGCCTTCTCCGACATCGCCGTCCCCAACTACCTCTGCTCGGGTACCGAGAACAAGGTTGCCGACGCCGGCATCTCCGACGTCGAGCCCGCCATCCTGAACCAGACACCCAACCTGCCCGACGTGACGCCCGGCGACCCGAACAGCGGCTCGGTGACCCCGGCCGACTTCTCGAACGTCACCGTTCAAAGCTTCGTCCAAGGCATCTTCGGCGTTGCCGTCAACAAGAACGCCTACCTCGCGCTGCAGAAGAGCCAAGGCCTGGACAACGCCGGTGCCATCGACGAATCCGATGCCAAGCGCCCGAGCCTGCCCACGACCTTCGTGCGCGCCATGCTGAGCGGCGGCCTCTCGGCCACCGCCACTACGAAGCGCGGCTGGGGCTTGGTGATCAGCGAGGGTGTTGACGCCTCCGTCAACACCAAGGCCTTCAACATCTGCCGTCGTCAGCCGGGTTCGGGCACGCAGGCCGCCTCGAACATGTATTTCCTGCAAAACCCTTGCGCTGTCGGCGCCGTCGGTTCGGCCGCACGCCAAGCGACCAATGTCTCGCCGGCCCCGATCGTTACCGGCGCCTACAACGTGAACGAGCAGAGCGGCACCGGTGGTGTCGAGGGCTGCGTGGGTGTCTCGCGCGACGGCAGCGGCAACATCACCGGCGGCGTCGACAGCGTCGCCGGCGCCTATGGCCTGGCCGTGCTGGGCCGCGAGAACAGCCCCCTGCCCAACGGTGCCCTGCCTGGTTCCAACAAGGACAAGGGCTACCGCTTCGTCAAGCTGGACGGCATGCAGCCCACCCGCTTCGACGACGTCACCGGCAAGGGCGCCACCACCGGCGACTATGACTTCGTGTACGAGTCCACCCTTCAGTACAACAACACGTATCTGACCGACGCCGACAAGCTGGCCTTCGTGACCTCGATCCGCACGGGCGCTCCCAAGCCCGCGTCGCTGTTCAAGGCCGACGTCGACACGCAGAACGGCGTGATGTCGCCGTCGGGCGCCTGGAGCGCGCTGGGCCAGTACCCCGCCCTGGGCGCCAACGACAAGAAGTTCGCCTCGCGCGTCGCCCGCACCGCAGGCCAGAGCTGCACGGTGCTGCGCTACGTCCGCTGATCGAGTTCGCTGCTCCGATCCCAATCCCACCGGCGGCTTAGCCGCCGGCGGACCAAGAAGAAGGGCCGTCCCCCCTGGGGTCGGCCCTTCTTCTTGCTCGCGCCGCCGCGACCGATTCGGCACCCATGATCCGAACGGCTCACGGGGAGCCCTGATGACCGCTCACTAGATTCACCGCCCGCAAGCAAACTGACTGCTTGTCTGAACACACGAATAGACCCCCTCATGCCGCGCCTCACCTCCATGCTGCGACCTCTCGTGATCTCGATGGGGTTGGCCACCGCCTCCTGCGCCTCGATGGCGGCCATTTCAACGAACGCCGACTCCTTCGAGTTGTTCCTCGTGGTTGCCGACCAGGCGAACGCCAAGATGAGCTACACCCTGGACCTGGGCGTCAACGCCATGGACTTCTGGGTGCAGGGCCAGCAAGACATCGGAGCATCGTTGTTCCGCACCATCAAGCCAGGTGAGGACGAGGCCTTCAAGGCCTTCATCGACGCCGCCAATCCCTCCACGACGAACTGGATGATTGCGACCTTCAGCAAGAACCCCGTCGAAGGCTCGAGAACCGTCTTCTCCACCCTGACGAACAACAACACGGTCGCGACCCAGACCAAGAGCTTCGACAACATGAAGGCGCTGGACTCCGGCGACATGACCTCGGCGATACCGGCCTACGCAGACTATTTGTCAACCCTCAACAGCGCTGGCCCGGCCCAGATCCTCAAGAGCACGCACAACAGCGCGGCCAACGGCAGCTCGGTCGCCAGCAAGAACGCCGGTAACACGTCCACCTATCTGTCACGATCAGTGGGCTTCGGCGACTCGGCTTCCGGCAACAGCGACGGCACCTGCATGCTGGCCTACCTGGTCTGCGCCGGCAACCCGGTAGGTGTCAGCTCCTGGTTCTATCGCCTGACACCTGTGCTCGTCACAGTGGGAAAGCCCGAGGACGGCGTGGATGCCGCGCCGGTCATCGTCGACGAGTTCGACAACCTCGGCGCAGACGGCTACTGGGGCTTCATCAAAGACCCAAACAGCAGCAACTACATCCTCAGCTACACGCTCAACGGCGCCAACCCCAAGGTGCTGGTCAGCACCGACGCCGGCCGCACGCGTCAGTCCTTCGTCGACTACAGCGCCCAGAGTGGCATTGCGCGCCTGATCGGCGGCATCGGTGCCGACGACGTGGCTTTCCGGCCCTCTGCTGCCGTGAGCGCCGTGCCAGAGCCGACGGGTTGGATGCTGATGGTCATTGGCCTACTGGGCGTAGCCGCCGCGTGCAGGGCTGAACTGCCCCGACGCGGCTGCTAAGCGAAGAGCGTCAGCCATGCTCATGCTTTCAGCCCGTCACACCAACGCATGCCTGGTCCTAGTCACCATGGCGATGTGGTCGCCGCTGGCCGCAGCCGACATACGCAGCGACAACGGTCCCGACCTAGTCTTCGTTCTTTGGGACTCCGTCGCAAAGGTGTCCTACACCCGTGACCTCGGGCTCAATGCCAATGACTTCTGGGCCTATGCCCAGCAGGACAAAGGCTACACCTATGACTACAAACTCGATGCCACGGATGCCGCGCTCGTAGCGTTTCGCACGACATCCACCACAACGGCCAACCAGCGCTGGGCCGTGGTGGCCTTTGACTCAGGGCCATCACTCTCGCCCGGTGACACCAAGGCCTACACGACTTTGACTCAAGGCCCCGGCGACGGCACGGTGAACCCGAACTGGACAGATATGACCAATGCGTTGACGGGTGACGTGCTGTTCGCTGCAAGGGAAATGCCAAACCGGCTCTACGCAGGCCTCAACTTCAACGGCACCGACCCCACTCAGTACGTCCGCACCACAGGTCAAAACGCCACAAGCTTCGACAGGGAAGCTTCGAAGGGCTATTTCGCCGGAAACAGTGGCTTTTCGGCCAAGGGCGGCATAGGCAACGGCAGCTATTTGGCCGGCGCCTACAACGTCGTCAATAGGGTCAACCAATCTTCATGGTTCTACTACCTGACGAACACGTCTAGCAGCACCACCGCCGTGGTTGATGAATTCGACAACCTCAGCAGCAATGGGTACTGGGGCCTTGCCCTCGGCACGGACAACCTTTACCGCCTGACCTTCACGCAGGCCGCAGCCACCTCGGCCATAAACAGCGCGACCACAGACGCCGGCATCCTGCGGGTGGCTCAGACTGACTACAGCGCGGAAGCCGGCGGCGCGCGCCTGTTGAACTTCAGCGACGCCGTCACCGCCGTACCCGAGCCTGGCCAGTGGGCGCTGCTCAGCCTTGGCCTGCTGGGTGTCGTCATGCGCACCCGCCAGCGTCACTGGCGACACGCGGCGTAGTCCATTCGGCTCACACCACTTCATCGCCGGTTCACCGCGAACCGGAACACTGCCCCCCATCGCCTCATAGAGAGAGCCGGCACGCCGCAAGCGCATGCCGGGCGCCGTCGTGCTGAACCGTGGATTGATTGCTTTGTCGATGGCGCTCGCGCCGCTGATGGCCGGGGCGCAAGACGCACCCGTGGCGGCGCCACGCTTTGACATCCTCGAGTTCGAGGTGGAAGGCAACACGGTGCTGCCCGACACCCTCGTCGAGAAAGCTCTCATGCCCTTCATGGGGCCGCACCGCAACCTCGACGACGCTGAGGCCGCGCGCGCCGCGCTGGAGAAGGTCTACCAGGCCGCCGGCTATCTGACCGTCTTCGTCGACCTGCCCGAGCAGCGCATCGACGGCGGCGTCGTGCGACTCAAGGTCATCGAAGGCCGCATCGAGCGCCTGGCCGTGACCGGCGCGCGCTATTTCGACCAGGGCCAGATCCGCCAGCGCGTGGCCGAGCTGGCGCCGGGCACCGTGCCCAACTTCAACGAGGTGCAACGCCAGCTCGCCACGGTCAACACCGGCGAGGAGCGCCGCGTGCAACCCATCCTGCGCCCCGGCCGCCAGCCCGGCACGGTGGAGGCCGAACTCCAGGTCAAGGACAAGCTGCCGCTGTCCGGCTCGCTGGAGGCCAGCAATGCCAACAGCGCCAACACGACGACCGAACGCGTGACCGGCAGCCTGCGCTACGACAACATCTGGCAACTCGGCCACAGCATCGGCCTGACGCTGACGACAGCCCCTACCCAGCCCGCCCAGACCACCGTCGCGGTGCTCAGCTACGGCGTGCCACTGCAAGGCGGCGACAGCCTGAGCTTCTACGCCGTGCATTCCGACAGCACGGTCGATGCGCTGGGCGGCACCCGGGTGCTCGGCAAGGGCAACACCCTCGGCCTGCGCTACGGCATCAACCTCGGCGCCACCGAGCGCAGCAGCCAGAGCCTGGCCGTCGGCGCCGACTACCGCGACGTGCAGGAGCAGATCCGCTTCGGTGAGTTCAGCATCAGCAAGCCGTTGCGCTACCTGCCGCTGCAGACCGCCTACACGGCCAACTGGACCGAGCCCAAGCGCCAGTTCCAGGCCAACCTCGCGCTGTCAGTGGGCCTGCGCCCGCTGCTGGCACGCCGCATCGAAGGCTGCGAACTGGAGGACGGCAGCATCGGCACCGACGACCAGTTCCGCTGCAAGAGGAAAGGCGCCGATGGCGGCTTCGGCACGCTGCGCTGGGACCTGCGCCACACCGAGGTGTTCGACGCTTTCGCCATCGCCGGCCGCCTCGCCGGCCAGTTCGCCTCGCAGCAGCTCAGCAGCCCCGAGCAGTTCACGCTCGGCGGCGCCGACACCGTGCGCGGCTACTACGAAGGCGCCGCCGCCGGCGACCACGGCCTGCTCGCATCGCTGGAGCTGCGCAGCGCCAACCTCGCTGCGTGGCTGCAGCGCCACCACGCCGGCTCGCCTGCGCTGGAGGACCTGGGCGAGCTGAGCGTGCTGGCCTTCATCGACGCCGGCCGGCTGTACACCATCACCCCCGATGCCGGCCAGAACCGCCGCCAGCCGCTGCTCGGCGCCGGCCTGGGCCTGCACTTCGCCAGCCGCAGCGGGGTCAACCTGGACTTTCAGGTCGCCGAGGCCCACAAGGCCGTCGTCGGCGCCCCCAAACCAAGCCGCCGCGTCCACGCGCGCATGGCCCTGAAGTTCTGAATGCCATGGCCCGCCCGCTGACCCTGCATCCCCTCGTTGTCGCACTGGCCGCGGCCATGCCCTGGCAGGCCGGCGCGCAGAGCAAGCCGGTCCCGGCCGCCATTCCGCAGCCGGCCACCAGCGGCTGGCGCGTCTACGGCAGCGGCGGCACGGCGCCGGTCGTCACGCCCAATGCCAAGGGCGGGCAGGACATGAGCGTGCTGCAGAGCAGCCAGCGCGCCATCTACAACTGGGCCAGCTTCAACATCGGCGAGGCCAGCTCCGTCACCTTCGACATGCCGGCCTGCGGCGCCAGCGCGCTCAACCGCATCCACGACGCCAACGCCAGCCTCATCTACGGCAGCCTCAAGGCCACCAACGGCGGCGAGCTCATCCTCTACAACCGCAACGGCCTACTGTTCGGCGCGGGCGGCCAGGTCAACGTCGGCAGCCTCATCGCC
>CAUJSJ030000077.1:0-31960 GCA_963422775.4 uncultured Roseateles sp.
TCTTGCGGTCATGACGGCGGTAGAGCCTGTCGAACGCATTCATGTCGCCGCGCAGATAGCTGGCGATGAGTTCTTCATCGGCGGGTTCACTCGCGGGCATCTAGCGCGGATGCTACTCACCAGCGCGGCGGCGGGTCGGGCACGTAGCTGCCGCTGCTGCTGGGGAAGGAGCGTGGCAGTTGCGCCACGGGTCGCGGCATGATGCCCGCCGCCACCAGATTGGCCTGGCTGTCGTAGTGAATCTCCAGCAACTGCTCCGGCTGGAGCGTGCGCCGCTGGAAGCCGGTGTGCTGGATGGGCGACCACTCCGAGGCGCCATGTCCCGTGCCCAGCTTCGCGCGAGCCGTGCTCTCCGCCTCCGCGCGCCCCTTCGCGGCCGGCGCTTGGGCCGCATCCGCCGCCGCGCCATTCAGCCGGCCCAAAGGGCTGAGCGCGGCGGGCGGTGCAGCGGGACTCTCGTACACCACCGGCGGCGGTACCGGCACCTCGCGGAACAACGCCGCGCCGATCACGGCCGACATTGGCCGGCCGCCCGGTGCGCGCCGCGTACGAATCCCCGAGTGCGGTGAACTCGAAGGCCGCGATGCGGTCTTCGCCCTTGCGCCAACCGGTGATGTCGAAGCTCTCGCCCGGGCTCAGCACATAGCCCGACTGGTTGAAGCCCGCCGTGTCGCCGGTGATGGCGTTGACGCCGTCCACCGACAGCACCACCAGCACACGCTCGCCGCTGCGGTTGCTCAGGCGAATGGCATAGCGAGCCCCGGGCGTGCCGGGGCTGAAGCGGCGCCCCCGGCTGGCGTACTGGGCCAGTGCAGCGCCGCTGTCGCGGTCGATCAGTTGCATGTCGAGCAGCGGCAAGGGCACCACGGCCGCGCAGCTGACGTGCAGGCCAGCCAGGCACGTGAGGGCGGCAAGTTGAAGCAAGGCGGTGCGGCGGCGCAGTGGAAGCGGCGAACTCATGGCGGATCCTTCGCAGGTGTGGGGACCTCTGCTTGTACGGATCCCCGCGCCAAACGGGGTGAAACCAGGCCGTCAGGCGCGCGCAGCCCGCCAGGCGCGGTAACGCCGCGTCAGCCGCCTGGCGCGCAACTGATCGCCGATCAGCGCCCACAGCGGCGAAGCCTCGCGCTGCGGCGCCTTGCCGGCCGCCATGCGCTGCAACTGGCGGCGCACCACGGCCATCGTCGCCAGGCCCACCATCACCTTGTCCTTCCAGCCCACCTGGGGCCGCGGCGCCACGCGGGCCTCGCCGGCCTGCCATTGGCGCGGCAGCTCGGGCGCCATCGCCAGCGCCGTGCCCAGGCCCACCAGGGCGACGCCGCCGGCCAGCACATCCTCGGCCACGGCCGGACGCGAAATGCCGCCGGTCGTCATCAGCGGCATCGTCGCAACACCGGAAAGCGCACGAGCGAACTCCAGGAAATAGGCCTCGCGTGCCAGCGTGCGCCCGTCCGCCGTGCGGCCCTGCATGGCCGGGCTTTCGTAGCTGCCACCCGACAGCTCCAGCAGGTCCAGGCCTTCGCCGTTCAGCAATTCGACGACACCGTGCGCGTCCGCCTCGCTGAACCCGCCGCGCTGGAAGTCGGCCGAGTTCAGCTTGACGCCCACACCGAAGCCCGCCGGCACCGCCGCCTTCACGGCGCGCACGACCTCGATCAGCAGCCGCGCCCGGTTGCCCAGGCTGCCGCCCCAGCGGTCCTCACGCCGGTTGCTCAGCGGGGACAGGAACTGGTTGATCAGATAGCCGTGGGCCGCGTGGATCTGCACGCCGTCGAAGCCCGCTTGGGCGGCCCGGCGCGCCGTCGTCGCAAAGCGGGCGATGACGTCGGCAATCTGCGCCTCGCCCATCGGCTGCGGCGCCGCGAACAGCGTCGAATGCTTGCCCAGGTCCAGCGCGACGGCCGAGGCACTCAGCGCTCTTTCGCCCATGGCCGCGAACACCTGGCGGCCTGGGTGGTTGATCTGCATCCAGACCTGGCCGCCACCGCTGCGCGCAGCCTCGGCCCAGGCCTTGAAGCCGTCCAGCGGCGAGTGCTCGTCCAGCACGACGCCGCCCGGGCCGGTCAGCGCCGCCGGGTCGACCATGACATTGCCCGTCAGCATCAGCCCCACGCCGCCCTCGGCCCAGCGCCGGTACAGGCGCACAAAGCCCGGGCCCGGCAGTTGGCCGGGGTCGGCCAGGCCCTCCTCCATCGCCGCCTTGACGAGGCGGTTGGGCAGTTGGCGGCCGTTGGGCAGGGTCAGGGGTTGGAACAGCGGGCTGGCAGACATGGTGAACGGTGGTCAGTTGAAGCGCCACGAATGCTAAGCTTCAAGCCAACTTGAAAGTCAAGCGGCTCCCGCATGAAGATCGGCGAACTCTCCCAGCGCACCGGCATGGCCACCTCGGCCATCCGTTTCTACGAGGCCAGCGGGCTGTTGCCGCCGGCCGAGCGTGGCACGAACGGCTATCGCCAATACGGCGACGCGGCCCTGCAGCGGCTGCAGATGATCCAACTCGGCCAACGGCTGGGCTTCGGCCTGGACCAGCTGCGCGAGCTCTTTGCCGCCTGCCATGACGGCCTGCCGCACGACCTCATCCTCAGCGGCCTGGACGAGCGCCTGGCCCAGATCGACCGGCTCGCGGCCGACCTGGAGCGCCAGCGCGCCGAGACGCTGGCGCTGCGCGATCAGCTCACCGCCGAATGGGCCGCCGGCCGCTGCCTGGCGCTGGACGAAGCGGGCAAAGAAAAAGCGGCCTGAAGCCGCATGTGTCCGGGGAGCGGGTTGCTCAGGCCTTGATGTCCAGGAGCGCACCGGTGGTGTTGATCTGCGTCTGCAGCACCTTCAGGTTGGCGACGAAGGCGTAGGCTGCCGACTGCTGTTCGACGACCTCATTGGCCGGGTTGATCTCCCGCTCGGGCACCTTGTCGACATTGGTCGGCTCGACGCTGGGGCGAGACTGGTTGCTGGACGCCAGGTTGGCGATGTTGGACGCCGAGGCGCGCAGGCGCTCGTTCGCGGCGGAGATGCCGGACAGGGCGGTGGAGAGGGCGACGTTCATCGGGATCCAGTTCTTGAGCGCTCATGCCGTACATCGGCAGTGCGCCCGCGAACTTTAGAACAAACGGCGAAAAACCCCGCATTTCGGGGGATCGCCGTGCCGCCGAGCGTGAAATCAGCCCGCCAGTTCCTCGAAGCCACCGGCCGACACGAAGACGCGCACGCTGTCGCCACCGGCCGCCTTGGCCTCGGTGCAGGCCAGGGCGCCCGCGCCGAGCACGGCGTCCACCGTGCCGAGCGTCGAATGGATCTGCACGACGCCCAGCGACGCCTTCACGCGCGTGCGGTGCAGGCCCCAGCGCAGGCGGTAGCCGGCAACGGCCGAGCGCACCTTCTCGGCAATGATCTGCGCGTAATGCTGGTCGCAGTCGGGCAGCAGGATGGCGAAATGGTCTTCCTCCAGCCGGGCGACGAGGTCGGACGCACGCACCTTGCCGATCAGCATCTGGCCCAGGCCGTACAGGAAATGGTCGCCCACCTCGGTGCCCATGTCCTTGATGACCTCGCCGAACCGGTCGACGTCCAGCCACAGCACCGACACCGGCTCGTTGCGGCGGCTGCCCACGTGCTCGGCCAGGCGGCGCTCGAACTCGCGGCGGTTGGCCAGTTCGGTCACCGAGTCGTGCTTGGCCGTCCAGGTCGGCTGCAGGCGCGCTGCGCGAGCGGCGCTCACGTCCTCAACGATCCACAGCGCCTCGGCCGTGGGCGCGTCCCAGTGCACCGGCGTGGCCTGCAGGCGGCCCCAGAAGCGGTGGCCGTCGCGCTTCACGTATTCGATTTCCTCGTCCAGCGGCTGGCCGGCGGTGAAGGCCGCTGCCGCGCGCTCCATCAGCGCCGTGTGGGCCATGTCCGTGGTGTGAACGGCGCGGGTGGCCTGGCCGGTGAGGTCGCTGTCGTCGCCGAAGCCGAAGAGATGGTTGAACTCCTCGCTGACGACCTCGAAACGCTGGCCGGATACAAAGGCCACGGCGGTCGGCGCCCTCACGAGCAGCGCGCGCAGGCGGGCAGCGGTGGCGTCGTCGGTGGGGGCGGGGGCTGCGCTGGTCATGGGGGTCTCCGGGTCGATCTTCTAGGCCCGACTATCGCAGGACTGCCGGCTTTCGGCCATGACGCACGTCACGCCGCGAGGGCCTATTCCCACCGCAGGAATCGGTGCGAGAGGGTTTGCGCGGGTGCAAGGCCAGGCGCCGCGCCTTGCCCGGGCTGGCTGCCCGGGCAAGGCGCGCAACGACGCCATGTGTCCGCGCAGACCCTCTCCCGAAGGGTTGTCCCTCAAAAGCCCGCGCGCGGCGTTGCTCGCGGGCTTTTGAGTGGCAACCCATCCGATCCCTGCGATGGGAATAGGCCCTAGAGTCCGGGCTTCGCCGCGATGCGGTGCCACGACAAGACGCGACGATGCGCTGGCTCTCCCCTCTCTTGTTCGCGCTGCTGGCTGGCCTCGCCCAGGCCCAGCAGCTCAGTGAAACCCCTCAGGGCCTGCGCGACGCGACGCCGCGCTGGCATGCGCTGACCGGCGCCCGCCTCGTACTCGCACCGGGTCAGGTCGTGGAGAACGGCACGCTGGTCATGAAGGACGGCGTCATCCTTGCGGTCGGCGCGGATGTGAAGCCACCGGCCGGCGCCCGCGTCTGGGCGCTGCAGGGGCGCACCGTCTACGCTGGCTTCATCGATGCGGCCAGCAGCGTCGGCCAGGGCCGCATCGAGACCTCCAAGGCCAAGGGCCTGACGCCGGGCCAGCGCTGGGTGCGCGCCGAGTTCCGGCAGGCGGCGGCGCTGGAGATCAAGCCCGATGAGCTGAAGGCGGAGCGCGAGCAGGGTTTCACGACCGCGCTGTCGCTGCCGCCGACGGGCGCCGTCTTCCGCGGCCAGAGTGCGCTGATCAGCCTGCGCGACGGCGCCGATGCCCGCGGCCTCGTGCTGGCGGCCGACGTGGCCCAGCATGTGGCGCACGAATACCAGGCCTTCGATTTCGAGTCCGGTGGCCGCACGGGCCTGGTGACCTACCCGACCTCGCTGATGGGCAGCATCGCGCTGATGCGCCAGACCTGGCTGAACGCGCGCTGGGCCGCCGGCCCGCAGCCGGTGGGCGAGCGGCGGGAATTCAACGGCGCACTGAGCGCGCTGGCCCCTGCCACCGCCGGCAGGCAGCCCGTCGTTCATGAGGCGCTGGACGAGCAGGACCTGGCCCGCATCGCCAAGGTCCGCGACGAGTTCGGTCTCAAGGTCATCGTGCAGGGGACCGGCCACGAGTACCGGCTCGCGGCGCAACTGAAGACGCTGGGCCTGCCCGTCATCCTGCCGCTGGCCTACCCGGCTGCACCCGAGGTCGAGCAGCCCGAAAGCGCGCTGGACGTGCCGCTGCACCAGCTGCAGCACTGGGAGCGCGCGCCTGCCAACGCAGCAGCCCTGCAGGCAGCGGGCGTGGAGTTCGCGATTTCGACGCAAGGGCTCAAGGATGTTCGCAAGGATTTCTGGCCGCGCCTGCGCCAGGCCGTGCAGCGCGGCCTCAAGCCCGACGCGGCGCTGGCTGCGCTGACGACGACACCCGCCAGGCTGCTGGGCCAGCCGCGGCTGGGCCGGCTGGCGCCGGGGCAACTGGCCGACGTCGTCGTCGCCAGCGGCGACCTGTTCACGAGCGAGCAGGCCGAGGTGGAAATCGCCTTCGTCGACGGCCAGCCGCTGCCGACCGAAGCCTGGGAGCGCTTCGACGCGCGCGGCCGCTGGGCCGTCAAGCCCGCCGGCGGCGCCGAGCAGAACTGGCAGGTCGCCGGCACGCGGGCCAAGCCCACGCTGCAGATCGACGGCAAGGCCTGCGAGATGCAGCAGCGCGGCCGAGAGCTGCTGCTGCGCTGGCCCTGCGAGGGCGGCGCCCGCGAGGCCCTGCGACTGGAGGGCCGCGGCCAGACGCTCACCGGCGCGCTGACGCTGGCTGACGGCCGCACCCAACCCTGGACGGCCACGCGTGTCGTGCCTTACCAGCCGCCTGTGGCCCAGCTTGTCGCCGCACCGCCCTCCTCGCCCGCCACCTTTCCGGCCGGTGCCTTCGGCCGCACCGCGCCGCCCGAGCGCCCGGGGGCCATCCTCGTGCGCAACGCCACGTTGTGGACCAGCGCCGCCGCCGGCACGCTGGAAGCCACCGACCTGCTGGTGCGCGACGGCCGCATCGCCGCCATCGGCCGGGGGCTGGCCGCACCGGCCGGTGCCGTCGTCATCGACGCGGCGGGCCGGCACGTCACGCCCGGCCTCATCGACGCCCATTCCCACACCGCCATCCAGCGCGGCATCAACGAGTTCGCCCACTCCGTGACGGCCGAGGTGCGCGTGGCCGACGTGGTGGACCCGACCGACATCAGCCTGTACCGCCAGCTCGCCGGCGGCGTGACGAGCAGCAACCTGCTGCACGGTTCGGCCAATGCCATCGGCGGCCAGAACCAGGTCATCAAGCTGCGCTGGGGGCTGGACGGCGAGGCACTGAAGTTCGAGGGCGCCAGGCCCGGCATCAAGTTCGCGCTCGGCGAGAACGTCAAGCGCGCCAACTTCCCCGCCACCGACACCGACCCGCGCTACCCGACCACGCGCATGGGCGTCGAGCAGGTCATGCGCGACGCCTTCCTGGCCGCGCAACGTTATCGCGAGCAACGCAAGGCCGACCCGGCCACGCGCCGTGACCTGCAGATGGACACGCTGGTGGAGCTGCTGGAGAGGAAACGCGTCATCCACATCCACAGCTACCGCGCCGACGAGATCCTGATGTTCGCGGCGCTGGCCAGGGAGTTCGGCCTGGAGGTCGCCACCTTCCAGCACGTGCTGGAGGCCTACAAGGTCGCGCCCGAAATCGCGGCCCTGGGCGCAGGCGCCTCGGGCTTCTCGGACTGGTGGGGCTACAAGGTCGAGGTGCAGGACGCCATTCCCTACAACGGCGCGATGACGCAAAAGGCCGGAGTGCTGACCAGCTTCAACTCCGACAGCGACGAGCTGGCCCGGCACCTCAACACCGAAGCTGCCAAGGCGCTGCGCTATGGCGGCAAGGCCTGGGGCACGACTGAGGCGGACGCGCTGAAGTTCGTGACGATCAACCCGGCCAAGCAGCTGCGCATCGACGGCCGCGTCGGCTCGCTGGAAGTGGGCAAGGACGCGGATTTCGTCGTCTGGAGCGCCAGCCCGCTGTCCAGCGCCGCCAAGGCCGAGCAGACCTGGATCGACGGCCGGCGCTACTTCGACCTGGGCGAGGACGCGCAGTTGCGCGAGCGGGATCGCGTGGAGCGTGCGCGCCTCGTGGCGCTGGCCTTGCCTGAACGCGCCAAGGCTGGCGCACCGCCCGAGGGGCGACCGGCCACACCGCTGTCGGCCGCGCTGGATCAGCTTCAACTGCAGCGCTGGCTCCACGAAGCCAACCGCGACCGCCAAAGCTATTTCGGCGGCGACGCCTGGCATGAATGCACGCTCGACGGGCTCTGACATGAAGCGCACCCTCATCACATCGCTGCTGGCCGCCGCACTCGGCGCCCAGGCCACGCCCAACACGCCACCCCCGCCGCAGCGCGAGCCCCTGCTGCTGCGCAACGCGACGCTGCACCCGGTCAGCGGCCCCGTCATCGCCGGTGGCAGCCTGCTGATCGACGACGGCAAGATCCGCGCGATCGGGGGCGCCGAGCTGGCGGCACCCGCTGGCGCCAAGACCCTCGACCTCGGCGGCCGCCACGTCTACCCGGGCATGGTCGCGGCCAACACCAGCCTGGGCCTGGCCGAGATCCGCTCGATCAGCGCGTCCATGGACAGCACCGAGACCGGCCCGCTGAACCCCAACGCCCGCGCGCTGGTGGCTTTCAACGCCGACAGCGAGCTGCTGCCCATCACACGCGCCGGCGGCGTGCTGGCCGCGCTGTCCGTGCCCGAAGCCGGCCGCACGGGCCTGATCGCGGGCACGTCGGCGCTGCTGCAACTGGAAGGCTGGAACTGGCAGGACATGGCCCTGGTGCCCGAGGTCGGCCTGCACATCGCCGTGCCACGGCTGCGGTTGAACAGCGCCCTCTTCCCCAACCAGCCCGAGGCACGCCTGGCCGAGATCCGCCGCTCCACAGAAGCGCGGCTCAAGCTGCTGGAGGACGCGTTCGAGTCGGCCAAGGCCTATGCCCTGGCCCGCGGGGCCGACCCGACGACGGCCATCGACACGCGCTGGGAGGCGATGCGGCCCGTGCTGCCCGCCGCGCCCGACGCGATGCCGGTGCGGCCGGTCGTCATGCATGCCGACGATCTGGCGCAGATCCGCTTCGCGCTGGACTTTGCCGCCCGACACGGCCTCAAGCTCATCATCAGCGGCGGCGCCGATGCCTGGCGCGTGGCCGACACACTGCGGGAGCGCAACGTGCCCGTCATCGTCGACGGCCTGCTGCGCCTGCCCATGCGCCGCGACGACCCGCCGGATGCCTTGTTCAGCCTGCCCGCCAAGCTCGCCGCAGCGGGCGTGCGCTACTGCATCGCCGACGGCGGCCGCGACTCGACGAACGCGCGCAACCTGCCCTTCGAGGCGGCGCATGCCCGCGCCTTCGGCCTCAGCGACGACGAGGCGCTGAAGGCCGTGACGCTCTACCCGGCGCAGATCCTCGGCATCGCCGACCGACTGGGTTCCATCGAGGTGGGCAAGCTCGCCAATCTGTTCATTTCCGACGGCGACCCGCTGGAACCCACGACCCGCATCGAGCGCGTTTTCATCCAGGGCCGCGAGGTGGCGCTGAGCGACCGGCAGACGACGCTCAGGGACAAGTATCTGCAGCGGCGCTGAGGTGAAACTGCCCCTCGCCTGGCACAGCGCCTCGCCGCTTTGCGCGTCGAGTCGACATAGGCCCGCACACTGACTCCCCCATGGTCGACACCCCAGTCTCTGCCCCCGCAACGCCTGCGGCCGAGCGCACCCGTATCGTGGGCGTGGGAGCGTCCGCAGGCGGGCTGGCGCCGCTGGAGGAGTTCGTCGCCGCCATCCCTGCGGACAGCGGCCTGGCCTACGTGGTTGTCCAGCACATGGACCCGACGCGCAAGGCCTTGCTGGGCGAGTTGCTGCAGCGGGCCACCGCCCTGCCGGTGCATGAAGTGACCAATGCCCAGTACGTCGAGCCTGACGCTGTCTACGTCATCCCGCCGAACACGGAACTCACGGTCGTCGGCGCGGCGCTGCATCTAGCCCAGCCGTCGCAGCGGCGCGGGCAGCGCCTGCCGATCGATGTGCTGTTCAGCTCCCTGGCGCGCGAGTTCGGCGACCAGGCCATCGGCGTCGTGCTGTCGGGCATGGGGTCGGACGGCACGCTGGGCCTGCAGACCATCAAGTCGCAGGGCGGGCTGACGCTGGCGCAGCAGCCGGAGTCGGCCCAGTTTGACGCCATGCCCCGAGCCGCCATCGCGGCGGGCTGTGTCGATGTGGTGGCGCTGCCAGCCGAGATGCCGGCGCGCATCCTGGGCGTGGTGGGCAAGCAGGCCAGGAGCCCACGGTTGACGGGCCAACAGGGGACAGGCCAGCAGGCGCGGCACGCGCCGCACCCGCCAGACACCGAGGCGCATGAAGGCCCCGTGCTGGCCGAGGTGCTGAGGCTGCTGCACGAGCATGTC
The DNA here is from genome assembly GCA_963422775.4 of uncultured Roseateles sp. Classification (GTDB taxonomy): domain Bacteria; phylum Pseudomonadota; class Gammaproteobacteria; order Burkholderiales; family Burkholderiaceae_C; genus Pelomonas. The sequence goes on from CAUJSJ030000077.1 coordinate 9,643, forward strand.
CGCCACGACTTTGCCGACTACAAACCCAACACGCTGGTGCGCCGCATCGGCCGGCGCATGGCCGTCCACGGCGTCGACACGATGGCCGGCTACGCCGCCTTCCTGCAGGGCAACACCCAGGAACTGGACCTGCTGTTCAAGGAAATGCTGATCGGCGTCACCGCCTTCTTTCGCGACCCCGAGGTCTGGCAGGAACTGGGCGACAAGGTGTTGCCGGCGCTGATCGCCCGCCACGACCGCAGCACCGGGCCGCTGCGCGCATGGACCGCGGGCTGCTCGACGGGCGAAGAGGCCTACTCGCTGGCGATGAGCTTCGTGGAGGCGCTGGAGGCACTGCCCGACGCGCCGGCCTGCGGGCTGCAGATCTTCGCGACGGACCTGAACCCCGACGCGATCGCCATGGCGCGCAGCGGCCGCTTCGCGGCGTCCATCGCGCGCGACCTCTCGCCCGCGCGTCTGGCGCGGTTTTTTACAGAGCGCCCCGATGGCTACCAGATCGACAAGCGCATCCGCGACATGGTGCTGTTCGCCCAGCACGACGTGGTGCAGGACCCGCCGTTCACGCGGCTGGACCTGCTGTCCTGCCGCAACCTGATGATCTATTTCGGCGCGTCGCTGCAAAAGCGCCTGGTACCGCTCTTCCACTACAGCCTTCGCCCGGGCGGCACGCTGCTGCTGGGCAGCTCGGAAACGGTGGGCCGCGCGCAGACGCTGTTCACGCCGCTCTCGCCCAAGTCCCGGCTCTTCAGGCGCAGTGACAATGCCGGCGCCGTTGACGCGATGGTCTTCCCCACGCACCGCCGCCCGGTCTCGCGATCCGCCACGCAGGAGTCTGCCTTGCCACCACCGAATCTCCCACCGGCCACCCTGCAGACAGTGGCCGATCAGCTGCTGCTGCAGGCGTTTTCGCCGCCCGCGGTGCTGGTCAACGAGGGCGGCGACGTTGTCTACATCAGCGGGCGCATCGGCCGCTACCTCGAACCCGCCGCCGGCAAGGCGAACTGGAACATCCACGTGATGGCCCACCCCGCCATCCGCGCCCAGCTGGCCGGCGCGCTGCGGGCCGCGCTGCAGGACCGCGGCTCGGTCGAGGTGCGCGGGCTGCGCATTGAAGAGGCGTCGGCTACCACACTGGACATCACCGTGCAGGCCATCCTGCAGCCCAAGTCGCTGGACGGCATGGTGATGGTGGTGTTCCGCGAAGTGGCGGCCCCGCCGCCCGGCCGGCGCGGACGGCAGGCCAAGTCGGCGGCCCCGTTGAACGCCGGCATGGGTGACGAACTGGCCCGTGCGCGCGAGGAGATCCAGGCGCTGCGCCACGAGATGCGCGCGTCGCAGGAAGAACTGCAAGCCGCCAACGAGGAGTTGCAGTCGACCAACGAGGAGCTGCAATCTGCCAACGAGGAGCTGACCACCTCGAAGGAAGAGGCGCAGTCGATGAACGAGGAGCTGCAGACGATCAACGGCGAGCTGCAGTCCAAGCTCGACGACCTGGCGCTGGCGCAGAGCGACATGCAGAACCTGCTCAACAGCACCGACATCGCCACGCTGTTCCTGGACAGCCACCTCAACGTGCGCCGTTTCACCGAGCAGATCGTGCGCGTGGTGCATCTGCGCGAAGGCGACATCGGCCGGCCCTTGAGCGAGCTGGCCAGCACGCTGATCTACCCCGAGCTCCATGCCGACGTGAAGGAGACGCTGCGCACGCTGGCCTTCAGCGAGAAGCAGATCGCCACCACCGACGGGCACTGGTACACCGTGCGGATCATGCCGTATCGCACCCTGGCCAACGTGATCCAGGGCGTGGTGATCACCTTCGTCGACATCACGCTCGCAAAAGAACTCGAGTCCCGCCTGCGCAAGGCTTAGAGTGAGGCCCCGCAGCGCTTTGGTCAGGACGGCTCATGGTCAAGAACCTTTCAGGAACGCGTTCGCCAGTCGACCTGAGGTTCAGGGCCGCAGCGCGGCTGACGGGCACCGATGAGGCCGCCGGCGTGGCGGCCCGAGCCGCCAACGCACTGGCCGTGCTGCACTCGCTGGCCTCGGCCCCCGCCACAGCGCCTGACGCGCTGGCCCTGCTGCACGAGTTGCAGGTACACCAGGTGGAGCTGGACATGCAGGCCGAGGAACTGCGGGACTCGCGCGCCGAACTGGAGGCCGCGCTGCGCCGCCAGATCGAGCTCTACGACTTCCAGCCCGTGGCCTGCTTCAGCGTGGACGGCCAGTTCGTCATCCACGAGACCAACCTGAGGGGCGCCCTCCTGCTGGGCGTGACCCGGGACGGCGCGTTCGGACTGAGCCTCGGCAGCTTCTTCCAGGCTGACGACCTGAACGCACTGCAGGCCTTGGCCGACGCAGCGGGGGCCGCCGGCCGCGCAGCGGGCACGCTGACGTGGCGCGCCCCCAGCCGCGGCGCTCAGTCGGTGCGCGCTGAAGTTGGCGCCGACCCGCGCGGGTCCGGGTTATTCGTGGCGTTGATGGAACTCTGAGCCCCACGACCGTCGAATCGCCGCGCAAGCTCGCAGTTCGGGCGGCGCCCCCTGGCGGTCCCATCGGGCGGATTCACCACTCAGCCCCCGGCGTTCGACGATCAATCGCCAATGTGCGCTGCCGAACGGCGCTGGGCCATTCCGTCAGGTAAGGTCGACCACTGGTTCTCTGGGCTTGCAGCGCTCAACGCAGACCGACACAGGACGGTCATGACTTCAGAGCTTCCAGCAAAAACAAACCGCTTGATCGCGACGTTACCCGAGGCCGTGTGGTCGATCTGGCAGGCACAACTGCAGCCGGCCGACTTGCCGTTGGGGCTCGTCTTGTACGAGTCCGGCGGCACACAGACGCACGCCTACTTCCCGACTTCAGGGATCGTCTCGCTGCTCAACCTCTTGAAAGACGGCCACTCCGCCGAGATTGCGGTGGTGGGCAGCGAGGGCGTGATCGGCGTCTCGCTGTTCATGGGCGGCGACAGCACGCCCGGCCGCGCCGTGGTGCAAAGCGCAGGCGCCGGGTATCGGCTCAGCGCGAGTTTCATCAAGCAGGAATTCCGGCGCAGCCCCGAGGTGACACGGCTGCTGATGCGCTACACGCAAGCGTTGATCACCCAGATGGCGCAGACGGCGGTTTGCAATCGCCACCATTCGCTCGACGCGCAGCTGTGCCGCTGGCTGCTGCTCAGCCTGGACCGGCTGAGCAGCACCGACATCGTCATGACCCAGGAGCTGATCGCGAACATGCTGGGCGTGCGCCGCGAAGGCGTCACCGAAGCGGCGCTGAAGCTGCAGGAAGCCGGGCTGATCCGCTACGCCAGAGGGCGCATCTCGGTGCTCGACCGGGCTGGCCTGGAGCAGCGCGCCTGCGAGTGCTACGCCGTGGTCAAGAAGGAATACGACCGTCTGCTGCCTCAGCGGGCCGGCGGGTAATGCCGCTGGCCGCTCTTCAGGGCGCGATCTGCTCGGCGTAGTCGTACAGCGCCGACAAGATCCCCTCGCCACGCTCGTCCGCCGTCTCGCCCAACTGGTCGATGCGCTCCATGAACGCCGCCAGCGTCTGCGCCCCGCCTTCGCCTTCATGCAGCCGCGCGGCCAGGTGGGCCTGCCAGCGCTCCACCTCTTCGGGCGACAAGCTCTGCGGGAAGTTGCGCGCACGCCAGCGGAAGACGAGCTCGTCCAGCCGCCCGTCCTGGAACGCCAGCTTGCCCCGGACTGCGCGCTCGGCGAGTTGCTCGGGTGTCATCGTCCGAACGCGGTTCAGCGCGCGGCGGTCCTCGTTGCCGATGAAGCCGCCGTAGAGGTCTTCGTCGACGTCGGCCGGCGCGAAGGGCTCGCGCTGGAAGACATCGGCCCACAGGCCGTCCAGCAGCCGGCCCTTCTCGGCCAGCAGGCGGGCACTGGCGAGTTGCGCCTCGACGTCATGCCCCCAGCGCTCGGCCATTGCCGGGCTGAGCGTCTTCAGGTTGCCGATGACGATGGGGCTCTTGTTGACGTGGATGGTCTTGATCGGCAGGCGCGTGACCCCTTCCGGCAGCGCGTCCTGCTTCACGAACATCCGCGCGCGGATGGCTTCGGCGTTCAGCGTCAGCAGCTCGCTCGGATCCACCGAACAGTCCCACACGATGAGCTCGTTCTTGTTCGTCGGGTGTGGCGCCAGCGGCCAGACGACGGCGATGCAGCCGCGCTCGGGGCCGTACATGCCGGAGATGTGCAGAAAGGGTTTCCCGATGCCGATCTCGTCCCACACGGCCTGCTTCGTGCGCAGCTTCAGGCAGAAGTCCCACAGCTTGGGCTGGGCCTGGCGCAGCTTGCGCGCCAGCGCGACGGTGGCGCGCACGTCGGACAGCGCATCGTGGGCGGCCTCGTGCGTGATGCCGTTGGCGACGGTCAGGTGCTCGAGCTTGAAGCTGGGGCGGCCGTCCTCGTGCCTGGGCCATTCCAGGCCGTCCGGCCGCAGCGCGTAGGCGCAGCGCACGACGTCCAGCAGGTCCCAGCGGCCACAGCCGTTCTGCCACTCGCGGGCATAGGGATCGATGAGGTTGCGCCAGAACAGGAAGCGCGTGACCTCGTCGTCGAAGCGGATGCTGTTGTAGCCCACGCCCACCGTCCCGGGCAGCGCCATCACGGTCTCGATGCTGGCTGCGAACTCGTGCTCGGGCACGCCATGGGCCAGGCATTGCTGGGGCAGGATGCCAGTGAGCAGGCAGGACTCGGGGTCAGGCAGGAAGTCGGGCGCCGGCTGGCAGAACAGCATCAGCGGCTCGCCGATTTCGTTGAGTTCGGCATCGGTGCGCAGGCCGGCAAACTGGGCCGGGCGGTCGCGCTTGGGCACGCGGCCGAAGGTCTCGTAGTCGTGCCAGAAGAAGGTCAGGTCGCTCATGCCGGAACGATAGCCGATGGTGCGGCCGTGTCATGGTGAGACGACTCAGAGCTTGGCGATCTGCATCCTCAGCACGTACTGCATGTTGCAGGGCTTGCCGGCGCACTGGCCGGGCTTGAAGGGCGTGGCGGCCAGCACGCGCGAGGCGAAACGGGCGAACTCCGCATCGACCTTGCCGAAGGAGTCCACATGCCGGACCTTGCCGCTGCTGTCCACATCGGCCACCAGCGTCATGCTGCCCAGGGGCGGCTGCTTGCCGGCGCCGGTCTGCACCGTCATGAACACCGGCAGCAGCCCCTCGGCGGGGTACGGCGGCTCGTCGCCGGGGGGCATGCCTTCATAGTGGGAACGCACCAGGGCCTTCTCGCTGGCGTCGAGTTCGGCATAGCGCCGGTTCAGCGGCAGGCCCTCGGCCCGGCCGGCCGTGCCCGCGATGTGCGAGCCGACTTCCTCGACGCGCAGCTCGAACTGCTTGCGCGGCAATGTCTGCGCTTGGGCCAGGCAGCCTGCGACGGTGAGGCAGAGCCCGGCAGTGAGGCGTTGAGCGAGTCCGGCATTCATCAGGTTCCCCGGGGCGTTAGGGGTTGCAAAGATAACCGACGACGGCGCCTGCACGACCGGCTCAAGTTCCCGCGCCGCTGAACTCCAGCCTCAAGACGTACTGCATGTTGCAGGACTTGTTGGCGCAGATGCCGGGCTTGAACTGGGTGGCCGCCAGCACGCGTGAGGCGAAACGGGCGAAGTCCGGGTCGACCTTGCCGAAGGAATCCACGTGCCGGACCTTGCCGGCGCTGTCCACGTCGGCCACCAGCGTCAGCGTCCCCAGCGCGCCGAGCTTGTCCATGCCGTCCTTGATGGCGATGAACACCGGCAGCAGGCCTTGAGCCGGATAGGGCGGCTCATCGTCGGCCGGAATGCCTTCGTAGTCGGCACGCAGCTTGGCCTTTTCGTTCGCGTCCAGCTCGGAGTAGCGGCGGTTCAGCGGCAGCGAGGAGCGGATGGCCGCGCGGCCCAGCCGGGTGCCGGTCTCGTCGACGCGGATCTCGAACTGCTTGCGCGGCAGGTCGTCCGCCCACACGACATGACTGCTCCATGCAAGCACGCAGAAAGCCAGCAACCGAAGGGGACGAAGAGACATGGAACACTCCCTGTGTAGATGAACGGGACGCACGATAGCGGTTCATCCTCGCGGGGCCACAGGTCACGCCGCCAACAATTCACCTCGTCCAAGCTCATGAAAACTTCCCTGCTCCCCATCGCGATGCTGTTGTGCGCCAGCCTGCCGGCGTGGGCGGACGACGCCATCTCGCCCGACCGGCCCGACTTCACGAACGGGCCGGACGTGATGGCCGCCGGCCGCTTCGAGCTGGAGACCAGCGGTGCCTGGCAGCGCGACGGGTCGACGCGGTTGCGCTCGACGCCGACATTGTTACGGCTTGGCGTCGGCCACGACCTGGAGCTGCGGCTCGAGACCGATGGCGCACTGCGCCAGCGCAACCCCGGCGCCAGCGGCCGCGGCGATGTCGCGCTCGGCGCCAAGTGGCTGATGCAGGATGGCGATGAAAACCAGCCTGCGATGGGCTGGCTGGCCGAGGTGCAGACGCCCAGCGGCAGCGGCCCGTTCAAGGGCCACGGCCTGCGGCCGGCGGTGAGCTTCCTGGTGCAGTGGGCGCTGCCGGCGGGCTACTCGCTGGGCACGATGGCCAGCCTGGTGGCGGACCGTGACGACGCCGACCAGCGCTTCACGGCCGCGGTGCTGTCCGCGAGCCTGGGCATTCCTCTGGGCGACAAGCTGCACGCCTTTGCGGAGCTGGCCGGCCAGCAACTGGCGTCAGCGCGCCACGGCGGCAACGTGGTCACGGCCGGCACCGGGCTGGCCTGGCAGGTCAGCCCCGACCTGCAACTCGACACGGCCGTCTTCCATGGCCTGAACCACAGCACGCCCGACTGGGCGTGGACGGTCGGCTTGTCGGCGCGTTTCTAGCGCTTCTTCACCACGACGCTGCCGATGGAGTAGCCGGCGCCGAAGGAGCAGATCACGCCGGTATCGCCCGCTGCCAGGTCGGCGCGGTGGTGGTGGAAGGCGATGATGGAGCCGGCCGACGCGGTGTTGGCGTACTCGTCCAGGATCAGCGGCGCAACCTCGCTGCCTGCCTCGCCCCCCACCAGCTTCCTGATGACGAGCTGGTTCATGCCCTGGTTGGCCTGGTGTAGCCAGAAGCGACGCATCTGCGTGGGCTCCAGGCCCAGCTTGGCCAGGTGCGCCTCGATGTGGGCGGCCGCCATCGGCACCACCTCCTTGAAGACCTTGCGGCCCTCCTGGTAGAAGGTCAGGTCGCGGTCACTCGGGTCGCGGTCCTCGGCGCGGTTCATGAAGCCGAAGTTGTTGCGGATGTTGCTGCTGAACTGCGTCGCGAGCTGGGTGCCGAGGATCTCCCACTGATCGGTGCCAGTCGCGGTCTCGGCGCGCTCGACGATGACGGCGGTGCAGACGTCGCCGAAGATGAAGTGGCAGTCGCGGTCGCGCCACTCCAGGTGGGCAGACGTGATCTCGGGGTTCACGACCAGCACGCACTTGGATGCGCCCGAGCGGACTGCGTTGAAGGCCTGCTCCAGCGCGAAGGTGGCCGAGGAGCAGGCCACGTTCATGTCGAAGCCGTAGCCGCCGGCGCCCAGCGCCTGCTGGATCTCGACGGCCATGGCCGGGTAGGCGCGCTGCATGTTGGCACTCGAACACAGCACCGCGTCGACGTCGGCGCCGGTCTTGCCGGCCTGCTCCAGCGCCTTGCGCGCCGCATCCGCGGCGATCTCGGCCATCAGCGAGATCTCGCCGTCGCCACGCGGCGTGAAGCGCGGGTACATGCGGGTCGGGTCCAGCACGCCGGCCTTGTCGACGACGTAGCGCTGCTTGATGCCCGAGGCCTTCTCGATGAATTCGACGCTGGAATGCGTCAGCGCGGTGCGCTCGCCGGCAGCTATCGCGTCGGCATGCGCGGCGTTCTGCAGGTCGGCGTAGGCGTTGAAGGCCTCGACGAGTTCCGCATTGGTGATGACATGGGGCGGGCGGTACAGGCCGGTGCCACTGATGACCACGGGCGGGAATGAAGCTTGCATGAGGAGGACGCCCTGCTGATGTACGAAGCCTGAAATTTTACTGAGCCATGCTGGTGCGCCGTCTAGGCACTAGCCTGGGGACCCATGCACGAAGACAGTTTGCTCCCACCCGACGACGCCCTGCGCCTGGCCCTGCACAACGAGGTGCATGCCCGGCCGCCGGCGCGCATCCGGCTGCCGGCGGTCATCGTGCACATCGCCGTGCTGAACGATGGCGTCAGCCGTGCGCAGGAGCACGCTCACCTGCAGCGCCTGCCCGGCCAGCACGCGCTGCCCGAAGACGCGCTGAATGCGAACTTCCTGCGCCTGCGCTGCGGCGAGTTCTCGCTGAAGTGGGAGCGGCATGCCGAATTCACCCGCTACGCCGTCGTGCAGCCGCTGCCTGCCGACACCGAGCCGAGCGCGCAGACGCTGGACGCGCTGACCCTGCGCGTCGCCAGCGACTGGCTGGGCCGCATTCCGGGGCGCACCTTCGCGGCCATCAAGCTCGTCATGATCGAGCGGCCGCTGACCTTCGCACCCAGCGCGCTGGCCGAGGCACGGGCCTGGTTCGGCGCGCATGCCGTGGTCGCTTCGACCATGGGCGGGCCCTTGCATGTTCACTCCCTGGTGGTGACCGACTTCTGCCTGCGCGCCACGGGCTTCGAGCACATCGTCGTGCTGGCCGAGCCCGGCACGCCCGAGACCCGCGCCGGCCGCATCTGCCAGCGCCTGCTGGAGCTGGAGACCTACCGGCTGATGGCACTGCGCGGGCTGCCTGCGGCCAAGTCCCTGGGGCCGACGCTGGCCGATGTGGAGGCCACGCTGGCCAACATCACCGCCCGGCTGGAGAAGCACGGCGCCTCGGAGGCCGAGCTGCTGGACGACCTGATCTCGACGGCCGCGCGCATCGAGCACGCGACGGCCGAGCACCAGTACCGCTTCGCCGCCACCCAGGCCTATCAGGCCATCGTCGAGCAGCGCATCGCCGAGCTGCACGAGGGCAAGGTGGCCGGCACACAGTCGCTGGGCGAGTTCATGCAGCGCCGGCTGTCGCCGGCCATCGCCACGGTCAGCGCGACAGCGCAGCGGCTGGCCGGCCTGTCCCAGCGCATCTCGCGCGCCAGCGCGCTGCTGCGCACGCGGGTGGACATCGCCACCGAGGCGCAGAACCAGCAGCTGCTGGCCCAGCTCGGCGAGGGCCAGCGCACGCAGCTGCGCATGCAGGCCACGGTCGAAGGCCTGTCGCTGGCGGCCATCACCTACTACGTCGTCAGCCTGCTGCTGTACTTCTTCAAGGCGCTGAAGGCGCAGGGCTGGCTGCCCGTGCAGCCCGAGCTGGCGGCCGGCGCGGCCATTCCCTTCGTGCTGCTGGCCGTCTGGCAGACGACGCGGCGCATCCACCGCAAGATCTTCAGCCACCACTGACGAGGATCTCCAGCCCCGGCACGCGCAGGGCCTGCAGCTCAGCCGGGTCGGCCTGCGGCGTGACGATCAGCGTGGCCAGCGCCGACAGCGGCGCGACGCGGTAGGGCGACACCTTGCCGAGCTTGTCGCTGCTGGCCATCAGCACGGTCTCGGCCGAGCTGGCCATCAGCAGCGCCTTGACCTGAGCCTCCTCGGCGTCGCCGGTGGACAGGCCGAACGCGGCCTGCACGCCGGTCACGCCGAGGAAATAGCAGTCCGCCCGCAAGCCCTGGATGGCCTGGGCCACGCCTGCACCCACGGCCACGCCGGAATGCTTGAAGAGCCGCCCGCCCAGCATCAGCACTTCGACGCCGGGATGCTCGATCAGCGCCGCGGCGATGACGGGGCTGTGCGTGGCCACGGTGGCGCGCAGCGTGGCCGGCAACTGCCGAACCATCGCGAGCGTGCTGGTGCCGCCGTCGACGAACACCAGCTGCCCCTCGGCGACGAGCGACGCCGCGTGGCGCCCCAACGCTTGCTTCTCGTCCATCGCGATCTCGCTGCGCCGAGCCAGATTGGCCAGCGCGGGCGACACCGGCAGCGCCCCGCCGTGCACGCGCTGCAGCGCACCGCGCGTGGACAGCTCGCGCAGATCGCGCCGGATGGTGTCCTCCGACACCTGCAGGCGCTGCGCCAGCTCGCGGGCCAGCACGCGGCCGCTGTGCTGCAGCTCATCCAGGATCGCGAGGTGTCGTTGTTCGGTCAGCATCTGCGGGGCTGCATGGTTTTGCGTTATTTTGCATGATTGAATTTCAATTCAGGAATATTCATGCATACATCGACAGAAACACGCATCGCCGCTCTCCCGCTGCCGGACCGCGTGCGCGTGCTGCAGGTGAAGCTGCTGTCGGACAACTGGTACACGCTGAAGACCACCCGCTTCGACTTCCTGCGCAGCGACGGCCAGTGGCAGACGCAGGACCGCGAGACCTATGACCGCGGCAACGGCGCCTGCATCCTGCTCTACCAGCGGGCCCGCCGCCGCGTGCTGCTGACGCGGCAGTTTCGCTACCCCGTCTTCGTGAACGGCTGGCATCGGCTGATGGTGGAGGCGGTGGCCGGGCTGCTGGACGAAGCCGACCCGGTCAGCTGCATCCGGGCCGAAGCCGAGCAGGAGGCCGGCGTGAAGCTGCGCGACGTGCAGCCGTTGTTCGAGGCCTACATGAGCCCGGGCTCGGTCACCGAGAAACTGCATTTCTTCGCGGCCGAGTACGAAGACGCCGACCTGGTGGGCACCGGTGGGGGTCTCGTCGAAGAGGGCGAGGACATCGCCCGCGTCGAGCTCGGCTTCGACGAGGCCATGCGGCAGGTCGAGGCCGGCGAGATCGTCGATGCCAAGACGCTTCTGCTGCTGCGCTGGGCCCAGCGCCACGTGTTCGGGCCGCCGCCGCGAAGCGGCGCCTTGCTCGTCTTCATCGCCGGTCCCTACCGCAGCGGCACGGGCGACCGTGACGAGGCCATCGCCGCCAACGTGAAGGCCATGCAGGATGCTGCCGTGCGCGTCGCCGCGCTCGGCCATGTGCCGGTGCTGGGCGAGTGGGTCGCCCTGCCGCTGATCGAGGCCGCAGGCGGCCGCCGCGGCGACGCGACCTGGGACCGCTTCTTTCACCCCAACGCCCAGGCGCTTCTGGCGCGTTGCGACCTGTTGCTGCGCATCGGTGGCGATTCAGCCGGCGCCGACGGCATGGTCAAGGCCGCATTGGCACACGGCCTGCCGGTGCACTACGACCTGGCTTCATTGGCCACGCCAACTGCGTAGAATCAATCACCGGGCCCAAATTTTGGCGTCCGGTTTTTTTTGCCCGCTCGATTTCGCGGGTGAAAAGCCGGCAGAGCCAAGTCAAGCGCTCGCAGCCCAGGCGCGCACTGCACGAACGCGCGCCGCAACTTGCGAACACCACTGACATGGAAATCTTCGACTACGACAACATCCTGCTGCTGCCCCGCCGTTGCCGCGTGGAAAGCCGCTCCGACTGCGACACCTCGGTGCAGTTCGGCCCGCACCGCTTCAAGCTGCCGGTCGTGCCCGCCAACATGAAGACCGTGGTGGACGAGCCCATCACCGAGCTGCTGGCCCGCGAGGGCTACTTCTACGTGATGCACCGCTTCGACCTCGACAGCCTGGCCTACGCCAAGGACATGCGCGACAAAGGCCTGCTCGTCTCCCTGAGCGTCGGCGTGAAGCCGGCCGACTTTGAGCTGGTTGACCAGCTCGCGGCCGAAGGTGTCGGCGCGGACTACCTGACCATCGACATCGCCCACGGCCATGCCGAGAGCGTGCAGCGCATGATCGGCCACATCAAGCACAAGCTGCCCGAGACCTTCGTCATCGCCGGCAACGTCGGCACGCCGGAGGGCGTCATCGACCTCGAGAACTGGGGCGCCGACGCGACCAAGGTCGGCGTCGGGCCGGGCAAGGTGTGCATCACGCGGCTGAAGACCGGCTTTGGCACGGGCGGCTGGCAGCTGTCGGCGCTGAAATGGTGCTCGCGCGTGGCCACCAAGCCCATCGTGGCCGACGGCGGCATCCGCCACCATGGCGACATCGCCAAGAGCGTGCGCTTTGGGGCTTCGATGGTGATGATCGGCTCGCTGTTCGCCGGCCATGAGGAGTCGCCCGGCACGACCGTCGAGGTCGACGGCAAGCTCTACAAGGAGTACTACGGCTCGGCGTCCGACTTCAACAAGGGCGAGTACCGGCACGTGGAGGGCAAGCGCATCCTCGAGCCGGTCAAGGGCAAGTTCGGCGACACGCTGCGCGAGATGCAGGAAGACCTGCAGAGCTCGATCTCCTACGCCGGTGGCACGCAGCTGTCGGATCTGCGCAAGGTGAACTACGTGGTCCTGGGCGGGGAAAACGCCGGCGAACATTTGTTCATGTAGCAACCGGTGGTCGCCCGGCGTTTCGGCGAGCCCTTGAGGGCGCAGCCAAAATGCGGGCGAAATCTCCAAATCACATGGACTTCGCCACCTATCGCCGCCAGGACGCCACCTCGCTTGCCGACGAGGTGGCAGCCGGCCGGGTCACTGCTGACGGCCTGCTCGATCTGGCGCTGGTTCGGCTGGCCGACATCCAACCCAAGCTCAACCCCGTCTGCCGCTTGATGGAAGGCCAGGCCCGCGCCCAGTTGACAAACGGACTCGGCACCGGCCCGCTGGCCGGCGTGCCCTGCCTCATCAAGGACGTGGCCCAGGACTACGCCGGCGTGCCCACCAGCTGGGGCAGCCGGGCGCTGGCCGCCCTGCCGCCGCCGCGCGAACATGCCCATGTCGTGCGGCGCCTGCTGGATGCCGGCCTCGTCATCTTCGGCAAGACCAACGCGCCCGAGCTGGGCCTCAAGGGCGTCACCGACCCGCTGGCATTTGGCCGAAGCAACAACCCCTGGGACGCGAGCCGCACGCCGGGCGGCAGCAGCGGTGGCTCGGCGGCGGCGGTGGCGGCCGGTGTCGTGCCGATGGCGGCCGGCAACGATGGCGGCGGCTCGCTGCGCATCCCGGCGGCCTGCTGCGGCCTGGTCGGCCTCAAACCGTCGCGCGGCCGCGTGTCGGTCGGGCCGGGTGCGGGCGAGGTCTGGTTCGGTGCCTGCAGCGATGGCGTCATCTCACGCAGCGTGCGCGACACGGCGCTGGCGCTGGACATCCTCAGCGGCCCCGAGCCCGGCGACCCGGTCGCACTGCCTGCGCCCAGCACGCCCTTCGTGGATCAGATGCGTTCACCGCTGCGCCGGCTGCGCATCGCCTGGTGCGCGGATTCGCCCATCGGCGAGCCCGTGCACGATGAGGCACGCCTGGCCGTCGAGGGCACCGTATCGCTGCTGAAGGGCCTTGGCCACGTCGTCGAGCCGGCCCGCCCCGACATCGACGGCCGGGCGCTGGCCAACAGCTATCTGCACATCTACTTCGGCCAGGTGCCGGCGGCGCTGGGCCGTGCCGTCGCCCAAGGGGGCCGCGAGTCCGACTTCGAGCCGCTGACCCGGCTCATCGCCACGCTGGGCCGCGCCACCAGCGCCGAGCGGCTGACGCAGGAGTTGCTGCGCTGGAACGATTACGCCCGGTCCCTTGCCGCCCTGCACTCGCGCTACGACCTCTACCTGACACCCACGCTCGCCTCGCCGCCCGTGCTTCACGGCACCGGCGACCCGCCGCCGGTGCAGCTCGCCGTGCTGGGCGCGCTGCGCGCCTCCGGCCTGCTCGGCCTGCTCAAGCGGGCCGGCCTGCTGGACAGCGTCGTGCAGCAGATGGCCAGCGACAGCCTGCGCCATGTGCCCTTCACCCAGCTCGCCAACCTGACGGGCACGCCAGCGATCTCGCTGCCGCTGCACTGGACGAGGAACGGCCTGCCGCTGGGCGTGCAGTTCGTCGCGGCGCCCGGGCAGGACGGCCTGCTGCTGCAACTGGCCGCAGAGCTTGAAGCAGCTCAACCCTGGTTCGACCGGCTGCCGCCGGCCTTCAGCTGAAGCGCACGCTGACCTCGAAGCCCGGCTCCGCATTGCGCAGCTCCAGCCGGCTGCCATGGGCCTCGGCCACCAGGCGGCACAGGCAGAGCCCCAGGCCCACGCCGCCTTCGTTGCGCGTGCGCGCGACGTCGGGGCGATAGAAAGGCTGACCCAGCTGCGGCAGGTTCTCGGCCGGCACGCCCGGCCCGTGGTCGCGCACGCTGAGCAGCACACCGTTGCCGTCGCGGCGCAGCGCCAAGTGCACGGCACCGCGCGAGACGTCGTTGTGGCGCAGCGCGTTGTGCACGAGATTGCGCAGCAGCAGCAGCACGCGCAGCCGGTCCAGCTGCAGCGTCGGCAGGTCGGGTTCGATGTGCAGCTCGACGCCGGGCTGCGCCTGTTCGCCCATCAGCTCGGCCAGGTCGCAGTCCGCCAGCTGCAGCGCGCGGTGGCCGCTGCCCAGGCGCTCGCTCTCCAGCAGCGCCGTGATGAGGTCGCGCATCTGCGCCAGCTCGTCCAGCAGCGCGTCGCGCGACTCGCCCTCGCCCACCAGCTCGGCGTGCAGGCGCGCCCGCGTCAACGGGCTGCGCAGCTCGTGGCTGATGGCCAGCAGCAGGGCACGCTTGCCGTCCAGCATGGCCTGGATGTCGGCGGCCATCTGGTTGAAGCGCTGGGCCAGGTCGCCGATCTCGTCGCCATGGATGACGGGCACCCGGTGCGAGAACTCGCCTCGGCGGAAGGCCTCCGCGCCCAGGGCCAGCGCATGCAGCGGCTGCACCATGTGCCGGATCATGCCGAAGGCCAGGCCGGTGACGACCAGCAGCGCCGGCACCGCCCAGAGCAGCCCGTAGGCGCTGCCCATGGAAGCCCACAGAATGGCGCTGCTGACGCAGGCCAGCAGCATGAAGATGGCGATCAGCCGCGCGCCCAGCGAATGCTTGAAATGCGCGTGGTGACGGTGCCAGCGCTGGTGCCAGCGATGACGCACGCGCCAGCGGTAGTCCCGGTCCCGGCCCATGCGCCGGGCGCGCTTCTTCTGTTTGCGATCCCAGCGCTCGCGCCAGCGGTGGTCGTAGGGGTGATGCTTCACGAAGCCCGCTCCGCCAGCGCGAAGCAGTAGCCCGCGTTGCGCAGCGTCTTCAACGCCGCCAGCGGCTCCAGCTTGCGCCGCAGCCGGCTGACGAGAATGTCCACGGCGCGCGTGAACAGCTCGGCCTCCTGGCCGCGCAGGCGGTTCAGGATGTCGTCGCGCGAGAACACCTTGCCCGGTTCGCGGGCCAGCATCAGCAGCAACTCGTACTCGGTGCCGGTCAGCTCGATGGCGCCACTGGCGCCCTGCACCTGACGGCGGCTGGTGTCGATCTCCAGGCCCTCGAAGCACAGCTTGCCGCTCGCCTGCGGAAGGGGCGCGGCCGCCAGCCGGGTGCGGCGCAGGATGGTCTGCAGCCGAGCGGCGAGCTCGCGCGGCTCGAAGGGTTTGGCGAGGTAGTCATCGGCGCCCAGTTCCAGACCCACCACGCGGTCGGTCAGGTCACCGCGCGCCGTCAGCATCAGCACGGGGATGTCGCGCCAGGCGTCGACCCCGCCGCGCAGCCGCTTGCAGAACTCGAAGCCGTCCATCTCGGGCAGCATGCCGTCGAGGATGAGCGCGTCGAAGCGGTCTGCGGCCAGCCGCGCCAGCGCGGCGCTGGGCCGCGTGACGGCTTCGAGCTGGAAGTCGAAGCGGGCCAGGTATTGCGTCAGCGGCCCCGCCAAGGCCTCGTCGTCGTCAATCAGCAGCAGTCGGTGCATGCCGCGATTATTTGGCGCGAACCAGCGTGATGGCCCGCTCCGGACAGGCGCTGACGCAGTGACCGCAGGCCTCGCAGGCCTCGGCGTTGGGCGTGAAGGCCTGCTCCCAGCCGTGCGCCATACCCCTGAGCTTGCCGAAGAGGCTGAGCCTCTGGCGCTGCTCCGGCGGCAACTTGCCCAGCGTGAACACGTTGAACGGGCAGACGGCGATGCATTCGCCCTTGCCCTCGCAGCGGTTGCGGTCGATGTGCGGCACGAAGCGGCCGCGCGGCTGCTTGCCGCAGTGAACGTCCATCACGCGGCGTCGCCATGCCGGCGCGAGTGGCCGAAGCGGCGCATCATGAAGCGCAGCACCTGGCGCTGCTCTGCGTCCAGCGAATCGAAGAACTCGGCAAAGCTGCCGATGACGCCCGGCCCGGCGGCGCGCAGCGCGTCCAGCTTGGCGTCCAGCAGCTGCTGCGCCGATTCGCGCGGGAACTGCTCGCCGGCGAGCAGGCCGACGAGTTCAGGCCCACGCGCCAGGCCCTTCATCGCGTCGCGCTGGTTCTGGAGCTGGCTGAACCAGGCGCCGAGCCGGCGCTGCTGCTCGTCGTCGAGGTCCAGCTTGGCACCCACCCGTGCGAGGAGGTGCTCGGCGAAACCGTCAGCGTCAGCAGGGTGGCCGAAAGAGCGGCCGTGATGGCCGTGGCCAAAGTGGTGGCGAAATTCGTGGTGGGCGTGCCAGCGACGAAAGAAGTTCATGGTGTGCTCTCCAAGGCGCTCGAGGCCTCGTGGTTGGGATGGCACCCATGATTCCGCCCGGCCCGCCTGAGAGCATCTCGATGCGGTATCGCCGGGTTTCGTTTTGTATCGCCCCGGAGGGCGCCCCGTAAAATCGCCGGCCCAGCCCATCGCCCGCCCAGCCGAGACAAGCCCCGTGACCGAACTTGCCAAGTCCTTCGAACCCGCCGCCCTGGAAGCCCACTGGGGCCCGAAATGGGAGGCCGCCGGCCTGTACGAGCCGACGCTGGACCCGGCCAAGCCCTCGTTCAGCATCCAGCTGCCGCCGCCCAACGTGACCGGCACGCTGCACATGGGCCACGCCTTCAACCAGACGGTGATGGACTCGCTGACGCGCTACCACCGCATGAAGGGCGACAACACGCTGTGGGTGCCGGGCACCGACCACGCCGGCATCGCCACGCAGATCGTCGTCGAGCGCCAGCTGCAGGCCGCGGGCCAGAGCCGCCACGACCTGGGCCGCAAGAACTTCGTCGCCCGCGTGTGGGACTGGAAGCAGGAAAGCGGCAACACCATCACCAGCCAGATGCGCCGCCTGGGCGACTCGGTCAGCTGGGACCATGAATACTTCACGATGGACGAGAAACTGTCCACCGTCGTCGTCGAGACCTTTGTGCGCCTGTTCGAGGAAGGCCTGATCTACCGCGGCAAGCGCCTGGTGAGCTGGGACCCCATCCTGCAGTCCGCCGTGTCGGACCTGGAAGTGACCAGCGAAGAGGAAGACGGCTCGCTGTGGCATATCCGCTATCCGCTGGTGGATGGCAGCGGTTCGGTCGTCGTGGCCACCACGCGCCCCGAGACCATGCTGGGCGACGTCGCCGTCATGGTGCACCCCGAGGACGAGCGCTACGCCGCGCTGATCGGCCAGCTCGTCAAGCTGCCGCTGACCGACCGCGAGATCCCGGTCATCGCCGACGACTACGTGGACCGCGAGTTCGGCACCGGCGTCGTCAAGGTCACGCCGGCGCATGACACCAACGACTACGCCGTCGGCCAGCGCCACAAGCTGCCGATGATCGCGGTGCTGGACCTGCAGGCGCGTATCAACTACAACGCGCCCGAGGCCTACCGCGGCCTGGACCGCTTCGTCGCCCGCAAGCGCGTCGTGGCCGACCTGGAGGACCTGGGCCTGCTCGTCGAGGTCAAGAAGCACAAGCTGCAGGTGCCGCGCTGCGAACGCACCGGCCAGGTCATCGAGCCGATGCTGACCGACCAGTGGTTCGTCGCCGTCACCAAGCCAAGCGCCGACGGCAAGAGCATTGCCGACAAGGCCATCGCCGCCGTCGAGACCGGCGCGGTCAAGTTCCACCCCGAGCAATGGGTCAACACCTACAACCACTGGATGGGCAATCTGCAGGACTGGTGCATCTCGCGCCAGCTGTGGTGGGGTCACCAGATCCCGGCCTGGTACGGCACGGGCGGCGAGCTGTTCGTCGCGCGCAGCGAGGACGAAGCACAGGCCCGCGCCAAGGCCGCCGGCTACCTCGGCGAGCTGACCCGCGACCCCGACGTGCTGGACACCTGGTACTCGTCGGCGCTGGTGCCGTTCTCCACGCTGGGCTGGCCTGAGAAGACGCTGGAGCAGGACCTCTTCCTGCCGTCCTCCGTGCTCGTGACGGGCTACGACATCATCTTCTTCTGGGTCGCCCGGATGATCATGATGACGACGCACTTCACCGGCCAGGTGCCGTTCAAGGACGTCTACATCCACGGCCTGGTGCGCGACTCGCAGGGCCAGAAGATGAGCAAGAGCGAGGGCAATGTGCTGGACCCGGTGGACCTGATCCAGGGTGTCGACCTCGACACGTTGATCCAGAAATCCACGCAGGGCCTGCGCAAGCCCGAGACGGCGCCCAAGGTCGCCGCGCGCGTGAAGAAGGAGTTCCCCGAAGGCATGCCAGCCTACGGCGCCGATGCGCTGCGCTTCACGATGGCGAGCTACGCGAGCCTGGGCCGCAACATCAATTTCGACACCAAGCGCTGCGAGGGCTACCGCAACTTCTGCAACAAGCTCTGGAACGCGACGCGCTTCGTGCTGATGAACACCGAGGGCCAGGACTGTGGCCTCGCGCACGAGCAAGGTGCCTGCCCTCCCGGCTACAACACGTTCAGCCAGGCCGACCGCTGGATCACCAGCGAGCTGCAACGCGTGGAAGCCGCCGTCGCCGAAGGCTTTGCCGAGTACCGCCTCGACAACGTCGCCAACGCGATCTACAGCTTTGTCTGGGATGAGTACTGCGACTGGTACCTGGAAATCGCCAAGGTGCAGATCCAGACCGGTGACGAAGCCGAGCAACGCGCCACCCGCCGCACACTGATCCGCGTGCTAGAGACGACGCTGCGCCTGCTGCACCCCATCGCGCCCTTCATCACCGAGGAGCTGTGGCAGACCGTCGCCCCCGTGGCCGGCCGCAAGGCGACCGACTTCATCGGGCAGGCGCCCTACCCCGTCTGCCAGCCGGAGCGCATCGATCCGGCCGCCGACGCCTGGATGGCGCAGCTGAAGGCCGTCGTCGGCACGACGCGTTCACTGCGCAGCGAAATGAGCCTCAGCCCTGCCGAGCGAGTTCCGCTGCTGGTAGGTGGCGACCTGTCGTTCCTTAGCGAAGCCGCTGCGGTTCTGAAGGTGCTGGCCAAGCTCAGCGCCGTCGAGCTGATCGCCGATGAAGCGGAGTTCGCCAAACAGAGCGCCACCTCGCCCGTGCTGGTGCACGGCGCCGCCAAGCTGGCGCTGAAGGTCGAGATCGACGTCGAGGCCGAGCGGGCCCGCCTGACCAAGGAGAAGACCCGCCTGGAGGGCGAGATCGTCAAGATCGAGGCCAAGCTC
Organism: uncultured Roseateles sp.; assembly: GCA_963422775.4. Lineage (GTDB taxonomy): Bacteria > Pseudomonadota > Gammaproteobacteria > Burkholderiales > Burkholderiaceae_C > Pelomonas. The sequence goes on from CAUJSJ030000077.1 coordinate 28,906, forward strand.
GGCAACGAGAGCTTTGTTGCCCGAGCGCCGGCGGCTGTCGTCGAGCAGGAACGTGCGCGCCTGGCCGACTACAAGGCAACGGTGGCGCGGCTGATCGAGCAGCTGGCGCGTCTGCCTCAGTAAAAGTCGGCAGCTGCCGGCGCGGCCTTCTTGCCCGCCGGCGCGGGGGCCAGCAGCTCGTCGATGCCGCGCGCCACGGCCCAGGCCGCGCGCACGCGGGACTCGCGCGTGGTGCCCGCCAGCCGCGGCGTCACCTGCAGCGTGCCGATGCCGTGCAGCGGCCGGCCCGTCTCCAGCCAGCCCGGCTCCAGGCAGTCGAACCAGGCCGCGCGCAGCTTGCCGCTGCGCAGCGCGCGCGCCAGCGCCGTCTCGTCCAGCAGGCCCGACTGACTGAGGCCCACGACGATCTGCCCCGCCTTGGCGCCTTCCAGCTGGCGCTCGCCGATCAGGCCCCGAAAGCGCTCGAAAAAAGGCAGCATCAGCACGAGGCCATCACTGTGCTCGACCAGCTCGGACAGGCTGACGGACTCGATGCCCCAGCGCGCCCAGGTCGAGTCGCTCGGATGCATGGCCGGGTCGTAGCCGATGACGCGGGAACCGAAGGCCTGCAGCAGCTGGGTCAGCACCTGCGCCGTGGGCGTCAGGCCCAGCAGGCCGATCGTCGAGCAGCCCAGCTCCCGGCCCACCTTCAAGCCATCGCTGCCCTCAACGGGCACGCGGCGCAGCAGGCTCAGCAGCGCGCCGATGGCGAATTCGGCCTCGGCGCCCGCGGTGGACGCCTGAGAGCGCACGACCTCCACACGGGCCTTGCGGCAGGCCTCGATGTCGATGTTGTCTGCCCCGCCGCTGGCGCGGCCGATGGCGCGCAACGCCGGCGCGCCGCGCAACAGCTGGGTATCGACGCGCACTTCGGGCGGCGCGATCAACGCGCGCGCGTCGTGCAAGGCCTCGAGCAGGCCCTCGAAATCGCCCACGAGTTCAGGCGCAAAGCGCGCATCGTGGCGCTCCGCCAGCCACTGCACGACTTCGGCTTCCAAGGGTTCGAGGATCAGAACTGACATGTGTGGGATCGAGTGGGCGTCCTACGCGGACCGTCACACCCTGCATGACAGAATCCGCGCGCCCCCGTCAAACGAGTTTACGTTCATGGCCTCTTCGTTCAAATCGCCGATCACCAAAGCCATCTTCCCGGTCGCCGGCCTCGGCACGCGCTTCCTGCCAGCCACCAAGGCCCAGCCCAAGGAGATGCTGCCCGTCGTCGACAAGCCGCTGATCCAGTACGCGGTGGAAGAGGCCTATGCCGCCGGCGTGCGCGAGATGATCTTCGTGACCGGCCGCCACAAGCGTCCCATCGAGGATCACTTCGACATGACCTTCGAGCTGGAGGTGGCGCTGGAGCAGGCCGGCAAGCACGATCTGCTGGAGGTGGTGCGCTCGGTGAAGCCCGACGACATGGAGTGCATCTACGTGCGCCAGGCGCAGGCCCTGGGCCTTGGTCATGCGGTGCTGTGCGGCCAGCGCCTGGTCGGCAACGAGCCCTTCGCCGTGCTGCTGGCGGACGACTTGATGGTGGGTGAGACGCCCATCCTCAAGCAGATGGTCGAGCAGTTCGCCGACTGGCGCGCCTCCATCCTGGCCGTGCAGGAAGTGCCGGCCGAGCACACGCGCCGCTACGGCATCGTCGCCGGCACCCAGGTCAACGACAAGCTGATGGACGTGAACCGCATCGTTGAGAAGCCCGCCCCCGAGGACGCGCCGTCACGCCTGGGCGTGGCCGGCCGCTACATCCTGACGCCGGGCGTCTTCCACGAGATCGCCAACCAGCCGCGCGGCGTGGGCGGCGAGATCCAGCTGACCGACGGCATCGCCGGCCTGTTGCGCCGCGAGAAGGTGTTCGCCTACCGCTACGAGGGCAAGCGCTACGACTGCGGCAGCAAGGAAGGCTTCCTGCAGGCCAACGTGGAACTCGCGCTGGCCCACCCGCAGCTGGGCCCGGGCTTCAAGGAATTCCTGCAGGGACTGAACCTTTGAGGCTTTGCGGGACAGACCGCCCGAGCGCAGCGAGTAGCTCTGTCCCCAACTGGCTAAGGTTGGCTTTGCGGGACAGACCGCCCGAGCGTAGCGAGTAGCTCTGTCCCCAACTGACTCAGGGATTGGCATTGCGGGACAGACCGATCGAGCGCAGCGAGCAGCTCGCTCCCGACCGACCATAGCCTGCTCAGCGACGGCGCAGCGTGTGGACGAACTCGTCGCCCGACGAGTTCTGCTCCACCAACTCATTGCCAGTCTGGCGTGCAAAGGCCTGGAAGTCGCGCATCGAGCCCGGGTCTGTCGAGACGACCCGCAGCAGCTCGCCGCTGAGCATCTCGGCCAGGGCCTTCTTGGCCTTCAGGATGGGCAGGGGGCAGTTCAGGCCCCGGGTGTCTAGTTCACGTTGAACGTCCATCTGGTCATTCTCGCTTCATGTCCAGCCACTTGGGCTCGATGCCCTTGGCACGCAGCCAGGTCGCCAGCGCCTGGCCCGTGCCCTGCGGCCAGCAACGCACGTCCTCGGGTGGGATCAACTTGTACTCGGCCAGCTCGGGCGACAGCCGGATCTCGCCGCGCGCCGCCGCATGGTAGGCAATGATGATCTGGTTCATGCGCTGGAAATCCCAGACGCCCAGCAGGTCCAGCGACTCGACCTGCAGCGAGGTCTCCTCGGCGATCTCACGGCGGATGCCGTCCTCGGGTGTCTCGCCGGCCTCCATGAAGCCGGTGATCAGCCCGAAGAAGCGTCCGGGCCAGGCCGCGTTGCGGGCCAGCAGTACGCGGCCGTCACGGTCCACGCACTCGATGACGGCGGCCAGCACCGGCGTCGGGTTGTTCCAGTGCGTGAAACCGCAGGCCGGGCAGCGCAGCCTCTCCTTGTCACCGCCATCCTCGGCCTGCGTGATGAGCGCCAGTTCGGTCGCACAGTCCGGGCAGAAGCGGTAAGGCTTCATGCCGGAAAGACGCCCGTCGACAGGTAGCGGTCACCGCGGTCGCAAACGATGAAGGCAATCGTCGCGTTCTC
>CAUJSJ030000078.1:0-7664 GCA_963422775.4 uncultured Roseateles sp.
CCAGCTGCTCCAGCGCCTCGACCCGGCCACCGGCCTCGCCGACGATCTCGAAGCGGGGCACGGCCTGCAGCCGCGCGACCAGGCCCTCGCGCACCATAGGGTGGTCGTCGACGAGCAGGATGCGGATGGGCGAGTTGGTCATGCGGCAGCGCGGCGGAGATCGGCAGCCGCCAGTTTGACCGTGAGCCGGCTGCCCGTGCCGGGCGAGGTCAGCAGGCTCAGCCGCGCACCCAGGGCCGCCGCGCGCTCGCGCATGCTGCGCAGGCCCAGGCCCTGGTCGGCCACGGCCTGGGCCGCGTCGGCGTCGAAGCCCTGGCCGTCGTCGTTGATCTCCAGCGCCAGCCCGCCGTCGCGCTGGAAGCGCAGCACCACGCCCACCGACGTCGCGTGGGCGTGCCGGGCGGCGTTGTTCAAAGCCTCCTGCGCGATGCGGAACAGCGCCGTCTTCACGGCCTCGGGCAGGTCGGCCTCGTCGCCCTCCACGCTGGCCTGGAAATGCGTGCCGCCGGCCGCGTCGAACTCACCTGTCAAGTGCTGCAGCGCCGCCGGCAGGCCCAGCGTGTCCAGCAACGCCGGCCGCAGCGCGTGCGACAGGTGGCGCACCTCGGCCAGCGTGCTGTTCAGCCGCTTCAGCGCCAGCTCCTGCAGCCGCGTGGCCGCAGCCGGTTCGGACTGCGCCGACTCGATCAGCAGCTTGGTGGCCACCAGCGCCTGGCTGACGCCGTCGTGAAGCTCGCGCGCCAGCCGCGCGCGTTCGTCCTCCTGGCTCTGCACCACCTCGCGTGCCAGCGCCCGCAGCTTGGCCTCGGCGCTGCGGTGCTCGCTGAGGTTCAGCGCCAGCGCGCCGGCGCTGATGAGGGCCACACCGAAGACGGCCACCGCACCCACCCACAGCATGGTGGCGGTAATGTTCTGGCGCGCGCCATGCTCCAGCTCGGCCATCGTCGCCTCGATGCCGTCCAGGTACAGGCCCGTGCCCAGCATCCAGTCCCACTCCGGCACCGCGACGACATAGCCCAGCTTGGGCGCCAGCAGGCTGCTGGACGGCTTGCGCCACAGATACTCGACATAGCCGCCGCCGGCCTTGGCCTGCCTGATCAGCTGCTGGATGGTCGGCCGGCCTTGCGGGTCGCGCAGGTCCCACAGGTTCTGGCCGACCAGCTCGGCCTGGCGGGAGTGCATCAACACGCCGCCGTCCAGCGAGTAGACGAAGAAGTAGCCGTCGGGGCCGTAGTCCAGCGACGACAGGATGGCCAGCGCCCTCGCCTGCCCGCCGGGCTGGCCCAGCAGCGGCTTGATGGTGCTGACGGCCAAGTCCACGTAGTGCCTGAGTTCGGTGCGCCGCGCGTCCATGTAGCTGGCGCGCACGAGGGCGTGCTCGCGCGCTGCCAGTTCGCTTTCCTGCTGGCGCACCGCCAGCGCGATGAGGGCCAGTGAAGCCAGCAGCGGCAGCAGCGCGAGCAGGAAGAGACGCCCCCGCAGGGATAGCGCCGCCCAGGGCTTCATGGTTGCAGCCCCAACCAATCCAGGCTTCCGGGCCGTGCGACGGGCCGCTCCCAAGCCGGCCCGCCTTGGCGATGTGCTTGCGGCTCAACGCCGCAAGCATCGCCGTCCCCTCGGGGGACCGGCCAAGGTACTCCTTGGACGAGGGGCTTCACCTGCCCAGCGTCGCCGCCGCCGGAGCGGCCTTGCGCTGGATGGGCTTCCACCCCTGCAGCCGGTTCAGCACATCGGCAATCGCCGCATCCAGCTGCGTGTCGTCGCCGCGGTTGACGGCGGCCGGGTCGAGCTCGACGTCGATGTCCGGCGACACGCCCTCGTTCTCGATGCGCCACTCGCCATCCGGCGTGTAGAAGCGGAAATACGGAACCGTCACGAAGCCGCCGTCCACCAGCGGCGGGTTGGCCGAGATGCCGATCAGCCCGCCCCAGGTGCGTTTGCCGATCAGCGGCCCCAGGCCCACGCGCTTGAAGGCGTAGGGCATGAAGTCGCCGCCCGAGCCGGCGTCCTGGTCGATCAGCATCGCCTTGGGGCCGTAGATGGCGCCGCCCGGCGTGTCGAAGACCAGGCCGTCGCGGTCCTTCCAGCTGCCCAGGTAGGGGCGCGACAGCAGTTCCGTCACGTAGTTGGCCGCCTGGCCGCCACCGTTCCTGCGGTCGTCGACGATGAGCGCCTGCTTGTCGATCTGCGCGAAGAACATGCGGTTGAAGTGCTCGAAGCCCTGGCCCGCGGTGTCGGGCATGTAGACGTAGGCGATCTTGCCGCCGCTCTTCTGGTCCACCTTCCTGCGGTTGCCATCGATCCAGGCCCAGCGGCGCAGCAGGCTCTCGTTGGCGATGGGCTCGACGACGACGTCGCGACGACCCTTGCCCGCGGCATCGTGCGCGATGCTCAGCACCACCTGCTTGCCGACCGTGTTCTCCAGCAGCGCGTAGATATTGGTCTTGTCATCCAGCTCATGGCCGCCGATGGCGAGGATGAAGTCACCCTCCTTCACGCCCAGGCCTGCCACGGTCAGCGGCGAGCGCAGGCTGGGGCTGAGGCGGTCGCCGGCATAGAGCCCGGTGATCTTGTAGCGGCCCTGCTCGACCGCGAAGTCCGCGCCCAGCAGGCCCACCGCTACAGGCGCTTCCTGGTGCACGTCGCCACCGCCGGTGCGGTTGTGGCCCACCTGCAGTTCGCCGATCATCTGCACGAGAAGGTCGTTCAGGTCCTCGCGGCGCTGCACGTGGGCCAGCTGCGGCAGGTAGCGGTCGTAGACGGCCTGCCAGTTCAGGCCATGCATGGCCGGGTCGTAGAAGAACTCCTTCTCCATCCACCAGGCCTCGTCGAAGATCTGCTTCCACTCGGCCTTGGGGTCGACGCGGGCACGCAGGCCGGACAGGCCCACGGGCTTGCCTTCGTACTTGTCGGTGGCGTCGCCGATTTCCAGCTTGCCGCCGGCCACGGTCAGCAGCAGCTTCTTGTGGTCCTCGCTGGCCGAGAACTCGGCCACGCCGGACTTCAGCAGCTTGGGCTTGCGCTCCTCGAAGTCAAAGCGCCAGAGCTCGGCGGTGGCGCGGCGCTCGGCCTGCGGCGGCTCGTTGCTGGCACCCGGTTGGGGGCGCTGCAGGTAGAACAGCGCGCCGTCGGCGCCCGGCACGAGGTTGTCGTAGTTGCGTTCGGCCACAGGCAGGGCCACGACGCGATCGGCCAGGCCGTCGAGGTCGACCTTGATCGGCTTGACGGGTTCAGCTTTCTTCTCGTCCTTCTTGGCCTCGTCCTTTTTCTCTTCCTTCTTGTCGTCCTTCTTGGCCTCCTCGTCACCCGCCTTGGGCGCCAGCGGCGACTTGCCGTCGGCCGCCAGCACCACGGCGTAGAGGCCGGCGCGGCGCGGGCGCTCCTGCGTGGACAGGTCCAGGCCGACCTGGCTGGGGCCGGAGTTGATGGACGCCGTGAAGTACAGGTAGTCCCCCTTGGCCGAGAACGTCGGGTTGCCGGCATGGGCCAGGCCGTCAGTCACGGCGTGGTTGCTGCCAGTGGCCAGCTCATGCAGCACGATGCGGCCGAAGTAGTTGTCGCCCGAGTTCGTGTAGGCCAGCCAGCGGCTGTCCGGCGAGAAGGACACGGCATAGCCGTCGGCGCCGAAGCGGCGCACGTCGGTGGCGATCTTGACGAGCTGCCCACGCTGGGGGCCCGCCGCGAGGCTCAGCCGGTAGAGGTTGAGGTGGTTGTCCTGCAGCACGAGCTGGCCGGCGTCCGGCGACCAGTCCATCAGCGTGAAGTAACCCTCGCGCGGCAAGGCAAAGCGCTCCTTGGCGCCCAGGCCGGTCTGCGCCTGCAGCACCAATTCATGGCGCATGCCCGGTGCGTCGGACAGATAGGCCACGCGCTGCCCATCGGGGCTCCACAACGCATCCTTCTCGCGCACGCCGGGGGTCTCAGTCAGATTGCGCACACTGCCGTCCTTGACGGGCACCGTGAACACCTCGCCGCGCGCGCTCACCACCACGCGCTTGCCGGTGGTGGACAGCTGGGCATGGGTCAGCGTCTTGCCGGCGTCCTTCCACTGCGGGCGGGCCTGGGGCGCGATGCTGGCGAGCTGGATGTCGAGCACGCGCGGCTGGTTCACACCCGCCCCCGACAGCTCGATCTGCTTGATGCGCCCGCCCGCCTCGTAGACCAGCGTGCTGCCGACGGCATCGACGCTGCGCACGTCCCACTGCGTCTCGCGCGTCAGCTGGCGCAGTTGCCGGGTGGCCGGGTTAAAGGCGAACAGGTTGGCTGCACCGTCCGCGCGGTCGGAGATGAAGACGACCTCGCCGCCGGCCCAGACCGGTGCCGAGTCACTCGCGTTGACATGCGGGATCTCTTGCCAGCGCTGGGAGGCCATGTCCATGACCCAGACCGGCGGCGTCGACCCGCCACGGCTCTGGCGCCAGCCGCTCGGGCCGGCATAGGCGGCGTTGTAGGGGCGGTAGGCGAGCTGCTTGCCATCAGGCGACCAGGCGCCTTCCCAAGCCACGGCCTTCATGACCTGGCGCTCGTAGCCGCCGTCCACGCTGACCTCGTAGAGCTGGTTGCTGCGGTTGTTCAGCACCTCGCGCGGCGAGGCGAACAGCACGCGCTTGCCGTCGGCGCTCCAGCCGCTGACGACGTCGGCGCTCGGGTGCCAGGTCAGGCGCCTGGGCGCGCCGCCATCCAGGCCGACGACGTAGACGTCCGTGTTGCCGTCGTAGCTGGCGGAGAAGGCGATGCTCTTGCCATCCGGCGAGAAGCGCGGCGCGAATTCGCTGGCCGCGTGGCTGGTCAGCCGGCGGGCGTTGGCACCCAAGCGGTCGGCCAGCCACAGGTCGCCGGCATAGACGAAGGCGAGGTGGTCCTTGGAGACGGCGGGCTGGCGCAGCATGAGCGTCGGCTCGGCCGCCAGGGCCAGGCCGGAGGTCATCCAGGCGCAGGCCAAGGCCAGGGCGGTACGGGTCAGGGACATCGGGATCTCCGACTAGAGTCGCAAAACCCGCGACTCTAGGCGCTCCCGGGTGCCCGCCCGAAAGTCAGCCCGGCTGGCGCTTGAACTTGCTCTTCAGCCCGCCAGCGATGACGACGATGCCGGGGATCAGGATCATGGCCCAGATGATCTTGTCCAGATTGGCCTTGACCCAGGGCACGTTGCCGAACAGGTAGCCGATGACGGTGATGCCGCACACCCACAGCGCGCCGCCGGTCACGTCGTAGAAGGTGAACTTGCGCCGCGTCATGTGCGCAACGCCGGCCACGAACGGTGCAAAGGTGCGCAGGAAGGGCATGAAGCGCGCCGCGATGATGGTGAAGCCGCCGTACTTCTCGTAGAAGGCATGGGCCTTGTCGAAGGCCGCCTTGTTGAAGAAGCGCGAGTCCTCCCACTGAAAGACGCGCGGCCCGAAGTAGCGGCCGATGGTGTAGTTGCTCTGGTTGCCGAGGATGGCCGCGGCCGTCAGCAGCCCCATGGACAGGCCCAGGTCCATCAGCCCCACGCCGCACATCGCGCCGACGACGAAGAGCAGCGAGTCGCCCGGCAGGAAGGGCATCACGACCACGCCGGTCTCCACGAAGATGATGACGAAGAGCAGCGCATAGACCCAGGCGCCGTAGGTCACGACGAAGTCGGCCAGGTGGCGGTCGACGTGCAGGATGAAGTCGATGAGGAAGTGCAGCAGGTCCATGGCGGGCATTATCCCGGCGCCCCGATGACAGCCTGGGGGCGCCGATAATCTCAGGGATGGATTCGCCCCTCCCTTCCACCGCCGAGGTTCCCGCCCCCCGCGCCATCCGCGAGCTGCCCGACGAGCTGATCAGCCAGATCGCCGCCGGCGAGGTCGTCGAGCGTCCGGCGTCCGTCGTGCGCGAACTCGTGGACAACGCGCTGGACGCCGGCGCGAAGAACATCCAGGTCAAGCTGATGGCCGGCGGCGTGCGCGCCATCGTCGTGGAGGACGACGGCTGCGGCATTGCGCCCAAGCAGTTGCCGCTGGCCCTCAAGCGTCACGCGACGAGCAAGATCGGCAGCCTTGCCGACCTCGAATCCGTCGCCACGATGGGGTTCCGCGGCGAAGCGCTGGCGGCCATCGCGGCCGTCTCCGACATGGCGCTGGCCAGCCGCACCGCCGCCGAAGCCCATGCCCACCGGCTGGACGCCCGCAGCGGCGAGCTGCAACCCGCGGCCCGCTCGCGCGGCACCAGCGTGGAGGTGCGCGAGCTGTTCTTCTCCACCCCCGCACGCCGCAAGTTCCTCAAGACCGACTCGACCGAGCTCGCCCACTGCGTGGAAGCCGTGCGCCGCCACGCGCTGGCGCGGCCCGACGTGGGTTTTGCGATCTGGCACGAGGGCAAGCTCGTCGACCAGTGGCGCGCGGCGTCCGGCGAGCAGCGCATTGCCGACGTGCTCGGCGAGGACTTCGTCGCCGAGAGCCGCCCCTTCGAGCACAACGCCGGCCCGCTCGCGCTGACCGGCCGCGCCGGCCTGCCCGAGGCCGCGCGCTCGCGCGCCGACCAGCAATACGTCTGGGTTAACGACCGATACGTGCGCGACAAGCTCATCAGCCACGCCATCCGCTCGGCCTACGAAGACGTGCTGCACGGCCAGCGCCAGCCCAGCTACGTGCTCTTCATCGAGATCGCGCCGGAGCTGGTGGACGTGAACGTGCACCCGACCAAGATCGAGGTGCGCTTCCGCGACGGCCGCGCCATCCACCAGTCCGTGCGCCGCGCCTTCATCGATGCGCTGGCCCAATCACGGGCCGATGCGGCCGGCGTCGAGTCGGCCATGGCGCCGCTGGCCTTCGAGCCGACCATGCCGGCCACGCTCTACGTTGCCGAACCGCGCCCGGCCTATCAGGCATACACCCCGCCGGTGCCGCCGACGGCCGAGCAGGTGCGACTGTCGCTGGTGCAGCACGAGGCGCTGTGGGAGCCGGGCGAGACACCCGCGCCCTCTGCTTGCGCCCCGGTGATGCCCATCCTCAAGCTGCCCGACCAGGACTGGCCGCTGGGCCGCGCCATCGCGCAGATCCAGGGCGTCTACATCCTGGCCGAGAACAAGCAGGGCCTGGTTATCGTCGACATGCACGCCGCCCACGAGCGCGTCGTCTACGAGCGCCTCAAGGCCCGGCTCGGCGCGACGCAGATCGAGAGCCAGCCCCTGCTGATCCCGGTCAGCTTTGCCGCCACGGCCGAAGAAGTCGCCGCCGCCGAGCAGCATGCCGACACATTGGCCAAGCTCGGCCTGGACGTGGCGCCGCTGTCCGCCCGCACGCTGGCCGTGCGCTCCCGCCCCGCCCTGCTCGCGGCCAGCGACCTCGTCGCGCTGACCCGCGAGCTGCTGGCCGAGATGGCCCAGTTCGACGCCAGCTCGGTGCTCGAACGCGCCCAGCACGAGATCCTGGCCACCATGGCCTGCCACGGTGCCGTGCGCGCCAACCGCCAGCTCAACATCGACGAGATGAACGCGCTGCTGCGCGACATGGAAGCCACCGAACGGGCCGACCAGTGCAACCACGGTCGCCCCACCTGGCGCCAGCTCGACATGCGCGAGCTCGACGCCCTTTTCCTGAGAGGCCGTTGAGGCTCAAACCACATGGCCACCATCACCCTGAAGGGCAAGCCCAAGCCCGCTGCCAAGACTCGCAATGCCGAGGGCGAGAAGCGCG
>CAUJSJ030000079.1:0-8550 GCA_963422775.4 uncultured Roseateles sp.
TTCAGCGCCTCGCCGGTCGGCGGGCGGGCATGCAGCATGCGCACGAACACGGGCGGCTCGCCCTCCAGCGGACCACCGTTCTCGGCATAGTGGCCAATGGCATCACAGCCTGACCCAGACCCGCCCCGGATCCAGACCCAGCACGTCGCCGATAACATCGGCCAGATGGGCGGCCAGCGCATCCGCGGCCGGCGACAGCGCGCCGGCCCACAGGACGTCGACGATGGGCATGCCATCAGGCCCCGACCGCGACGAGGAAGCAGTAGGCCAGCACCGCACCCCACAGGCACAGGCCGAACCAAGTGGAAGTGCTTCGCATGATGCCGTTCTCCCATCCGATAGAACCTGGCCGCCGTCGCCTCAGGCACGCAGCAGCTTGTCCGCATAACGCCAAGTTTGCGGGCCTTGAGGAAACACTGCCGCCAGTGCGGTTTCCGACAGGCCCAGGTGGCGCTGCAGCAGGGGCGTCCAGCACCTGGCGGAAGTCGGTGCGCACGGCCAGATCGCGGCCATCGGCCAGCGCGCTGGCGTCCAGCCCCGGCCATTCGCCCAGCACCTGCCCACCGGCCACCGGGCCGCCGAGCAGCCAGATGACGTTGCCGCGACCGTGGTCGGTGCCGCCGTTGCCGTTCTGGCGCAGCGTGCGACCGAACTCGCTGCACAGCCACGATGACGGTGTCTTTCATCGAGTCGCCCAGGCCCGCGCTCAACGCGTCCAGGCCCTCGCCCAGGCTGGCCAGTCGATTGGCCAGCTGGCCGCGGGCGGCGCCCTGGTTGACATGCGTGTCCCAGCCGCCCACGGCGGTGAAGGCGAGCTGGGTGTGCGCGTCCTTGCGGATCAGCTGGCCCAGGCGGCGCGCATCGGCCGCGAAGCTGCGGGCGGACGGCGCACCGGCGTCGGCGCTCGGGTCCATGGAACGGGGCTCGGCCGCCGCCATGCTGCGCGCCATCTCGCCGCGGCCCGCGGTGGTGTCGCGCAGCGTGCTGCTGAGCTGGGCGTCGCCCGCGTAGAGCTTGGCCAGGCCGGCCTGCATCTGCGGGTCGTCGATGGCGCGGCGCTGCATCGCGTTGGGGCCCAGGCCCAGGCTGGCGACGCTGGCGGTGCCGGCAAAGATGCGCGGTGGCGTGCTGCCTTGGCTGATGGCCCGCGTCGGCGCAGGCTCGCCGGGCAGCGCGGTCAGCAGCCGATTCATCCAGCCGTCGGGCGTGGACTTGCGGCCGGGCGTGCCGGACTCGAAATAGTCCTGCGCGTCGAAGTGGGATCGCGTCGGGTCGGGCGAGCCGCTGGCATGCACGAAGGCGAGCTGGCCGCCGTCCCAGTGGCGCTTGAGCGGCGCCAGGGCCGGGTGCAGGCCGAACAGCGTGTCGAGCTTGAGGAGTCCGTCTTCGGCGCCCGGCGCAGCGAGGGCAATCTGCGGGCGGTTGGCGGCGTACTCGCGCTCGCCGTAGGGTGCGACGACGGACAGGCCGTCCACCGCGCCGCGCAGCATGACGACGACGAGCTTCTTCTGGGCGCCACCCTCGGCCCGCACGAGGGACACGGGCAGGCCACCGAGGGTGAAGGCACCGAAGTGCAGGAGTTGACGGCGGAGCATGGCGGCCTACCTTTTCATGAAATCGGGGCTGGCGAGCAGCAGAGCGACCTGCTGGCCGGCGGGCTCGGCCGCCAGCGTGCGCCGCGTCGGCTCGCTGACCGAGGCACCGAGCGTCGTGCTGAGCTTGTCGGCACTGACGCCGCTGCGCTGGCCCAGCGTCGTCGCCAGCTGCACCCGCTGTGTCAGCGCTTCGGGGTTGCGCCAGGCGGCGGCCGTGTTCTTGTAGCCATCCGGCGTGGCCGCGCCGAACAGCGGCTGGCCGGCCTGGGCCAGGGCGGCGAGCAGGTTGCGCGGATCGGCCGGCTGCAGGTCCAGCGCGCGCAGGCTGGACAGCAGGTACTGGTAGGGCGTCTTGAACTTGGCCTGGTAGGCCTCGCGGCGCCAGAACTCGTCAGCGCGGATCAGCGTGCGCGTGAACTCGCGCAGGTCGCCACCGCTGGCGCGGAAGTTGTCGGCCAGCTTCTGCACGAGGCTGGCGGGAGGGTCGTCGGCGACGAAGGCCTGGGCGAACTTGAAGGCCAGATGCCGAGCAGTGGCGGGGTGGCTGGCCAGCACGTCCAGCGCATGCTCGCCCTCGGCGGGGCCGGCAGCCTTCACCGTCTGGCCGAGCCAGGTCTTGTTGCCGCCGTCGTGCTTGCGGGGGTCGAAGGCGAAGAGATCGCCCGTGCCGCCGACGAGGGCCTTGCGCGAGTCCAGCCCCCAGCCGGTCAGCATGCGCGCCAGCTCGGTCACGTCGCGCTGCGTGTAGCCGCCGTCCACACCCAGCGTGTGCAGCTCCATCAGCTCGCGGGCGTAGTTCTCGTTGAGGCCACCCGGCACGCGGGCCTTCAGCTCCGGCCTCGCCTCCAGGAAGCGCCTCGCGCGCTGCGGCGGCTCATAGCCGGCGACGACGCTCTGCGCGTTGTCGAGGTAGATCAGCATCGCCGGGTGCCGGGCCGTGGCGCCCAGCATGTCGCGAAAGCGCCCCAGCACGAAGGGCCGGATGGCACGCTGCTCGTAGTCCGCCACCAGCACGCCGACGGCGTTCTTGCCGGCGAAGACGTTGAAGTGGTTGAACCAGAACTCGGTCAGCACCTCTTCGAGCTGGGCAGGGCTTTGCAGCGCGCGCGACAGGCGGGCCGTGGCGGCCTGGGCGACGAGGGGGCGGATCTTGTCGCGCACCGCGTTGATGGCGTCGGCCTCGGCCGCCATGCCCTGGGCCTTCTCACGACGCGCCTCGCGGGCGGCCTTGACGGCTTCGCGGTAGCGGCCCAGCAACTCGGCCTGGCCGAGTTGGAGCACGTCCAGGCCGGCCAGGCGCGCGGTCAGCGCCTCGGGCTGCGGCAGGCGGCGCGGTTCCAGCTGCTCGGCCAGGAAGCGCTCCAGCCATTTGTCGGCGCCCTGAATGGCGATGGCGGCCGCGTCCGCCGGGCGCGGGCCGTAGCCCAGGCGGTTCAGCGCATGCAGGGCGCGTTCATCGGCGCTCAGCGGCGCGGCATTCGGCTCTGCGGCCGGCACGCGCCGGGCCAGCATCATGGCCCCGGCGAACGCAGCGCCACTGCTGAGCACAAAGCGGCGATTGGTCATGGGCGGTCTCCGGTGTCTGGCACCGAAGAATCGCCCGAATCACGCAAGCCCGTGTGGCCGAGGCGCAAAGATTTGTAGAGATGGGCCCCTCGTGCAAGGACCACCCTGCCCGGCCTTGCATGCCGCGTTGCGGCTCGCGCCGCAGCCCTTCGCCAGGCACATCGCGGCCACTGGGCGCAATGTGTCCGGGCTCAGCCCCCGAGGGGACGACGATGCTTGCCGGATTGACCGGCCAACACATCGCCATGAGCAGGCCGGCTTGAAGCGACCCGGCGCTCGCCCCGCAAAATTTATCGGCTGCCCAGCCACCGCTCCAGACTGCGCAGCGTGGCGGCCACGTCCAGCGGCTTGGTCCAGTGGCCGTCGTAGCCGTGGCGGCGCGCCAGCTGTGCGGCCACGAACTCGGACTCGGCTGTCACCAGCAGCGCCGGTACGCCTTCGGGCAGGCCGCCCGCGCGCAGCTGGGCCAGCAGTTCTCCGCCGCCGATGTCGGGCAGATGCAGATCGCAGAGCAACAGGTCCACGCGCATCTGCGCGGCAAGGCGCCTTGCTTCGGCGCCGCTGCGCGCCACTTGCAGGCCGTAGCCCGGCCGAAGTTCAAGAATGCCCTGCATCAGCATCGCATTGACGGGGTCGTCCTCCACGTAGAGGACTTGGCTCTTCGTCATGCCGGCCCCTTCAGCCTGCGGGCAACCGCAGAACGTGGAGCGAGCGGGCAGGCGGGGCGTTTTCGACAGGCAAGGGGCATGGCAGGGTGGCAAAGATCTATCTTGCTGAAATTATCAAATATATTGATATATACAGTCAAGGTGTCGGCCCCCAAATCGGTGGGCCGCGATTGGATTTGCCAAATACTGCGCGGTGGCAGCCGCCAAACTCGGCTAAGCGGTGCGCTTGGCACGCAACCCGGCCAGCCCGCGGGCCAGCGACTCCCAGCCCTCGGGCAGGGTCTGGCCTGGGCCGCAGGCGGCCGCGGCGTCCTCCAGCGCGCGGGCCTGGGCGGCCAGCGCGGGTTCACCGATCAATTCCAGCACGGCCTTCAAGCCGTGGGTGACGCGGCGCAGCGCCGGGGCGTCGGCGGCGGCGACGGCGGTGTGGCCCTGGGCGATGTCATCGGCGAAGCGCGCGAGGCAGCCGCCGCGAAAGCTGTCGTAGAGCGCCTGGTCGCCGCCGAAATGCTGGCGCACCGGGTCGGCGCCCTCGGCAGGTGCCGCGGGTTCGGGTGCCGCAGCCGCCGGCCCCGCGCGCAGCAGGCCGGCAATGGTGTCCAGCAGTTCGGCCAGCCGCACGGGCTTGCGCAGCAGCCGGGCGACGCCGCGCGCAGCCAGCGCGGCGCGCCGGTCCTCCTGCACGCCGGCGCTGAAGACGACCCAGGGCGGCGCGCCGGCGGCCAACGCCAGGCCTTCGGTCAGCAGGGTTTCGGCCGAACCGTCCGGCAGCATCAGGTCGCTGATGACGAGCTGCCAGCCGCCGGCGGCAAGCGCCTTGCGCGCTTCGCTCAGCCGGGGCACGACGGTCAGCTCGACGGCGGGGGCGCTCGCATCGTGGTCGGGCAGCACCTCCAACGCGAGCTCGACGAAACGGGCGATGGAGGTGTCGTCCTCGATGAGCAGCAGTCGCGCGGTCATGGGCGCAGCGCCATCAGAGCACGGCAAGCGGAGGCTGGACGCATCGAGGCCCGGCGAACTGCTGCGCTGTCAGGCCGGCAGCCCGGCCAGGGCGGCTGTGGCCTGGGCCAGCAGGGGCGGCAGCTCGGTCACGAGCGCCGTCTTGTGCACCAGCGGCACGCCGGCCAGCGCAAAGGCGTAGGGCACGCGCTGGTCTTCGTCCAGCGCGGTGATGACGATGAGCCGGCTGCGCGCGAACTGCGGATGCGAGCGCAGGCTGGTGATGAGGGCCGCGCCGTCGATGCCGGGCAGCAGGATGTCGATCAGCAACACGTCCGGCTCGAGCCGCCCGGCCATCGCCAGGCCCGCGATGCCGTCGGACGCGACGTGCAGCTGGGCGTCCGGCAGCTCGCGCTTCACGACGAGGCTGATGAGGTTCTGGAAGTGAACCGAGTCTTCAATGAGAAGCAGGGTCAGCGGCCGGGTGCCGAATCCGTTGTCGGTGGCCTGCGCTGCCGCGGGCGAGGTGCCGGCACGGCCGGCCAGCCAGCCGTCCAGTGAGGTTCGCAGGATGCGGCGATGGCCGCCCGGCGTCTTCCAGGCCTGCAGCTCGCCGCGGTCCACCATCAATTGCACGGAGCGCACGGCCATGCCCAGGCGCTGTGCGGCCTCGGTGGTCGAACAGGTATCGGGAGGGGTGGCGGTCGGGTTCACAGCGCGATATTTTGCCGAATTTATCGCGGCCTGGCGCAAATCCACTGTTTGATAAAAACGGCCGCACTGGGCTATTTGGCGACTTTGCAGGCGCCGTTCGTGCCGCCCGTGGCGCGCGACGGAACGCGCGACGGGCGGTATCGTTGTCGCGATGCACCACTCAGCCGCCTAGCCCCGATGCCCTACCGCAGCCGCTGGCGCCCAAGCAGCATCACCGCCGGCGCCGGCATCCTGCTCGCGGCCACCCTGCTGGCCGGCGCGGCCTACAGCCTGTGGCGCGAGAAGCGCGAGCAGGCCACCGAAGCCGCGGCGCAACAGGCACTGCTCACCCGCGTGCTCGAAGACCATGCCAGCCGCAGTCTCGACGCGGCCCAGATCGCGCTGGCCGGGCTGGCCGATCTGGCCGAGCGCGGTGCACCCCCTGAGGTGCTGCAGGCCCTGCTCGGCCAGACCCAGGCGAGCCTGAGCTTCCTGCGCGGCGTTGCGCTGCTCGACGAGGGCGGCCGCGTGCTCGCCGCCGCCGACCCGACCGACCGCGGCGTGCAGGTGTCCCCCGCGGCCCTGGGCCCCCGGCCAGCCGCCGGGCGCGACGCGGTGGGCAGCTTCGTCGCGGCCCGCAGCCTGGCCGGCCTGGGCGGCGCAGGCGCGGCGCAGGCCGTGCCGCGGGGCGTCGGCTTCATCCCGCTGCTGCGCGGCCTGAAGCTGCCCGGCGGCGGCGGGGAAGGCGGCCGCGCGCTGCTGGTGGCGCTGCTGAACCCCGACGCGCTGGCCAACTTCCAGCAGTTGACGCTGAACGACCCGCACGCCGCCGCCGCGCTGGTCGACCTGGACGGCCGGCTGCTCGCCGCCACCGACAGCGCCGACCACCTCGCCGGCGAGCGCCTGGCCACGCTGCAGACGCCCACGTCCCCGCTCGCGCTCGTGCGTGCCGGCAGCGAGCGCGGCAGTTGGGCGGGCCCGGGCCTGCGCGACGCCGAACAGCTCGGCGCCTACCGGGCCCTGCGCGCTCGGCCGCTGGTCGTGCTTGTCGAACGCCCCCAGGCCGAGCTGCGCAACCAGTGGCTGACCACCGTGCTCGATCTGGGCCTGCCTGCACTGGGCATTGCCGCGGCGCTGCTGGGGCTGTCCGCAGTCGGCGCGGCCGCGCTGCGCGGGCGCGAGCGCTCCCTGGCCGAGCTCGACCAGGCCCAGCGCCAGATCGTCGAGCGCGAACGCGAACTCAGTGCCATCTTCGGCAGCGTGCAGGACCTGCTGTTCCGCACCGACGCAGCGGGCCGCGTGACCTTCATCAACGAGGGCTACGCCCGCCTCAGCGGCCAACCGGTCGCGCAGATGCTGGGGCGCCCGCTGCAGGAACTGTTCGGCGGCTCGCCCGCGGTGGCCGCGCTGTTCGCCGCCGGCGGTGCGCAGGAGGCCACGCCGCGCCAGTTGCGCGCCGACTGGGTCGCGCCCGGCGGCGCGGCACTCAGCTTCGAGATCCATGCCGTGCCGCTGCGCCGCCAGGCCGACCTGCTGGAATGGGTGGGCAGCGCCGCCGACGTCAGCGGGCTGATGCGTGCCCAGGCCGAACTGCGTGCCCAGCTCGGCCTTGCGCGCTCGCTGCTGGCCAGCAGCCCGCTGCCGATGTCGGTGCTGGACACCGAGAACCGCTACCTCGACGTCAACCGCGCCTGGGAACAGTTCACCGGCCGGCGCCGCGACGAGGTGCTGGGCCGCAAGGCCGCCGGCTATCTGCGCGCCGACGAGGCGGCCGTGCACGATGCCCGCGATGCCGCGTTGCTGGCGCAGGGCGGCGAGCTGAGCTACGAGACCGCCTGGCATGGCTCGGACGGCCGCCAGCGCGACCTGCTGGTCAGCAAGTCCACCTTCCCCGACGCCCACGGCCGGCCGATGGGCATCGTCGTCTGCTTCATGGACATCAGCGACTTCCGCGAGGCCGACCGCGCCACCCGCGCCGCCCGCGACGCAGCGCTGGAAGCCTCGCGCGCCAAGTCGGAGTTCATCGCCAACGTCAGCCACGAACTGCGCACACCGCTTCAATCCATCCTGGGCTTCTCCGAGCTCGGCATGCGCCGCGCGCGCGATCAGCCGCGCCTGGCCGCGTTCTTCGACGACGTGCACCGCGCCGGCCAGCGCATGCTCAGCCTCGTCAACGACCTGCTGGACCTGAGCAAGATCGAGCGCGGCATCGAGCCCCTGCACCTCGAGCGCTCGGACCTGCGCCCGCTGGCGCTGGAAGTCGTGCGCGAGCTGGTGCCACTGCTGACCGCCAGGCAGCTGGAGATGGACGCGCAACTCGGCGCCGAGAGCCTCGCCGTCATGGCCGACCCTCTGCGGCTGCAGCAGGTGCTGCGCAACCTGCTGGCCAATGCCATCCGCTTCTCGCCCGAGGGCGGCCGCATCGAACTGAGCACGTGGGACGACGGCTCAGGCGAGGTGCGCCTGGACGTGGCCGACCGCGGCCCGGGCATCCCGCCGGACGAGCTGGAAAGCATCTTCGAGGCCTTCGTGCAATCCAGCGCCACCAAGAACGCGGCCGGTGGCACGGGCCTGGGGCTGGCCATCTGCCGGCGCATCGCGCAGGCGCATGGCGGTCGCATCTGGGCGGCAAATCGCGAGGGCGGCGGGACGGTCATCTCGCTGGTGCTGCCGGCAGCGCGGTCGGGCGAGAGCGGGATGGCGGGGGCGTGAGTTCAGGCAGAGGTCTTGCTGATTTGCCGAGATGAGTCGGGGTTTCAGATTCAGGCCCTGGCCGCTGTCGACCGCCAGGAGCCGCTGGCGCTCTTCGTCGTCGATGGCTTCATCGTGCCCATCGCTGAAGTTTGGCTGCAGCCATCAGAAGCGTCGAAAGCCGGTGGAGCCCTTCACAATCAGAATGCCCCCGCTTGTTCGAGATGCCTACCTCTTTCATCATGGATAAATTCTTGCTGCAGCGGCAGGTGCTGGAACGGCTCGCCGGAGACTTGGAGCAAGCCGAACAGGCAGCGCGGGCGGCCCATGAAACGGCGACCCACGAAGAAAACATCGCCGAAAACAAATACGACACATTGGGTCTCGAAGCCGCCTAC
>CAUJSJ030000080.1:0-54039 GCA_963422775.4 uncultured Roseateles sp.
CGTCTCCAACGCGCTGGACCGCCTGGACGCGCAGCGCTCGCTGTTCGCGGCCCAGCAGACGCTGGTGCAGGTGCAGAGCCAGCGCGCGCAGAACCTCGTGGCGCTGTACCGCGCGCTGGGCGGCGGAGGCTGACGGCAATGCGCGGGCTGCTGCTTGCTGTCGCCCTGCTGGCGCTGCTGCCGGCGGCGCAGGCCGAGGGCACGCTGCGCGAGCGCGTCAAGGCCCGCATGGAGGAGCGCCGCGCCGACAAGGGCGGTGACACCAAGGGCGGCGGCCTGCGGGAGTTGCAGGTGCAGGGCCGCAAGGTGCTGGTCCACCTGCCGGCGGGCTATGACGTCAGCCGGCCCGCGCCGCTGGTGCTGGCCTTCCATGGCGGCGGCGGGCACGCCGAATACATGGCCGATGACGAGAAGTACGGCTTGCAGAAGAAGGCCGACGCGGCCGGCTTCGTCGTCGCCTTCCCCAACGGCTACAGCAAGCTGCCGGGTGGCAAGTTCGCCACCTGGAATGCCGGCGGCTGCTGTGGAGATGCGCGCGACCGCCAGGTCGACGACGTCGGCTTCGCCCGTGCCGTCGTCGCGGCCATCCAGGGCAGGTACAGCATCGACGCCACGCGCGTGTTCGCCACCGGCATGTCCAACGGCGGCATGCTGAGCCACCGCCTGGCCTGCGAGGCGGCCGACGTGTTCCGCGCCGTCGCATCCGTCGCCGGCACCGACGCGACCGCGATCTGTACGCCCAGCAAGCCCATCTCCGTGCTGCACATCCACGCCCGGGACGACGACCACGTGCTCTTCAACGGCGGTGCCGGCCCGGGCGCGTTTCGCGACGAGAGCAAGGTGATGGCCTTCACCTCCGTGCCGGAGACGATCGCGCGCTGGGTGCAGCGCGACCGCTGCGCAGCCCCCGCTCAGCGCACGCTGGACAAGCCCGGCGCCTACTGCGAGGTCTACAACGGCTGCGCCGGCGGCGCGTCGGTGCAGCTCTGCGTCACCGACACCGGCGGCCATTCCTGGCCCGGTGCCGACAGCGTGCGCCGCGGCAAGCCCGGGGCCTCCCAGGCTCTGGACGCCGACGATGTGATCTGGCGTTTCTTCGAGCAGGCCGCCCGTTAACACTCACCTCACTCGCCCGCAAGACCACCCGCATTGCTGCCGCAATCTCACGCTTGACAACGCTGTCACCATCGGCGCATCATTTCGTGAAAGCGCTTTCAAAATCGACCCTCAAAGGCCGTTCCTGCTGCCTGAACCCACTGCCATGCGTTTGCTGATCACGCCCCTGCTCCTCACCGCCAGCCTGGCCCTGAGCCTCACTGCGCACGCCGGCCCCGCCTGCCATCTACGACGAAGCTGCCGACGCCAAGGCTGCCATCCGCACCGCGCTGGATGACGCCGCCAAGGCCAAGCTGCCCGTGCTCGTCGTCTTCGGTGCCAACTGGTGCGGCGACTGCCGCATGCTCGATGCGACCTTCAAGAGCGGCCCCAGCGCGCCGCTGATCGCCAGGAACTTCAAGGTCGTCAAGGTCGACGTCGGCCGCTTCGACCGCAATGTCGACATCGCCGAGGGCTACCGCGTGCCGCTGAAGAAGGGCATCCCGGCCGTCGCCATGCTGTCGCCTCAAGGGCGGCTGCTCTACGCGACCGAAGGCGGCGAACTGGCCGACGCCCGCAAGATGGGCGACCAGGGCGTCTACGACTTCTTCAGCCGCGTGAGCGCCAACGCCAAATAGATCGCCAAGTGACCACGCCGTCCCTCGCCAGCGCGTCGATCGCGCTGCGCACGCAGTTCTTCGTCCTGGGCGTCATGTTCGCCACCTGGGGCGTGCATGTGCCCACGGTCAAGGCCCACTATGGCCTGGGCGAGCAGGCGCTGGCGCTGGCCATGCTGGCCGGGGGCGTCGGGGCGCTGATGGCCCTGGCCCAGGCCGGCCGCATCGTCGGCCGCTTCGGCCCCCGCGCCGTGGCAGCCACGATGGGCGTGCTGTGCTGCGCCAGCGTCGCCTGCCTGCTGGCCTTCTCGTCCTATGCGGCGCTGCTCGTCGTCATGCTGGGCTTCGGCATCACCGGCAGCCTGCTCGACGTGTCCGTCAACGCCGAAGCCAGCGAGATCGAGCGCCTGGCCGGACGGCCGCTGATGAGCGGCTTTCACGGCATGTTCAGCCTGGGCGGCATGTGCGGCGCGAGCCTGGGCGGCGTGGCACCCGTGCTGGGCCTCACGCCGCAAGGCCATCTGTTTGTCGCCACGGGCCTGGGCGCCGTCGCCGTGCTGCTGGCAAGCCGCGCGATGCTGCCGGTGGAGCCCGGCGCCGCGGACGAGAAACGGCCGCTCAGCATCCCGCGTGGCCCGCTGCTGCTGCTCGGCGTGCTGGCCTCGATGGGCCTCATTGCCGAGGGCGCCATCTATGACTGGAGCGTGCTTTTCATGAAGCAGGAGCGCGCCAGCGAGCCCGGCACCGCGGCGCTGGCCTTTGCCAGCTTCAGCGGCGCGATGGCCGCGGGCCGCTTCGGTGGCGACTGGGTGCGCGCCCGCATGTCGGGCACCCGGCTCATGCGCGCCAGCGGCCTGCTGGCAGCGGCCGGGATGGCGCTCGCGTTGGCGGTGCCCTCGCCAGTCGCAGCGCTGACCGGCTTCGCCTTGGTGGGCCTGGGCCTGTCCAACGTCGTGCCGGTGCTGTTCAGCGCCGCCTCGCAGGTGCCGGGCGTGTCGTCCGCCCACGGCATCGCGGCCGTGTCGGGCGTGGGCTACCTCGGCATGATGGCCGGCCCGCCACTGATCGGCCTCATCGCCGAGCACTCGTCGCTGACCGCCGGCCTGGTGGTCGTCATCGTGTTCGCCATCTTCATGGCGCTGTCGGCGAAGCGGGCGATGCGAGGGCCGTAGGCGCGCACAGACGCCGCGCCTGCCAGGCGTTCAGTTCTTGTTGCAACTGGGCGCGCGGCCCTCGCTCCTGAGCCCGCCCAGGTGCTGGCCGAGCCACTTGCCGTAGATGCGCCTGGCGGTGCCGTCGTCCACCATGGACTTGAACACCGCGTTCACCTCGGCCTCCAGGCTGACCTGGGGCGAGCGCTTGGCATACGCCACCGTCAGGTGCGTGGTGTTGAGCACCAGCGTGTCGCCGAAGCTGTCTTCCAGGCCCAGCGTGGCGATGAGGTAGTTGATGGTGGACAGCGAGCCGCCGACGGCGTCGGAATCGCGCCTGGAGGCCGTCTTCTTCACGCCGGTGGTGTAGTCCAGCACCATGTCCTTGCGGGCCTCGGGGTCCTCGTCAAAGCGCGGGTCGATCTTGAGGCCGCGCGACGCGCTGGTGGTGATCTTGTAGAGGTCCTGGTAGCTGTGCAGCACGATGCCCTTGCGGGCGCGCACGCCGAAGTCCATCGGCACGAGGCAGGTGCCCTTGTTGGCATAGCGCGCGCGGGCGTCGCCCCAGGCCATGACGGAGAAATCCGTCGCGCCGGACTCCAGGTCCAGCTCCACCCGGCCATAGGGTGTCAGCACGCGCTGCGTCGTGTGACCACTGCGACGCTCGAACTCGTCCAGGAAGTCCACCACGATGCCGACGTAGGGCGCGGCAGCCGTCTTGTCGGGATTGGGCATGGCCCAGGGCGTGAACTGGATCATGTCGACCCGCAATTGCGCCGCGCACGCCAGCGGCGAAAGGATCAAGCCGCCCAGGCATGCCCAAAGCTGCCGGCTGGCGCGCGCGGCTTGGCGTGAGGTGCAGAACGTTCTCGAAGGCATGGTCAAGGGCTGGGACTCGACGGCCGATCCGCCATCGTCGTCGGCCTCAGCATGGTAGGCCCGGCGGGCGCGTGCGGTGCGCGCAGCTGGCGCGACGCGACGGCCTGCGCGGCCCTGATCTGTTCGGCGCTGAGGCCCAGGTCCCGCCCGGCGCGGCCCGCCTCGCCCAGGCTCGCCGGGTCGCGGCCGGTGAGCTGGCCAAAGATCATCAGTGTTTCCAGATAGCTCCCCCAGGCGCTGAAGTGGTAGCCGTCATCGCTCCAGAGGTTGACCTTGCCGGCATCGATGCCGTCGTAGGGGTCGCGGTCGGCCACGCCCTCCTGCACCGCGCGCAATGCCGCGTCGCCCACCGGCAGCACGCCGGCGATGCAGGTCGCGCGCACCATGGCTTGCGCATAGGCCGCGCGCAGGTCGCCCTGCATGGCCTCCAGCGTCTTGCCGGCCCAGCGGCCGCCGGGCGTGCGGTAGACCTGGTCGGCGCGCGCCCAGGTTTGTAGCAGGTAGACGCGCGCGGCGGGGTTCACGCCGTGCACGGTGGCTTCGAGCCTGCCAGCCGCCGCGATGAAGGCCGTCGCGTCACCGGGCCTTTGCGGGCTCAGCGTGCTGTGCTCCTGCAGCACGACGACGTCCCAGGGCCGGCTGGCGATCAGCGCGCGCTTCTCGTCGAGGTGAAAGCGCAACGTCTGGCCGCTGACCAGCTCGCTGGCCACGTCGACATGCAGTCCGGCGTCGTCCGCGAGCTGCTTGAACACGCCCGGCACGCCGCCGTAGCCGCTGCCGTTCAGGTCGGCCACGCGGGCGGCGTTGTAGTGCAGCACCGGCGGCGCATGGCCGTGCAGGAAGCTGTTGCCGACGAAGAGGATGCGGTGCGGCGACTGCGCGGGCGCCGCCGGCAGCGGGCTGCGGTCGCAGGCCGCGCTGGCCGAAACGGCGGCCGTGAACAGGAGGCCGGGCAGGAGGGTGCGCGCGCGGTTCATCCGCGCAGTATGGCCAAGCCCGGCGTCAACGCTTCGTTTTGCGCCTGGCGCGCGGCTTGGGCGCGCCGGCCAACGCACCCGTCCAGAAATTCAGCACCTCCTGTGTCGCCTGCGTGGCAGCGGCCTGAGACTGGCGCTTGGCGCCGGCAGCGATCTGCCCGCGCACGCGGTCGGCCGCCGAGTTCGCGGCGCTGAGCCAAAGGCTCATGAACGGGTTTTTCTTCAGCCAGGGGTTGGACATCGGCGTCTCCGGTTGCCGCCATCCTGGCTGTCCCTGCGACAGCGGCGCGTAGGCGCGCATGCGGTTGTCCCAAGGTGCAGCGCCCATTTCCAAGGCCGTCGTGAACCCCTCGGGATTTGTTCGGGTTCCCGGTGCCCGCGAACACAACCTGAAAACGCCGGTGGGGACGTGCCGCGCGACGCACTCGTCGTGTTCAGCGGCGTGTCCGGCTCGGGCAAGTCGTCGCTGGCGACGCCGCCGGCGCGCAACCAACGGTTACAGATTGACGAGACAAGCACTGTCAACCTGCCTCTGCAGCGCAGCGTTGCCTGTTCCAGTATCCGAGTGAGTCCGCCTGTGAAAACATTTGTCCGCACCTTGATTGTTTCCGCGCTGGTGGTCACCACCGGGCTGGCCAGCGCTGGCCCGCACGGCTACGGCCCCGGGCCACGCCACCACCACCATCACGGTGGGTGGGGGCTGGGCGGCTTGGTGCTGGGCCTGGCCGTGGCGGTGCCACTCATCGCGCTGGCCAACCAGGCTGATCGCGCGCCGGAGGTGGTCTACCTGCCGCCGCCTGCCCCGTTGCCGCCGGCCAACGCGGTGTACACGCCCTCCCGCCCCGCGCCGGTCATCTACCCGCGCAACGGGCAAAGCAGTTCGCAGTTGGAGGCCGACAGCCGCGACTGCAACCGCTGGGCCACCACGCAGCAGGCCGCGATGGCCGACGCCAGCGTGTTCCAGCGCGCCGTCGACGCCTGCATGGACGGGCGCGGTTACACGCTGCGCTGAGCTCCTCAGCGGCGCGCCGCTCGCCGGCGCCGACGCTCGCAGCGTCGTCGCACCTGCGGGAACGCGTGGGCTGGCGGTTGGGTGCCGCGCGTTTATTTGCGGCTCGATGAGCTGTCTGGCTCGAAGTTCCGGCGTCTACGTTTGACCCTCGGCGCGCTCATGCCGCTCGGGGGACTTGCGTCTACCACCGGAGCCTTCTCGCCATGTTCCCCTTGTCCGCTCGAATCTTCGTCGCTGCCGCGCTCGCCGCCGGCGTCTCCGCCGCCCAGGCACAAGCCCCGTCGCTGGGCAGCGACCTCATCTTTACGACATAACCAGGCCGGGCGCCCTAGTTGGGCGTTACTACCACGTCACCACCGTAGCGCCTCGCGTCTGGACGCCGCTCAGCCGCGACCGCGCGAAAGCGTTTCTGATGTGGGCACGGCTGGAAGGCGGCCAGCCTGACACGAGCATCAAAACCTTCGAGGCCATCGCCCAGCGCTACGAGTTGGAGATCATCCCAACGAAGGCCCGGCGCACGCAGGCCGACAACCTGAAGGAGCTGGCCAAGCTACGCGCAGTTTTCGGCCGCATGCAGATCGACGCGATCAAGCCGCACCACGTGCGCGGCTACATGGACAAGCGCGGCCAGCAGGCCAAGGCCCGTGCGAACCGCGAGAAGGCCCTTCTGAACCATTTGTTCAACAAGTCGAGGGAGTGGGGCTACACCGACGCCACGAACCCCTGCCAGGGCGTGAAGGGCTTCAAGGAATCAGGCCGCGACCGCTACGTCAGCGACGACGAATTTCAGGCCGTGTGGGAGAAGGCCGACCAGACCACGCGGGATGCGATGGACTTGGCGCTATTGACGGGCCAGCGGCCGGCCGACGTGCTGAAGATCGAGCGCACCGACCTGCGCGACCGCGCGCTGTGGATCGTGCAGAACAAGACCAAGACCAAGCGGGCCATCGAGATCACTGGGGAGTTGGCCCAGTTGATCGAGCGGATCAATGCCAGGCCGCGCGAGCGCCTGAGCGCCTGGCTGATTCAGGATGACGACGGCAAGCCGCTGGGCACTTTCGGCCTGCGGTCGCGGTTCGACAAGGCGCGCACGCTGGCCGGCGTGGACTTTCAGTTTCGGGACATTCGAGCGAAGGCAGCGACCGATACCGGCGACCTTGCCCATTCGCAAAAGCTGCTCGGACATCGCAATCGAGAAATGACGGAGCATTACGTCAGGCAGCGCATTGGCGAGCGTGTAGCACCGCTCCGCTAATCTTCTCCGATACGAATCGCGACGGGGCCTGTGTATCGCGGATTCAGGACTGTCTTGACAGCGGCTTGCCCTCCTAGGCTCAGCCCTCCAGCGGCGGGCTCAATTGACGAATACGGATTCAGCCAAACCGTCGTGACCGCCGAAATACGAGACGGAATCTCGCCGGCAGCAGCTAGCTCGCCCAGCACTTTCAGCAACACATCTCCGAAAACCCGATCAGCGACTGACGCGCCGATCACCAATGCTCCCCCGTCTCCCCCGTTGATCTGCCCACGCGTCGCGCGGAATTTGTCCTCCAGAATTCTTTCCAATCGACCAGCCGTAGGGCTGGCGTGGGGCCACTGCAGTTGCTCGGGCGCCTTCACTTCGATTGCATGCCTCACCCTCGCATCGAAGTTGAGATACATGTCAGGACTGCGCCCGCCTCCTCGCAACGGTTCGTTGAAGCCAATGGGTGTCCCAACGTCCGCGAGGTAACTGGCAATGATCATCTGCGTGATCGCATGAGGGAACTCGAAAAGCAGCGCTGCCTGGATATCTCGAAACCGCTCATGGTGCTGCCATCTTGAAAGCACAGACAGGCTCACGTGGAGATAGTTCATCGCCACCAAATCATCGGTCGAAAGGGCACGTCGTCCTGATTCGACCATCG
This sequence comes from uncultured Roseateles sp., assembly GCA_963422775.4. Classification (GTDB taxonomy): domain Bacteria; phylum Pseudomonadota; class Gammaproteobacteria; order Burkholderiales; family Burkholderiaceae_C; genus Pelomonas. Next base: position 7,639 of record CAUJSJ030000080.1, read on the forward strand.
CCCGCAATTGGACCAAAGCCCAGGCAGGCGGGTGGTTCAAAAACCGTCGATTGCCCCTCGCAAACGCGTTCCGCGTCCGCCTAATGCATTCGTCAAGCCCCCTGCAAAGATGCGACACGCGCGCTTCCAGATCGGCTATCCCTTCGAGGGTGAGTGCGATACCTACTGCTGCCGCTGGGCGGATACCCGAAATGGCTTGAATCCTTGCGATCTCCTGATCACAGGTCATCGACGACTTTGCTGTGCTGAGGTTCAGCGTCTGCTCGATCAGGAACCGCCCGCGTTGACCGAGCGTGACCAGCGCGTTTGGCAGCGGCTCGAGATCGGGCCATTGCTCAGTGCGGGTTACTGAGCTGCAGCGATGGCACTCAATATCAACCGCGATGAGCAGTCGGGGGTCGTACCCCTCGACCAACAGGTTTTCGCATCCAGCGCAAATCAAACGCGTGCCACCATTGCCGATTGCAAGGGGAGCGGGGCTACCCTGGATCAGCCGAGGACGTTGAGGCGCTTCTTGCGCTAAGTCCATGCGTTTCCCCAATTCTCACTGTCGCATCCGCTGATCGCGTTTGTAGACAGTTCGCCGAATTGTAGAAAAGCCCCGACCAGTTTCCTGTGCGGGGCTCTCACCTAAGTACCTGTCAGCCTTAGTAAATTTTGGTGGCCTGGGGCGGAATCGAACCACCGACACGCGGATTTTCAATCCGCTGCTCTACCAACTGAGCTACCAGGCCTTGATCTGTTCCTGAACGGCTAGCGCCACTCAGCGAAGTCCAAGACTGTAGCACAAGCTACGGGGCCGAGTCACCCACCAGCCCCGCGCTTGTTCCTGCTCAGGTCCACGCCCAGCTGCTTGAGCTTGCGGTAGAGGTGGGTGCGCTCCAGGCCGGTCTTTTCGGCGACGCGGGTCATGGAGCCGTTTTCCTTGGCGAGGTGGAACTCGAAGTAGCTCTTCTCGAAGGCGTCGCGCGCCTCGCGCAACGGGCGGTCGAGCTCGAAGCTTTGCTCGGACGCGAGCGCGTTGTTGCTCGGCATGTGGCTGGACATCGCCAACCCGTGGCCGGGCGCGGCGGGCAGGCCGCTGACTTCGGCGCGCGTGTAGCTGGGCATGCCGGTGGCTGCGGGCGCGGGGCGCGGCGGAGCGGTCTTGACCAGCGCCTGCTCAACGGCGCGCAGCAGCTTCTGCAGCGTGATGGGCTTTTCGAGGAAGGCGATGGCACCGAACTTGGTGGCCTCCACCGCCGTGTCGATGGTGCCGTGGCCGCTCATCATGATGACAGGCATGGTCAGCAGGCCAGCGCTGCCCCACTCCTTGAGCAGGGTGACGCCGTCAACATCGGGCATCCAGATGTCGAGCAGCACAAGGTCGGGGCGCATGCGCTCGCGCACCGAGCGCGCCTGGGTGGCGTTCTCGGCAAGCTCGATGGTGTGCCCCTCGTCGCTGAGGATTTCGGACAGCAGAGCTCGGATGCCCAGCTCGTCGTCGACAACAAGAATCGTGGCCATGAAACCTTAGGTCTTGGCGCCTTGTGCACCGGGCTCGGTGGTGGGCGCCAGATTTGAAAATGATAGCGAAACTTGCGCACCGATCACCGCGGCGTCCTGCCCCTCTTCAAGGGGAGAACCCGCATCGGATGCCGGATGCATGTTGCGCAAGGCGATGCGGGCACCGTGTTCGTCGGCGATTTTCTTCACGACGGCCAGCCCGAGGCCAGTGCCCTTGGCCTTGGTCGTCACATAGGGCTCGAAGGCGCGCTTGAGCACCTTCTCGGCGAAGCCGGGGCCGTTGTCGATGATGTGCAGGCGCACCGAGCGCGGCGCGCCGGCCTCGGTCACGGACAGCGAGGAGCGCACGGTGACGCGGCCATCGGGGCGCTCGTGCACCGCGTCCATCGCGTTCTGCACGAGGTTGTGTATGACCTGGCGCAGCTGGCTGGCGTCGCCCTTGATGTGGGGCAGGTTTTGCGCCAGGTCGGCCACCAGGTGGCCTTTCTCCTGCGGCTCGGCGTACAGGCTGAGCACTTCGTGGATGAGCTCGTTCAGGTCCAGCGCCTTGAGCTGCGCGGACGGCAGGCGGGCGTAGTCGCGGAACTCGTTGACGAGCTGCTTCATCGCCTGCACCTGGTTGACGATGGTGGCCACCGAGCGCACGAGCATGGCCTGGTCGGCGCCTTCGAGCTTGGCTTCGAGCTTGTGCTGCATGCGCTCGGCCGAGAGCTGGATGGGCGTCAGCGGGTTCTTGATCTCGTGGGCCAGCCGCCGAGCCACCTCGCTCCAGGCGGCCGAGCGCTGGGCCGAGACGACCTCGGAGATGTCGTCGAAGACGACGAGGCGGGCGGCCTGCGGCAGCGGCGCGCCGCGCACCAGCAGGGTCAGCGGATCCTGCTTGGGGTCGAGCTTGAGTTCGAAGGATTCCTGCCAGAGTTCGCGGTCCAGGTCACGTTCGCCGCTGTCGCGGCCGAGGTGCTGCTCGAAGCGCTGGTCCAGCGACGCTGCGAACTGCTCCAGGCCCGGCACATCGGCCAGCGGCCGGCCGATGTAGGCCGACAGCGGCAGGTGCAGGATGCGCGTCGCGCCGGGGTTGACGGTCTCGAGGAAGCCGTCGGCGTCGAAGACGAGTACGCCGGCGGTCAGGTTGTCGAGGATGGTCTGCAGGTGGGTGCGGGCGGCGTCCAGCTCGGCCACGGTGCGCGAGACCTGGGCGCGTGCGTCGGCGAGCTGGCCGGTCATGTCGGCAAACGAGCGCGTCAGGCCGCCGAGTTCGTCGCGCGAGGCGAGCACCGGGCGCACGGACAGGTCGCCCTGGGCCACCAGGCGCATGCCGTCGGCCAGCATCAGCAGGGGTCGCGCGAGCTGGTTGCCCAGCGTGACGGCCAGCAGCAGGGCCGCGAACGTGGCCAGGATGAGCACCAGTGTCAGCGTACCCAGATACATGCGGCGCAGACCGACGCGCTCCAGCGAGCGTTGCTGGTATTCGCTGTTGGCCGTCTGCACGGCCAGCGCGTTCGTCAGCATGCTGGCCGGGATGCGCTGGATGATCATCAGGTAGCGCTCGTCCAGGCCCAGGCGCAGTTCGGTGTTGCGCAGGCGGGACAGCGTGCGGATCTGGGCGCCGCCCTGCAGCGCCGCGGTCTCGTCCTCCAGGCCTTCAAGCTGGCTGGCGACGCTGCCGCCCCGGGCCTTGTCCAGCATGCTTCGGCTGGGGCGGTCGGGCGTCAGCTGGCGGGTGTCGCCGCCGCCCTCCAGCAGGATCTGGCCGTTGCTGCCGACGATGGCCACGGTGCGGGCGCCGAGCTTTTCACGCAGGCGCTCCAGCACCAGCAGTTGCGGCGTGCTGCTCTCGCCGAGCTGCTCGGCGGCGTCGCGCGTCTTGCTGCCCAGGTCGGACACCATCGCGTCCAGCGTGCCGCGCCCGAGGTTCAGGCCGGCTTCCAGCGCACTGGCCAGGCGCACGTCGAACCAAGTCTCGATGCTGCGATTCACGAACTGATAGGAGACGGCGTAGATCATCACGCCGGGCACGATGCCCACCAGCGCGAAGATGCCCGCCAGCTTGAACAGCAACCGGCTGCCGAAGCGGCCGCGGCGCACGCGCACGAACAGGCGCACGGCCGCCGTCAGGATGACGAGGGTCAGCACCGCGGCGACGCCCACGTTGACCCAGTAGAGCCAGTGGTAGTGGCGCTCGAAGAAGCCGCGCTCGGACGTGGTGCCGACGATGAGCACGAACGCCAGCACGCCGGCCACGCCAGTGAGGGTCAACAGCGTGATGACCCAGCCCCATCGAGCGACCTTGTTCATCTAAGACTGAAGTCGGGCGCGAAGTTGCGCTTTTGCTCGATGCTGAGCGCAAAGCCCGACTGCAGGCCGATCTGCATCGGCCGTGGCAGCTGGCTGACGTCGAGCCGGTAGCTGAATTCGAGGTAGTAACTGCCGCCGTCCTCGATGTCCTTGGGCTCGGCGATGTGCCAGGCACTCTGGCCGCGCAGCACGGTCAGCGCTTCGTCCAGTGTCGCGAAGCTCTGGTGCAGGCCGCCGTTGGAAACGCGGTATTGCCGGGTCAGCGGCTGCCAGGACAGTCGCCAGGTGCGCTCGGCGCGAGCCACGCGGGCGTCGCGCCAGTACCAGCGGTTGCGCAGCACCACGGCCTCGGCGACGAAGTACAGCGGCACGCCCTTGTGCAGCGCGTCTTCGGCCGGGTGGCTGAGCTCGAAATGAGTCGTGAAGCTCAGGTCCAGGCCGTCGTCGGCGCGGCGCGTGGCCAGTTGGGACAGCTCGACGCCGTCGGCCCGCGCTGGCCCGGCGGTCAGGGCGAGCAGTGCGGCGAAGAAGGCGGCAATGGCAATCCGGGCGAACAAATCAGGTCTTGGTCAGCAGGGCGTAGAAGAAGCCGTCCAAGGGAGGCAGGGGCTGGTGGCGCCCCCAGGGCCGGACTTCGTCCAGCCCGCCCCCCGAGAGGGTCAAGGAAACGTCGGGCGGCCCGGCGCTTCCTTGCGGGCCATTGTCAGCCAGGGGCAGCAGGTGACCCGTGAACCCGGCCACGGCGTGGGACTTCGCGTCAGCTTGGCGTTGCAAAAACGCGTCGAGCTGGGCCTGGCCCTCGGCGCGGAAGACCGAGCAGGTGGCATAGACCAGCCGCCCGCCGGGCGCCAGCAGCGGCCACAGCGCGTCCAGCAGCTCGGCCTGGATGCGCGCCAGCGCGGAGATGTCGTCCGGGCGGCGCAGCCAGCGCACGTCGGGGTGGCGGCGCACGATGCCGGAGGCGCTGCAAGGGGCGTCGAGCAGGATGGCGTCAAAAGGCTGGCCGTCCCACCATGTGGCGGTCTGGCGGGCGTCGGCCGCCTTCAGCAGCGCGCTCTGGCCCAGGCGGTTGAGGTTGTCCTGCACGCGGGTGAGGCGCTGGGCGTCGGCGTCCAGCGCCGTCAGCTGCAGGTCGGGCTGCAGCTCCAGCAGGTGGGCCGTCTTTCCGCCGGGCGCCGCGCAAGCGTCGAGCACGCGTGCGCCGGGCTTCAGGCCTGTGCCGATGAGGAGGGGTGCGGCGAGCTGGGCCGCGGCGTCCTGCACGGAGACGAGGCCTTCGGCAAAGCCCGGCAGCGCCGATACCGGCACGGGCTTGTCCAGCACGACGGCCTGGGGTGTGGATGCGCCGAGGGCCTGCGCGCCGATGCCGGCAGCGACCAGCCGCTCGACGTACTCGGCGGCGCTGGCGCGCTGGGCGTGCACGCGCAGCGTCATCGGCGGCGGGCGGTTGTTGGCAGCCAGGATGGCCTGCCACTGCGTGGGCCAGTCCTGCTTGAGCTTCTCCACCCACCAGGCCGGGTGGTTGAAGGCGCCCAGCGGGCTGCGCTCGGCCACCGCGACGATGGCCTGGCGCTCGCGCAGGAAGCGGCGCAGCACCGCGTTGATGAAGGCCGCGCTGGCCGGGGCGCGCTGCTTGGCGGCGTTGACGGCCTGGTCGACCAGCGTGTGGTCGGTGTAGGCGGGGGGCTGATCGGGGTCGGGCCAGAGCAGGGCCAGGGCCGTCAGCAGCAGCGCATCCACGCGCGGCGGCGGCGCCTTGGGGGCCAGCAGCGCACGGGCGGCCTCGGCAGCGCCCAGGCGACGCAGCGCCGTGAAGCTCAGCGCCTGGGTGCCGGGGCGCAGATCGGCGCTCACGCGAGCCAGCAGCTCGGTCAGGGACTTGCCCTCGCGCACGCCCTGCACGGCGTCAGCGGCCTGGAGCAGCAGCCGATGCAGCGGGGCAGATTGGGGGCTTTGGGACATGGGCCCAGTGTAGAAGTCGCCTTTGGTCGCAGAATCCGCGCCCATGAACGCCCCTGCCCTTGACGCCCCGGTTTCCGAGCGCATCCGCTACCGCCTTGTGTCGGCCGGCTGCCGCCACCACGCCAACGACAACATCGCCGCCTTCATCGAGCCCGGCGAGCTGGACGCACTGCAGGCCGAGGTGCAGGCCAGGATGCAGGAGGTGCTGAAGAGCCTCGTCATCGACACCGACAGCGACCACAACACGCAGGAGACGGCCAAGCGCGTGGCCAAGATGTTCCTGCGCGAGGTCTTCGCCGGCCGTTATGCCGCGCCGCCCACCGTCACCGAGTTCCCCAACGCAAGCCGGCTCAACGAGCTGATGATCGTCGGCCCGATCACCGTGCGCAGTGCCTGCTCCCACCACCTGTGCCCCATCATGGGCAAGGTCTGGATCGGCCTGCTGCCCAACGAGCACTCCAACCTGATCGGCCTGTCCAAGTACGCGCGGCTGTGCGACTGGATCATGAGCCGCCCGCAGATCCAGGAAGAGGCCGTCACCATGCTGGCCAACGAGCTGCAGGAACGCGTGCAGCCCGACGGCCTGGCCCTGGTGATGGAGGCCGACCACTTCTGCATGCACTGGCGCGGCGTGAAGGACAGCGAGGCCAAGATGACCAACAGCGTCATGCGTGGCGCTTTCCTGAAGGACGCCAACCTGCGCCGCGAATTCCTGTCCCTGATTTCCAAAGGCTGATCACGATGCTGGTTCGACTCATGTACGCCAGCCGCGCCACCGCGGCGCCCGCCGACGGCGATCTCGTCGCCATCCTCAAGGCCTCGCGCGAGCACAACCCGGCCGAGGGCATCACCGGCCTGCTGTGCTTCACCGACGGCGTCTTCGTGCAGGTGCTCGAAGGCGGCCGCGACGCGGTCAACGCGCGCTACAAGCGCATCGTCGCGGACGCCCGACACCGCGACGTCATCCTGCTGGCCTACGAAGAGATCTCAGAGCGAGGCTTCGCCGGCTGGACGATGGGCCAGGTCAACCTGCATCGCCTGAACCCGGCGCTGCTGCTCAAGTACTCCGAGACCGGCAAGCTGGACCCCTACGCGATGAGTGGTGCGGCGATGAGCGCGTTGTTCCGCGAGATGTGCGACTCGGGCGCGATCGCGGTCAGCTAGAGCCCCTCAGCTAGGGCAGCAGGCCCGCCACGTCGTCCCAGACTTCGGGCGCGATGCGCCCGGCATGCCGGGCGACGATGGCCCCCTTGGCGTCGATGACCAGAGTCAGCGGGACGGTGGCAGGCACGGCCAGCGGCGCACTCAAGCTCAGATCGCCCGCCCACAGCGCCGGCATGGGCGGCCCGTTCTTCTCGATCTGCTTGAGCGTCTGCAGATAGCTCAACGCGGCGCTGCGGTCGCGGTCGGTGCTGATCAGCACCAGCTCGAACGGCTTGCCGCGCCAGCCCGCCGCGTTGGCGCGCAGCTCGGGCATCTTCTGGATGCAGGGCGTGCAGTCGGTGTTCCAGAAGAACAGCATGACCACCTTGCCGCGCAGCGCCTCCAGGCTGAAGCGCTGGCCGTCCAGCGTGTTGCCGGTCAGCTTCGCCGGTTGAGCCCAGGCCGACAGGCTGACGAGGAAGAGCAAAAGGGTGGTGAGCACACGCATGGCGCTCGGTCGACCCAGCCCCCACAGTCCTTACAGCGAACGCGCCTCGCTGAACCCATAGAGATTCGCCAGCACCCGCGTCGGGAACTGGTGCAGTGCCTCGTTGTACTGGCCGACCGCCTGGTTGAACACCTGCCGGGCGAAGGCGCGCTGGCGTTCGATGAGCTTCAACTCGGCGACCAGTCCGTCGATGTCCGTCTCGCTGCGCAGTTCGGCCTGGTGGTCGAGCAGCGACAGCAGCCGCGTCAGCGCCGCCGCGTGCAGCGCACTGGCCACGGCCAGCGTGCCGACCGGGTCGGGCGCCCAGGGCTTGGCGCGCGAGGCCTGGGCGGCGGCCTGGGATTCGGACTGGGCGCTGGCCAGCGCGTCGAAGGTGGCCTGCTCGCTGGGCAGGCGCGGCGCCACGGCGGTGAGCAACTTGTCGCAAATCTCGCTGCGGTCCTTCAGGTGCGCGTCCAGCTGCACGAAGGCCTCGCCGATGGCATTTCGCAGTGACATCAGCCGGTTGTAGGCGCCCACGCCCCAGAAGAACAGCAGCGCCGCCGCCGCGACGCCGACCCACTGCCAGGCCGTCATGCCTGTTCCCGGTATTGCGCGAAGCCGCGCGCGCGCAGCTCGCAGGCCGGGCAGTGGCCGCAGCCATGGCCCCAGTCGTGCAGCTCGCCGCGCTCGCCGAGGTAGCAGGTGTGGGTGTCTTCAACGATCAGCTTCACCAAGGCCGCGCCGCCCAGGCTCTCGGCCAGGCGCCACGTGGCGGCTTTGTCGATGAACATCAGCGGCGTTTCCAGCGTCATCGGCGTGTCCAGGCCCAGGCTGAGCGCCACCTGCATGGCCTTCATCGTGTTGTCGCGGCAGTCCGGGTAGCCGGAGAAATCGGTCTCGCACATGCCGCCCACCAGCACGCTGGCGCCGCGGCGGTAGGCCAGCGTCGCGGCAAAGGTCAGGAACAGCAGGTTGCGCCCGGGCACGAAGGTGTTGGGCAGGCCGTTGGCCTGCAGCTCGATAGCGCGCTCACTCGTCAGCGCGGTGTCGCTGATCTGGCCTAGCAGGGAGAGGTCCAGCAGATGGTCGGCGCCGAGTTTGCCGGCCCAGTGCGGAAACTGGCGGGCGATCTCGGCGCGCACGGTGAGGCGGCAGTCCAGCTCGACGCGGTGGCGCTGGCCGTAGTCGAAGGCCAGCGTCTCGACCTCGCCGAAGCGGTCGAGCGCCCAGGCCAGGCAGGTGGTGGAGTCCTGGCCGCCAGAAAAAAGCACGAGGGCTTTGCGGCTTGTCACAGCATTCATGGCGCCAGTTTGCCAGCACGGCGCAACCGCCCCGTGGCATGCTGGCCTCCAACCTGGGAGAAGCCGATGAGCACCATCGATCTGCCCGCTGTTTCCGACCTGCTGCTGCGCTATCTTCACCTGCTGGCCTTTGCCGCGGCTGCCATCGGCGTCGCCCTGGCCGATCTCGCACTGCTGGCGCGTCGTGATCTCGACGCGCCCCTGCTGGCGCGGGCCCACCGCATCGTGTGGCTGTCGTTGCTGGCGCTGTGGGTCAGCGGGCTGCTGCTGTTCACGCCGGCGGGGGGCGCGCCCATTCAGATGGGGCCCAAGATGCAGGCCAAGTTGTTGGTGGTCGTCGCGCTGACCATCAATGGCGCGATGCTGCACCGCTGGGGCTTCCCGCGCCTGCTGGCGGCCCATGCCAGCGGCGCCGTCGAAGGCCTGGCGCTGCCGGTCGCGTTGGGTGCGGTCAGCATGACCAGTTGGCTCTATGCCGCCTTCCTCGGCGTGGCCAGCCCGCTGGCGCCGCTGTTCGGCCTGCCCGGCTTCCTGCTGCTCTACGCACTGGCGCTGCTGCTCGCCTTAGGGCTGGCGCAGTTCTGGCTGGGGCCCTGGCTGGCGCGGCGCTGGGCAATGCAGTGATACCGTTTTAGCCGGGCGCCCACCCATCGCGGCGCAGCAAGGAACCCCATGCGAACCCCCATGGCCGGCACTGCCGTCTGTCTGCTGGCCGGCGCCCTGCCGACTGCATTTGCCCAATCCCGCATCGACGAAGTCCTCGTCTACCCCGGCGGCGCCCAGGTCACGCGGTTGGCCACAGTGGCTGCCGGCGCGCGCGAGCTGGTGCTGAACTGCCTGTCGGCCCGCTTCGACGCCGACTCGCTGCAGATAGCCGCGCCGGCCGGCGTCAACCTCGGCCCCGTGCAGCTGGAGACCCTGCCGCGCGAGCGCGTGCCTGAGTGCGCCCACGGCCCTCTCGACGAGAGCGTCCGCAAGCTGGAACTCCAGCGCGACGGACTGACGGCCGAATCCAGCGCACTCGACACCAGTCTGGGCTATCTGAAGGCCCTGGGCTCGGGCGAGGCGCGCAGCACGCCGGCCACCGGCATCGCCGCCACGGCCGACAGCATCCGCAAGACCGCGCAGGACGCGCTGCTGCGCCAGGCCCAGATCAAACGCCAACTGGAGGAGCTGGAGAAGCAGCTCGCGCCGCTGCAAGGCGAACGCGAACGGCTGACCCAGGCCAACCCGCAGTGGCGCAGCCTGCGCCTGCGGCTGTCCACGGCGCGCGAGGCCGAGCTCAAGCTCAGCTACCGCGTCACGCAAGCCGGCTGGGCGCCGAGCTACCGCGCGCTGCTGGACACGGCCAGCGGTGCGCTGGCCCTGGAGCGGCTTGCGCAGGTGTCGCAGCAGAGCGGCGAGGACTGGAAGAACGTGAAGCTGCGGCTGTCCACGGCCCAGGTCACGCCGCGCGTGGGCGTCGGCCAGCCGCCGCTGTGGCGGCTCGACCTGATGCGCCCCCAACCCCAGGCTGAAGGGCGTGCCCTGTACGCGCCCGCACCGGCGCCCAAGGCCGCGATGCTGGCGGACAGCGTGGTCATGACGGGCTCGCGCGTGGCCGAGCCGGAGCTGGATCGTTTCGACCTCAGCGTCTTCCAAAGCGCCTACGCCACCGAGTTCGTGCTGCCGCTGCGCGTCACCATCGACAGCAGCACCCAGCGCGCCAGCCTCGCGCTGGGCAGCGAGAGGCTGCAGGCCAAAGTCATCGCTCGCGTGCAGCCGCAGAGCGAAGCCGCGGCCTACCTCGTGGCCGACGCGGCCCGCCCCGCCGGGGCCTGGCCGCGCGGTGCGATGCAACTGGTGCGCGACGGCGCGCTGGTGGGCAGCAGCACGCTCAACGTCGCCGGCAGCGAGGATCGCCTGGAACTGTTCTTCGGCCGCGACGACGCGGTGCGTGTGCAGATCGAGCCCGAGCAGCGCAACGCGGGCAACACGGGCTTCATCGGCGCGCGGGCCGAGCATCGCTACACGCGTGGCTACGTCGTCGAGAACCGCCACGCGACGGCGGTGACGCTTCAACTCGTCGAGGCCGCGCCGGTGTCCCAGCATGAGGACATCAAGGTGCAGAGCCAGTTCAGCCCTGCCCCGACGACTCAGGCCTGGCGCAAGCAGCCGGGGTGGGTACTGTGGGAGCTGCCGCTGGCCGCAGGCCAGAGCCAGCGGTTCACCGCGGAGTACCTCATCAGCGCGCCGAAGGAGGCGCAGGTGACGGGGCTGCGATAGCAGCCCCGGGTCTTCGGCTGTTCCGCTGACCCCTTTGGAGGAGCCGAGCATCGCAGGGCGTCGAGGCGCGCGCGCAGCGCGCTTCGTGAACTGACTCCGCGCGGCTGTCTGACCGCAGCGTAGCGGAGGGAGTTCCGCGCGGGCCTCGGCGACCGAGAAGCGCAGGGCACCCGCAGCAAAGCGGAGGGCGACGGAGCAGGGGCGACTTTTTGCCTTCTTTTTGGTCGCTCAAAAAGAAGGTCGCCCGCCGGGGCGAACTCCCGGCTGGGCCGCACGCGTATGCCAGCTGTCGGATAGACAAAGGAGATTGGCGGGTCAACGACCCGCCCTACACGGCTGACGCCTATAGGCGCACAACAACGGCCACCACGCGTTGACGCAAATCGGTTTAGCTGTGCTGCGCAAGCTAGTCGAAAAAAATCACTCCGCAGACCCCCCGGTTCGTGCCAAGGCAGGCACGCTGCCCCCATTAGTCACTACGGAGTGAACGTGAAACCAACACTCGACCACGAAAAACAGAAGGCTGAAATCGGCAAGCTACAGGCAGAGGCCAATAAGTTCGAGGCTGAAGCAGCGAAGCTCCGACGAGAAAGCCGCTGGGGCTTGGTCGTGCAGGTCGCCATACCTGTGCTTACAGCATGTCTTGCAGTGCTGCTCCCCGAGGCGCTGAAGGCATTCCGTTGATGACACTAGGCGGCCTTCGTGCACAAAGCTGGACAGGTGCCTGCCACCGACAGCACAGAAGGCTAGCCCCTCACCTCACCCTGCCCCAACACCACCCACTTCATCGACGTCAGCCCCTCCAGCCCCACTGGCCCACGGGCATGAAATTTATCCGTCGAGATGCCGATCTCCGCCCCCAGCCCATACTCGAATCCATCCGCAAACCGCGTGCTGGCGTTGACCATCACGCTGGCCGAATCCACCTCGCGCAGGAAGCGCATCGCGCTGACGTGATTCGTCGTCAGGATGGCATCCGTGTGATGCGAGCCGTAGCGATTCACATGCGCAATCGCCTCGTCCAGCGAGTCCACGACCTTGATGCTGATGATGGGCGCGAGGTATTCCTCGCTCCAGTCGGCTTCCGTCGCCGCCACCGCACCCGGCACCAGGGCCAGCGTGCGCAGGCAGCCACGCATCTCCACGCCCTTGGCCTTGAAGACGGCCGCGATGCGCGGCAGGAAGGCGGGCGCCTGGGCGGCGTGGACCAGCAGCGACTCGGTCGCGTTGCAGGGGCTGTACTTCTGCGTCTTCGCGTTGTCGACAACCTTGAGCGCCTGCTCCAGGTCCACCTCGGCATCGACATAGCTGTGGCAGTTGCCGTCCAGGTGCTTGATGACGGGCACCTTGGCCTCGGCCGAGATGCGCTCGATCAGCCCCTTGCCGCCGCGCGGGATGATCACATCTACCCACTGCGGCGACGAGATCAGCAGCCCCACGGCCGCACGGTCCGTCGTGTTGACGAGCTGCACGGCGGCGCGCGGCAGGCCGGCTTCCTCCAGCGACGCGGCCACCAGCTCGGCCAGCGCGAGGTTGGAGTGGATGGCCTCGGAGCCGCCACGCAGGATGCAGGCGTTGCCGCTCTTGATGGCCAGCGACGCAGCCTCGATGGTCACGTTGGGGCGGCTCTCGTAGATCATGCCGAACACGCCCAGAGGCACGCGCATCTGGCCGACGCTGATGCCGCTCGGGCGGCGCTTCACGCCGGTGATCTCGCCGATGGGGTCGGGCATGGCGGCGACCTGCTCGCAGCCCTCGGCCACGGTGGCCAGCGTCTTGGCATCCAGCTTCAGTCGGTCGCGCAGCGGGCCGCTCAGCTCAGACGCGCCAGCGAGGTCGCGCGCGTTGGCCTCGGCAAGCGCCGGGCCGGCGTCGCGCAGGTGGCGGGCCAGCGCCAACAGTGCGGCGTTCTTGGCGGCCGTCGGGGCGGCGGCCATTTGCGTGGCGGCGGCGCGGGCGGCGCGGCCGAGGTCGTCCATGTAGGCAGGCAGGCTCATGGACGCCATTGTCCCAAGGGAAGCTGAACTAGAGCTTCGTAAGGTCGGGCCCGCCCTCCGCGCCGAACCAAGCCTTGCTCAATGCCTGGCGAGCGCTCTTCTCGGCCGCCTTGTCGCCGCGCTTCCTGTAGACCTCGGCGAGCCCTGCCAGCGCCCAGCCGTTGTTGCGCACGCGCACGAGCGAATCGCGCAGCGCCTGCTCGGCCTCGTCCAGCCGCCCCTGGCGCAGGCGCACGGCGCCCAGGGACTGTCGCACCGGGTAGTACCAGTAGGCCGGCTCGGTGTAGGCCAGGCCTTCCTCGATGGCGACGGCCTGCTCCAGCGCGGTGGCCGCGCCGGCCAGGTCGCCCTGGGCATCGGCCAGGCGCGCCGCGGCGACGAGGCGGGCCGTCTGCGTGATGGCCAGGGCCGGCACGCCCCAGGCGTCGAAGGGCTTGAAGTCGGCGCCCTTCTCAAGCGCCTCGATGGCGGCAATCTCCTGCCGGGCAGCTGCCAGGTCGCGACGCTCGGCCTGGGCCAGCGCGCGGGCGTAGTGATAGAAGACCCTCACGAGCACGAACTCGTCGGCGGGCGCCGGCAGCTTGAGGATGACCTCGGGCCGGCTGAACTGCGCATGCGTCGTGTAGGGCGCGGCCTTGACGGGCTGCATGACGGCGAAGGCGCGGATGACGTCGTCCGGCAGCGCCGCATCGAGCTTGGCCGCCGCCTCGATGGCCGTCCTGGCGGCACCGCCCATCTGCGCCGACACCATCAGGAAGTGGATGTTGTGCGGGTAGTAGGCCGAGCGGTAGGTGGGGTCGGACGGCGAGCGCTTGAAGTAGGCCTCGTCGACGGCGATGGCCTGGCGGTTGGCCTCCAGCGCCTCGCGGTACAGGCCCACGCGGAAGTAGATGTGGGCCGGCATGTGCACGATGTGGCCGGCGCCGGGCATCTGCGCGGCCAGGCGGCGCGCGGGGGCAAGGGCGCGGTCAGGCGTCGTCGAGGCTTCGACGGCGTGGATGTAGAGATGGATGGCGCCCGCGTGGCTCGGGTTGCGCTTGAGCACGGTCTCCAGCGCGGCCACGATGTCGGCCGCGCGGCCTTTCGGCTTGGCGCCTGCGGCGTCCCAGTAGTCCCAGGGCTGGGTGTCCATGGCGGCTTCGGCGTGCAGCGTCTGCATCAGGTCCTCGCCGGGGAACTGCGCGGCGACGCGCTGCATCGCGTCGGCATAGGCCGCGTCCAGCGGCGCGCGGTCGGCCGGTGGCTCGGCGGCGTAGCGGGTCTGCAGCGCCTCGACGAGGGCGCGCTCGCGGGCCGGGAGCTTGTCCTTCAGCGCGACGGCACGCTGCAGCGCGGCCCAGGCGGGCGCATTCGCCTCCGGCGCCATCGGCACATTGATGTTGGGGCCGAGGATGAGCGCCTCGCCCCAGAAGCACAGCGCGCAGCCGGGGTCGAGCTTCTGCGCGGCCTGGAAGGCGCGCTGGGCCTCGGCATGGTTGAAGGCGAAGGACAGGCGCAGGCCCTGGTCGAAATAGGCCTGCACCCGGGGGCTCGCATGGTCGAGCTTGAAGCTCATGCGGCCGAGGTCCCGGTAGACCGGCACGTCGCCCGCTGCGGCCTTCATCGGCGCGGGCTGGAAGGGTGCCGTCTCTGTCTTGGGCACGCTGGCGGCCGAGGCCAGCAGGGCCTGCAGCAGCACGGGTCGGCCGGCGGCCGCCGGAGTGCAGACACCGCCGGGGTTGCTCAGCAGCGGGTCGAAGGCGGCAGCGGGGTCGGCGCTGCCGCCCAGGGCGACGAGGCCGACGGCGGCAAGCACCTGCAGCAGGCGGGTGGCGGGGATATGGCGCAAATGCATCGAGCCTCCAGGCCCGGCAGGGGCCAGCGGGCATGCTCGCACCGGCCCCGCCGACGCGCAATCAGGGCTGAGGCTGTCCCTCGGTGTCGCGTATTTCGGGCTTGCGGCCGATGGCCTCCAGCTGCGGCACGATCTTGGCCTTGTCGCCCACCGCCACGACGATGAGTTGGGCGGGGTCGAGGTGCTGCTGCGCGGCCTTCAGCGCACTGGCGGCGGTGACGGCACCGTACTGCCGGGGCAAGTCGGTGATGGCGTTCAGCGGCTGGCCGGCCGCCCAGCTGCCGGCATAGCCGGCGACGACGGCGAGGTTGGTGTCGAACAGCCCCGGCAGCGACAGCAGCTGCGCGTTGCGCACGCGGCCCAGTTCCGCCGCGCCCATGGGCTTGGCACGCATGCCCTCGATCTCCTTCCACATGTCGACCAGGGCCGGGCCGGTCACATCGGTGCGCACGCTGCCGCGGATGCCGAACTGGCCCCGCTCGCGGCCCATCGTGTAGCCGGAGCCGATGCCGTAGGTGTAGCCCTTGACCTCGCGCAGCTGGTTGTTGATGCGCGACGTGAACAGGCCGCCCAACGCGGCGTTCATGACCTTGATGGCCGGTGCATCCGGTGCGGCCGCGAAGGGGCCGGGCGCGACGACGGCCAGCGCCGTCTGCGGCGCGCCGGGCTTGTCGACGACGACGGTGCGCGCGGCCACCGGCTTGGCCGCCGGCAGCGGCACGGCCGGCGCGGCCTCGCCCGTGGGCTTCCACGCGCCGAACAGCGGCTCGATGAGGGCGCGCAGTTCCGCCTCGCTCAGGTCGCCAGCGACGACGAGGGCTGCGCGCTCGGGCCGGTAGTGGCCTTGCCAGAAGCCGCGCAGCGCAGCGGCGTCGACGGCCTTGATGCTGGCCTCGGTACCCAGCGCGTTGGCCGCGAGCGGGTGGCCTTCGCCATAGGTCACGCGGTTGCCGACGGCATTGGCCAGCAGCGGCGCCTGTTCGCGCGTCTGGGCGAGCGCTGCCAGGCGCTGGGCCTGCTGGCGTTCGATCTCGGGCGCGGCGAAGGCGGGGTTCAGCGCCACGTCGGCCAGCAGGGCCAGGCCCTCCCTGGCGCTGGCCTTGAGGCCGGAGAAGTCGATGCGGGCCTCCTCGCTGCCGGCCTGAGCGTCCAGCGTGGCGCCCAGGGCCGCCAGGCTCTCGGCGATCTGCTGGGCGCTGCGCGTCGTCGTGCCCTCGGGCAGCATGCCCGCGGTGAAGGCGGCCAGGCCCGGCTTGTCCGCCGGGTTGGCACCCTGGCCGGCGCGCACGACGAGGCTGGCGCTGACCAGCGGCAGGCCCGGCTTGGGCGAGTGGATGACGGTCAGCCCATTGGCCAGCGTGAAGCTCTGCGCGGACGGCAGCGTCAACGCCTTGGCCTTGGCGCCGGCTGGGGGCTTGGCTCGCCAGCCCTCGGCGGCGTTCAGCGACTCGCGCTCCCCCTTGCCGGCCTTTTTCGGCATCGGCGGGGTCGGGATCTCGGCGGCCAGCACCTGCTCGCCCGGCTGCGCCTGCACGACGACGCGGCGGTCCTTCTTCAACCATTGCGCCACCGTCGCGCTGACGGCGGCCGGCGCCAGGGCACGGTAACGCGCCAGGTCCTTGCCGACGAAGCCGGGGTCGCCGGCCATCTGGTTGTAGTGGTTGACGAGGTCGGCCAGCGTCGTGACCTTCTCCATGCGCTGCAGCAGCTGGGTCTCGATGGTGGCGCGGGCCTGGGCCAGCTCGGTGTCAGAAGGCGGCGTGGCGGCGAGCCTGGCGATCTCGGCGTCGACGAGCTTCTCGATCTCGTCCAGCGACGCGCCGGGCCGGGCCACGATCTCGATGTCGAACACCGAGCTGAGGGACTGCGAGTCCTGCGCCACCTGCACGCTCTGCGCGAGCTGTTTGTCGCGCACCAGCAGGCCGTACAGGCGGCTGGCCTTGCCGCCGCCGAGCACGTGGGCGGCGACGTCCAGCTCGGCGTCGCCGGCCGCGAACATCGGCGGCGTGTGCCAGGCCAGGTTCAGGCGGCTCAGCTCGATGCGGTCGGCGACCACGAGGCGGCGCTCCTTCGTGATCTCGGGCATGGCCACCTTGACCTCGGGCACCTTGGCGCCGGCCTTCAGCGAGCCGAAGTACTTCTGCACGAGGGTCTTGGCCTGCTTCGGGTCGAAGTCACCGGCGAGCACGAGGGTGGCATTGTTGGGCCGGTAGTAGGTGCGCGCGAAGGCCTTCACATCGGCGAGCTTGATGCTCTGGATGTCGGCATGCGAGCCGATGACGGCCGCGCGGTAGGGGTGGCCTTCGGGGTAGAGGGCCTGGTACATCGCCTCCTCGACGATGCCGTAGGGCCGGTTCTCGAAGCTCTGGCGGCGCTCGTTGCGCACCACGTCCTGCTGGTTGGCCAGCGCCACGGAATCGACCTCTTCGATCATGTAGCCCAGCATGTCGGACTTCAGCCACAGCCCCATCTCCAGCTGGTTGGACGGCAGCGTGAAGAAGTAGTTGGTGCGGTCGAAGTTGGTGGAGCCGTTGCTGTCGGTGCCGCCGGCGGCGTCGACGAATTTGTCGAACTCGCCGCGCGGCACATGCTTGCTGCCGGCGAACATCAGGTGCTCGAACAGGTGGGCAAAGCCCGTCTGGCCCCGGGCCTCGTTGCGCGGGCCGGCGTGCACCCACAGGTTGAAGGCCACCAGCGGCAGGCGGTGGTCCTCGACGAGGATGACCTCGAAGCCGTTGGCCAGCGTGAACTTCTCGTGGCGCACGGCGAGCTGGCCGGCTTCGATGCTGACGGCAGGCGTGGTGGCGGTAGCGCTCCAGGCGGGCAGCGAGAGGGCGCCGGCCAGGGCCAGCAGGGCAACGAGACGGCGGGGAGCGGGAGCGTTCATTCGTGGCGATCCTTGGGGAGCAATGCAGGGATTGGGCGACGCCGTCGGGGCGATGCAGAAGTGCCGGGAGTCATCGGGGATGACCAGGAGCTACCAGGGTGACAGCCAGGCCAGCAGGGCCAGCCACAGCGGCGCAGTGGCGACGTAAAGAATGGTGGAGATGACGGTGGCGGCGGTGACCTCGGCCTCCAGCGCGCGGTAGCGCTGCGCAAAGATCAGCGCGTTGGAGCCGGTCGGCAGCGCCGCGATCATGACGATGACGGCCAGCGGCATGCCGGCCAGGCCCAGGCCCCAGTGCGCCACGCCCAGCACGACGGCCGGCATCAGCACGAGCTTGGCCACGACGAGCCCGGCCAGGCCGTGCCAGGTGCGCGGCCAGCCGTAGTAGGCCAGCGACATGCCGATCAGCGTCAGGCACAGCGGCACGACGGCCGTGCCCAGGGTCTGCAGCGCCTCGTCGGCAACGGCGGGCAGCGTGAGGCCGGTCGCGTTCCAGGCCAGGCCGGCCAGCACCGGCAGCACGACCGGGTGGATGACGGTGTTGCGCACCGTCTGCAGCAGCGTGCCGGCGAGGTTGCCGGTGCTGCGCTCGCGCGCCAGGTCGAGCTCGACGATGGCGGTCAGCAAGGTCAGGATGGACAGCGCGTGCAGGCTCACCACGGCGATGTGGATGGCCAGGCCCTTCTCGCCGAACACGCCGGCAGCGACGGGCAGACCGATCTGCAGCGTGTTGCCGAAGCCCGCCGTGATGGCCTTGACACTGGGCGCGACGACCGGCTCAGCGGGCTGGCGGCGCCAGCGGTGCAGCGCGTACAACAGCGCGATCAGCACCAGCACGGGCACGAAGAAGGCACCGAGAAAAGCCCAGGGCAGCGTGGCCGTGTCCAGCCGCGCCGTGGTGCGGAACAGCAGCGCCGGCACGAAGATGTAGAAGGCCGCGTTGGCCAGCACGCGGGCCGGGTCGCTGTCACTGCCCGCCGCGCCGCCGCCCAGCCAGCGCATGCGGCCGACGGCCCAGCCGATGGCGACGGCCACCAAGATGGCCAGCAGCTTCGCCGCGATCGCCCAGGTCATTCAAGCCCCGCGCCCAGCGGCCCAGCGCTCGGCCCGAATGGCGTCAGCGATCCTCACGCCAGCGCTACGCGGAGTTCGAACACGAAACTGCTGCCTTCGCCCGCGGTGCTCTGCACGAGGATCTGCCCCCCCATCAGGCGCACGAGCTGCTGGCTGATGGACAGGCCCAGGCCCGTACCGCCGAGATGACGCGACGCGTCGGACACCTGCTCGAAGGCCTGGAAGAGGCGGGCCTGCTGGGCGGGCGTCATGCCGATGCCGCTGTCGGCCACCTCCAGGCGCAGGCGCAGCTGATCGCCCTCCTGCTCGACGACGCGGGCCGACAGCCAGACGGTGCCGCTGTCGGTGAACTTGACCGCGTTGGACAGCAGGTTGAGCAGCACCTGGCGCAGGCGCTGGCCGTCCACCATGATGAGGTGGGGCAGGCTGGCGTCGATGTCCAGGCCGAAGGCCAGGCCCTTCTGCTCGGCGCGCAGGCGCACGCTGTCGCTGGCCATGTCGAGCAGCGCGCGCAGGTCCACCGCCGTCGGCTTCAGGCTGACCTTGCCGGCCTCGATGCTGGCCATGTCCAGCACGTCGTTGATCAGTTCCAGCAGGTGCAGGCCGGAGTCGCGCATCAGCTGCAGCTTGGCCTGCTGGCCGGGCGGGATGGCGGCGTCCATCTGCATCAGCTGCGTGAAGCCGAGGATGGCGTTCAGCGGCGTGCGGAACTCGTGGCTCATCGTCGCGAGGAACCGGCCCTTGGCCTGGTTGGCGCTCTCGGCGCGCAGCTTGGCCTCGCTGAGTTCGACGGTGCGCTCGTTGACGAGCTCTTCCAGGTGGTCGCGGTGGCGGGTCAGCTCGGCCTCGGCCTGGCGGCGCAGCGAGATGTCGCTGACCATGCCCTCGATGCGGCGCTTGCCGCCCTCGCCTTCCACCCAGTGCGCGTTCAGCTCCACCCACAGCGCCCGCCCAGCCGCTGCGCGCAGCTGCAGCTGGGCCTGCTTGATCTTGCCCTGTTCGTTCAGCACCGTGGCCACGCGGTGCAGCTCGCCGCGGGCAATGCCGGTCAGCTCTCTCAGCCGCCGCCCGACGGGGTTCTGCGAGCCCAGGCCCAGCATCTGCGTGAACGCGCGGTTCATGCTCAGCACGTTGCCGCGGCCGTCGGCCTGGAAGATGCCCTCGGTCGCGTTCTCGAACAGGCTGCGGTAGCGCGCCTCGCTGACGCGCAGGCCCTCGGAGCTGAGTTGCACCTGGTCGGCCGCACTGCGCAGCTTCAGGCTCATCGCGTTGAAGCGCATCGTCAGCTCGCCGATCTCGTCGGCGCGCTCCACGGCCTCCTGCGCGCCGAGGTCGCCCTTGGCGACGCGCTGCGCGAGCGCGCCCAGCCGGGCCACGGGCCGGCGCACGAGCCAGTGCACGAGCAGTGAGCTTGCGATGACGATGCCGGCGACGACGACAGCCAGCAACTGCACGACGAAGAGACGGGTGCGGCGGATCTGCTCGTCGACGAGGTCGCGCGTGAAGACGAGGACGGCCGAGGCGACCTGGGTGCCGGCCGTGTCCGCCGCGGGCTGGTAGGTGACGGCGAACTCGCGCCTGAGCGGTCCGATCGCCGGCGTGTCGCGGCTGCGTTTGGCCTGGCCGCCACGCAGGCCCAGGCCCTTGAGCTCGATCGCATGCACCTCGGGGTCGGCCATCACCGCGTCGAGCAGGTTCTCGATGGCGACATGGTCGAGGTTCCAGATCGGGCCTGCGAAGCCGCGCTCGATGAGCCCGGCCATGCGTGCCTCGCGCTGGCGCAGGCCGGCCATCAGCTCGGTTTCCTCGTGCGTCGTCCAGTACCAGCCGACCGCCAGCACCAGCAGGCTCGCCACCAACGCAATGCCGGCCGTCAGACGCGTCTGTATGCCGATGCCCAGCGGTGTCAACGCCATCCCTGCCCTCTCCGGTTTGGTCTCGTCAGACCCAGGCGGCGAGCATAAGGCTCGCTCAACCCTTGGCGGCCGCGGTCTTCTTGGCCGCGACCTTCTTGGCAGGTGCCGCCTTGGCACCCGGCTTGGCTGCACGGGGCTCGAACTCGAAGATGACCTTGCCTTCCTTCTTGTCGTAGGCCAGGAAGGCCTTGAACTTGCGACGCGTCTTGTTGGAGACGAAGTTCTCCAGCAGGTCGGTCTTGCCGCTGGCCAGCAGCTTGTGCACCTGGGCGGGCTCGATGGGCTGGGTCAGGATGACCTTGCCGGTCTTGAAGTCGCAGGTGACCTTGTCGCCCACCGAATGCTCGCAGACGTAGTTGGCACCATGCTCGTAGACATGGCCCGCGCACTTGGGGCAGGGCCCAAGAGAGTTCTGGCCGGAGAAGTCCACCGGCTCGCCGTCGCCCTCGGCCTTCTTGGCGTCCTCGCCGAAGTCGAACTCCAGCTTCCAGTTGTCGATCTCGGGGTCGAACACCAGCGCCAGCTCGGCCGTGAACGGCCAGCCGGCCTTGGAGCGGAAGCCTTCCAGCGGGCCGATCTTCTTGTTCGCCAGGAAGGCCTCGACCTCGGTCAGCTCGAAGCTGCGCCCGCCCGGGATCTTGCCGATGGAGAAGCCGCAGGCGTCGCTGCCGTCGCCACTCTTGCCCGTGCAGGTGAAGCGGCGGTAGTTCTCCTTCACGACGCCGCCGCACTTGGGGCAGGGGGCTTGAAGCGTCGCGTAGTCGCCCGGGATGGTGTCGCGGTCATAGCCCTTGGCCTTGGCGACCATCTTCTCGGTCATGGCCGCGATCTCGGCCATGAAGACCTCGCGGCTCAGCTTCCCCTTTTCCATCTGGGACAGCTTGAACTCCCAGTCACCGGTCAAGTCGGGCTGGGTCAGGTCGGCCACCTCCAGCCCGCGCAGCAGCGTCATCAGCTGGAAGGCCTTGGCGGTGGGGATCAGCTCGCGGCCTTCGCGCAGCATGTATTTCTCGCTGATGAGGCCTTCGATGGTGGCCGCGCGCGTGGCTGGCGTGCCCAGGCCCTTCTCGGCCATCGCTTCCCGCAGTTCATCGTCGTCGATGAGCTTGCCAGCGCCTTCCATGGCGGACAGCAGCGTGGCTTCCGTGTAGCGCGCCGGCGGCTTGGTCTGCAGCGCCTTCACATCGACGCTCTCGGTGCGCACGACCTCGCCCGGCTGCACCGGCACGAGGTTGGCATCCTCGTCGTCGACGTCCTTGCCGTAGACGGCCAGCCAGCCCGGCTTGACCAGCACCTTGCCGTTGGTCTGGAAGTGATGCGTGTCCACTTTCGAGATGCGCGTCGTGACCAGGAACTCGGCCGGCGGGAAGAACACGCCGAGGAAGCGCTTGACGACCATGTCGTACAGCTTCGCCTCGATCTCGGTCAGGCTCTTGGGCGCCTGCAGCGTCGGGATGATGGCGAAGTGGTCCGACACCTTGGCGTTGTCGAAGACCTTCTTCGTCGGCTTGATGTAGCCCTCCTTCAGCGCCGTGGCCGCGTGCCTGGACAGCAGGGCCAGCGGGCCGGGCAGGTCCTCGGTGGCCAGCATCTTGGCCGTGTCCTTGGCCACCGCGAGGTAGTCCTCGGGCAGGAAGCGCGAGTCCGTCCGCGGGTAGGTCAGCACCTTGTGCTTCTCGTACAGCGCCTGGGCGATGGACAGCGTCGTCTTGGCCGAGAAGCCAAAGCGCGAGTTGGCCTCGCGCTGCAGCGTCGTCAGGTCGTACAGGCCACCGCAGCTGGTGGTGCTGGGCTTGCTTTCCTCGGTGACGGTGGCCGGCTTGCCCAGCACCGCCTTGGCGATGGCGTCGGCATCGGCAGCGTTCCACATGCGGTCCGCGCGGCGCTCCAGGTCGTCGTTCTTCTTCCACGCGGGGTCGAACCACTTGCCTTCGTACTGGCCGGCCTGCGCGTCGAAGTTGGCGCGCAGCTCCCAGTAGTCGCGCGACACATGCTTGCGTATCTTCTCCTCGCGCTCGACGACGATGGACAGCGTGGGCGTCTGCACGCGGCCGACCGTGGTCAGGAAGAAGCCGCCATCGCGTGAGTTGAAGGCCGTCATGGCCCGCGTGCCGTTGATGCCCACCAGCCAGTCGGCCTCGGAGCGGCAGCGTGCCGCGTCGGCCAGCGGCAGCATCTGCTCGTCGCTGCGCAGCTTCTCGAAGCCGTCGCGGATGGCGGCCGGCGTCATCGACTGCAGCCACAGCCGCTGGATGGGCTTGTTCAGGGGGCCCTTGGCCGGCGTCGCGTACTGCTCGATGAGCCGGAAGATCAGTTCGCCCTCGCGGCCCGCGTCGCAGGCGTTGATCAGCGCCGTCACGTCCTTGCGGCGGATCAGCTTGGACAGCGCGTTGAGCCGGCCCTTGTTCTTGTCGATCGGGTTCAGATCGAAATGCGGCGGGATGACGGGCAGGTTCGCGAAGCTCCACTTGCCACGCTTGACGTCGAATTCCTCCGGCGCAGCGATCTCCACGAGGTGGCCCACGGCCGAGCTGACGACGTACTTCTCGTTCTCGAAGTGGTCGTCGTGCTTGTCGAACTTGCCCGCCACGGGCGTCAGCGCGCGGACGATGTCCTGCGCGACGGAAGGCTTCTCGGCAATGATCAGGGTCTTGCTCATCTCTTCATTTCTCTTCGGTCTTCCCTCGACGGGGGACTCGAAATCCCCTGCCTACAATCCGGGCCTCGCGCGCACCTACGCACGCGCGCACCCATGAAATCACCGTACCACAGCGCCAATGACGCCTAAAACCCCACGCCGCAAGATCGAAGTTCGTGATTCCGGCGTGCATGGCCGGGGCGTCTACGCAGCAGCGCCCATCGCGGCCGGCGCGCGCATCATCGAGTACACCGGCGCACGCATTTCCTGGGAGGAAGCCGTCGAGCGCCACCCACACGACCCGGCCCAGCCCAACCACACCTTCTACTTCCACCTGGACGGCGGCCTCGTCATCGACGCGCTGTACGGTGGCAACGACGCACGCTGGATCAACCACGCCTGCGAGCCCAACTGCGAAGCCGACGAGATCGACGGCCGCGTCTTCATCCAGGCCTTGCGCGACATCGAGCCCGGCGAGGAGCTGTTCTACGACTACGGCCTGGTGCTGGACGAGCGCCACACGGCCAAGGTGAAGAAGCAGTTCGCCTGCTGGTGTGGCGCCGCCACCTGTCGCGGCACGATGCTGGCGCCGAAAACCCGCAAGTCGGGGCGCTGACACGATGGAGCGGCGCCATCTCGCCGAATGCGGCTCGACCAACACCGAGGCGCTGGCCCATCTGCGCGCCGGCGGTGGGCCGCTGATCCTGTCGGCCAGCCGCCAGACCGCCGGCCGCGGCCGCCTTGGGCGCGCCTGGCAGAGCGATGACGTCGCGCTGACCTTCTCGGTCGCGCTGCCGCTGCCGATGGCACTGGACCTGTCCGGCCTGTCGCTCGCCGTCGGCTGCACCGTGGCCGACGTGCTGGACCCGTCGGGCCGGCGCATCCAGCTCAAGTGGCCCAACGACCTCTTCCTGGACGCCGCCAAGCTCGGCGGCATCCTCATCGAGACCGTGCCGCTGCAGACCTGGCGCCCCCAGGGCTGGGCTGCACCCAGCCCGCCCCCCGAGGGGGTCAAGCAAACTCGGGACGGCCCGTCGTTTGCTTGTGAGCAGCGCGGCGTCGTCATCGGCATCGGCATCAACCTGCAGCCCCTGCCGGCCGACGCCGACCGCAGCGCCTTCGCCAGCGGCTATGCCGCCCTGCAGACGCTGGACCCGGCCGCCAGCGCAGCCGCCACGCTGGATCGCCTGGCCCCCGCGCTGCGCGGCATGCTGGCCGATTTCGAGACGCTGGGCTTCGCGCCCTGGCAGGCCGCGTTCGCGCGGCGCGACCTGGCTGCCGGCCGGCGCGTGCGGGTCGGCGAACAACCCGGCACGGCGCGTGGCGTCACCGAACGCGGTGAACTGCTGCTGCAAACCGCCGCCGGCGTGCTGCCGGTCAGCGGTGGTGAACTCAGCCTCAGATTGGAGTCTTCCCCGTGATGCGCATCGTCGTGCTCGTGCTGCTGGCGGTGAACGCCCTCTTTTTCGTCTGGTCGCGCGGCTGGCTGGACACCGTGACCGGCCTGCCCGCCGAAGGCGGCCGCGAGCCGCAGCGGCTGGCAGCTCAGGTGCACCCCGAGCGCATCCAGCCCCTGGCCGCCAGCGCCGCCGTGGCCCTGGCCCAGCGCAGCTGCCTGGAGCTCGGCCCGCTGGAAGGCGACGCGGCGCTGGCTGCCGCCCAATCGGCGCTGAAGACGCTCGGCGCGGACGCCCAGGTGCGCAGCAGCGAACAGCCGGGCCAGTGGGTGGTGGCGACCATCAAGCTCGCCGACGCCGAGTTCCGCGCCCGCAAGGAAGCGACCTACAAGCAACTGCGCCTGAATTTCGAGCCGCTGGAAGGCCTGCCCGCCGAGCAGCCGGCCTTCGTGCTGGGCAAGTACCCGAGCCAGGCCGAGGCCACGGCCGAGGTTGCCGCGCTGGACAAGCGTGGCCTGAAGGGCCTGCGCGTGCTGGCCGTGAAGGCGCCGCTGACCCGCCACACGCTCGTCATCGCCCAGGCGGACGGCCTGCTGGCGGGCAAGCTCAAGGCGAGCAAGGACGCCGCGCTGGCTGCAGGCTTCAAGGCCTGCAGCGCCGCACCGGCCGCGGCAGCCTCAGCCGCGTCGAGCTGACCGCCTCAGGCTGAGCGCCGCCAGCAGCAACCCGGCCAGCCAGGCCGCACTCGCGGCACCACCACCGCCACCACCGCCGCCGGTGGCCGGCGGCGTGACGACGACTGCCGCCGCGACGCTGACGGTGGCCGTCTGGCTGTAGACCAGGCCGGCGCTGTCGGTGACGTCGGCCCGCACCGTGAAGCTGCCGGCCGCCGTGGGCGTGATCGTCGCCGTGGCCGTGGCGGCGCCGGAGGCGAAGGCCGTGGCGATGCCGCCGCCGTCCACCAGGATCCAGGCCGTCGACGCAACCGTGCGGCCTGCGGACAGGCCCGTCGCGGCGGCCGTCAGCGTCAGCGTCTGGCCGGCGGTCAGGCCGCTGGCCGGGTTCTGTGTGACCGTCACCGTCGTGCCGTTCAGCGCCGCGGCTGCGGCCACGGCGGCGGCGGCGTCCACCATGCCGGCGCCGCAGGTGGTCGTCGTGCAGTAGCACTCGTCCTGCACGGTGGCGCTGGGCGCCTTGCACTGCGGCGGATTGCCGTCGGCCAGGCTGCCGCCGCCCGACGTCGGGAAGGGCCGCGCCGTGCTCTTGAGGATCTGCGTCGCCTCGACCGAGGTCAGACCCGGCCGCACCGAGGCCATCAGGCCGACGATGCCGCTGACGATGGGTGCGGAGAAGCTGGTGCCCACCGAGGCTGCGCTGCCGGTGTAGGCGGCGTCGGCGGCCACCGGTGTCGTCGTGCCGCTGTTCGTCGTGCTGACCATCGGGTACAGGCAGGCCTGGCCGGTGCCGACGTTGATGCAGTTGCCGCCCGGCGCGGCGATGGTCACCTCGGTGCCCAGGCTGGAGAAGCCGACCTTGGTGCCGACATGGCGCAGCGCCGCCACCGTGATGACGCCCGGGCAGTTGCCCGGCAGGCCCACCTTCTGGCCCTCGGAGTTGCCGGCCGCGACGACGATGGTGGCACCAGCCGCATTGACTTGGTTGATCGCTTGAAGGTACAGCGCCCCTGTCGCGTCAGTTGCCGCACAGCTGCCGCCGCCACCCAGGCTAAGGTTGAGCACCTTGGCTTTGTTGGCGTTGGCCGGCAGGCCCGGCACCGCGATACCGGCGGCCCACTTCATGCCGGCAATGATGTCGCTGTCATAGCCGCCGCATTTGCCGAGCACGCGGATCGGCACGATCTTCAGGCCCCAGCCAACGCCCGCCATGCCGACGCCGTTGTTGCTGAGCGCGCCGATCAGGCCCGACACGCGCGTGCCATGCCAGGAGCTGTTGCCAATGTCGCTGCTGTCGCAGCCGCTGCCCAGCGTGCCGGCGTTCACGTCAGCCTGACTGACCCAGTCGCCGGGGTCCGAGGGGTCGGCATCGGCTCCACCGCCGTCGTTGGCAATCGCTGTCGACGTCGAGCCGGGGCTGCCGAAGCCGATCATGTCGTAGCCGCTGACGAATTGCCCCGCGAGATCCGGGTGGTCCGTGCGTGCGCCGGGTGTCGATCACGGCGACGATCACGCTGGCCGAGCCGGTCGTCGTGTCCCAGGCTGCCGGCGCGTTGATGCTGGAGACGACCTGGCCGGGCGTGCTGCTGGGCGCCTTCAGATACCACTGGTCGATGGTGCGGGCCTGGATGCCGCCGACGGTGGACTCCGGGTTGACCGCCGCGCCGCCGAACAGCGGGTCGTTGGGCAGCTTGGTGTGCTTGCGGCGCTGGTCCACGGCCACCAGCTCAACCTCGCCGTCCGCCGCGAGCCGCTTGGCCAGCTGGGCGCCCGTCATGCCCTTGGCGAGGACGACCTGGGTGCGCTCGTCCAGGCTGATGCCGGCCGCCAGGCGGTGGCCCGTGCGCAGGCCCAGGGCCGTCGCGCGTGTTTGCGCGATCTCGCGCGCCTCGGTCTTGCTGGCACGCAGGGCCATGGCCTTGGCTCGCACGCTGTCGGCCTGCGGCTTGAAGCGCACGATGACCCGCGCCTCGCTCTCTACGCTCGCGGCCGTCTGGGCCAGGGCGGGCACGCAAGCCAGCGTGGCCAGGGTGGCGATCAACAGCGGGCGCAGGGACATCATGACGGCGGACTCAAGCGGTGCGGAGCCGGCCAGTTTAGGCGCGGCCCTGCAAGCCATTCGCAAACAAATGTGGCGCGCAAGAATGCAGAAGGCCCCGCCGGGGCGGGGCCTTCATGACGGGGTCAGTCAACTCAGCCGTTGACCACGCGCACCATCTCCAGGCACTTGTTCGAGTAGCCCCACTCGTTGTCGTACCAGGACACGAGCTTGATGAAGGTGCTGTCCAGCGCGATGCCGGCGTCGGCGTCGAAGATGGAGGTGCGCGGGTCGCCACGGAAGTCGGTCGCGACGACCTTGTCTTCCGTGTAGCCCAGCACGCCCTTCAAACCGCCCTGTTCAATCGCGACTTCGCTCTTGGCCTTGAACTCTGCGCAGATCTCTTCGTAGCTGGCTTCCTTCAGCAGCTCGACGGTCAGGTCGACCACCGACACGTCGCTGGTCGGCACGCGAAAGCTCATGCCCGTGAGCTTCTTGTTCAGCTCGGGGATGACCTTGCCGACGGCCTTGGCGGCGCCGGTGCTGCTGGGGATGATGTTCTCCAGGATGCCGCGGCCGCCGCGCCAGTCCTTGTTGCTCGGGCCGTCCACGGTCTTCTGCGTGGCGGTGGCGGCGTGCACGGTGGTCATCAGGCCGCGCTTGATGCCCCACTTGTCGTTCAGCACCTTGGCCAGCGGGGCCAGGCAGTTGGTGGTGCACGACGCGTTGGAGATGATGGCTTCGCCGGCGTACTTGGTGTGGTTCACACCGAAGACGAACATGGGCGTCTCGTCCTTGCTGGGGGCCGAGAAGATGACCTTCTTCGCGCCCGCGGCCAGGTGCTTCTCGCCGCCGGCCTTGTCCAGGAAGATGCCCGTGGCTTCGATGACGATGTCGGCACCCACCTCAGCCCACTTCAGCTCGGAGGGGTCCTTCACCGCGGTCAGGCGGATCTTCTTGCCGTTGACGACGAGGGTGTTGCCGTCCACCGAGACCTCACCATCGAACCTGCCGTGCACGCTGTCGTACTTGAGCATGTAGGCCAGGTAGTCGGGCTCCAGCAGGTCGTTGATCGCAACGACCTCGATGTCCTTGAAATTCGCGATGGCGGCACGGAACACCATGCGCCCGATGCGGCCGAAGCCGTTGATGCCGATCTTGATGGTCATGGGAGAGTCTCCAGGAGGATTAAGAATTCTCGTCGGGCGGCATTCTCGGCGATTCGGGAGGGGGGCTGGTTTCAGAGCGATTTCAGCCCGCCTGCGGCTCCAGCTTCAGCTTGCCACAGGGCACGTTGACGATGACGCGCTGGCCCACCAGCTGTTCGAACTGCGGGTCCTTCATCTCCATCTCCAGCCCCGCCAGCCAGGCCAGGAATTCGGCGCGGTTCAGGTCGGGCTTGCCGACCTCGCCGACGCGGTTGTCCAGTGCCGGCTTGCCCAGCGTCCAGGCCACCTGGAAGGGGCAGGACATGGTGTTCAGGTCAAAGTCCGTGCGCAGGGCGCGGATGCCCTTCATGTTGGACAGGAAGGACGTCAGCGACACCGCGTCCTTGAAGACCCGCGCGCCCGCGCCGTAGGGCCGGAACTGGAAATGCTGCTGCACGACGTAGGGCTTGGCACCAGCCTCCAGGCAGGGCAGGCGGTACTGGCGCGCATAGTCGGCAACCGCCTTGGCTTGGCGCTCACCCACGCTGGTGTAGACCATCCTGACCTCGGGCGGCGCATCGGGCGCCGTGAAGCTGAGTTCGACGAAGGCGTTGCTGACCTCACGCTGCAGCGACGATCCCGCGAACTCGGGCGGCTCCTTGGGCGTACGCATGCAGGACAGCGCCTTGGGCCGGCCCTGAAGCGCCTCCTCACGCGCCGCGACGGGTCGCGGCGCTGTCCAGGTGATGGGGTCGGTCACGCGCGGCGTGAACTCGAACTCCTGCACCGCCAGCACGGTCGCGCCACCCGGGGGCAGGCAGGGCAGCCGGTAGCCGCGCACGAACCACTGCACCTCGTCCAGCATGGCCTCGCTGGCGGCGCGGAACAGCACCGTCACCTCGGGTGCACGGTCCGGCGCGGTGAACTTGAGGCTCAGGCGGATGTGGCCGGGCAGGCGCATCTTCTCGGCATCCGCGGGGTAGCGGATTGCGGGGCCGCCCTTTTGCAGGCAGGCCAGTGCCTGCGGATCGACGCGGTCGATCTCGACCATCTGGGCCTGCGCCGCGCACGCGAAAAAGCTGGCCGCGACGGCCATGAGGACATTGCGCATCCGAACCTCCCTGGTCTTTTTGATGCAGGCAGGTTTGTAGCGCAGGAAAGTTGCGCCGCCAGCCGCCTGCGGCCACCCGCTTTGGGGACACGCCGGCACCCAGAAAGCAACGGGGCCACAAAAGTGGCCCCGTTCCCTCATCCGGCGCCACGGGCGCGCCGCGAGATCACTTCTTCTTCAGCACGGCCTTAACGGTGGCCGCAACGTTCTCCGGCGTGAAGCCAAAGTGCTTGAACAGCACGCCAGCCGGCGCCGATTCGCCGAAGGTGTCGATGCCGACGACAGCGTCCACGCCGTACTTCCACCAGAAGTCGCTGACGCCCATTTCGACCGCCACGCGCGGCAGGCCCTTGGGCAGCACGTGCTTCTTGTAGTCCTTGTCCTGGCGGTCGAAGACGTTGGTCGACGGCATGGAGACGACGCGCACCTTGATTCCCTCGTCGGCCAGCAGCGCCTTGGCGGCCATGGCCAGCTGCACCTCGGAGCCGGTGGCGATGATGACGGCCTCGGCCTTGCTGTTGCCCTTGGCGCTCACCGGGTCGAACAGCACGTAGGCGCCCTTGGCGATCTCGTCGACGTTGGTCTTGGGCGAGTAGGTCAGGTTCTGGCGGCTCAGGGCCAGCAGGCTCGGGCGCTGGGCGTTGCCGATGGCCATGGTCCAGGCGACGACGGTCTCGGTCGTGTCGGCCGGGCGCCAGACGTCCAGGCCCGGGATCAGGCGCAGGCTGGCGACATGCTCGACGGACTGGTGGGTCGGGCCGTCTTCGCCCAGGCCGATGGAGTCGTGCGTCATCACGTGGATGACGCGGGTCTTCATCAGCGCGGCCATGCGGATGGCGTTGCGGCTGTAGTCGCTGAAGGTCAGGAAGGTGCCGCCGTAGGGGATGAAGCCGCCGTGCAGCGCCACGCCGTTCATGATGGCGGCCATGCCGAACTCGCGCACGCCGTAGTTGATGTGGCGGCCGTTGTTGGGCGTACCGTCCGCGGCGATGCGCAGGGCCGGCGTGCTGGACGTGTTGGTCAGGTTGGAGCCGGTCAGGTCGGCGCTGCCGCCCAGCAGTTCGGGTAGGGCGAGCGTGAAGGCTTCCAGCGCCAGCTGGCTGGCCTTGCGGCTGGCCACGGTCTGCGCCTCGGCGTGGGCCTTGACGACGGCGTCCACGGCGACCTGCGCGAAGTTGGCGGGCAGCACGCCGGCCATGCGGCGCTGGAACTCGGCGGCCAGCTCGGGGTGGGCTTCGGCGTAGGCGTCGAAACGGGTGTCCCACTCGGCCTCGATCTTGCCGCCGCGTTCCTTGGCGTCCCAGGCAGCATAGACCTCGGCGGGCACGGCGAAGGGCTCGTGCGTCCAGCCGATGGCCTCGCGGGTGAGCTTGATTTCTTCGGCACCCAGCGGCTCGCCGTGGGCCTTGCTCGTGTTGGCGCGGTTGGGCGAACCCTTGCCGATGGCCGTCTTGGCGATGATCAGCGTCGGCTTGTCGGTGCTCTCCTTGGCCTTGCCGATGGCGTCGTCCAGGGCGTCGACCTCATGGCCGTCCACCGGGCCGATGACGTTCCAGCCATAGGCTTGGAAGCGCTTGGCCGTGTCGTCGGCGAACCAGGGCGCGACCTGGCCGTCGATGCTGATGCCGTTGTCGTCGTAGATGGCGACCAGCTTGTTCAGCTTCCAGGCGCCGGCCAGCGAGGCGGCCTCGTGGCTGATGCCTTCCATCAGGCAGCCGTCGCCCAGGAAGACGTAGGTGTGGTGGTCGACGATCTCATGGCCTTCGCGGTTGAAGTCGCGCGCCAGCAGCTTCTCGGCCAGCGCCAGGCCCACGGCATTGGTCACGCCCTGGCCCAGCGGGCCCGTCGTCGTCTCGATGCCCGGTGTGACGCCCACTTCGGGGTGACCCGGCGTCTTGCTGTGCATCTGGCGGAAGTTGCGCAGCTCGTCGATGGGCAGGTCGTAGCCTGTCAGGTGCAGCAACGCGTAGATCAGCATCGAGCCGTGGCCGTTGGACAGCACGAAGCGGTCGCGGTTGGCCCAGTGCGGGTTGGCCGGGTTGTGCTGCAGATGGTGGCCCCACAGCGCGACGGCGATGTCGGCCATGCCCATGGGTGCGCCCGGGTGGCCGGAGTTGGCCGCCTGCACCGCGTCCATCGCGAGAGCGCGGATCGCGTTGGCCATGAGGGTGGGGGAGGCGGTCGATGCTGTCATGGCCGGGGCTTTCTTGGGCTGGAAGGGCAAAACCAGGGATTTTACGGGGGTACCCGCCAAGGCTTGATCCAACGCAAGGTCGGCACGCGGCCGCCGCGCGACGCTAGCGCCATGCCCTCCTCGACCATGCCCCTGGCCATGCGCGTCATCCGCGCGGAGCACGGTGCCCTCGCGGCCATGCTGCGCACCGTGCCGTTGCTGCTGGATGCCCAGCGCCGCGTCGGCACGCCACCTGACTTCGGCGCGTTGCGGGCCATGCTGTTCTACGTCGACGAATTCCCCGAACGCCTGCACCACACCAAGGAAAGCGCGCTGCTGTTCCCCAAGCTGCGTGCGCTGGCGCCGGACCTGCGCGAGGTGCTGGACGACCTGGACGCCGACCACGCCCAGGGCGAACGCGCCATCCGCGAGCTGCAGCACAGCCTGCTGGCCTGGGAGCAGATGGGCGAGCCGCGGCGCGAGAAGTTCGAGCAGCAGCTCAAGGTCTACACGGCGCGCTATCTGCGCCACATGAAGCGCGAGGAGACAGAGATCCTGCCGCGCGCCGCCGCGCTGCTGAGCGCCGCGGACTGGGCCGACCTGGACGAAGCCTTCGGCAGCCACCAGGACCCGCTCGCGCCGCGCGCGGGGCAGGCCGTGGACGATGCCTACGCGCCGCTACGCCAGCGCATCCTGGCCGCGCTGCCGGCGCCGCTGGGCTGGGGGCCGCCGCTGGCGACTTGAACCGGCCCGCCGGCCAAGAAGCTGCAGGCCACCGCCGGCCTCAGCCGCGTCCCGAGCGCAACAGCGTCAACCGCCCGCTGGCCGCCCAGCCGTCCAGAGGGCGGCGGATGTCCTGGCGCAGTTCGTTCTCGCTGTCGGCCCGCGCGTCGAGCATGCCGACCCAGGCGTTGCGGCCGGTTTCCTTGGCGTCGTAGAGCGCCGCGTCGGCCAGGTCGATCGCGGCATGCCAGTCAAGCGCGCGCGGCAGCCGGGTGCACAACGGGAAGGCCGAGAAGCCGACCGAGCAGGTCTGGGCCACGCGCAGGCCGCCGGCAAGCTCGAATGCCTGGGCCGAGACGGCTTGGCGGGCGCGTTCGGCCAGCTCGGCAGCACGGGCGCGCGGCGTGCCCCGGGCGACGATGAGGAACTCCTCGCCGCCCCAGCGCACCAGGTAGTCGGTGGCGCGGAAGACCTGCTCCAGCCGGCCGCGCATCTGCTCCAGCACGGCGTCGCCGGCCATGTGGCCGTGGGCGTCGTTGATGCGCTTGAAGTGGTCAATGTCGATGAGGAAGAAGAGCAGGTCCTGGTCGCTCTCGGCCTCGCCGGCAGACGCTTCGTAGTGGCGCACGGTGAGGGCCACGTCGGCCGGCATCTGGCGGTCCAGGAAGCGGCGGTTGCGCAGGCCGGTCAGCGGGTCGGTGAGGCTGGCCTCCTCCAGCTCGAGGGACTTGGCCGTCAGCGCAGCCTTGGCCACCTCCAGCGCCTCGGTGCGCTCGCGCACGCGCGCTTCCAGCACGCGACGGTGGCGCAGCAGCAGCCGCGTGCGCATGCTGACGAATGCCGCCACCAGGGCGACGGCGGCCACCACGGCCAGGGCCAGGGCCCAGCGCGTCTGCCACCAGGCCGCGCGCACGTCGACGCCGATCTTCAGCTCGTTGGAACTCCAGGCGCCGTCGCGGTTGCTGCCCTGCACGCGCAGCTGGTAGCGGCCCGGCGCCAGGTTGGTGTACGCGGCCGCGCGGCCCAGCGCGCCGCCAGCATCGATCCAGCCGGCGTCCAGGCCCTCCAGCCGGTAGCGGTAGCGGTTGCGGCCGGGCTGGCTGTAGTCCAGCGAAGAAAAACCCAGCGTCAGCCCGCGCTGGCCGGGGGCGAGAACGATGTCGGCGCCGTCGACCGGCAGCGCCCGCTCCTCGCCGTCCACGCGCAGCTCGGAGACGACCAGTGGCGGCTTGTAGGTCCAGGGCGAGAAGCGCTCGGGATCGATGACGAGCAGGCCGCGAGCACCGCCGAACAGCATGCGGCCGTCGTCCAGCTTGGCGTAGCTGCGAAACCAGCCGGTGCCGAGGTCGGCGCCGTCGGCCGCGCCGAGCTCGCGGCGGTCGCCGCTGCGCGGGTCGTAGGTGTTGCGCTGCGACCAGATGCGGCCCTGCTTGTCGAACAGCAGGTTGGCGCCGAAAGCACCACCCACATCGGAGGCGCCGATGACCTCGAAACGCGCCCGCTTGCCGTCGCTGTCGATCAGGCGGTGCAGGCCGGTGCCGGTGTCCACCCACAGACGCCCGGCCAGGTCGACGGCCATGCCGAGCACGGTCTGGCCGGTCAGGCCCTTGGGCTCCACCCATTCGGCCACCGGCTCGTCGGCGCCGGGCTTGGCGACGCGGAACAGCCCGGCCGCGCCGCCCGCCCACAGGCTGCCGTCGGGCAGCGTGGCGAAGGCGTTGACCTCGCCGGTGCCGCCCACGAGGCCGGCCGTCGGGATGGCGCGCATGACGGGCTTGCCCGGCGTCCAGCGCATCAGGCCGTCCAGCGTGGCGATCCACAGCGCGCCGTCCTCGGTCGGGTGGAAGCGCCGCGGCACGGCGTTGCCGCTGCGCAGCGTCTCCTTCCAGCGGCCCTGGGTGTCAAAGCGCAGCAGCTGGGTGTCGATGGCCACCCAGACGGAGCCGTCCCTGGTCTGCCCGAGGGCATTGACGCGGCCCGGGGGCAGGCCGCCGCCGGCGCCACCGGCCGGTGCGATCAGGCCCACGGGCTGCAGCTGGCGGTCGCGGCGCTCGATGCCGCCGGACAGCAGGCCCAGCCAGATCTCGCCGTTGTCCAGCTGCAGGATGCTGCGCACGTCCAGCCCGCCCGAGGCCGACGCGATGGCTTCGCGCACCATGGACAGGCCCGGCAGCGGCGGCACATGGCGCATCAGGCCGCCACCGTAGCTGCCGGCCCAGACGGTACCGGAAGGGTCGCGCATCAACGCACGCACGTCGCTGCGCGGTGCCGATCCCGAACCCGCGGCACCGGAGCCGGGCAGGCGTTCGATCAGGCTGCCATCGATGGCGCGCCGCCGCGACACGCCCGAGGCGTCGCCGAACCAGAGCTCGTCGGCATCCGGCTGGGCCATGGCCATGACCGGCCAGGCGCCCGAGGTGGCGCCGGGCTGGGCGCCGGGGCTGAAGGGCAGCGGCTGCCCCCTGGGGCGACAGCGCGCGCAGCCGCCCCTGCGCCGTGCCGACGATGATGCGGCCGTCCAGCGTCTCGCTGAGCAGCGTGATGAGCTGGTCGCCGACGTCCACGTCCAGCGTCTCGATCGGGCCGTCGGCGGACTTGCGCGCCAGGCCGCGCCAGGTGCCTATCCACAGCGTGCCCTGGCGGTCGACGAGCAGGGTCTGCACGCGCGGGTCGGGCAGGCCGTCTTCCTTGCCGCGCTGGTGGGTGAAGCGCTGGGTCTTGACGTCGAAGCGGTCCAGGCCGCCGCTGCCGCCTATCCACAGCGTGCCGTCCTTTTCCAACGCGAAGGTGCGCACGGTGTTGGCAGCCGGCGCGGTCTCATCGGCGGACTTGCCGTCGCGCGCCCAGCGGTCCCAGCGCCCGGTGGCCATGTCCATGCGCACCAGGCCGCTGTTGCCGGCGGCCACCCACATCCAGCCGCGCGGGTCGGGCAGCATGGCGCGCACGAACTGCTCGGGCAGCAACTGGCCGTCGGGGCCGCTCAGCGGGTAGCGGCGAAAGGCATAGCCGTCGAAACGCAGCAGGCCCTCGGGCGAGCCCGCCCACAGCAGGCCGCGAGCGTCCAGCGCGAGCGCGGAGACAACGTTGTCCCGCACCGCACCGGGCTCGCCGATGGATTCGAAACGCGGCACCACGGCCTGCGCCGCAGTCGCCAGCCCAACGGCGATCAGCAGGGCTGCGCACCCTCTCGTTATCAAGACCCTCATGCCGGCATTCTCAGGCACCGTGGCACCGTCGCCGGCTGGGTCTTGCCCTCAGAAAACGTGAATCATCACTGCGCCAGCGGCTTGCTGATCGCGTCGATGCGCTCGACCACCTCAGGCGTGAGCTTGGGCGTCACAGCCAGCGCGCCGAGGTTGTCGTGCAGCTGCTCGATGCGGCTGGCGCCCAGGATGACGGTGGACACGCGCGGGTTGCGGTTGATCCAGGCGATGGCCAGCTGGGCCGTGTTGCAGCCCAGCTCGGCGGCAATCTCGGCGAGCTGGTCGACGGCGTCGTTCTTGGCCTTGTCCTGCAGCTGCTCGCGCATCCAGCTCATGTTCTCCAGCGCGCCGCGGCTGCCCGCCGGGATGCCGGCGCGGTACTTGCCGGTCAGCAGGCCCGAGGCCAGCGGGCTCCAGGTGGTCAGGCCCAGGCCGATGTCCTCGTACAGGCGCGCGTAGTCCTGCTCGACGCGGCGGCGGTGAAAGAGGTGGTACTGCGGCTGCTCCACCACCGGCTTGTGCAGGTGGTGTCGGTCAGCGATGTCCCAGGCGGCGCGGATGTCGGCGGCGCTCCACTCGCTGGTGCCCCAGTACAGCGCCTTGCCCTGGCGGATGATGTCGCTCATCGCCCAGACGGTCTCCTCGATGGGCGTGTGCGGGTCGGGGCGGTGGCAGTAGATCAGGTCAAGATGCTCGAGCTGCATGCGCTGGAGCGAGCCGTCCACGGCCTGCATCAGGTATTTGCGGTTCAGCGTGTCCTTGCGGTTCACCGTCGTAACGCCGTCGCGAGCACCTTTGCCCTGAAGGCCCCAGAAGAACTTGCTGGACACGATGTAGTCGAGCCGGTTCCAGCCCAGGGCCTTGAAGGCCTGGCCCATGACGACCTCGCTCTCGCCCTGGGCATAGACCTCGGCGTTGTCGAAGAAGTTGATGCCGGCGTCGAAGGCGGCCGCGAGCATCTCGGTGGCAGCCTTGGTGCCGACCTGGTTGTGATACGTGACCCAGGAGCCGAGCGAGAGTTCGGAAACCTGAAGGCCGGCGCGGCCGAGACGGCGGTATTGCATGGATGAGTCCTGGGGGCTGGGATGCGGAAAAGCGACAGCTTACGCGCGGCCCCATCAGCACCTCGGCGCCTAGCCACAATCGCCCCAGGCGCACCGGGGGCGGGGCGCTCAAGGGATGAAAACAATGAATCTGCCCGCGCGCCTGTCCAGGCGCCACCTGCTGCTGACGGCCCTGGCCGGCGCCGTGCCGGCCAGGGCCGCCGGCGCGCCGCTGGTCGTGCTGATCGACGGCAGCATCGAGATGCCCCAGGCCCAGTTCAGGGACGGCCGGGCCGTCGATGGCTTGCAATACGACCTGGGCCTGGCAATCGGCCAGCGCCTGGGCCGAGCGGTGCGGTTTCGACTCGTGCCCCGCCGCAGCGTTGCGCAGATCCTGGGCGCCGGCCGCGAGGCCGACCTGATCTGCAACTACCTCCCCGGCTGGCTGCCGGGCCCGCTGCGGTGGAGCCGGCCCTATCTCGACGACGCCGACCTGCTCGTCACCGCGGCCCGCCGCCCCGCGCCGGCGCAGCTTCATGACCTGGCCGGCCAGCGCATCGGCACGGTGTCGGGCTTTCTCTATCCCGAGACCGAGACGGCGCTGGGCGCCGGCTTCGTGCGGGACGACGCACCCAACCTCGTCACCAACCTGCGCAAGCTCGCCTCCGGCCGCATCGACCACGCCATCGTTGGCCGCGTCACCTTCGACTACCTGCAGCGCCGCGGCGATGTGCCGCTGGACCTGCACCCACCGCTGGTGATCGCACGCCTGCGCACGGCCTGCGCACTGTCGCCGCGCAGCAGCCTGACGCTGCCCCAGCTGGACACCGCGCTTGCGGCCCTGCAGGCCGACGGCAGCCTGGCGCGCATCGTCGGCAAGTACCGATGATCTATCGTTGAGGGCATGAAGCTCGCCGTCATCGGCGCCGGCCCCGCCGGCCTCGCCCTCGCCCTGCTGGCCGCCCAGCGACTGGGCGCCGCAGAAATCCACCTCTTCGACACCCGCCCGCTGGACCGCGACGTCAGCGCAGACGCGCGCACGCTGGCCCTGAACCTCGGCAGCATCCGGCTGCTGCAGCGCCTGTCGGCCTGGCAGCCGGACAGCGCCCAAGCCATCCAGACCGTGCACATCAGCCAGGCGCCCCCCGCGCCCATCGCCGGCGAGGTGCGCATCAGCGCTGCCGAGCAGGGCCTGCCCCAGCTCGGCGCCGTGCTGCCCTACGGCGCGCTGGTCGCGCCGCTGCAGCAGCGCTGGCTGGAACTGGCCTCTCACCAGCCCAGCCGCCTGTTCACGCGCTTCGGCACGGCCGTGCACGCGATCCGCTCCCTGCCAGAGAGCGTGGAGCTGGACTGCGGCGAAGGCCCGGTCGTGGACAGCTTCGACCTCGCCGTCGTCGCCGAGGGCGGCGTGTTCGCCGAGCAGGACAGAAAAAGCATCACCAGCGACTACCACCAGAACGCCTGGGTCGGCAGCGTGCGCCTGGCCGCGCCCGGCCTGCAGGGCCTGGCCATCGAGCGCTTCACGCGCAACGGGCCGCTGGCGCTGCTGCCGCTGCCGGATGACGCGCAGGGGTCGCGCGCGGCGCTGGTCTGGTGCCTGCCCCAGGCCGAGGACGACATCGCCTCGCTCAGCGACGCCCAGCGCCTGACCGTCATCCAGCAGCAGCTGCCCACCGTGGCCGGCCAGTTGACCGGCATCTCGGCGCTGAAGTGTTTTCCGCTGGGCCTGAACGCCGAGACGCGGTTGCTGCAGGGCCGGGCGCTGCGCATCGGCAACGCGGCCCAGACCCTGCACCCGGTGGCCGGCCAGGGCCTCAACCTCGGCCTGCGCGATGCCCAGGCCCTGGTCGATGCGCTGGTGGAGGCTGCGGAAACCGGCCAGAGCCTGGACGCCGCGCTGGCCCGTGTCGACTGGCAGCGCGCTCCCGACCGCTGGCCCATGATCGCCGCGACCGACTTTCTCGCCCGCAGCTTCGCCTGGCGCCTGCCGGGCCTGCCCGCGCTGCGCGGCCTGGCGCTGGCCGGACTGGAGCTGGCGACGCCGCTCAAGCGCGCCGTTGCTCGACGCATGATGTTTGGCGGCTGAATGGACATCCGACCTGTCCAGGCCGACGAGATCGAGGCCGCCCGCCAGCTGCTCGCCGACAACCACTGGGGCCCGCGCGTGCGGGACGCGGATGTCTTCCGCGACCTGCTCGCCCGCTCCCAGGTCGCCCTCGTCGCCGTGGACGACGGCCGGGTCGTCGGCTTCCTGCGCGCCATCACCGACGGCCTCTTCAACGGCTACATCTCCATGGTCGTCGTGGCGGCCTCGCACCGCGGCCGCAGCATCGGCAGCGCCCTCGTCAAGGCTGCCTTGGCCGGCAACGACGAGATGACCTGGGTGCTGCGCGCCGGCCGCGATGGCGTGACCGCCTTCTACGAAAAGCTGGGCTTTCGCGTCTCCGAGGTCGCGATGGAGCGCACGCGCAAATCCTGAAAGCACAGAAATCGATGCGACACGCCCTCACCCTGGCCCTGGCCCTGCTGCTGGCCGCCACCCTGCCGGCCCAGGCCCAGCTGATCCCGCCAGCCAAGGCCATCGCGGGTGCGTCGCAGGAGGAATGGTCCAAGCGCTGGTGGCACTGGGCCTTGTCGTTCGAAGACGAAGACAGTCCCATTGCCGACACCGACGGACGCCTATGCGACAGCGGCCAGTCCGGGCCGGTGTGGTTCCTGGCCGGTACCTTCGGCACGAAGCGAGCGGTGCGCAGCTGCCGCATCCCGGCCGGCAAGACGCTGTTCTTCCCGCTGATCAACTTCATCGCCTTCCCGCCCGACGACGAGCGCGAGGCCTGCGCGTCGCTGATGCTGCGCGCCGAGTCCCTG
Organism: uncultured Roseateles sp.; assembly: GCA_963422775.4. Lineage (GTDB taxonomy): Bacteria > Pseudomonadota > Gammaproteobacteria > Burkholderiales > Burkholderiaceae_C > Pelomonas. The sequence goes on from CAUJSJ030000080.1 coordinate 47,325, forward strand.
ACCGATTCGCCCGCGGCCCTGGTGCTGGACCTGAACGGCAAGCGCTTCAACGGCCTGGCCGCCCACCGCCAGGCCACGCGCGGCTGCTTCCTCGTCTCGCCCGAAGACGACGCGCCGGCCGCCGGCAACGGCTACTACGTCGCCCTGGGCCCGCTCAAGCCCGGCCGCTACATGCTGAACTTCGGCGCCATCCTCCCAAGCATGTCCCAGGCGGTGACCTACACCCTCGACGTGCGCTGAATTTCACCTGAAGCCCCTCGCCCAGTCTCACCCCGCTGAATTCAGGCGCTGCGGGTGGCGCGGCGGCGGCACGGACAACTGAATTGCACCCGGCCGCACCCGCTTTTGCAGCCACCGCCGCCGCGGCGTGGGCCTAGCATGGGCCACCGATGTCACGCCCTGCCCTCGTCCTTGTCGTCCCCGCCGCCCTGCTGGCCCTGCTGCTGGCTGGCTGCGGCACGCCCAGCCAGCCGCTGCCGATGGTGGTCAGCCCCGCGGACGCGCTGCAGATCCGCGGCTGGGTGCCGGACGCGCTGAAGGCGCAGGTGGGCGTCACGCCGGTGAAGGGCGGCCAGGAGACCGGCCGCTGGTGGGGCTCCAAGGTCAGCGCCGCGGCGCTGCAGCAGGCGCTGGACGAATCGCTCTACGCCGTCGGCATGAAGGCGCTCGCACCGCTGCCCGCGCCGCGCTTCGAACTGCAGGCCGAACTGGTGCAGCTGGACCAGCCGCTCGTGCCGGCCGTCGCCGTGACGGTGGACGTGGCCGTGCGCTACACGCTGGTGGACCGGAACAGCGACGGCCGCGTCGTCTATCAGCGGCGCATCGCCAACACCGAGGAGGCCCGCTTCAGCGAGGCCATCGTGTCGCCCAACGAGCGGCTGCGCATCGCCAACGAGCGCGCGCTGCGGGCCAACATCGACCTGCTGCTGCGCGATCTCGTCACGCTGCGGCCCTGACCTCATGCCGGCGTTGCCCGGCCGTCCACCACAGCAGCAGCGCGAACACCACGCCGGCCACGCTGGTCAGCCCGAAGAACCACATCATCGGCGCGTAACCGGCCGGATTGGTCGCGCTGGCGCCGGCCTGGTCATTGAGCCAGCCGGCCACCATGTTGGCGCCGCCGATGCCGGCGTTCTGCACCACCCACATCAGGCCGATGGCCGTGCCGAAGCGCGCCGGCGCCACGAGGCGGCTCGTCAGCGGCCACATGACCGCGGGCACGAGGGAGTAGCTGACGCCGATCAGCGCCGTGGGCAGCCACAGGCTCCAGGACGTCAGCGCCAGCACGGCCAGCGCGATGGGCAGCAGCAGCGCGCCGAAGGCGAGGAAGGGCGCATAGCGGCGCAGCCGGTCGCACAGCCATCCAAAGGCCGGCGTGGCGAACACGGCGGCCAGGAAGACATAGCTGTTCATCTCGCCGGCCGTGGCCAAGTCCAGCCCGTGGGTGTGCTGGAAGTACTTGATCGAGAAGGTGCTGCGAAACGCCAGGATGACCGAGTACCACAACACGCACAGCGCCAGCAGATACCAGTAGGCCTTGCCGAAGTGCAGCAGGTCGCGCATCACGAAGCGCTCGGCCGCCGGCGCCGCGGCCCGCTTGCCGGCCTGGCCACGGTCCACCCACCAGTAGGCGAAAGAGGCCGCGAACGAGGTTGCCGCGATGGCCGCGGCGATGAGCAGCGGCGGCTGCCAGCCCTGGGCATAGGCGGTGGTGAACCAGGTGGGCGACATGTCGGCGCTGTAGGACCCCAGGCGGCCGATGGCCAGCGTGAGGCCCATGACGAGGGCGATGCTGCCGCTGGCGAAGTACTGGGCCAGCGCGGCGAGCGTGGCGATGTTGAAGGTCTCGGCGCCGATGCCGTAGAGCAGCCGGCCCGCGGCCATGCCGGTAAAGCTGGGGCTGAAGGCCGTCAGCAGCGCGCCGGCCAGGCAGATGCCGGCGGTGATCAGCGTCATGCGCGCGGCGCCGAAGCGGTCCACCAGCACGCCGCCGACGAGGATGAGCACGACGTTGGGCAGGTTGTAGATCGCGTTGAGCAGGCCCACCTGCGTGTCGCTGAAGCCGCGCTGCTGCTGCAGCAGGTCGGCCACCGGGCCGATGGAGTCGTAGACGTAGAAATTGCCGTACAGCGAGAGCGCGACCAGCACGCCCACGAGCCAGGCCGTCGTGCGGCTGGCTGTGTTGTCAGTCATGGGGGATCCTTTGCGGAGTGCGCGGATTCTCGATGCGCGCGCCGTGGCGCCGCATCGGGGTCTGCGCTCAGAGCTTGCGGTGGGCCAGGGCCGGCAGTTGCTGGCGCACCTGCGTCAGACGCGCCGGGTCCACGTCGGCGAGCACGACGCCCTCGCCCTCGGCCAGCACGCCGAGCACCTGGCCCCAGGGGTCGATGACCATGCTGTGGCCCCAGGTGCGCCGGCCGTTGGCGTGCTCGCCGCCCTGGGCGGGGGCGATGACGTAGCACTGGTTCTCGACCGCGCGCGCGCGCAGCAGCAGCTCCCAGTGGGCCTGGCCGGTCGTGTACGTGAAGGCCGCCGGCACGGCCAGCAGGTCGCAGCCGGCGTAGGCGCGGTAGAGCTCGGGAAAGCGCAGGTCGTAGCAGACCGACAGGCCGACGCTGATGCCACCGGCGTCGAAGCGCGTCGGCTCGCTGCCGGGCTCCAGCACGCGGCCCTCGTCGTAGCTCTCGCGGCCGTTGTCGAAGGCGAAGAGGTGGATCTTGTCGTAGCGCGCGACGCGCTCGCCGGCAGGCGAGAACACCAGCGTCGCGTTGCGCACGCGCTCGGCCGTCGTCGACCTGATCGGCAGCGTGCCGCCGATGACCCACAGCCCGAGGTCGCGCGCTGCCGTGGCCAGCATGGCCTGGATGGGGCCCTCGCCGTCGGCCTCGGCCAGCGCCAGCTTGTCGCTGTCGTGCATGCCCATCAGGCAGAAGTACTCGGGCAGCGCCGCGAGCTGGGCGCCGCGGCGGGCGGCGTCCTCCAGCAGGCGGCGCGCGGTGGCGAGGTTGGCGGCCACGTCGGGGCCGGAGACCATCTGGAGTGCGGCGACTTTCATAGGGTCGATGCTAAGCGTTCGATGTCCGCCTCGTCGTTGAGCCAGGACAGCGAGGCTCTCACGACGCCTTCCAGTCCGCGGGCCTGCATGTCCAACGGCGTGTAGGCCACGCCGTTGGCGCCGACACGGATGCCTTGCCGCGCCAGGCGCGCTTTCGTGGCCGCCACGGGCTCGCCGTCGATGGTGAAGCTGACCAGCCCCGAGCGCGGCCCTGCGCCGAGGTCGTGCACACGCACCTGCGGCAACTCACTCAACCGCTCGCGCAACACGACGGCCAGCGCCTGCACCCGCGCCGCGATCGCGTCGACGCCGATCTCCAGCGCCTCGGCAATCGCTACGTGCAGCGCCAGCCGCAGCGCCACCGGCTGCTCCGCCGTCTCGAAGCGGCGGGCATCCTCGCGCAGGCCGGCCGCCCACGGCGCCGACTGCACGTCCACCCAGGGCGGCTCCAGCCGATCCAGGAAGCTCTTGCGCACGTAAAGCAACGCCGTGCCGCGCGGCCCGCGCAGGTGCTTGCGGCCGGCGCCCTTGAGCACGTCGCAGCCCAGCGCCTGCACGTCCACCGGCAGCTGGCCCAGGGCCTGGCCGGCGTCGATGAGGTAGGGCACGCCGGCCGCACGGGCCACTCGGCCGAGCGCCGCCGCGTCGTTGACGAGGCCGCCGTTGGCCGGCAGCCAGGTCAGCGAGATCAGCCGCACGCGCTCGTCGATCAGCGCGGCGCTCGCCTCGACGTCGACGCTGCCGTCCGCGCGGCTGGGCAGCACTTCGACGGACGCGCCGGCACGCTGGTAGGTCGCCAGGTTGCCGCCCCACTCCTGGCGGCCGACGAGGATGCGGTCGCCCGCGCGCAGCGGCGCGGTGTGCGTGAAGGCCGACCAGACCGCACCGAAGGCCGCCGAGCCGCTGCCCATCACCGCCACCTCGTCGCTGCCCGCATTCAGCAGCCGCGCCGCGTCCTCGCGCAGCCGCTGCAACTGCGGCGCGACGGCGTCGGCGGCATCCATCGGCCCCAGCCGTGACTCCAGCGCCAGGTGCTCGTGCAGCGCGGCCAGCGCCGCCGCCGACATCGCCGACGCGCCGGCGTGGTTCAGCAGCAGGCTCTCGCCCCACCCGGGTGTGGCCGCACGGCCCGCGGCCACCTGGGCGGCCGTGATCACGACACCAGCTCCACCAGAGCCTCGACCTCCACCGCCGCACCCGCCGGCAGGCTGGCCACGCCCACCGCCGCACGCGCATGCCGGCCGCGTTCGCCCAGCGCGGCGATGACCAGGCTGGACGCGCCATCGGCCACCGCGCTGTGCGCCGTGAACGCCGGCGTCGCCGCGATGAACACGCCCAGGCGCAGGACCTGGCGCACGCGGCCCAGGTCGCCGCCGACGGCGGCATTCAGCACGGCCAGCACCTTGAGCGCAGCCACCTGCGCTTCGGCGCGGGCGGCGGGCGCGTCCAGCCCGGCGCCCAGGCCCGGTGTGCCGATCTGGCCCGAGATGACGATGAGCCCATCGCCCGCGCGGTGATGCAGGTAGTTGGCGGCGGGCGCACCGAGGTCGGGCAGGGTGTGGCCGAGGGCAGCCAGAGTGCCTTTGAGGGAGGTCACGTCAGTCTCAGGGTTGGAGAAGGAGCTTGCCCTGCGTCGCACGCGACGCCAGCAGCTCATGGGCGCGGGCCACCTCGGCCAGCGGGAATTCGGCCTGGATGCGCAGCTGCACGGCGCCCCCTAGCAGCGCATCGAAGACGGCCGCGGCACGCGCGCGGCGCTTGGCCGCATCGGGCAGGAAGTGCGGCAGCACCGGCCGCGTCAGCGTCAGGCTCTTCTTCATCAGCGCCAGCACGGCGACCGGCTCGGGCTGGCCGCTGGCCGCGCCGAACAGCACGAGGTGGCCACCGACGCGCAGCGCGTCCAGGCTGCCGGCGAACGTGCTGCGGCCGACGGAATCGAACACGACGCCCACGCCTCGCGCGGCGGCCGGCCAGTCACTGTCGGTGAGCAGCGGCTGGGCACCCAGGCCGCGCAGCCAATCGGCCTTGGCCGCGCTGGACACGGTGCCGAACACCGCATGCCCGCGCGCCAGCAACCACTGCACCAGCCAGCCACCCACGCCGCCCGCCGCGGCATGCACCAGCACCGGCTCGCCCGGCTGCAACCGCGCCACGTCGTCCAGCAGCATGGCCGCAGTCAGCCCGTGTTCCAGCGCTGCGGCGGCATCACGCAGCGGCAGCGCGTCGGGCACGCGCACCAGGTGCTCCAGCGGCACGGCCAGGTGGCTGGCGTAGGCGCCCTGCACGCCGGTCGTGAACGCGACACGCTCGCCCGCCGCGAATTCACCAGCGGCCTCCACGACCTCGCCCGCGCCCTCCAGCCCGAGGCGCCAGGGCAGCGTGATGCCGGGGTAGCGGCCCTCGCGCTGGTAGAGGTCGACGAAGTTGACGCCGGCGTGGGCGATGCGCACGACGGCCTGGCCGGCGGTGGCGCTAGGCAGCGGCAGTTCGCGCAGCGCCAGCACCTCGGGCCCGCCGAAGCGGTCCAGGACGATGGCGGGGGTCGTGGCAGACATGGCAGCTCCGCAGTTAATCTGCCGCCACTGTCGGCCGCACGCCGGTCCCGCGCCAGCGAGGCTTTGGCACAGCGGCTTTGCCGATTTCTCAACACCCCTGCTGTCAACTTCCGTGCGCGAGCGCCTGCCACCCCTGTTCTCCCTGCAAGCCTTCGAGGCCGCCGCGCGGCTGGGCAACTTCAGCCGCGCGGCCACCGAGTTGCACCTGACGCCCGGCGCCATCAGCCGCCAGGTGCGCCAGCTGGAGGACTGGTGCGGGCAGACGCTGTTCGAGCGCATCGGCAACGTGATGCGGCTGACGGCCGAGGGCGCTGAGCTGCTGACACGCCTCGGTGGCCCGCTGGCGGCGTTGCACGAAGCCGTCTACCCCGAACCGGCCGAGGCGCGCACGACACTGCAGATCGCCACGCTCGGGTCCCTCGCACGGGCCTGGCTGCTGCCGCGGCTGCACGGCTTCATCGCGCAGGCGCCCACGGTGCGCCTCATCGTGCAGACCGACTACGCGCTGGTGCGCCCGCCGCCGCGCGTGGCCCTGGTGGCGCTGCGCCACGGCCGCTCGCAGGACGGCGGCGAGGTCCTGTTCGAGGACCGGCTGTTGACCGTGGCCGCGCCCACGCTGGCCCGCGAGCTGGGCCGCGACGCTTCGCGCTGGCCGGCCGCGCGCATGCTCAGCCACGTGACCGGCGACGCGCCGCTGTGGCAGGCCGCGGCGGGCGCCACGACGGCGCCGGAAGGTCCAGCCTTCAACGACGCCGGCCTGACGCTGGATGCGGCCGAGATGGGTCTGGGCGTCGCTGTGACGCGGCTGTCGCTGGCGCTGCCGCGCCTGCAGGCGGGCACGCTGGTGCAGGCGCACGACCTGCTGCTGCCATCACCACGCGCCAAATCTGCTCGTCATCCGCGAGGACGCCGCCGCGCTGCCCGTCGTGCGCCGCTTTGCCGACTGGGTGCGCGTCGAAGCGGACGTGACGGCTGCAGAACTTGCCGCGTGGCCTGCCGGCCGGCGCTAGCACGCCCATAACTTTCGCTCATGTAAATGCGCGGTTTACGTGCGGTTGCTGCGCCGGGCCAGCCAGCAGAATGCGCGGCCATGAGCCGCCTCCTT
>CAUJSJ030000081.1:0-6183 GCA_963422775.4 uncultured Roseateles sp.
GGCAGTGCATGCCGAACAGCGTGCGCGTGGCGCCACGCGGAATCTCGAAGGTGTCGTAATGCCAGTTGAACAGCTCCACCTGCGCGTCGCCGCCAAAGAGATGCCGCGCCGCCGGCGTCACGTTGACCCGGCTCCAGCCGATGTTGGGCCAGGCATTGCGCACCACGCGAGCGTCCAGTGCGCGCGCCAGCAACTGCGCGCCGAAGCAATGGCCGAGCACCGGCACGTCATGCGCCACGGCCCGCCGAACCAACTCAAGCTCCGAAGCGATCCAGCCGTGGTCGTCGTTGACGCTGCAATTGCTGCCAAGCACCACGATGCCCGAGTAGTCCGTTGACTGTCGCGGGAGGTCATGCCGCGAAGGCTGAAACACGACCGTGGGGATGTCCTGGCTGTGAAGGAAGTCCAACAGGAAGCCGGGACCTTGGCTGGCCTCGTGCTGGAGGATGGCGACGGGATGCATAGGCAGGGCCGACAAGCGGGTCGGCCTTTCATGGCGAGGTCTCCAATCTAGAGCGCCGCCCATCAAGACCGTGCAAAGCTTGCGGCCCGGCCCATCAACAAAGCGTCAAGACGCTCAGCCGCTCAGAGCTTGAGGTTGCCGTGCACGCCTTCGTCGACACGCTGGCCGACGATGGCACCGAACAGCATCTTGATGCCGGCGACGGCCGCGCCATGCCGGTTGTCCCAGTACTCGCCGCTGACCGGGTCCACGCGCAGCAGGCAGATGCGCGGGTCGTTCTCGCCCTCGGTGAACCAGGCGCGCAGCTTGGGCGACCACAGACGGTGGATGGTTTCCTGGTCCGTCACCTGCGCAGCGCTGCCGTCCAGCTTCAGGTGGCCGCCGTAGTCGCTCTCCTTGAAGAAGAGGGTGACGCGCGGGTCGCGGTCCAGCTCGATGGTCTTGAAGCTGTCGATCTCCGTGAAGAACCACAACTGGCCGCTGGCCTCGTCCACCTCGATGACCGCCATCGGCCGGGCATGCAGCCGCGAGCCCATGCCCAGGGTGCAGAAAAAGCAACTGCTGCCGGCTTTGACGAGGTCGGCGATTTTTTGGGCGGCCGCGCTGCCGCTCAGGTCTTCTTCGGTGCTCACGTCGTCAGGGTCGGACGGGTCGCTGCGGGTCGTGGCGTCTTGCATGTCGGCTCCTTGCGTTGACTGACCCTGCAGCCTAGGCAGGACGGCGCGCCGAGCCTGTCGGCGGACAGGACAGGCGCTTGTCGGAAACGCGCCGACCGCGCCTTCTCCTACAAGCGCCCGAAGCACCGGCCGATGTCGGGCGCACGGCGCTGCCGCCTAGATTGGGAGCTGTTCAGTCCACCCCCAGGAGTCCCACCATGCGTCCCGTCCATCGATTCACCCGTCTCGCCCTGCTGCTGGGCTGCGCCGCATTTGCCAGCCAGGCCTACGCGCGCTCCGACGCCTCCTTCATGAAGGAGGCCGCCCACGCCGGTGCCGCCGAGATCGAGGCCAGCAAGCTCGCGCAGACCAAGGCCAAGAACGCCGACGTGAAGACGTTTGCCGATTCGATGATGGCCGACCACACCAAGGTGGCCGACGAGCTCAAGGCGTTGGCCGCCAGCAAGAACGTCAAGCTGCCCGAAGGGCCGTCCCTGAAGCAGAAGACCGAGCTCAAGCTCATCGACGCGGGCGACAACGACAAGTTCGACGAGCGCTATGCCAAGAACTTCGGCGTGAAGGCGCACGAGGACACGATCAAGCTGTTCGAGGAAGCGTCGCGCAAGGCCAAGGACCCCGAGGTCAAGGCCTGGGCACTGAAGACGCTGCCGGGCCTGCAACACCACCTCGAAATGGCCAAGGCCCTGCCCGTCGCGCCGAAGAAGTGACGCCTGCGCGCCGCGCGCCTCACGGGGCGACGTGGCGCGACAGGCCGTCCACCAGGGCGTCGAAGACGGCGCGGCAGGCCATGTTCTGCCGCAGGTCCTCGTGCATGGCGACCCAGGTCTCCAGCGGCCAGGCGAACTGATCCGCCAGCACGCGCTCCAGCACCGGTTCGCGCCGCGCCAGCGCCGCCTGGCAGACGCCGATGCCGGCCCCGGCGCGCAGCAGCGCGAGCTGGGCCAGGTCGGAGTCGCAGCGCAGCGCAAAGCTGTCGCGGCTGATGCCGCCCAGGCGTTTGGTGCCCGCGCGGATGAAGGGGGTCAAGGTGTCGAAGCCGATCAGCGTGTGGCCGCCCAGCCCGGCCATCGTCTGCGGCCGGCCCTGGCGGTCGAGATAGTCCGGCCGCGCGTGCAACCCCAGCTCGATGCTGCCGATGCGCCGCGCGATCAGCTGGCCCTGCTCGGGCGGTGTCATGCGCACGGCGATGTCGGCCTCGCGGCGCAGCAGATCCTGCAGCTGGTTGCTCAGTGCCAGCTCCAGCACCAGGCCGGGGTAGCGCTCGCGCAGCGCGGCGAACACGCCGGCCAGCACCTCCACGCCGATGACCTCGCTGGCCGTCACGCGCACCGTGCCGCTCACCGCGTCGCCGCGCGCCGTCGCCGCCCGCTGCAGCGCGGCCGCGGCGGCCTCCATCTGCTCCGCGTGGCCGCGCAGTGCCAGGGCCGCGTCGGTGGCCAACAGACCGGTGGGCGAGCGGGTGAAGAGCGGCTGGCCCAGCGCCCGCTCCAGCGCGGCAACGTGGCGCCCGACGGTCGGCTGCGTCAGCCCCAGCACCCGTGCCGCGCCCGACAGCGAGCCCTCGCGCAGCACGCCGAGAAAGGTGTGCAGCAGTTCCCAGGGCAAGGTCGAAGCCATACACAAATGTATAGCTACACGTCGATCTTTCGCAATTCTCAAACAACCCGCCGCTTTCCAGAATCCACCCATCGACAACGACCTGGAGAGCAGCGATGCAAGGCAAGACGAAAACAGCCCTGGTGCTCGGCGCAAGCGGCGGCATCGGCGGCGAGGTGGCGCGGCAGCTGCGCGACGCGGGCTGGCAGGTCAAGGGCCTGAAGCGTGGCCTGACGGCGGCACACGAGTTGCGCGACGGCATCCACTGGCTGCGCGGCGACGCACTGAACGCCGCCGATGTGGCCAGCGCAGCCCGGGGCTGCGGCGTCATCGTGCACGCCGTCAACCCGCCCGGCTACCGCGACTGGGACCGCCTCGTGCTGCCCATGCTGGACCACAGCATCGCCGCAGCACGCGCCGAGGGCGCGACGCTGGTGCTGCCCGGCACCGTCTACAACTTCGGCCCCGACGCCTTCCCGCTGCTGCACGAAGGCGCGCCGCAGCATCCGGTCACGCGCAAGGGCGCCATCCGCGTCGAGATGGAAGCGCGCCTGCGCACGGCCAGCGAGGCCGGCGCGCGCGTCATCATCGTCAGGGCCGGCGACTTCTTCGGGCCGCAGCCCGGCAACAACTGGTTCTCGCAAGGGCTCGTCAAGCCGGGCAAGCCGGTCACGGTCATCAGCAACCCGGCCGCGCCCAGCGCCGGCCACCAGTGGGCCTACCTGCCCGACGTGGCGCGCACGATGGTCGAACTGCTGGCCAGGCGCGACACGCTGCCCGCCTTCGCCAGCGTTCACATGGCCGGCCACTGGGACGCCACCGGCCGCCAGATGGCCGAGGCCATCCAGCGCGTCGTGGCGGCCCAAGGCGGCAAGCCGCCGCGCATTGCCGCCTTCCCCTGGTGGCTGCTGACGCTGGCCTCGCCCTTCGTCACGACTTTCCAGGAGATGCGCGAGATGCGCTACCTCTGGCAGCAGCCCGTGCGCATGGACAACGCCGGCCTCGTCGCCGCGCTGGGCCAGGAGCCGCACACGCCGCTGGACGAGGCCGTGGCCGCCTCGCTGCGCGGCCTGGGCTGCCTGCCCCCGGCAGCAGCAGCGGCAGCGCCCGGCCGTAACATGGCCGCCAGCTCATTCGCCAGGACTCCTCCATGACCTACTGCGTTGCCATGCGCCTGCGTGCGGGCCTGCTGTTCGCGTCCGACACCCGCACCAACGCCGGCGTCGACCACATCGCCAGCTTTCGCAAGATGTACCAGTTCCAGATCCCGCACCAGCGCGAGATCGTCATCCTGACCGCGGGCAACCTGGCGACGACGCAGTCCGTCATCTCCGTGCTGAACCAGCGCCTGCATGGCGAGGGCGAGCACCTGCTCAACGTGCCCACGCTCTACGACGCGGCCGTGCTGCTGGGCCGCACCTTGAAGGAGATCGTCGCGCGCGACAGCGACGACCATCACGGCGGCGTGGACTTCGGCGCCAACATGCTGCTGGGCGGCCAGATCAAGGGCGAGGGTCCGCGGCTCTTCCACGTCTACCCACAGGGCAACTTCATCGAGGCCACGGAAGACACGCCCTACTTCCAGATCGGCGAGAGCAAGTACGGCAAGCCCATCATCGACCGCGTCGTCCGCTACGACACGACGCCACTGGACGAGGCGGCCAAGTGCACCCTCGTCAGCTTCGACTCGACCATCCAGTCCAACCTGTCCGTCGGCCTGCCCATCGACATGATCATGCTGCGCGCCAACCAGTTCGAGCAGGCGATGAAGCCGCCCAACCGCATCGGGCGCGACGATCCCTACTTCCAGTCGCTGCGCCTGGGTTGGAGCGCGGGGCTGCGCAAGGTGTTCGACGACCTGCCCAACGAGCCCTGGTTCGACGCGTGAACCCGGCTCGCTTCGAGCCCTGGGAACACGCGTCCGCCGTCACCGGTACGACGCTGCGCGGCTGGCGCACGCCGCCCACGGGCCGGCCGCTGCTGCAGTTCCTGCACGGCAACGGCTTCTGCGGCCGCGTGTACGAACCCATGCTGCAGGCCCTCGCCGCCGACTTCGACCTGTGGCTGTGCGACGCGCCCGGCCACGGCGACAGCGAGCCGGCCGCGCACTTCCCCGGCTGGAATGCCTGCGCTGCGGCCGCGATCGATGCTTTCCAGGCCGGCCGCCAGCCCTACGGCGACGTGCCCTGCTTCGCGGCCGGCCACAGCTTTGGCGGCGTGCTCACGGCACTGCTGCTGGCCGAGCCCGGCCAGCCCTTCGCGCGTGCCGTGCTGCTGGACCCGGTGCTCTTCCCGCCGCCCATGCTGCTGGCCGCGACGCTGATCGGCCGCGTCGGCAGCGGCCTGGTCAACCCGCTGGCGCGCGCCTCCAGGCGCCGCCGCCGGGCATGGCCGGATCGTGAGCAGGCCCGCCAGAGCCTGCGCGGCCGCGGCACCTACCGCGGCTGGACCGAAGCCGCGCTGGACGCCTTCATCACCCACGCGCTGCGCGACACGCCCGACGGCCACGCCGGGCTCAAGTGCGCGCCGGAGCTGGAGGCCACCATCTTCAGCACCATGCCGCGCCAGCTGTGGAGCCGGCTGCGCCGCATCACCGTGCCGACGCTGCTGCTGCACGGCGACGAGACCATGCCCTTCGTGCAGGCCGGCTGCGCGCGGGCCCAACGCCACAACGCGCCGCATCTGCAGGTGCAGACCACGGCCGGCGGCCACTGCTTCATGCAGCAGCACCCGGCCGACGCGGCGGCGCGGGTGCGGGCGCACCTGTTGGCTTGACGGGGGTCAGCCCGCCAACGGTCCCAGCACGCGCATCGAGTAGTCCACCGCCCTGACATCCTTGGTCAGCCGGCCGATGGAGATGCGGTCCACGCCGGTCGCGGCGATCCAGCGCAGCTGATCCAGCGCCACGCCGCCCGACACCTCCAGCAGCGCACGGCCGGCATTGACCGCCACGGCCTCGCGCATCATGGTTTCGCTGAAATTGTCCAGCAGCACGCTGACGGCACCGGCGTCCAGCGCCTCGCGCAGCTGGGCGATGGTCTCGACCTCGATCTGGATGTCCACGCCGGCCTTCAACGCCTGGGCCGCGCGCAGTGCCTGGTCCACGCCGCCGGCCGCGGCGATGTGGTTTTCCTTGATGAGGATGCCCGCGTACAGCGCCAGCCGCTGGTTCTGCCCGCCGCCCACGCGCACCGCGTACTTCTGCGCCAGGCGCAGGCCCGGCACGGTCTTGCGCGTGTCGAGGATGGCGCAGCCCTGGGCGTTCGGGCTGGCGCCGGCCACCGCGTCCACGTGGGCGCGCGCGATCGTCGCCGTGCCCGACAGCAGCTGCAGGAAGTTCAGCGCCGGCCGCTCGGCCGACAGCAGCGCGCGGCCATCGGCCTCGATGCGGCAGACGATGCTGTCCGCCGTCATCGCCGCGCCTTCCTCGTAAAGCCACTCGATGCG
>CAUJSJ030000082.1:0-31392 GCA_963422775.4 uncultured Roseateles sp.
AGGGCTTCGGCCCGCATTCTGATAAGGAATGGCGGGCGCTGTCCGAGCCGCTGTTCCGCGAGGAAGGCGGTGAGTGGAGATTGCATTACGACCCGGCCATCGCGCTGCCCTTCTCGGCGGTGACGCCCGAGCTGGTCGCCGCCGGCGAGGCCGCGCTGTGGGCCGCGTACGACCAGCTGCGCTGCCCGACGCTGCTGATCCGCGGCGCCGAGTCGGACCTGCTCACGGCAGAGACCGCACGCGCGATGACCCAGCGCGGCCCGAATGCGCGCCTCGTCGAGCTGCCTGGCATCGGCCACGCCCCTACCCTGATCCACGCCGACCAGATCTCCATCGTGAGGGATTTCCTCAGTTCATGAAGACCGGCTCGATGGCCGAGGGCGCGGCCACCGCGCCCATCGTTGCGCTGCTGGATGCCGGCGCGGCGCATTCCAACGTCGAGGTGGTGCGTGCACGCGCCTTTGCCGAGCCCTTGTTGGGCGGTGAGTTGCTGGACACTGGCGAGAACGCGCTCGCCCATGCCGACGGCGTTGCTGCCATCCTGCAGAGCGTCGGCGCTGCCCAGGAATTGCAGGCTGCGGCCTATCTCGTCTACGCGGCTGATTTCCTGAACAAGCCCGAAGAGGTGGTGGCCAAGGCCTTTGGCGACAGCTATGCCAGCCTCGTCACGCACACGCGCCGACTCGTGCAGTTGCAGCGCGCCGCGCGCGACGCCAAGGCCCACACCGACCGCCGCGCCGAGATCCGGGCCGAGCAAGCCGAGCGTGTGCGCAAGATGCTGCTGGCCTTCTCGCGCGACCTGCGCGTCGTGCTGCTGCGCCTGGCCTCGCGGCTGCAGACGCTGCGCTGGTACGCTGCCAGCAAGCGGGCCCTGCCCGACCGAGCTGGCAGACGAGTCGCAGACCGTGTTCGCGCCGCTGGCCAACCGGTTGGGCATCTGGCAGATCAAGTGGGAGCTGGAGGACCTGGCCTTTCGCTTCCGCGAGCCCGAGACCTACAAGGCGCTGGCCAAGGGGCTGCTGGAGACCCGTGTCGAGCGCGAGCAGCGCATCGAGGCCGCGCGTGCTGCGCTGCAAGCCGACCTGTATGGACAAGGCCTCGCCGCCGAGGTGCAGGGCCGGCCCAAGCACCTGTACAGCATCCACAAAAAGATGCAGGGCAAGGACTTGTCGCTGGACCGCGTCTTCGACCTGCGCGCGCTGCGGGTCATCGTCGCCAGCGTGTCCGACTGCTATGCGGCGCTGGCGCGCCTGCACGAGCTCTATACGCCGGTACCGGGCGAGTTCGACGACTACATCGCCAAGCCCAAGCCCAACGGCTATCAGTCCTTGCACACGGTCGTGCTGGGGGCCGACGGTCGGGCGATGGAGGTGCAGATCCGCACCCGCGAGATGCACGAACACGCCGAGCATGGCGTGGCCGCGCATTGGGCCTACAAGGAGGCCGGCGCGCGTGGCTATGCCGGTGTCAGCGCGGCCGGCGAGTTCGAGGAGCAGGTGGCCCGCGCGCGCAAGGCCGTGCTCAACCAGTTGCTCGCCTGGGAGCGCGATACGACGCAAACGGCAGAAGGCACCACGTCGTTCGATGACCGCATCTACGTCTTCACGCCGCAGGCCACCATCGTCGAACTGGCCGCCGGGGCAACGCCGGTGGACTTCGCCTACGCGGTGCACACCGACCTCGGCCACCGCTGCCGCGGTGCGCGCATCGACGGCCAGATGCTGCCGCTGAACACGCCGCTGCACAGCGGGCAGACGGTGGAGATCATCGCGGCCAAGGAGGGGGGGCCGTCGCTCGATTGGCTCAACGCCGAGCTTGGCTATCTGCAGAGCCAGCGTTCGCGCGCCAAGGTGAGAGCCTGGTTCAATGCGCTGCAGCAGGCGCAGACGATCGCCAAAGGCCGAGAACTGGTCGAGAAGCTGTTGCAGCGCGAAGGTAGGACTGCTCTCAAGCTCGACGAACTCGCCGCGCGCCTGGGTTTCAAGGGCGCCGACGCGCTGTTCGAGGTGGTCGGCAAGGACGAGTACTCGCTGCGCAACATCGAGCTGCTGCTGCGCCCGCCGGAGCCCGTTGCCGACGAGAACGAGCTGCTGGCGCAGCGGCACACGCGCAGCGCCAGCAGCAACCGTGGTGGCGTGCTGGTGGTGGGCATCGATTCGCTGCTGACGACGCTCTCGCGCTGCTGCCGCCCCGCACCGCCGGATGCCATTTCAGGCTTCGTCACGCGCGGCAAGGGCGTGGCCATCCATCGCAGCGACTGCAGCAACTTGGGGGAGATGAAGCGTCGTTCCCCGGAGCGTGTCATCGCGGTCGAATGGGGCGGTGGCGACGTTGTCGGCAAGGGTGCACCGGTCTATCCGGTCGACGTGCTCGTCGAGGCCGGCGACCGCCAGGGCCTGCTGCGCGATGTGCTGGAAGTGTTGGCCAAGGAGAAGATGAACGTCGTCGCGGTCAACACCCAGTCGATGAAGCCCGGCGCCGTGAAGCCCAGGGCGGGCGGCGGTGACACGGCCTGGATGAGCTTCACGCTGGAGTTGTCCGACGCGTCCAAGCTGGCCAAGGTGCTGCGTGATCTGTGCGCCATCTCTGGCGTGCGCTCGGCGCGCCGCAAGTGACCTTTTGCCAGCCCTTGGAAAAACCTGCTATAGTGAGCAGCTCTTCAGGCGCGTAGCTCAGTTGGTTAGAGCACCACCTTGACATGGTGGGGGTCGTTGGTTCGAATCCAATCGCGCCTACCAAATTCTGAAGTTGGGAAGCCCCCGAATCGCGAGATTCGGGGGCTTTTTCTTTGGCGCTCGCGTGGGCCTAGCCGCGCCTGGCGGTACGCCAGCGCCACAGCCGCGGCAGCACCAGCACGGCGCCCAGTAGCACGAGCAGGCCCAGCGAGAGCGGCCGCTCGATGAACACGCCCCAGTGCCCGCTGCCGATGGACAGCGCGTTGCGCCCCTGCGCCTCCGCCAGCGGCCCCAGGATCATGCCGACGACGATAGGTGCGGTCGGGAAGTCAAAGCGGCGCATGACGACGCCCATCAGCCCCAGGCCCAGCATCAGGAAGAGGTCAAAGGCGCTCTGCCGCATACCGTAGACGCCCACCGTGGCGAAGATCAGGATGCCCGCGTACAGCTGCGGCTTGGGGATCTTCAGCAGCTTCACCCACAGTCCTACAAGCGGCAGGTTCAGTACCAGCAGCATGACGTTGCCGATGTAGAGCGAGGCGATCAGCGCCCAGACCAGCGTCGACGAGGTGGTGAACAACTGCGGGCCGGCCTGGATGCCGTAGTTCTGCAGCGCGCTGAGCAGGATGGCCGCGGTCACCGAGGTCGGGATGCCCAGGGTCAGCAGGGGCACCAAGGTCGCTGTCACGGCTGCGTTGTTGGCGGCCTCGGGGCCTGCCACGCCTTCGATGGCGCCGGTGGTGCCGAACTCTTCCGGGTGCTTGCTGAGCTTGCGTTCGGTGGCGTAGCTGAGGAAGGTCGGGATCTCGGAGCCGCCCGCCGGAATCGTGCCGAAGGGAAATCCGATGAAGGTGCCGCGCAGCCAGGCGGGCCAGGAGCGTTTCCATTCCGTGCCCGTCATGTGCACGCTGCCGAGCTTGTTCAGATCCTGCGTGCTGCGGCCTTCGTAGAGCGCCATGTAGAGCGTCTCGCCAACGGCGAACAGACCGACCGCGACGAGCACGGTCTCGATGCCGTCCATGAACTCGGGCACGCCCATCGTGTAGCGCACCTGGCCGGTAATCTGGTCCAGCCCGATCAGGCCCAGCGCCAGGCCGATGAAGAGCGAGGTCATGCCGCGCAGCGTGCTCTTGCCCAGCACCGCGCTGACGGTCGTGAAGGCCAGCAGCATCAGCAGGAAGTATTCCGGCGGGCCGAGCGTGATGGCGAAGTCCGCGACGACCGGTGCGAACAGCGTGACCAGTACCGTCGCGATGGTGCCGGCCACGAACGATCCAATGGCAGACGTGGCCAGGGCTGCACCCGCGCGCCCGTTCTTGGCCATCTTGAAGCCCTCCAGCGCCGTCACCATCGTGCCGGTTTCGCCCGGGGTGTTGAGCAGGATGGAGGTCGTCGAGCCGCCGTACATGGCGCCGTAGTAGATACCGGCGAAGAAGATCATCGACGCGGTGGGTTCGACCTGCGACGTGATGGGCAGCAGCATCGCCACCGTCACCGCGGGGCCCAGGCCCGGCAGCACGCCGATGCCGGTGCCGATCACGCAGCCGAGGAAGGCCCACATCAGATTGATGGGCGTGCCGGCCGTTGCAAAGCCGCCCAGCAGTTGGTTCCAGAGATCCATCATGGGGAGCGGTCCTCTAAAGCCAGCCGCTGGCCGTGAGGCCTGGCAGGTTGATGGCGAGCAGCTTGGTGAACATCCAGAACACCGGGGCTGAGATGGCGACGCCGGTGGCGAGATCGATCAGGCTGCGGCGCACCCCGCCTCCAGCCTTGCCTTCAGCCACCCGCAGGCCGCGCACGGCGAGCGCAAAGCACAACCCGCAGGACAGGATGAAGCCGATCGTCGTGATCAGGCTCGCGTTGGCGACGATGCCGGCCACAACCCAGGCGACTGCATGCCAGTCACCGCGCGCGGCGCCAGAGGGCACGTCCAACTCACGGTATCCGCCGCTGCGAGCTTCCCAGACCAGCCAGCCGCCGCAGACCACGAGCACCATCGACACCAGCCAGGGCAGGGCGTTGGGTCCGACGCCGGCATAGCCTGCTTCTGCCGAGATGAAGGTGGCGCCGTAGGCCATCACGGCGCCGACCAGCAGGACGCCGACGCCCACCAGGGATTGGCTGAAATTGCTGCTCATGTCGAGCCTCAGATCATGCCGGACTTCACCATGATGGCGCGCAGCGCGGCGAACTCGCGGTCGACGAACTCGTCGAACTCGGGGCCAGCCAGCAGGGCCGGCGTCCAGCCGTTCTTCTCGATGGATTCCGCCCAGCTCTTGCTCTTGGTGGCCTGTAAGACCATGTCGGTCAGCGCCTTGCGCTGCTCGGCGCTGATGCCGGGTGGCGCGTAGACGCCGCGCCAGTTGCCGATCTCGACGTTGATGCCCAATTCCTTCAGCGTGGGCGCGTTCAGGCCCTTGATGCGCTGGGGTGACGTGACCGCGATGGCGCGCATCTTGCCGCTCTCCAGATAGGGCTGGAACTCGCTGAAGCCGCTGCCGCCCACGGTCACATTGCCGCCCAGGATGGCCGCCGTGGCTTCGCCGCCGCCGCGGAAGGGCACGTAGTTGATCTTCGCCGCATCCACGCCCACGTCACGGGCGATCATGGCCGCCGCGATGTGCTCGGTGGCGCCGCGCGAGCCGCCGCCCCATTTGACGCTGCCAGCGTCCTTTTTCAGCTGGTCGACGACATCCTTCATCGTCTTCAGCGGCGAGGCCGCGTGCACGACGAAGACGTTGTATTCGCTGCTCAGCCGCGCAATGGGCGTGGCCTGCGACAGGCTCACCGGTGGCTTGCCGGTGATGATGCCGCCCAGCATGACGGCACCCATGACCAGCAGCGCATGCGGGTCGCCCTTGCTCGCGTTGACGAACTGGGCCAGGCCCAAGGCACCGGCTGCGCCGCCCTTGTTCTCGTACTGCACGGAGGACGCGAGGCCCGCGTCCTGCAGCGCCTTGCCGAAGGCGCGGCCGGTCGTGTCCCAGCCGCCGCCGGGGTTGGCGGGGATCATCATCTTCATGGGAACGCCAGCAGCCTCGGCCGCCAATGGCAATCCACCGGCAGCGGCCATGGCCGCCAGGGACTTCAGGAAGGTATCTCGACGCATGCTTGTCTCCGTAGTCTTCTTGAAAATCAGAACGAGTGGTAGGTGCCGGCCTCGACGCCGCTGGAATCCTGCCCGGGTCTGATGGCCGAGCCGCCGGGAATAAGGAAGCGATCGGTCGAGCCATTGCTTACCTGCGAGACCGTCGTGTAGAGCGATGTGCGCTTGGACTGGTTGTACACATAGCCTAAGGCAAACAGCTTGCCCGTGTAGTCGTCGCCATTAGCGCTGTTGCGCGAATGGGCGTTGACGTAGCTGGCGCGGATGACACCCCAGCCGATGGCGAAGTTCTTCTGCTTGCGGGTCATCTGTTTGCTGTTGCGGATCAGGCCCAGCGGCTCAACGGGCCGAGGGTGTAGCTGCCGCCGAGGTTGACGACCTTGAACTTGTCGCCAGCCAGTGTGTGGGTCGTGTCCGAGACGCCCAGCGCTGCGTCCATCCGGTTTGCGATGCGGGCGCCGACGTAATGGCCCGTCGAGTCCTCGCCCGCGGCCACCATGGCCCGGCCGTGGACCCCGCCCAGGCTATGGGCAGGATGTGGCCTACCGAGTTGTCCGAGCGGATGACGGTCCTGGAGGTGCCCGACACGCCGTCGAAGCCGTAGACCGGGTTGCTGGCCGTGCCGCCCAAGATGGCTTCGCTTGGAAGTTCATGGTTGTCTCCTGTCTTGTTGGTGCCCCATGTTCGGCAGCGAGGCTGTCAATCTGCTGTCCATTGCGTCGGGGTAAACCTCAGCCCCTGCCAGGGCCCGCCCCGGTGCTAGCCTGCCGGCCCATGAAGCTGCTGGTCATCGAAGACAACGCCGCGATGCAGACCACGCTGCAGCGCTCCTTCGAGCGCCGCGGCTTTCGTGTCGGCATCTGTGACGACGGCGCCAAGGCGCTGAATCGCTGGCGCGCCAGCGTGCCGGACGTCGTGCTGCTGGACCTGTCCATGCCCGGGCTCGACGGTCTGGATGTGCTGGCCCAGGCGCGCGCCGAAGGCCTGACGACGCCGGTCATCATCATCACGGCGCGTGGCACGCTGGGCGACCGCATCCTGGGCCTGAACACCGGGGCCGACGACTACCTGCCCAAGCCCTTCGACCTGGACGAGCTGGAGGCACGCATCCGTGCGCTGGTGCGCCGCCAGGGGCAGGCCAGCGACAGCCTGCAGGTGGCGGATGCCCCGAGCTTTTGTGGCCTGCGCGCCGATCTCGAAAGCGGCGCCGTCTACCACCAGCGCCGACCGCTGGACATGCCACCGCGCGAGGCCGCGTTGCTGCGCGCGCTGCTGGTTCGGCCGGGCCAGGCCGTGGCCAAGGACAAGTTGTTCGAGCTGGTGTTTGCCGATGCTGCCGACGCCCAGCCCGACGCCATTGAGGTGGTGGCCTACCGCCTGCGCAAACGCCTCGCTGCCACGGGCGCCAAGCTCGTGACGCTGCGCGGCCTGGGCTATCTGCTGCAGGCCGATGACTGAATGGCGCTTGATGCAGTGGTGGGCCGGCCTGTCGATGCGCAGCCGGCTGCTCTGGGGCATCCTGCTGCCGGTGGGCCTGGTCGTGGCCATCAACACGGTAAGCCTGTACCGCGACTCGCTGCGTGCGGCGGACACCGCCTACGACCGCACGCTGCTGGCTTCAGCCAAGGCCATCGGCGAGCTGCTGGGTGTGGATGGCACGGGCGATCAGGCGCGGCTGGTGGCGGCGGTGCCCTATGCCGCGCTGGAAGCCTTCGAGACCGACAGTCGCAGCCGGTTGTACTTCAAGGTCAGGGGTTTCAAGGGCGAAATGGTCTCGGGCTACGACGATCTGCCCGACTGGCAGGGCAAGCTGCCCGACCAGGGGGTCTATGCGGCGCTGGTGGACTTCTACGACGACAGCTTCCGCGGCGACCCGGTGCGCATGGCCGTGCTGCTGCAGCCGGTGTCCGGCCAGACCGGCATGGGCCTGGCCACCATCCAGGTGGCCGAGACGCTGGACCTGCGCCGCAGCCTGGCGCGCCAGGTGCTGCTGCATACGCTGTGGCGGCAGGCGGCGCTGCTGGGGGTCATCGCCATCGTCGTGTGGGCGGTGGTGCAGCGCGCGACCAAGCCCGTGCGCGAGCTCAGCGCCGCACTGCAAGCCCGCGACGCCGACGATCTCAGCCTCTTGCAGGCCCCCGGGATGCCGGCCGAGCTGGCGCCGCTGATCGTCGCCACCAACGACGCGCTGGCCCGCCAGGCCCGGCTGCTGGAGCACCAGAAGCGCTTTGTGCGCGACGCCTCCCACCAACTGCGCACACCGCTGGCCGTGCTGAAAGTGCAGGTGCAGTCGGCCCGCCAGGGCGACGTGGAGCCCCTGCAGGCCCTGGCTGAAATCGATACGACGGTGGCTCGTGCCACCCAGCTTGCCACCCAGATGCTGGCGCTGGCCCGCGCCGAGCAGATGCGCCAGCAGGGCGAGTCCATGCCCACGCAGGACTGGGCCGAGCTGACGCGCGTCGTGGCGCTGGACCTGGCGCCGTTGATCGCCAAGCAGGAGCTGGACTTCGACATCCGCACCCAGCCCGCTGCCGTCGACAGCCATGAGTGGGCGCTGCGCGAGCTGACGCGCAATCTGTTGCACAACGCCATCCAGCACACGCCGGCCGGCGGGCGGCTGAGCATCGACCTCACGGTTGACGCAGGCTGGGCGCGCCTCGTCATCGCCGACGGCGGGCCCGGGCTCACGCCGCAGCAGCAGGACAGGCTCTTCCTGCCCTTCGCGGTCGGGGAGTCCGGCCAGGGATCGGGGCTGGGCCTGGCCATCTGCCAGGCACTGGTGCACTCGCTGGGCGGCCAGATCGAGCTGAGCAACCGCATGGATGGCATCTGTGTTGCCGGTCTCGACGCGTGCGTGCGGCTGCCGCTGTCGGGTACGGCCAAGGCGCCCTCTGCAGGCCCCAGGTAAACCCGTCCGAAGAGACCGTCAGGGTCTGCCTAGAATTTGTTGCACTGCACAGGAGATTTCCGCATGGCGACTGCCCGCAAGAAAGCGGCACCTTCGAACGAGCAAACCGGCGAAGCCAAGCCCGGCCTGCGCATTCTGAAGAAGTACCCCAACCGCCGTCTCTACGACACCGAGACCAGCAGCTACATCACGCTGGCCGACGTGAAGCGCATGGTGCTGGAAGGCATCGCTTTCGAGGTGCACGATGCCAAGACGCAAGAGGATCTGACGCGCTCCATCCTGCTGCAGATCATCCTGGAGGAGGAGACCGGCGGCGTGCCGATGTTCTCGACGAACTCGCTGGCCCAGATCATCCGTTTCTACGGCCATGCGATGCAGGGCGTCATGGGCGGGCTGCTGGAGCGCCAGATGCAGGCCTTCACCGACCTGCAGTCCCGTTTCACCGAGCAGACGCCGGGTGGCATCCCCTTCACGCCTGACGCCTGGACCGGCCTGATGGGCGGCTATGCAGAGCAGTCCAAGTCGCTGATGAACCAGTGGCAGGAACAACTCAAACAGGCAGGCGCGATGTTCCCGTTCGTGCCCAAGAAATAGCGCCCGCTTCCGGGTAACAGCGCGTGAGCGCGAGTAAGAACGCCTTGCCCTTCCAGACCTTGCCCGCAACTGCCAGCTTCAGAGGCTGGCGGAGCGCGCATGATCGAGTCACGGCACCAACGGCGGATCTACGTTCCGCTCGGTCACGAGTTGCGGCGCACGGGCGCCGAATTGACTCAGTGCGAAGGCGTGGACACCCAGGTCAGCTACTTTGATGTCGTCGACGCTGCGGGCGTGCGCGTTGGCCGCTACCTCATTCGCGAGGCCCGATCAACCGGCCCTCCGTTCGCAGCCTCCGTCACCGTCGAAGTGATTGAATAGCCGGCGCGATAGCAGGACTTCGGTCATTTCGTGTGGACGCCCATGGGTCCGACAGGCGGCCACGCGCCACATCGCCGAAAATACGGCGATGAATGAAACGACCACCTTCGTCCCCAAGATCGGTTTTGTCAGTCTGGGCTGCCCGAAAGCGCTGACCGACTCCGAGCTGATCCTCACTCAGCTCCGCGCCGAGGGCTACGAGACCTCCAAGACATTTGCCGGTGCCGACCTGGTCATCGTCAACACCTGCGGCTTCATCGACGACGCCGTCAAGGAAAGCCTGGACACCATCGGCGAGGCCCTGGCCAAGAACGGCAAGGTCATCGTGACCGGTTGCCTCGGCGCCAAGGCCGGTGCTGGCAGCAGCGATGCCGGCAGCCTGGTGCGCCAGATCCATCCCAGCGTGCTGGCCGTGACTGGGCCGCATGCCACGCAGGAGGTCATGGACGCGGTGCACACCCACGTGCCCAAGCCCCACGACCCCTTTGTCGACCTCGTGCCCAGCTACGGCGTCAAGCTGACGCCCAAGCACTACGCGTATCTCAAGATCAGCGAGGGCTGCAACCACCGCTGTTCCTTTTGCATCATCCCGAGCATGCGTGGCGACCTCGTGTCCCGCCCTATCGGCGACGTGCTGAACGAAGCGCGCGCGCTGTTCGAGAGCGGCGTCAAGGAACTGCTGGTCATCAGCCAGGACACGTCGGCCTACGGCGTCGACGTGAAGTACCGCATGGGTTTCTGGGACGGCAAGCCGGTCAAGACCCGCATGCTGGACCTCGTCGCGCAGTTGGGCGAGATCGCCAAGCCGTTTGGCGCCTGGGTGCGCCTGCACTACGTCTATCCGTATCCGCACGTGGACGACGTGCTGCCGCTGATGGCCGAAGGCCTGGTGTTGCCGTATCTGGACGTGCCTTTCCAGCATTCGCATCCCGACGTGCTCAAGCGCATGAAGCGCCCGGCCAACGGCGAGAAGAACATGGAGCGCATCCTGCGCTGGCGCGAGGCCTGCCCGGAGCTGGTGATCCGCTCGACTTTCATTGCCGGCTTCCCCGGTGAGACTGAAGGAGAGTTCCAGCATCTGCTGGACTTCATGCAGGAAGCGAAGATCGACCGCGCAGGCTGCTTCGCCTATTCGCCGGTGGAAGGCGCCAGCGCCAACGACATCGCAGGCGCCTTGCCCGACGAGGTGCGGGAGGAGCGCCGTGCCCGCTTCATGGCCGTTGCCGAACAGGTGTCGGCGGCCAAGCTGCAAGGCCGTGTCGGCCAGACGCTGCAGGTCCTCGTCGATTCCGCACCGGCCTTGGGCCGCAAGGGTGGGGTGGGGCGCTCGTACGCCGACGCGCCCGAGATCGACGGCACCGTGAAGATCCTGCCGCCGGAGAAGGCCAGCAAGACGATGAAGGTCGGCGACTTCGTGCGCGCCCGGGTCGTCGCGGCGGATGGGCATGACTTGGTGGCGAGTCTGGTCTGATGAGCAAGCGCGCGCCCAGTACCGAACTGATACACCATGCCTACCGTGCGCCCGAAGGCTGGGACGCGGTGCCGGTGCCGGTGGCCAAGGCCTCGACCGTGCTGTTCAAGGACACAGCCGACCTGCACAAGCCCCGCCCGCGCGACGGCCTGACCTACCGCTACGGCCTGCACGGCACGCCGACCAGCTACACGCTGGCCGCACGCATTGCGACGCTGGAGCATGCCGAGCACTGCCTGCTCGTGCCCAGCGGCCTGGCGGCCGTGACGCTGCCGTCGCTGGCCGTGCTGCGCCCCGGCGACGAGGTGCTCGTGCCGGACAACGTCTACGGCCAGAACCGTTACCTGACCGAGTCCTGGCTGCCGCAATGGGGCGTCACGCACCGTTTCTATGACCCGCTGACGGTGCCCGAGCTGCGCGACAACACCAAGCTCGTCTGGCTGGAGGCCGCAGGCTCGATCACGCTGGAGTTCCCCGATCTGCTCGGCACGCTGGCCGCCTGCCGCGCGCGGGGCGTCACAACGGCGCTGGACAACACCTGGGGCGCGGGCCTGGCCTTCAACGGCTTCGAGCCGGCACCAAGCACGCACCCGGGGCCTGGGCGCCGACATCGTCATGCAGGCGCTGACCAAGTACCCCAGCGGCGGCGCCGACGTGCTGATGGGCTCGGTGTGCACTCGGGACCGCACGCTGCACGACCGCCTGAACCACGCGCACGAGCATCTGGGCTATGGCTTGGGCCAGAACGACGTGGAGCTGGTGCTGCGCGGCCTGCCGACGATGCCGTTGCGGTACGCCAGCCAGGACCGCGTCACGCGCCAGCTGGCGAGCTGGATGGCAGGTCGACCCGAGGTGGCCCAGGTTTTCCACCCGGCGCTGCCGGGCTCGCCGGGGCATGAGCACTGGCTCGCGGTTGGCGGCGCGGGCGCGGCTGGCTTGTTCTCGGCGGTGTTCAAGCCCGGGTACTCGCCGGCACAGGTGGATGCCTTCGTCGACGCGTTGCAGCTCTTCGGCATCGGCTATTCCTGGGCCGGTCCGATGAGCCTGGCCGTTCCCTACGACATGAGCCGCAGCCGCAATCTGCCGCTGCCTTTCGACGGCGGCACGCTGGTGCGATTTGCAATCGGCCTGGAAGGCGCAGCCGACCTGCGCGCCGACCTGGAGCAGGCGTTGTCAGCTCTTGTTTGAGACCTTGTGTCTCATCAGCTGACCTTTCTCACGCTCCCAATCCCGCTTCTTCTCGGTATCACGCTTGTCATGCTCGGCCTTGCCCTTGGCGAGCGCGATGTCGGCCTTCACGCGGCCACCCTTGTAGTGCAGATTCAGCGGCACGAGGGTGAAGCCGCGCTGCTCGACCTTGCCGACCAGCCGCTTGATCTCGGCCTTGTGCATCAGCAGTTTCTTCGTGCGGTCCGCCTCGGGCGTGACGTGGGTTGATGCGCTGCGAAGCGCGTTGATGCGGCAGCCGATCAGGAACAGCTCGCCGTTCTTGATCAAGACATAGCCATCGGTCAGCTGCACCTGGCCGGCGCGGATCGCCTTGATCTCCCAGCCGGACAGGACGACACCGGCCTCGAACTGTTCTTCGATGTGGTAGTCGTAGCGGGCGCGGCGGTTCTCGGCAATGGACATGGGGTCGCAAATGGGGGCAAAGCCCATCAATACAATTTGTGGATTCTATGAAGCAGGTCAAAAAGTCCGTTCTGCTCTGGCACACGCCCCGCGAGATGTACGAGTTGGTGACGCAGGTGGAGCGCTATCCCGAGTTCCTGCCCTGGTGCAACAAGGTCGAGGTGCTGGCGCGCGAAGGCGATTGCGTCACGGCCCGATTGCACCTGGCCTATGCCGGCGTGCGCCATGCCTTCACGACCCGCAACCGCAACGAGGATGGCCGCAGCGTGCGCATGGAGCTGGTCGACGGGCCGTTCTCGCGGCTGGATGGGCTGTGGCAGTTCCTGCCGCTGAACAAGCCCGGCACCGACGGCGAGCCCTCGGCCTGCAAGATCGCCTTCGAGCTGAACTACGCCTTCAGCAGCGGCGCACTGGAAGCCGTTGTCAGCCCGGTCTTCGACCGCATCGCCAACACCTTCGTCGACAGCTTCGTGCAGCGCGCGGAAAGCATCCATGGTACGCGTTGAACTGGTCTGGAGCCCGCACGCCGGCGACGTGCAGCAGCGCTGGCTGGACATGGAGGAGGGCGCCACGGTTGCATCCGCGCTGCACGGATGTGCCGATTTCATGGCCGCCCAGAGCCAGCCGCTGGAAACACTGCGCATCGGCATCTGGGGCCGCGTGCGGCCGTTGGAAACGCCGCTGCGCGAGCGCGACCGCATCGAGGTCTACCGGCCGCTGACCGTCGACCCGAAGGAGGCACGCCGGCTGCGCTACGCCAAGCGTGGCGAACGCATCGTGTCGCGGCATCGGCCGCAGGCCGGCAAGGCCTGACCTTGTCCGTCAACTCGAGCGTCGGCGCACTTAAGTGCCGCAGCTCAGCGGCACTCGCTCGTGATGACGTCGCGCGTGCGATTCACCTCACCGGCGATCTGGGCCTGGTCCATGTAGACACGCTCGCCCTTGTCATTCGTGCGGGTCAGGCGCTGGCCGCTCTGCAATTCGCGCAGATTGGCCTGGGCCCGTGCGCAGTTCTCACGACGCTGCTCGGCAAGCTTGCGCGCCTCTTCCTTTTGCCTGGCGGCCTCGCCTTCCTGCTCCTTCTTCTGGCGCGCAGCGGCTTCCGACTCGGCCTTGCTCGGGGCGCTGGCAGCGGGTGCAGGCGTGGAGGCCGCGCTGGCCTGCATGCCAGGCGGCGCAACGAGGATGGTCGGCCGCGCTGCGGTCGGTGGGCGCTGCAGGATGTCCTTGTCCGGCGTGCCCGCAGGCGGCGGCAGGTCGCTGTACTGCACATTGCCCCTGGCGTCGCGCCACTTCCATTGGGCCTGTGCGGACGCGGCCAAGATCAGGCCAATCAGGGCGATGAGCAGGGGCTTGTGACGCATGGGCTCAGTGTAGCGGGGCGACCTCCGTATAATGCCGCTTTGCGTCTGGAGCTTTCCTCATGCGCCTTCTCGGCAAAGCGCTCACCTTCGACGATGTTCTGTTGGTGCCAGCGTTCTCCCAGGTGTTGCCCCGCGACACCAGCCTTGCGACCCGCCTGTCGCGCAATATCCCCCTGAACCTGCCGTTGGTGTCCGCCGCCATGGACACCGTGACCGAAGCACGCCTGGCGATCGCGATCGCGCAGGAGGGCGGCATCGGCATCGTGCACAAGAACCTCAGCGCCGAGTCCCAGGCGCGCGAGGTGGCTCGCGTCAAGCGCTACGAGAGCGGCGTCGTCCGCGAACCGTTGACCGTCGGCCCAAACACCACGGTGCGCGAGGCGGTGGAGCTGACCCGCCAGCACGGCTTCTCGGGTTTCCCGGTCGTCGAAGGCAAGCGTGTCATTGGCATCGTCACCGGGCGCGACCTGCGCTTCGAGACCCGCATGGACGCCCGCGTCAGCGAGATCATGACGCCGGCAGAGAAGCTCATCACCGTCAGGGATGGCGCGTCCACCGACGAGGCCAAGGCGCTGATGCACAAGCACAAGCTGGAGCGCGTGGTTGTCGTCAACGATGCCTTCGAGTTGCGTGGCCTGATGACCACCAAGGACATCACCAAGCAGACCAGCTTCCCCAACGCCGCGCGTGATGCCCAGGGCAAGCTGCGCGTCGGCGCGGCGGTCGGCTTCGGCGACGACACCGAGCAGCGCGTCGAACTGCTGGTGCGTGCCGGCGTCGATGCCCTCATCGTCGATACGGCCCATGGCCACAGTGCCGGCGTGCTGGAGCGGGTGCGCTGGGTCAAGAGCCAGTACCCGAACGTTGACGTCATCGGCGGCAACATCGCCACCGGCGCCGCAGCGCTGGCGCTGGTGGAAGCCGGTGCAGATGGCGTCAAGGTCGGCATCGGCCCGGGCTCCATCTGCACCACCCGCATCGTCGCGGGCGTCGGCGTGCCGCAGATCACCGCCATCGACAACGTCGTGACGGCGCTCAAGGGCACGGGCGTGCCGGTCATCGCCGACGGCGGCGTGCGCTACTCCGGCGACCTGGCCAAGGCCATCGCCGCGGGCGCGGACTGCGTGATGATGGGCGGCGCCTTCGCGGGTACCGAGGAAGCCCCGGGCGAGGTCATCCTCTACCAGGGCCGCACCTTCAAGAGCTACCGTGGCATGGGCTCCATGGGCGCGATGGCCAAGGGCAGCGCGGACCGCTACTTCCAGGACACCTCGGCCAACAACCCCAACACGTCCAAGCTCGTGCCCGAAGGCATCGAGGGCCAGGTGCCCTACAAGGGCTCGGTCGTGCAGGTCATCTTCCAGATGGCGGGTGGCCTGAAGGCCTCGATGCACTACTGCGGCTGCGGCTCGATTGCCGACATGCAAGACAAGGCCGAGTTCGTCGAGATCACGACGGCGGGCATGCGCGAGAGCCATGTCCACGACGTGCAGATCACGAAGGAAGCGCCGAACTACCGCAGCGAGTGAGCTGTTGATGGCGGCAACGGGGCGACGTCAGATCGCCCCGTTTCGTTTTTCAGGATTGAGATGAGCGACGCCCAGAAACGCACCCCGGCCATGGGTTTCATCATGGCTGCCGTGCTGATCGACATGATCTCCATCGGCCTGATGGTGCCGGTGCTGCCGCACATCGTGGGCACCTTCACGCACAGCAACGACGAGCAGACCTCGGCCTTCCTGCTGGTGACCATGGCCTTCGGCGTGGCCAACTTCATCGGCTCGCCCGTCCTCGGCGCGCTGTCGGACCGCTTTGGCCGCCGCCCGGTGCTGCTGATCGGCTTTGCCGGCCTGGCGCTGAGCTTTTTCGTGACGGCCATGGCCACGGCGCTGTGGATGCTGGTGGCCGTGCGCCTGTTCTCGGGCGCCATGCAGGCCAACGTCGCCATCGCCAATGCCTACGTGGCCGACATCACGGCCCCCGAGGACCGCGCACGCCGCTTCGGCCAGCTCGGCGCGATGTTCGGCGTCGGCTTCATCCTCGGGCCGGTCATCGGCGGCTGGCTGGGTCATTTCGACGTGCACTGGCCTTTCATCGCCGCAGGTTGCATGGCCGTCGTCAACTGGTGCTACGGCTTCTTCGTGCTGCCCGAGTCCCTGCCGCTGGAGCGACGCACGGCCTTCAACTGGAGAAAGGCCAACCCGGTGTCGGCGCTGCGTGGCCTGGCGGCACTCAAGGGCGTGGGGCCGCTGGTGTTCGTGATCGCGCTGGCGTCGCTGGCGCAGTTCATGTTGCACATGACCTGGGTGCTCTACACCAAGTTCAAGTTCGGTTGGGGCCCGCTCGAAGTGAGCTGGTCCCTGTTCGCCGTGGGCATCGTGTCGGTGCTCAGTCAGGGCGTGCTGCTCAAGCCGCTGCTGGCGCGCTTCAGCCCGCAGCGGCTGGCCCTCATCGGCATGGGCTCGGCCTCGCTGGCCTACTTCGGCTTTGGCCTCGCGAGCGAAGGCTGGATGATGTATGCCGTCATCGCTTTCAACCTGCTCGGCGGCGTTGCCGCGGCCGCGGTGCAGAGCATCATCTCCAATGCCGCCGGCGCCACCCACCAGGGCCAGGCCATGGGCGCCTTGTCGTCGCTGAACAGCATGATGGCCGTCATCGCGCCTGGCATCGGCCTGACGCTGCTCGGCTGGGTGTCGCATCGCGCGGCGACCGACCCGCTGATGGGCCTGCCTTTCTACACCTGCGCCGCACTGCAACTGATCGGCCTGATCGTTGCCTACCGCTTCTTCCACGGCCAGCGCACCGCTTTGCAAACTGCCTGAGTTCACCATGCACCACGACAAGGTCCTCATCCTCGACTTCGGCTCGCAGGTCACCCAACTGATCGCGCGCCGCGTGCGCGAGGCAGCGGTCTACTGTGAGATCCATCCCAACGACGTGTCGGATGACTTCATCCGCAGCTTTGCCCCCAAGGCCATCATCCTGAGCGGCAGCCATGCGTCCACCTACGAGGACCACGAGCTGCGCGCGCCGCAGGCGGTCTGGGATGCCGGCGTGCCGGTGCTGGGCATCTGCTACGGCATGTTCACGATGACCGTGCAGCTCGGCGGCCAGGTCGAGGCGGCTGACCACCGCGAGTTCGGCTACGCCGAGGTGCGCGCGCACGGCCACACCAAGCTGCTGGAAGGCATCCAGGACTTCGCCACGCCCGAGGGCCACGGCATGCTGAAGGTCTGGATGAGCCACGGCGACAAGGTCACCGCGATGCCGCCGGGCTTCAAGCTGATGGCGTCCACGCCCAGCTGCCCCATCGCCGGCATGGCCAACGAGGACAAGCGCTACTACGCCGTCCAGTTCCACCCCGAGGTCACGCATACCGTGCAGGGCGATGCGCTGCTGCGCCGCTTCGTTAGGACAATAGCCGGCTGCCAGGGCGACTGGCAGATGGGCAGCTACATCGACGAGGCCATCGCGAAGATCCGCGAGCAGGTCGGCGACGAGGAGGTCATCCTCGGCCTGTCCGGCGGCGTCGACTCGTCCGTGGCCGCCGCGCTCATCCACCGCGCCATCGGCGACCAGCTCACCTGCGTCTTCGTCGACCACGGCCTGCTGCGCCTGAACGAGGGCGACATGGTCATGGACATGTTCGCCGGCAAGCTGCACGCCAAGGTCATCCGTGTGGATGCGAGCGAACTCTTCCTGGGCGAGCTGGCTGGCGTGAGCGACCCCGAGCTCAAGCGCAAGGTCATTGGCCGCCTGTTTGTCGACGTGTTCAAGGCCGAGGCGGCCAAGCTCAAGGCGGGCGACGGGGGCCACAAGGGCGCGACCTTCCTGGCCCAGGGCACCATCTACCCCGACGTGGTCGAGAGCGGCGGCACCAAGACCAAGAAGGCCACGACGATCAAGAGCCACCACAACGTGGGAGGGCTGCCGGAGCAGCTCGGCCTGAAGCTGCTGGAGCCACTGCGCGAGCTGTTCAAGGATGAGGTGCGCGCGTTGGGCGTGGCCCTGGGCCTGCCGGCCGACATGGTCTACCGCCACCCCTTCCCCGGCCCGGGCCTGGGCGTGCGCATCCTCGGCGAGGCGAAGAAGTCCTACGCCGACCTGCTGCGCCGCGCGGACGCCATCTTCATCGAGGAGCTGCGCAACACCATCGACCCGGCCACGGGCAAGAGCTGGTACGCGCTGACGAGCCAAGCCTTCGCCGTCTTCCTGCCGGTCAAGAGCGTGGGCGTCATGGGCGACGGCCGCACCTACGACTACGTCGTCGCACTGCGTGCCGTTCAGACCAGCGACTTCATGACCGCCGACTGGGCCGAGCTGCCGTACGCGCTGCTGAAGAAGGTGAGCGGCCGCATCATCAACGAGGTGCGCGGCATCAACCGTGTCACCTACGACGTGTCGAGCAAACCGCCCGCGACGATCGAGTGGGAGTGATCCCTGGGGCCGATCCGGCCTCGACCGCTAACCCGCCCATGGCATGCAGCCATCGGCGGGTTTTTTTCTGGGTGATGACGCATCGATGAATCGCCGGGTTGGCGCGTCACCCGATCCGGCTTCAACCCTAGGCCATTGGGCACTGCCACCGTCACGCGGGCTGCACACCGCATTCCTAGAGTCCGGCTTCATCCCCCGACTCTTCCCCCCGGAGTGCACCCATGTCCCCTCAAGATCGTCGCGGCTTCCTGCGCAGCCTTGGCCAGGCCGCCGGCGCGAGCGTCGCGCTCGCGAGCTTTCCCCCCGCCATCCAGCGCGCGCTGGCCATCCCCGCCAACCAGCGCACCGGCACGCTGCACGATGTCGAGCACATCGTCATACTGACGCAGGAGAACCGGTCCTTCGACCACTACTTCGGCACGCTGGCTGGCGTGCGCGGCTTTGCCGATCCGTTCCCGGCGCCTACGCTGGACCGCCCCGGCACCTTCACCGGCAAGACCGTGTTCGTGCAGCCCAACGGCGGCGGCGCCAAGGTGCCGGGCCGGCCCGACTGGGGGGGCCAGCGCACGGCCATCGCGCCCTTTCACCTGAACACGCAGCAAGACTTCTCGGTCATGCGCGTCAGCGGCACGCCGCACTCCTGGAGCGACGCGCAGGCCGCCTGGGACCATGGCCGCATGAACAACTGGCCGGCCGCCAAGCAGGCGCATTCGCTGGGCTACTTCAAGGAGGCGGACATCCCGTTCCAGTTCGCGCTGGCCCGTGCCTTCACGCTGTGCGACCACTACCACTGCGCCACGCAGACCGGCACCAACACCAACCGCCTGTTCCTGTGGAGTGGCAACAACGACCCGCTGGCCCTGGCCGGCGGCCCATCCACCGACAACAGCCACGACTGGTTCGACGCCAACCCGCTGACGGACTACACCTGGACGACCTACCCCGAGCGCCTGCAGTCCGCCGGCATCTCCTGGCAGGTCTACCAGAACATGGACGACAACTTCACCGACAACTCGCTGGCGGGCTTCCGGCCCTTCCGCGACGCCTGGTACGGTCGCCCCGGCTTCTCAGCGCAGCTGCGCGACCGCGGCATCAGCACGCGCGACCTGGACCTGCTCAAGGCCGACGTGCTGGCCGATCGGCTGCCGCAGGTGTCGTGGATCGTCGCGACTGCCGAGGGTTCGGAGCATCCGGGGCCGTCCAGCCCCGCCTCGGGCGCCGACTACACGGCCCGCGTGCTCGATGCGCTGACGGCCAATCCCGACGTCTGGTCCAAGACCGTGCTGTTCATCAACTTCGACGAGAACGACGGCTTCTTCGATCATGTGCCGCCGCCCGCCGTGCCGTCTTATCAGGCCTATGACGCCGACCCCGCCAAAGCCGTGCTCGCCGGCGCGTCCACGGTGGACACGACGGGCGAGTACCACCACGTGCTCAACGGCAGCGACCCGACCTACCAGCATCGCGCCTACGGCATGGGTCCGCGCGTGCCGATGTACATCGTCTCGCCTTGGACCAAGGGCGGCTGGGTCAACTCCCAGGTGCATGACCACACCTCGGTGATCCGCTTCATCGAAGCGCGCTTCGGCGTGCCCGAGCCGCTGATCACGCCGTGGCGCCGCGCCGTCAGCGGTGACCTGACCGGCTGCTTCGACTTCGCGCACCCGGAGGACAGCGCCTTCCTGCAGAACCTGCCCGCCACCGCCGCGCTGCGTGCCCGCGCGCTGGCGCTGCAAGGCACCAAGACGCCGGCCGCACCCGCCAGCCTGGTGGCACCCGTGCAGGCCAGCGGCATCCGCATGGCGCGGGCACTGCCCTATGACCTGCAGGTGCAAGGCCTGGCCGGTACGTCGGGCATGGCGCTGCGCTTCGAGAACACGGGCACGGCAGGCGCGGTCTTCCATGTCTACGACCGCCTTGCGCTGGCCAAGATGCCGCGCCGCTACACGGTCGAGGCCGGCAAGCAGCTGGACGGCGTCTGGCCCGGTGCCGCCGGCGCGGCCTACGACCTGTGGGTGCTGGGCCCCAACGGCTTCCACCGCCATTTCACCGGCAACCTGCCCCGGGCCGGCGCGGCCCAGGCACAACCCGCCGTGCAGATGCAGGCCGACCGCGTCTACCTGGAACTCGTCATCGAGCTGCGCAACGACGGCAGCAAGCCCTGCACCTTCGTACTGCAGACGCATCGCTACGCCGCCGTGCCGGACCGCAGCTGGATCGTTCCCGCCGGCACCGCGCAGACCGTGCGCATCGCCGTGGACGGCGAGCACCGCTGGTACGACTACAGCCTCAAGGTCAGCGAGGTCGCGGGCTTCGGCCGGCGGCTGGCCGGTCATCTGGAGAACGGCGAGCCCTCGATCAGCGACCCCGCCATGGCCGGCCCCGCCGTGCTGGACCAGACCCACCCCTGAACCTCCACATCACCTCGACAGGCATTCCCATGATCAAGCACCTCCTCGCCTCCGGCCTGCTGGCCCTGAGCCTGGCCGCGCAAGCGCAGGCCACCCTCGGCAGCAACCTCATCGTCAACGGCAACGCCGAGACCGGCATCACCGGCTGGACGGGTTTCGACGGCTACTCGATGTTCCAGTCCGTCGACTACGGCAGCAACTGGGTGCTGCCCAGCCAGCCGGGGCCCGTCGACCGCGGCGCCAAGATGTTCACCGGCCTGACGGCCCAGGCCGCGGGCTTCCAGACGATCGCGCTGGGCTCGCTGGCCGGCCAGGCACTGCACTACGACCTCAGCGGCTACCTCGGTGGCTGGGCGGCCCAGGGCGACAACGCGCTGCTCTATGTGTCCTTCCTCGATACGCAGGACAACGAGATCGGCCATGCCGTCATCGGCCCGGTGACCGCGGCCGACCGCGCCAATCAGACCGGCCTGTTCCTGCGGTCGGTCGCAGGTGATCTGCCTGCGAACACGGCCTCGCTGATGTTCTCGCTGTCCATGGAGCGCCTGGGCGGCGGCGACAACGACGGCTATGCCGACAACCTGTCCTTCGTCATCAGCAGCGTGCCCGAAGGCGGCACCCTGGCCTATGCGCTGGCGGGCCTGTGCCTGCTGGTGGGTGTGCTGAAACGCCGCAGCCGTTGACTCAGCGCCAGGCCCCGAGGATGGCGCCCATCGCCGTGTAGGCCACCACCTGGTAGCCGCTGTTGATGAGCCACAGCTTCAGCGAGCGCTGCTCGAAAAGGTAGATGACGCCCAGCGACATCGCCACCCAGCCGATGCCGGTGGCAGCCCCCGCGAACAGGCCGAAGCTCAAGCTGGCCTTGGCGCCCAGGAAGGCTGCGAGGTTGAAGGCCATGACCAGCGCCGCCAGCGCCGACAGCCCGAAGATGCGGCCCAGCGGCGGCCGCAGCGTCTGCGCTTCGGTCATGCCGGCCTCGCGCGCCCAGACCTTGGCGAACAGGATGGGCGAGTACCAGAGCCCGCCGATGGCGAAGTAGACGAGGGCCGCGGCGGCGATGGCCAAGTAGTTAAAGTGGATGTCTTGCATGCAGGGCTCCAGCTGAGGGGTTGATGGCGGCGCATGCTGGCCGCGCCCGTCCGTCGCCGCCAGGGGTCGCGTGCCGAAACAGGACATCCGCTTGCCGAACCGCGACCTGGACACGCCGAACCCGGTGCAGCTGGACGACCGGCTCGTCATGGCGGTCGGCAGCCTGGGCTTCGGCCTGGCGATCCCGTGGCTGACCGGGCTGTTCGGGCCGCTCGGCCCGCGTGACGCCGTGTTCTGGATCGGCTTCGTCGGCTTCATCGTGCTGGCGGCCGGCATCTGGGGCGGCAACCGCTGGCTGCTGTTCAAGCAGCGCGAGCACTTCGACTGGTTCCAGCGGCCGCTGCGCAAGCTGCTGATGCTGGTCGTCGCCAACGTGCTCTACACGGCACCCATCACCGTGCTCGGCCTGCTGGCCTGGTATGCCGTCGCCGGCCTCCCGGTGGACGGCAGCACGTTGCAGATCGTCGTGCTGACCAACGTCATCTGCGTGCTCTTCGTGACGCATGGCTACGAGACCCTGTTCCTGATCCGCGAGCGCGAGTCCGATCTGATCCGCGTCGAGCGGCTGGAGCGGCTGCGCACGCAGGCCGAGCTCGGTGCGCTGAAGGCCCAGGTCGACCCGCATTTCCTCTTCAACAGCCTCAACACGCTGGGCCACCTGATCCAGACGGAGCCGGCGCGCGGGCGCGAGTTCTGCGACGCGCTGGCCGAGGTCTACCGCTACGTGCTGGACAGCCGCCAGCGCGACCTCGTGCCGCTGGCCGAGGAGCTGGCCTTCCTGCGCCGTTACCACCGGCTGCTGGAACTGCGCTTCGGCGCGGCCATGCCGCTCGTCGTCGACACCGCGCTGGAGTCTGCCGATGGCTGGCGAATCGCGCCGATGGCCTTGCAGACGCTGCTCGAAAACGCCGTCAAGCACAACCAGGCCAGCGCGTCCGAGCCGCTGCCCGTGAGCCTGGCGCTGAGCGACGCCGCGGTGACGGTGGGCAACGACATGCGCCCGCGGCGCACGGCGCTGCCGTCGGCCGGCGTGGGCCTGGCCAACCTCGACGAGCGCT
The DNA here is from genome assembly GCA_963422775.4 of uncultured Roseateles sp. Lineage (GTDB taxonomy): Bacteria > Pseudomonadota > Gammaproteobacteria > Burkholderiales > Burkholderiaceae_C > Pelomonas. Next base: position 23,067 of record CAUJSJ030000082.1, read on the forward strand.
GCCGGCTGCTGACCGGCCGCGCCCTCGTCGTTCGCGGGGCCAACAGTCGCTTCGAGGTGCAGGTGCCCCTACAGTCCGCAGCATGAAGGTCTTCATCGCCGAGGACGAGCCGCCGGCCCGCGCGCGCCTGGTCGAGGCGCTGTCCCGCGTCGCACCCCAGGTCACCGTCATCGGCCATGCCGACAGCGTGAAGGCGACGGCGCGATACCTCGCCACGCAGCCGCCGCCCGACCTGCTGCTGCTCGACATCCAGCTCGGCGACGGCCTGTCGCTGGAGCTTTTCGACGGCCGCGAGCTGGCCGTGCCCGTCATCTTCACGACCGCCTACGACCGCTTCGCCATCGACGCCTTCCGCGCGCTTGCGGTGGACTATCTGCTCAAGCCCGTGGACGAGGCGGCGCTGGCCCGGGCCATCGCCAAGGCCGAACGGCTCAGGCGCGGTTTCGGCAGCGACGTGATGACCGTGCTCGCCGAATTGCAGCGCCCGCGCCCGGGCTGGCGCCAGCGCCTGCTGGGCCGCAGGGGCCACGCCTTCCATGCCTTCGACGTCAGCGAGCTCGCCTACGTCGTGTCGCTCGACAAGCACAGCCACGCCGTGCTGCACGATGGCAGCCGTTTGCTGCTGGAGACGCCGCTGGCCGAGTTGGAAACCCAGCTGGACCCGGCCCAGTTCTTCCGCGCCAACGGCCAGACGATGCTGGCCGCGTGCGCCGTGGCGGGCTTCGTGGCGGCAGGCAAGGGGCGGTTGAAACTGCAGCTCAAGCCGGCGCTGGCAGGTGACCTCTTCGTCAGCCAGGAACGCGCCGCAGCCTTCATGGCCTGGCTGGAGCACTAGGCTGGAACGTGATGCTGCAGGCCAGCGTGGCCGAAGCCTGCCAGTGCGGTTTCAAGGAGTTCGCTTCAAGGTCACGCCTTCCGGATCAAAGGCCTCGAAGGACTCGCGGACGAACTCCAGGAAGGCCTGGATCCGCGGCGCCGGGCTGCTGCTCTTGCGGTGCAGGGCATAGACGTTGAAGCCGTCCGTGCAATGCCAGTCGGGCACCAGCCTGCGCAGGCGACCGGTAGCGATGAGTGCGGGGTCGAAGCAGGCCATGCGGATGACACCGGCACCCGCAAGCGCGGCAACGATCAAGCCTTCCCGATCGGAGGTGACGACGCGCGCCTTGACTTGCACGGAGCAGGACTCTTCCCCTCGGACGAACTCCCATCGGTCGGCGGGCAACTGCATCCACTGCCCATGAAACACCAGGCAGCGGTGCTGCGCAAGCTCGGCGGGGGTCAAGGGTTCGCCGAAGCGCTGAACGTAGTCGGGTGAGGCATAGATGCCCGGCCGGCCGAGTGCAAGGTGCCGCGCGACGAGACGGGACTCGGGCGGCTCGCCTGTCATCAGCAGCACGTCGAAGTCCTCTGATTGCATGGCCTTTGGGTCCTGGATGGGCTTGAAGTTGAGCTTCAGGTCGGGGTGGCGGTTCAGGAACAGGCCGAGCCGTGGCCAGATGATGTAGCGGCCGATGGGCACAGGAAGCCCGACGCGCAAGGTGCCCGTGACCGCCTTGCTTCGCCGGGTCACGCTGGTTTCCAGCTCGCGCAGCCGCCCGAGGATGTCGAGCGCGCGTTCGTAGACCTGGGCACCGTCCTCGGTCAGCTGGATGCGCCGCGTGCTGCGCAGCAGCAGCGTGGCACCCAGCGAGCGCTCCAGATCGGCAAGCCCGCGGCTCACGGCGGAGGGCGTCAGGCCCAGGCTGCGGGCCGCCGCCACGAGGCTGCCCTGGTCGATGACACGCACCAGCATTTCCAGTCGACCGCTCTTGTCCATCGTCGCCCCCGTCGCGCTGAGATTGTTGAGTAAACCTCACGATCAGTTTGCACCCGCCTGCCTCGACGCCTGGCGGCCCACTGCATAGAGTGACGCTGTGATGCAAACGTCTGCTCGTGCCCAGCCACCCTCGCGCCGCTGCGTGCTCGCCTGGTTGGGCGGGGTGACGCCGCTGCCAGTCTGGTCAAGCTATCCGGCTGCAGTCGTGATGCGCATCCTGGTCGGTTCGGCGCCTGGCTCGGTGATGGACATCGCGGCGCGGCAGATCGGCGAGGCGCTCGCCGCACAGACGGGCCAGGTGGCGGTCGTGGACAACAGGCCCTCGGCGGGCGGCATCGTGGCCCTCCAGGCCTTGCAGCAGTCTGCGCCTGACGGCAACACCCTGAGTCTGGTGCACGCCATGCAGATGAGCGCGGCACCCGGCCTCTTCCCGCGCCTGCCCTACGACCCGCTGACCGACTTCGCGCCCCTGGGCCTGCTGTTCAGGGGCCCGCAGTTGCTGACCGCCAACCCGCAGCTCGGCGTCAGAAGCTGGCCAGAGCTGTTGCGACTGCTGAAGGCGCGCCCTGGCGTGTACCGGTATTCGACGCCTGGCAACGGCTCGCCGCAGCACCTCACGATGGAACAGGTCAAGGCCGCCGCGGGGATCGACGTGCAGCACATCCCCTATCGCGGACCGGCAGCGACTGCAGCCGTGCTGGCGGGCGAGGTGGACCTGATGCTGGAGGGGGTGCTGCCCGTTCTGCCCTACATCCGCGCCGGCGCGCTGCGCGCACTCGCGCTGGGCGGGCTGAGGCGCATCGCGGTGCTGCCGGATGTGCCGACCTTTGAAGAACTCGGCGTGGCCGGCATAGCAACGGTCTGGGTTGGCATGGTGGCGCCCAAGGCGACACCCGCCGCCGTCGTGCAGCGCCTGTCCGCCGAACTGGGGCGTGCGGTGGCCTCGCCGACAGTGCGCTCGGCCTTCGAAAGCAGCGGAAGGCTCGTGGAACCCGGGTCGCCTGAGGAAATGGCAGCGGTGATCCGAAGCGAAACCCCCGTCTGGCGCGACATCATCCACCGCGCCCGCATCACCCCCGACTGAATACCCCGATCGCAACGGTTCCCGGGTTTGCCAGGGGAGCCGCTGCATGGCCGAACTCCAGGAGACCCCATGAAGACGTGCTTGCCAGCCCTTGCCGCGACGGTCCTCGTCGTCCTTGCCGAACTCGCCGCTGCACAGATGCCACCGGACATCGCCAAGCAGCTCCGTGCGATCGGGCCCGTGATCAATCCCGCTGCCACGGCTGCGCTGTACGCCGCACGCGCCACCCAGAGGGAGACCGCCGTGAACGCACAGGTCCAACGCGACATCGCCTATGGCCCTGATGAGCGGCATTTGCTGGACCTCTTCGTGCCCTTTCCACCCGCCTCACCCGCCTCAGCCCCCTTGCCCGCCGCAAGGCCGATGCCGGTCCTTGTGTTCGTTCACGGCGGTGCCTTCGTTGCCGGCAACCGCCGCACCGCCCCTGGCAGCCCCTTCTATGACAACGTGATGCTGTGGGCTATCCGCCATGGCATGGTGGGGGTGAACATGACCTATCGACTCGCGCCGCAGAACCCTTGGCCGGCTGGGCCGCAAGACATCGGCCTGGCCTTGCGCTGGGTGGGCGAGCACGCCCATGAGCATGGCGCAGACCCCAGCCGCGTCTTCCTGCTCGGCCATTCGGCCGGTGCTTCGCATGTCGCGGCCTACGTGGCCAACCCGCGGTTCGCGCAGGGTGGAGGCCTGGCCGGCGTGATGCTGCTGTCAGGGGTCTACCAGGTCACGCCGGAGCTGGTGGCCCAGTCGCCCAGCTACCCGGCCTATTACGGCAGCGACAGCAGTCGTTACACGGAGCGGTCGTCGCTGCAAGGCCTGGTGGCCACGAGCACGCCGTTGTGGATCGGTGGCGCGGAGCTGGACCCACCGCAGTTCAAGACCCAGGCCGATCTTTTGCGCGACGCCCTGCGCAACGCCGGCAAGGCCATTGCCACCACGACGTTTGCCGATCACAACCACATGTCGCAGGCCTTCTCCATCGGAGACGACGACGCGTCAGTCGGGAATGCTCTCCTCGCGTTTGTCAAGGCGCACTAGCTCTGGTCTCAGTGCGGCGCCAGCTGCTTTCGGATCGCGCTGACCACGCGCGCATCCGCGCCGGCCAGCATGCTGGTGCGCGCGCTGATGCGGCCCTCGCTGTCCAGCAGGATGAGTTCGGCGCTGTGGTTGAACTCGCCATCGGGCAGGGCGCGGTACTGGAACTTCAGCAGCGCGGCGATCTTGCGCACGGTGGCCGGGTCTGTGCGGGCCAGCGTCCACTGCGTGGCGTCCAGGCTGCGCTCCTTGGCCATCGCCTCCAGCTTGGCCGGCGTGTCGCGCGCCGGGTCGAAGCTGATCAGCAGCACCTTCACGCGCCGGCGCTCGGCCTCGGTCAGCGCGGCCTGCGTGTCGCGTGCCGCGTCGATGAGCATGGGGCAGACGAACTGGCAGGACGTGTAGAACATGCTGACCAGCACCGGCTGGCCGCGCCCGCCGTCGAGCTTGACGGCCTGGCCCCGCTGGTCGGTGAGCTTCGCGTCGAGCTGGTAGACCGAGTCGCCGGGCAGGGCCAGCGCCACGCCGGCCAGCCAGAGCCAAGTGCAGAGCAGAAATCGCTTCATCGCGTCACCTCGCGTACACATCGGAAGCCCAGGCTGCCGGTGCTGTCGGCGGCGCTGAGCGAAGAGAGCAGGGCGACGCGCATCAGCACCGCGTAGTTCTGGCGGTCCTGCAGGTCGATGGCGCCGGCGCCGCAGAACTTGAGCTTGTCGGGGTCGCCGGCGCTGCGGCTGTCGCCATTCACCAGCAGCGCGTTGAAGTCGTCCACCCACTCCCACACTAGGCCGTGCAGGTCGCGCACGCCGTACACATTGGCTTGACCGCCGACGGCGGGCAGCGCCTGGCTGGCCGGGCGCGCATACCAGCCGAGGATGCGCGCCAGCCAGGCCGGGTCGCCGCGCGCGTCGGTGCGCGTCGCGTCTGCCGCGGCGGCGTATTCCCATTCGTACCAGCTGGGCAGCCGGCCGCCCTCGGCCTCGCAATACGCCTGCGCGGCGAACCAGCTGACTTCGGTGACCGGCGCTGCCGAGTCGTCCAGGCCGTGCTGCTGGTAGCCGGCCGACGCGAAGGCCGCAGGCGCGCGACCGGGCTGCCATTGCGCGTGGGCGGCCAGGAAGCGGCGGAACTCGGTGCGCGTGACCGGCAGCTCGCGCATCTGGAAGGCAGCCACGTGCGTCGGCTCGCGGTCGGTGTCGCGCGCCAGCACGCTGTTGAGCGTGCCGGCCGGCAGGGCCACGTAGGCCGCGCCCGCCAGGCCCGCCAGCGCGGCGGCCAGGGGCATCAATGCCCCGCCTGGTTGGTGGTGGCCGGCTTGCTGGCGCGCTGCTTTTTCACCTCGTCGGCCGAGATGCTGCCTCCCGGGTTGCCCCAGCTGTTCAGCACATAGGTCAGGATGTTGGCGACCTCGTCGTCGTTGAGCTGGTTCATCGGCGGCATGACCGATTCGTAGTCCTTGCCGTTCACCTTGACCTTGCCCGACAGCCCGTGCAGCACCACGCCAATGGCGCGCTTCGTGTCCTGGGCCAGCCAGTCCGACTTGGCCAGTGGCGGGAATACGCCGGCTAGGCCAGCGCCGTTGGCCTGGTGGCAAACCGAGCAGGTGCCGGCGAACAGCGCCTGGCCGGCGGCGATCTGGTCCTTCGGTGTCAGCGTGCCTCCGGCGGCGGCCTGGGTGGCCGTGGTCACCGCGGTCATATTGGCCTGGGCGCGGTCACCCAGGTAGACCGAGTCGACCTCCTTGCCCGAGTAGATGCTCTTGTCCTCGGGCCCGTCGATCTTCAGGATGGCCAGCGCCCCCTTGTTGAAGGCGCGGAAGATGGAGTGGTCCACCATCACATAGCTGCCGGGTACCTTGGCCTTGAAGTCCACGATGGCCGCGCCACCCGCCGGGATCAGCGTGGTCTGCACGTTCTTCTGTGCCAGACTGCCGCCCTCGAAGCGCACGTTGTCGAAGATGGCGCCGATGACGTGAAAGCTCGACACCAGGTTCGGGCCGCCGTTGCCGACGAACAGCCGCACGCTCTCGCCGACCTTGGCCGTGATGGCCCGCTCGCCCGTCAACGCGCCCTCCGCGCCGTTGAACAGCACATAGGTGGGCCGCTCGTCGATGGCCTTCTCCATGTCGAACGGCTGCAGGCCCTTCTCGCGGTACTTGCCGGTCGTGTAGAAGTCGCCCTGCATGACGTAGTACTCGTGGTCCACCTTGGGCAGGCCCTGCGGCGGCTCGACGAGGATGAGGCCGTACATGCCGTTGGCCACGTGCATGCCCACCGGCGCGGTGGCGCAGTGGTAGACGTAGATGCCTTCATTGAGCGCCTTGAACGTGAATTGCGATTCATGGCCCGGCGCCGTGAAGCTGGATGCCGCACCGCCGCCCGGGCCGGTCACGCCGTGCAGGTCGATGTTGTGGGGCATCTTGCTGCCGGGGTGGTTCTTCAGGTGGAACTCCACCGTGTCGCCCTGGCGCACGCGGATGAAGCTGCCCGGCACGGTGCCACCGAAGGTCCAGAAGGTGTAGCTGACGCCTTCGGAGATGGGCATGTCCTTCTCGACGACCTCCAGCTCGACGATGACCTTGGCCGGCGACCGGCGCCCGGTGGGCGGCGGAACCAGCGGCGGGCTGGTCAGCTGGGCTCGAACCACCGGCAGTGCGCCGGCGGGTGGAGCACCGCTGGCGGGGGCCGCCAGCATCGTGGCTGCCACGATCGCGGTGAGTAAAAGCAGGCGCTGCAGCATGTCGTGTCTCCAGTTTTGGCTCAGAACCGCGAACGGCTCCGTCCGTGGCAGCGCCATGCTAGGCAGGGGATTCCGGCGCGAACTTGCGCTTTGTCAAACAAGTCAGTGACGAAGCTATGCTGCTCGCCAGCCCAACCACACTCTCCTGCCATGCGAGCCGCCTTCAGCCTCCTCGCCCTCGTCATCGTCGCGGCCATCGTGCTGTCGCTGGCCAAGAAGCAGGCCACGGCCTTGAAGCCGGCGCAGGCGGGTTCGCCTGCCGCCAGCGCGGCCCTGCCCGTGCCCAAGGCCGTGGGCCAGCAAGTGCAGAGCGACATCGACGAAGCCGCCCGGCGCGCCACCGAGGCCGCGTCTGCCGCCACCAACTGAGGCCGTGGCCGGCCACAAGCTCTTCTTCGGGCTGCGGCCGGACGAAGCCACGGCGCGAGCGCATCGCCCGCTTCGTCACGACCGAGCACGAGGCACGTGGCCTGCAAGCCCGGCTGCGGCCCAGCCGCATCTTCCACATCACGCTGCACTACTTCGGCTATTTCGAGGGCGAGCCGGATGACTTGGTCGTCGCTGCGGCGAGCCGTGCTGCGTGGGAGTTGATCCGCCCGGCCTTCGACCTGAGCTTCGATGGCTTCAAGAGCTGGGGTGGCGAGCGTGCCACCCAGCACCCCTTCGTGCTGACGGGCGGCCAGAGCCTCACGGCTGTGCGCGAACTGCGCGATGCCCTCGTCGAGCGCCTCGTGGCCCACGGCTTGGCCGCGCCGGAGCGCGACTACGAGCCGCACCTGACGCTGCGCTACGACAAGCGGCCGGCACCGGCGTGGTCTGCTGATCTGCCGGGCTGGGCTGCCAGCGAATTCGTGCTCGTCAAGAGCCCGCAGGGGCTGACGCGGCACGACGTCATTGGCCGCTGGCCGCTGCCGGGTTGAGGTTCACTCCTACACGGACTGACGCCACCGGCCGACGGGGCTGCCGGCACGCAGTGGCCAAGATGCACGGCAGCATCCTGCAAGGAGACTCATGATGATCAAGACCGTCATCGCCTTCGTCGCGACTTCGGCGCTGGCCATGAAGCTGTTCCAGCATCTGGGCCAGAAGCACCAGCAGCGCCGCGCCCACCACGAGGGCCAACTGCACCGCGAAGACGTCAGCCGCTGGGAGGAAGAGGGCGGCAACCTGCCCCCCGCCAAGCCCGCGGGCAAGGCGCCGGCCCGGCGTCGCGCTAGCCGTCAATGATGGCCTGAGCCAGCGCGCGCACGCTCAGCGGCGCCGAGCCCTCGGCCTTGTTGGAGATGGTGACGAAGGCGTCCTGCCCCGCTCCCGCCGTGCCGCGGATGATGCGGGCCAGCTCGGCGCGGGTCTCGGGGTCGGGGTCCAGCATCTCGTTGAACTCGCCGTATTTCTTCTCCGCATCCTCGTAGCCGTAGGCGCCGTGCAGGCGGTTCAGGTTCCAGCGCACCACCAACGGCCCCGGCCACAGCGCGCGCAGCAGTGGCAGCTGCTCCGGCAGCGGCGGCAGCTTGGGGTGCAGGCCCACACAGTAGCGGGCGTCCGCGTCACGCAGCAGCGCGACGAAGTCGGCGCACAACCATGCTGCGTCGCGCACCTCCACGGCAATGACACCGGCCGGCGGCTTCGGCAGCGCCAGCAGCATCGCGTGCAGC
>CAUJSJ030000083.1:0-7134 GCA_963422775.4 uncultured Roseateles sp.
ATGTCGAAGCCGAGGGTCTTTGCGGTTGCATAAAGATTGGCTCCGTCGATGAAGAGCGCGATCTTGTTGGAAACAGGTGACGACATCAAAGTGTTCTCGCGTAGTTGTTAGTGTTCTTAGCGCAACGACGACCGACCGCGCGCAATTTCCAGCGTTGCTGCCTAAAGTTCAGTGAATCTTTCCCTACGACAATCACCACCGCAATTATGGTGAGGCGAGGGCAAAAAGCCTAGACTTTTGACATTGCAATGAAGAGATTTACTTGTCTGGGACGGCAACCTAGCCATGTCGTCAGACGCTCCGGCCCTTCTGGCCCCGGCGGACCGGGTTATCAGAGCCTGTTGGGAAGGCAAATCACAAATTTTACCTTGCGAAACCGGGACTAGCCCTATAACTAACCCTCATAACCTACATGTTCGGTCCCTTTTACCACGGAGCGCCTCGAGATGGCTCGCGTCACCGTCGAAGATTGCATTGATAAGGTCGACAATCGCTTCGACCTCGTCCTGTTGGCTGCGCATCGCGCCCGGATGATCTCGTCGGGGTCGCAACTCACGGTTGATCGCGACAACGACAAGAACCCGGTCGTTTCGTTGCGCGAGATCGCCGATTCGACGATCTCGCCGGAAGACCTCAAGGAGGAACTGGTACACTCCCTGCAGAAGTTCGTCGAGGTGGACGAGCCCGAGCCGGACACTGTGCCGCTGATCGGTTCCGCTGGTGCCAGCGTTGACGCCGACGACACCGAGGTCGCGGTCGAGCGCATGACCGAGGAAGAGCTGCTGAAGGGCCTCGAAGGCCTCGCTCCCCCGGAAGAGCAGCCCGAGGAAGACGAGTAAGCCCGTCGTTCAGCTGCCTCGTTTGGAACGGATTTGAAAAAGGCCCGGACATTGCTCCGGGCCTTTGCTTTTGTTGACAATTTCGCTGTTACGGTGCGTCCTATGCGGGCGCGGGAAATTGAATGGTCCCAGGGCCCGCGCGGGGTGCAGCTTCGTTCGAAAGCGCACTAGATTGAGGAAGGGACGCTTCGGTCCCGCGCGAGAGGCAGCGAGTTCATGGCGTATCGACGCCGCAGTTCCATCCAGATGCAGGCTGCAACCGAAACGGTTGCGGTGGCGCCGGCGTCGTCCGCGGCGGAGCGGCCGGCCAGGCCGCGGACGCGCATGATGCGACAATATGACCTTGTCGAGCGCGTCCGTTCCTACAACCCCGACACCAACGAAGACCTGCTCAACCGCGCCTATGTCTACGCCATGAAGGCGCACGGCACCCAGACGCGTGCCTCCGGCGATCCCTATTTCTCGCATCCGCTCGAGGTCGCCGCGATCCTCACCAACCTCAAGCTCGACGACGCCACGATCGTGGCGGCGCTGCTGCACGACACGATCGAGGACACCGAGGCGACGCGGGCCGAGATCGACCATGTGTTCGGCCACGAGATCGGCGCGCTGGTCGAAGGCCTCACCAAGCTGAAGCGGCTGGAACTCGTGTCGCGCGAGGCCAAGCAGGCCGAGAATTTGCGCAAGCTGCTGCTGGCGATCGCCGACGACGTCCGCGTGCTCTTGATCAAGCTCGCAGATCGCCTGCACAACATGCGGACCATGGAGTTCATGCCGCCGGCCTCGCGGCGCCGCATCGCCGATGAGACGCTGGACATCTATGCGCCGCTGGCCGGCCGCATGGGTATGCAGGAGATGCGCGAAGAGCTCGAGGACCTGTCGTTCTTCGTGCTCGATCCCGAGGCCTATGCCGTGGTCCAGCAGCGGCTCGATTCCCTGGCCGAGCGCAACCGCAATCTGATCGGCGAGATCGAAACCCAGCTCTCCAAGAACCTGCAGAAGAACGGCATCACCGCGCGGGTGTTCGGTCGCCGCAAGCAGCCGTTTTCGATCTGGACCAAGATGGAGCGCAAGTCGGTCGGCTTCGAGCAGCTGTCCGACATCTACGGCTTCCGCGTCATCCTCGACGACGTCGGCGCCTGCTACCGCGCGCTCGGCATCGTGCACACCACCTGGCCGGTGGTGCCGGGCCGCTTCAAGGACTACATCTCGACCCCGAAGCAGAACGACTACCGCTCGATCCACACCACGGTGATCGGTCCGGGCAAGCAACGCGTCGAATTGCAGATCCGCACCGAGGAGATGAACCAGATCGCCGAGTTCGGCATCGCCGCGCATGCCTTCTACAAGGAAGGGGCCGGCTCGCCGCATGAGCGGCTCAAGCACGAATCCAACGCCTTCGCCTGGCTGCGCCACACCATCGGCATCCTCTCGGAGAGCTCCAATCCGGAAGAATTCCTCGAGCACACCAAGCTCGAGCTGTTCCATGACCAGGTGTTCTGCTTCACCCCGAAGGGCAAGCTGATCGCACTGCCGCGCAACGCCAACGTGATCGACTTCGCCTATGCGGTGCACACCGCCGTCGGCAACAGCGCGGTCGGCTGCAAGATCAACGGCAAGTTCGCGCCGTTGTCGTCCGAGCTGCAGAACGGCGACGAGGTCGAGGTGCTGACCTCGAAGGCGCAGTCGGCGCCGCCATCGGCGTGGGAGGCGCTCGCCCGCACCGGCAAGGCGCGCGCCGCGATCCGGCGTGCCACCCGCGATGCCGTGCGCGACCAGTATGCCGGCCTCGGCCGCCGAATCGTCGACCGCCTGTTTGCCCGCGCCAAGATCGAATATGCCGACGACAAATTGAAGGGCGCGTTGCCGCGGCTCGCGCGCACCTCGATCGAGGAGGTGATGGCCTCGGTTGGACGCGGCGAGATCAAGGCTTCCGATGTCGCGCGCGCGATGTATCCCGACTACAAGGAAGAGCGGCTGGTGCGCTACGGCGCCAAGAAGGGGCTTGCCGCCAAGCTGAAGACACAGACCCCGCCGCATCCGGCGCGCGCCGCCTCGGTGATTCCGGTGCGCGGCATCAACTCCGACCTGCCGGTGAAGTTCGCGCCGAACGGCGGCGCGGTGCCGGGCGACCGCATCGTCGGCATCGTCACGCCGGGCGAGGGGATCACGATCTATCCGATCCAGTCGCCGGCGCTGAAGGATTTCGAGGAGGAGCCGGAGCGCTGGCTCGACGTGCGCTGGGACATCGACGAGACCATGCCGCAGCGCTTCCCGGCGCGGATCCTGGTGCACAATGTCAACGAACCCGGCAGCCTCGCCCAGATCGCGACCGTGATCGCCGAGCATGACGGCAATATCGACAACATCCACATGTCGCGTCAATCGCCCGACTTCACGGAGCTGACCATCGATCTTGAGGTCTATGACCTCAAGCATCTCAGCGCTATCATCGCGCAGTTGCGCGCCAAGGCCGTCGTTGCACGGGTCGAGCGCGTCAATGGGTAAGGATCGATGCGCGCGGCGTCGGCGGGCGGAAGCGACCCCGTCCTGCAAACGGCGACGCCCGTGCCCGACAGGCTCGGACTACAGGTCAGAGACATGTTAAAGGCTGCTCCGCTCCGTCTCGGTATCAACGTCGATCACGTCGCGACCCTGCGCAATGCGCGGGGCGGGGCGCGGCCCGACCCGGTGCGGCTGGCGCTTGCTGCGATCGCGGCCGGCGCCGATGGCATCACCGCGCATCTGCGCGAGGATCGCCGCCATATCCGTGACGAAGACATGGCGCGGCTCAAGGCCGAGATATCGAGGCCGCTGAATTTCGAGATGGCGGCGACCGACGACATGCTGCGGATCTCGCTCGCCACCAAGCCTCACGCGGTCTGCCTGGTACCGGAACGGCGCCAGGAGCTCACCACCGAAGGCGGCCTCGACGTGGTCGGCCAGCACAATGCGCTGGCCCCGTTCATCGCGCGGCTCAATGATGCCGGCATCCGGGTCTCGCTGTTCATTGCGGCCGATCCCAGGCAGATCGAGATGGCCGCGAAGCTGAAGGCACCCGTGATCGAGATCCACACCGGCGGCTGGTGCGACGCCGTCGTCGATGGCCACAAGGACAAGGCGGACGCCGAATGGAAGCGCATCGTCGACGGCGCAAGGCTCGCGCAGGCGGCCGGGCTCGAGGTCCATGCCGGCCACGGGCTCGACTATGAGACCGCGGAGACGATCTCGGCGCTGCCGGAAATCCGCGAGCTCAACATCGGCTATTTCATGATGGGCGAGGCGCTGTTCGTCGGCATCGCCGGGACGGTGCGCGAGATGCGCGCGGCGATGGACCGCGGCCGCGCCAAGGCGCAGGGTGTGGCCGGCGCATGATCATCGGCATCGGCTCCGACCTGATCGACATCACCCGGGTCGCCAAGGTGATCGAGCGCCATGGCGAGCGCTTCCTCGATCGCATCTTCACCGACGCCGAACGGGCCAAGGCGATGCGCCGCGCCAACAACGAGAAGATGGTGGTCGCAACCTACGCCAAGCGCTTCGCCGCCAAGGAAGCGTGCTCCAAGGCGCTCGGCACCGGTATCCGGCGCGGGGTGTGGTGGAAGGACATGGGGGTGGTGAACCTGCCCGGCGGGCGGCCGTCGATGCGGCTGACCGGCGGGGCGCTGGCCAGGCTCCAGGAACTGACGCCCGAGGGCATGCAGGCGCAGATCGACCTGTCGATTACGGACGATTGGCCGCTGGCGCAGGCCTTCGTCATAATTTCGGCGGTTGCCCCCGCCAGATGAGCGCGCGGCGCCGGAATCTGCCGGAAAACTTCAGCAAACTAAAAAATCATTGACATTTCAATGAATTGCGAAGTTTTGAGGCGACGATTGATTGCGCCTCCGCAAACAACCGTCTAAAACGCCGCAGGCTAAATCGAGCGAGACGCGGATTCCGGGTTTAGGCCGGAGTTTGCCCTCAAGATCAGAATCAAGGCCATTTTCCTCACGCGAGGGCCTGACGCTTCGCGCGAAGAGAACGTTCTGCCACCGCGTGGACATCGGCCCACGGGAATTGGGAAAGCAATGAGCGTGACCACCGGGACCAAAACTGAAAGCGGCTTCGGCGAGACCATCCGCGTCGTCATCCATGCCCTTCTGATCGCGCTCGTCATCCGCACCTTCCTGTTCCAGCCGTTCAACATCCCTTCGGGGTCGATGAAGGCGACGCTTCTGGTGGGCGACTATCTGTTCGTCTCGAAATATTCCTACGGCTACAGCCACTATTCGATCCCGTTCTCGCCGAACATCTTCTCGGGCCGTATCTTCGGCTCGGAGCCGAACCGCGGCGACATCGTGGTGTTTCGGCTGCCGCGGGATGACTCCACCGACTACATCAAACGTGTCGTCGGCCTGCCGGGCGACCGCATCGAGGTCAAGAACGGGCTGCTCTACATCAACGATGAGCCGATCAAGCGCGAGCGGCTGAGCGATTTCGTCGGCGAGGACCCCTGCGGCTCGGCGGATGCCACTGCCCGGGTCAAGCGCTGGAAGGAAACGCTGCCGAACGGCGTCAGCTATGAGACGCTGGATTGCACCGACAACAGCTATATGGACAACACCATCGTCTACACCGTTCCGCCCGGACATTTCTTCATGATGGGCGACAACCGCGACAACTCGACCGACAGCCGCTTCCTGTCGCAGGTCGGCTACGTGCCGTTCGAGAACATCATCGGGCGCGCCCAGATGATCTTCTTCTCGATCGCCGAGGGTGAGCAGGCCTGGATGGTCTGGCGCTGGCCGTTCGCGGTGCGGTGGAATCGCCTATTCTCCATCGTGCGATGAACGACGATACCGCAGCCATCAACGATCAAGCGCCGACCGGCGAGCCGAGCCAGACGTCTGCCGCCGAGAGCACGGCCGCGCCGAAGAAGCGACGCAGCAAGGCGGCCAAGGCTGCCGAAGCGAAGGCCGCGATCGCAGGCACCGAAGCGCGGATCGGCTATACGTTCGCCGACGCTGCGCTGCTGACCACCGCGTTCACCCACGTCTCCGCGCTTAAGCCGGCCACTCGCAACCGCGCCGACAGCTACCAGCGGCTGGAATTCCTCGGCGATCACGTGCTCGGGCTGATCGTCTCGGACATGTTGTTCCGGGCGTTTCCGAAGGCCGATGAGGGCGAACTGTCGAAGCGGCTCGCCGACCTCGTGCGCAAGGAGAGCTGCGCCGACGTCGCCAAGTCGCTCGGGCTGCTCGACGACATCAAGCTCGGTATGGTGAAGGCGGTCGAGGGCGCGCGGCTGCGCAAATCCGTGCTCGGCGACATCTGCGAGGCGGTGATCGGCGCGATCTTCCTCGACGGCGGCTACGAGGCCGCGCGCCAGTTCGTCGAGCGCAACTGGACCGAGCGGATGCACAAGCTGCGCCGGCCGTTGCGCGATCCCAAGACCGTGTTGCAGGAATGGGCGCAAGGCAAGGGATTGCCGACGCCGGTCTATCGCGAGGTCGAACGCACCGGCCCGCACCATGATCCACAATTCCGCGTTGCGGTTGATCTGCCGGGCCTCGCCTCCGCCGAGGGCCTCGGCGGCAACAAGCGCGCGGCAGAGAAGGCAGCAGCATCCGCGATGATCGAGCGTGAAGGCGTCGGTACCAATGACTGACGAGACCAAAGGGCAGGGAGACGCGACGCGCTGTGGCTTCGTCGCGCTGATCGGTGCACCCAATGTCGGCAAGTCGACGCTGGTCAACGCGCTGGTGGGCTCCAAGGTCACCATCGTGTCGCGCAAGGTGCAGACCACGCGCGCGCTGATCCGCGGCATCGTGATCGAGGGCAACGCGCAGATCATCCTGGTCGATACGCCCGGCATCTTCGCGCCGCGGCGCCGGCTCGACCGCGCCATGGTCTCGACCGCCTGGAGCGGCGCCCACGACGCCGATCTGGTCTGCGTGCTGCTCGATGCCAAGTCGGGCATCGACGAAGAGGCCAACGCGATCCTGGCCAAGCTCGAGACCGTCGCGCACCCGAAGATCCTGGTGCTGAACAAGGTCGACCTGGTTCAGCGCGAGAAGCTCCTGGCGCTGGCGCAGGCCGCCAATGAGCGGATGCGCTTCGAGCACACCTTCATGATCTCGGCGCTGTCGGGCGACGGCGTCGACGATCTGCGCCAGGCGCTGGCCAAGCTGGTGCCTGCGGGACCGTTCCTCTATCCCGAAGACCAGATGTCGGATGCGCCGATGCGGCATCTGGCGGCCGAGATCACACGCGAGAAGATCTACAGCCATCTGCATCAGGAATTGCCGTACCA
>CAUJSJ030000084.1:0-3444 GCA_963422775.4 uncultured Roseateles sp.
ACTCCGGCGTGCAGATCAGCGGCCCGGGCAGCCTCGGCCACACCGCAACCCTCAGCCGCGGCAACACCAACACCGGCGCCTACACGCTGGAGTTCTCCGGCGCCGACAACGTCACCGTCGACCACCTGGGCATCACCGGTGCCGCCTACGGCGTCGTGTTCGATGCCAACGTCGACAGCGACAACAACACGCTGCGCGCCAACGATGTCAGCAGCAACACCAACGACGGCATCTGGGTCGGCAACACCAACGACGGCAACCTCTTCGTGGACAACGTGCTGCGCAACAACGCACAGCGCGGCATCTATATCGAGAGCGGCAGCAACAACACCGTCCAGGGCAACGACATCCGCAACAACCAGACCGGCCTGTACTTCTATGCCGGCAACAACAACCTGGCCGTGGACAACCGCGTGCACGACAACAGCTCGGTCGGGCTGTACGTCTACTCGGTCACCAACGCCGTGCTGCGCAACAACGAGGTCTACAACCAGGCCAGCTACGGCATCCAGAGCTACTACGGCAGCACGCTGATCGAGGGCAACCTCATCCACCACAACGGCACGGGCTTCGATGGCCAGTACGGCACGACGCTGCGCGGCAACTCCGTCTATGCCAACACGACCGGCCTGCAGGTCTACGACGACACGCTGGAGGGCAACCGCATCTACAGCAACTCGGTCGGCGTCATCGACACGGGCTACAGCCGCATCGTCAACAACATCATCTACGCCAACACCAACCAGGGCGTGCGGGTGCAGGGCGGCCACACCATCGAAAGCGGTGACGGCCTGTACAACAACACCATCCTGCAGACGGTGGCGAGGGCATCCGCCTGACGGGTAGCGCCAGCAACGTGCTGCTGGTGAACAACATCCTGCGCGTCGATGCCGGCTATGGCATCAGCGTGGACGCCAACAGCCAGGTCGGTTTCCAGAGCAACAACAACCTGCTCTACCGCGGCCCGGCCGCCAACGCCTTCATCGGCCTGTGGAACGGTGCGACGCAAGCGACGCTCGCCGCCTGGCAGGCCGCCAGCGGCAAGGACGCGAACTCCCAGACCGGCAACCCGCTGCTGCTGGACGTCGACGGCGCCGACAACATCCTCGGCGAGCAGGGCGTGTCCACCGGCAACGGCTTCGACGACAACTTCGAGCTCGACGCCTACTCGCCGGCCATCGACGCCGGCAATGCCTACCTGTCGCCGGCCAAGGACATCGAAGGCCGCGACCGCCGCAACGACCCCGATGTGGCCGACAAGGGCGCGGGCTGGGACCTCTTCGTGCCGGCCGACCAGGGCGCCAGCCTCTTCACCGCCGGCGGCACGGCCAAGAACTTCCGCACGCAGCGACGGCGCCTTCGAGCAGGCCCTGGGCTTCAACTTCACGTTCTACGGCAAGACCTACACCAAGATGTGGGTCAACGTGAACGGCTACGTCCAGTTCGAGACCGCCGGGGACTCCGACTACTACTACGGCAACGCCAACACCACCGACGTGCTGGTGAGCAACGCGCGCATCGCAGCGTTGTGGGATGACCTGGACACCGGCCCCGCCGGCAAGGGACATCTTCGTCACGCAGACGGCCAACAGCATCACCGTGCGCTGGGCCGCCAAGCTGCAGGGAACGAGCACCGACGTCAACGTGGCGATGACGCTGTTCTCCGACGGCAAGATCCGCTTCGACTACGGCGCCGGCAACACCGGCCTCACGCCCACCGTCGGCGTTTCGGCGGGCAACGGCACGGCCTATGTGCTGGCCGGCTACGACGGCCAGTCCAGCCTTGCCAGCGCCAACTCGCTGTTGTGGACGCCCACGCCTGGCCTCGTCTACTACGACATCGGCGCCTACGAGTTCCAGGGTTCGTCCGGCGACACCACCGGCCCGCAGGTCGTCAGCATCTCGCAGCTTGCCGGTCAACGGCGGCAAGACGGCGCTGGCTTTCTCGGCGGTGCAGGTCGAGTTCAGCGAGTCGCTCAACGGCGTCTCCGCCCGCAGCCCGGCCAACTACGAGTTGCGCGGCGCCGGCGCCGACGGCACGTTCGACACCGGCGACGACGTCATCGTCAAGGTCACGCCGTTCTACTCCTTCCCCGAGACCAAGCTGACGCTGAACTTCGGCGGCCTGCTGGCCGAGGGCAAGTACCGCCTCACGCTGTCAGGCACCAAGGCCATCTTCGACACCGCCGGCAACCCGCTGGACGGTGACGCCAACGGCACGCCGGGTGGCGACTACGTCCGCACCTTCACCGTCGACCGCACCACCAACCATGCGCCGGTGGCCGCGCCGGCCCACCGTCACCCTGGCCGAGAACGGCAGCCTGCTCATCACGCTGGCCGCCGCGGACGCCGATGGCGACACGCTGGGCTATTCCATCCCGCCGACCGATGTGCAGCACGGCACGCTGTCGGCCATTGACCCCACCACCCACCAGCTGACCTACACACCCGACGCCAACTACAACGGCCCGGACAGCTTCATCTTCAAGGTCGATGACGGCAAGACCGGGGTCTCCTCGGCCCAGATCACCCTCAACGTGACGCCGGTCAACACCGCGCCTGCGGTGCTGAACCAATCCGCCAACGTCAACGAGAACGGCAGCCTCAACCTGCTGCTGGACGCGACCGACGTGGAGGACCGCGCGCGCCAACCTCAACTTCGAACTCGTCACCGGCCCGCTGCACGGCAGCATCACCCAGGGTGCCGGCGGCGCCTGGGTCTACACGCCGACCGCCGGCTACACCGGCGCCGACAGCTTCACCTGGCGCGTCAAGGACGGTGGGTGGACCCCGACGGCACGGCCGGCAACGTCGGAGACCTCGGCCACGGCCACCTACAGCCTCACGGTCGTCAACGTCAACGATCCGCCCGTCAATGCGCCGGTGGGCGTTCAACAGGTCCTTGAGGGCAGCCAGCCTCCAGGTCCAGCTCACCGCCACCGACCCCCGACGGCCCGGGCAAGACCTGGACGCTGCTCAGCGGCCCGGTGGGCGCGACACTCGACGCCAGCACGGGCCTGTTCAAGTGGACGCGCGGCCGACGGCGCCGCGAGCGTGGACGTCCTCGTGCGCGTCAGCGACGGCGGCAGCCCCAACCGCACGGCCGACGCCACCTTCAAGATCGAGGTCAAGGACGTCGATCCCCAGCTCGTCTTCACGGCGCCGGGCAGCGGCCAGCGGTATTGCAGGCCAGGCCTACACCTTCACCCTACACGGTCACCCGACCCCGGCACCGACACCATCACCCTCGCTGCTCGTCGACTGGGGCGATGGCAGCATCGAGACCGTCGCAGGCAACCCGGGCAGCCTGACCCACACCTACGCAGGCGCAGACGGCAACTACACGGTCAGCGTCACGCCCACCGACGAGGACGGCGCCCACCCGCCGAGCACGCTGGCCCTGCACATGGAGTTCAACGATCCGCCGGTGGCCAGCGGCAGGTC
>CAUJSJ030000085.1:0-5229 GCA_963422775.4 uncultured Roseateles sp.
CCCAGCTGTTGGCCTGGGCCGCGTTCGCCCGCGCCTGCCAGCCGTCCAGATTGGCCAGCCATTCGCGCGGCTGGTTGTTGTCGAAGCCCCCGTCGCGGCGGCGCTTGCCGAAGCCTTTGGACTTGGCCAGCCCCGCGCAGACGATGGGCAGCGCGCAGGCCACGAGCAGGCAGAGTTGAGCGATGGTCATCGAGGCGTCCTTCAACGTCGATCAGTCAGGGCGTGGGCGATGGTGCCCAGGTCCACGTATTCAAGCTCGCTCCCCACCGGCACACCGCGCGCCAGCCGCGTCGACCGGATGCCACGCGCGCGCAGCGCCTCGGCCAGCACATGGGCCGTGGCCTCACCTTCGGCGGTGAAGCTGGTGGCGAGGATGACCTCCTCGACGCCTTCTTCAGAGGCCCGCGCCAGCAACTCGGCCGCGCCGATCTCGCGCGTGCCCACGCCGTCCAGCGGCGACAGCCGCCCGAGCAGCACGAAGTAGTAGCCGCGGTAGGAGGCGGTGCGCTCCAGCGCCGCCTGGTCGGCCGGCGTCTCGACGACGCACAGCAGGTGCGCATCGCGCTCAGTGTCAGCACAGACGCTGCAGATCGGCGTCTCGCTGAAGGTGTGGCAACGGTCGCAGTGCTTGATGCGCTCGCCCGCAGCCGTCAGCGCGTCGGCCAGGCGTGGCATGGCCAGCCGGTCATGCTGCAGCAGGTGATAGGCCATGCGCTGGGCCGACTTCTGGCCCACGCCGGGCAGGCGCTTGAGCGCCTCGATCAGGGTCTCGAGCGCGGTCAAGTCGAGATCAAAACGGGAACTTCATGCCCGGGGGCATGGGCATGCCGGCCGTCAGCTTGCCCATCTTCTCGCCGCTTGTCGCTTCGGCGCGGCGCACGGCGTCGTTGAAGGCGGCGGCGACGAGGTCTTCCAGCATGTCCTTGTCATCGGCCAGCAGGCTGGGGTCGATGGTGACGCGGCGGACCTCGTTCTTGCAGGTCATGACGACCTTGACGAGGCCGGCGCCGCTCTGGCCCTCGACCTCGATGTGGGCGAGCTCTTCCTGCGCCTTCTTCAGGTTGTCCTGCATCGCCTGGGCTTGCTTCATCAAGCCGGCGAGTTGGCCTTTCATCATGATCGTGTCCTTGTCAGAGGGTAAGAGGGAATCCGGCGTGCCCGAAAGGGTTCGCCAAGGCGCCCCAATCTAGGCGCAAAGCGCAGCCGTAGCTGGGGCTACGGCGAGCATTTGCAACGACGAGTAGGGTGTTTTGGCGAGACCGGGCGGGCATGTCGGATTGCCTCTTACCCTCTCATGGCGTGGGAGTCAGCGGCTGCACGGAGCCCGGCAGGATGCGCGCCGAAGGAAATTGGGAGAGCAGCGTGCGCGTCATCGGATGCTGGGCGGCCAGCTCCTCGGCCGCGCGCTGCTGGGCCTCGGCGCGCGCCACCGTGCGCAGCGCGATGGAGTCTTCGGCGACGCCGGCCTCGATGGCCAGCCTGGCGTCGAGCGCCGCTTCCAGCTTGGCCACCAGGGCGGGTGCGCGCAGCGATTCACGTTCGACGCGCAACGTCCAGACCTCGCGGCCATCGACGCTGGCGCAGCCGAGCGCCTGGGACCTGCCGAGCCAGTTCGCCAGTCATGCCGACGAGGTTGAGCGCCGCGATGCGCTCGGCCCATTGCGCGCCTTCGGGCGTCTCGCGCAGCTCGGCGCGGCGCGGGGCGTCGGCTTCGCGGGCAGCGGCCGGGGCCGGTGCAGGCACGTCGTCCGCATCCATCCACGGCGGAGGCGCGTCGTCGGGCGGCGCACCATCGAAGTCCATGGCGTCCTCGGCCTGGGCCTGGGGTTCGACCGGCTTGGGGCGCAGGCGATCGCTGAGCTTGGGCGCAGCGGGCTCGGCCACCCTGGGCGCCTCGACAACAGGCGCCGGCGCAAAAGCCTTGGATGCTGCGACAGGGGTGGCAACAGGAGCGGCGACCGGCGCGGGCGGCGCCACCTTGGGCAGCGGCACCGCCACGACGGCCTTGGCCACCGCCGCCGGCCGCACCAGGGCGGCAGCCCTGACTTGCTTGGGCTGCGTGCCCGCCGGCCGGAAGGCCAGCATGCGCAGCAGCACCATCAACAGGCCCGCGTACTCGTCCGGCGCCAGGTGCAGCTCGGCGCGGCCGTGCAGGGCCATGCTGTACATCAACTGGATCTCGTCGGCCGGCAGCGCAGCGGCCAGGCGGCGGATCTCGGCGGTCTCGTTGTCAGCATCGTCCAGCGCCGTGGGCGCGGCCTGGGCGAGGGCCATCTGCTGCAGCAGCGTGGCCAGGTCCTCCAGCGTGCCGGCGGCCGACAGGCCCGCGCCGCGCAGCGCATCGGCCTGCGCGACGACAGCCTCGCCGCTGGCCGCCGCCAGCGCATCGACGATGGCCACGACATGGCCGCGATCCACGCTGCCCAGCATCTGGCGCACGCCGGCTTCAGTGAGCGCCCCCGCGCCGAAGGCAATGGCCTGGTCGGTCAGAGACAGCCCATCGCGCATCGAGCCACGCGCCGCACGGGACAGCAGCCGCAGCGCACCCGGCT
The DNA here is from genome assembly GCA_963422775.4 of uncultured Roseateles sp. Lineage (GTDB taxonomy): Bacteria > Pseudomonadota > Gammaproteobacteria > Burkholderiales > Burkholderiaceae_C > Pelomonas. The sequence goes on from CAUJSJ030000085.1 coordinate 2,553, forward strand.
CGGCCGGCACGTTCTCGGCACCCAGCACGTTGCCCAGGTGCATCTGCACGTCCGCCGCCGCCATCGGGCGCAGATTGAACTGCAGGCAGCGCGACAGCACGGTGACCGGCACCTTCTGCGGGTCGGTCGTGGCGAGCACGAACTTCAGGTAGTCCGGCGGCTCTTCCAGCGTCTTGAGCATCGCGTTGAAGGCGGTGTTGGACAGCATGTGCACTTCGTCGATCATGTAGACCTTGAAGCGCCCGACGACCGGCTTGTAGACGGCCTGGTCCAGCAGCTGCGAGATTTCCTCGACGCCGCGGTTGGACGCCGCGTCCAGCTCCACATAGTCGACAAAGCGGCCCGAATCGATGTCCCGGCAGGCGTGGCACACGCCGCAAGGCTTGGCGGTGATGCCGCCCGTGCCGTCCGGCCCCACGCAGTTCAGGCTCTTGGCGAGGATGCGCGACACCGTCGTCTTGCCGACGCCGCGCGTGCCGGTGAACAGGTAGGCGTGGTGCAGGCGCCCCTGCGTCAAAGCATTGGCGAGGGCCTGCACGACATGCTCCTGCCCGACGAGCTGCTCAAAACTCTGCGGGCGGTATTTGCGGGCCAGGACCTGATAGCTCATGGGCGGGATTCTATGGACTGCCGATATGCTGCCCGTTCCCTGATGCGCCCGCCCCCTCCCCCGCCCATGCTGGTGCTGCTGATCGAAGACGACCTGGACCTCGGCGCCGCGCTGCACCGCGCCCTACTGGATGCCGGACACGGCTGCCTGTGGATCAGGCGCGCGGCCGACGTGCCGCACAGCCTGGCGGACGCCGGCGTCGAGGCCGTGCTGCTGGACCTGGGCCTGCCCGACGGCAGCGGCCTGGACCTGCTGCGGCGGTGGCGGCAGGCGCAGCACGCCACGCCCGTGCTTGTCATCACCGCCCAGGGCGCGCTGGCGCAGCGCCTGGACGGGCTGGACGCCGGCGCCGATGACTACCTGGTCAAGCCCTTCGAAGTGCCCGAGCTGCTGGCCCGGCTGCGCGCGGTGGGCCGGCGCAGCGCCCAGCAGAGCAGCGAGGACTGGCATTTCGGCGCCCTCGTGCTGCAGCCCGGCCGGGCCCGCGCCCTGCTGCACGGTGAGGTGCTGCCGCTGTCGCCGCGCGAGTACCAGTTGCTCGGCGCCCTCGCCCAGGCCGGCGGCCAGGTCGTGCCCCGCCACCAGCTCGCCCAACGCCTGGAGCCCCTGGGCGACGCCCTCAACCTCACGGCCCTGCAGATGCACGTGAGCAATCTGCGTCGCAAGATCGGCACGGAACGCATCGGCACGCTGCGCGGCGTGGGCTACTGGCTGGAGTCCCTGCCTTGAGGCCCCTGCTCGGTCTCGGCATCGGTCTCGGCCCCCGCACCCTCACCCGTCGCCTCGTGCTCACACTGCTGGCCGCCCTGGCCGGCGTGGCCGTGCTGCTGACCGGCTTCAACGTCTGGGACATCAAGCGCCAGTCGCAGGACGCCGGCACGCGGCCCCTGGCGCAGGTGATGCTGCACATGCTGGACAGCCTGCCCGACCGGGCCGCCGCCACCCAGGCGCTGACCAGCTTCGTGCAGCAGCTGAACCACGAGCGCCAACAGCAGCCAATGGCCCTGCCGCCGCTGCGCGTTCGGCTCTGGGACGAGCAGGGGCGGCTCCTGGTGACGCTGCCCGAGGCGGCACCGCCGGGCGAAGGTACGGCCACGCGCGTCGAGCTGCAGGGCCGGCAATGGCGGTTGGAGCTGCAGGAGACCCTGCCCGACGACATGACGCTGCTGCGCTGGCAGGCCGGCGAGCTGCTCGTGCAACTGCTGATCGCCCTGCCGCTGCTGGCCTTGCCGCTGTGGCTGGTGGTGCGCAGCGGCCTCAAGCCTCTGCGCCGCTTTGCCGCCCGCATGGCCGGCATGGACCCACGCGGCGCACTGCAACCGCTGGGCCAGGACCTGCGCTATGCCGAGCTGCAGCCCGTGGGCCGCGCCTTCGACGCGCTGATCGCCCGCCTGGACGAACGCATGGCGCTGGAGCGCGCCTTCGTGCAGGACGCCGCCCATGAGCTGCGCACGCCGCTGGCGGCCCTGGCGGCCCAGACCCATTTGCTGCTGGAGGCGGCGGACGCGCCACGCCGGCAGGCCAGCGCGGCCGACCTGCTGGCCACGCTGCGGCGCACGGCCCACCTCTCGCAGCAGTTGCTGGACCTGGCCCTGCTGGACCGCGACGACCGCCCGGCCCAGGCGCTGGACCTCGCCGAGCTTGCCGCCGAGCAGGTCGCCCAGGTCCATGCCCAGGCCCGCGCCAAGGGCCAGCAGCTCGCGCTGGAAGGCACCGAGCAGTTGCGCTGGCACGGCGACCGCAACGCGCTGATCCATGTGCTGCAGAACCTGCTGGACAACGCGCTGCGTTACACGCCCGAAGGCGGCCAGGTGGAAGTGCGCCTGGCCGCCGCACCGCCGCGGCTGACGGTGCTGGACGACGGCCCGGGCATCCCCGCGGCCGCGCGCGAGCGGCTGTTCGACCGCTTCTGGCGCGGCCCCGGCGAGACCCAGCCGGGCTCGGGCCTGGGCCTGGCCATCGCGGCCCAGGCCGCCCGGCGCCTGGGCGGGCGGCTGCGCCTGGTGGCCGGCCTGCAGGGGCGCGGCGCGGGCTTCGAGCTGGAACTGCCCGACAAGGGCGATCTTT
>CAUJSJ030000086.1:0-64048 GCA_963422775.4 uncultured Roseateles sp.
CCGCAGGCGCTGATCGACCAGTACGGCGCCGACACGGCCCGCCTGTTCGTCATGTTCGCGAGCCCGCCGGAACAGACGCTGGAGTGGAACGACGCCGCCGTCGAAGGCGCACACCGCTTCCTGAAGCGCGTGTGGAACTTCGGCGCGCGCAACGTCGATGCGATCAAGGCCGGCGGCAAGGATTTCGCCGCGCTGAACGGCGACGGCAAAGGCGCTGCGCCGTGAAGTGCACAACGTGCTCAAGCAGGTCAGCTACGACTACGAGCGCATGCAGTACAACACCGTCGTCTCCGGCGCGATGAAGCTGCTGAATGCGCTGGAAGGCTTCAAGGCTGAGGGCCAGTCGGCCGCCATCCGCGACGGCTTCTCGGTGCTGCTGCGCGTGCTCTATCCAGCCACGCCCCACATCGCCCACCAGCTCTGGCAGGACCTCGGCTTCGCCGCCGAACTCGGCGACCTGCTCGACGCGCCCTGGCCCACGGTCGACGAGGCTGCGCTGGTGCAGGACGAGATCGAGCTGATGCTGCAGGTCAACGGCAAGCTGCGCGGCGCGGTCAAGGTGCCGGCGAGCGCCGACAAGGCCGCCATCGAAGCTGCGGCGTTGGCCAACCCGGAATTCGCGAAGTTCAGCGAAGGCAAGGCGCCCAAGAAGGTCGTCATCGTCCCTGGCCGCTTGGTGAACATCGTCGTCTGATGGACCGCCGCCTCGCCCTGCTCAGCCTCGCAGCCCTCACCGGCTGCGGCTTCGAGCTGCGCCACGAGCCGGTGCTGTCCTTCCAGACACTGGCGCTCGTCGGCTTCCCGCCGGAGTCGCCGCTGGCCGCCGGCCTGCGGCGCCAGGTCAAGCGCACGCCGGTGCAGCTGATCGACGACCCGGCCCGCGCCCAGGTCGTGCTGGAGGCGCTGCGCGAACACCGCGACCGCACCGTCGTCGCGTCCACCAGCGTCGGCCAGGTGCGCGAATTCCAGCTGCGCCTGCAGTTCGACTACATGATCCGCACGGCCAGCGGCGAGCTGCTGGTGCCCAAGGTCGAGCTGCGCCTGACACGCGACATGAACTTCACCGAGACCGCGGCCCTGGCCAAGGAGCAGGAGGCCGCCAATCTCTACGGCGCGATGCACTCCGACGCCATCGCCCAGGTCATGCGCCGGCTCGCGGCCGTGAAGCTGCCGACATGAGGCCCCTACGTCCGCTTCGCGTCCTGCCCCCCGAGGGGGCGCCTCAGCGCCTTCGGGCGGCCGGGCGGCGCTGAGATGCAGCTCCGCGCCGAGGCCCTTGCCGGCCACCTGAGCAAGGGCCTGGCCCGCATCTACACGGTCCACGGCGACGAGCCCCTGCTCGCCCAGGAGGCGGCCGACCAGATCCGCGCCGCCGCGCGTGCCAACGGCTTTGGCGAGCGGCAGATCTTCATCGTCTCCGGCGCCTACTTCGACTGGGCGCCCGTGCTGGCCGCCGCGCAGGCCATGAGCCTGTTTGCCGACCGCCAGTTCATCGAGATCCGCATCCCCAGCGGCAAGCCGGGCAAGGACGGCTCCGAGGCCTTGCAGCGTTACGCGCAAGCCGCGCCTGACGATGTGCTGACCCTCGTGACGCTGCCGCGCCTGGACAAGACCCAGCTCTCCAGCGCCTGGTTCACGGCGCTGGACGGCAACGGCTGCTCCATCCGCGTCGAGCCCGTCGAACGCCGCCTGCTGCCGGCCTGGCTGGCCCAGCGCCTGAAGGCCCAGGGCCAGTCCGTGCCCGAGGGTGAGGACGGACAGAAGGCGCTGGCCTTCTTTGCCGATCGCGTCGAGGGCAATCTGCTGGCCGCCCACCAGGAACTGCAAAAGCTCGCACTGCTGCACCCCAAGGGCGAGTTGACGCTGGAACAGATCGAGGCCGCCGTGCTGGACGTGGCGCGGTTTGACGTCTTCAAGCTCAGCGAGGCCGTGCTGTCGGGCGCCGTGCCGCGCATGCTGCGCATGCTGGACGGCCTGGAGGCCGAGGGCGAGGCCGCGGTGCTGGTGCACTGGACGCTGGCCGAGGACGCTCGCGCCCTGGCCCGCGTGCGCGCCGCGCTGGACGCCGGCAAGCCGTTACCGCTGGCGCTGCGCGAGGCGCGCGTCTGGGGCGCCAAGGAACGCCTCATCGAGCGCATCGCGCCGCGGCTGGACGCATTCCAGGCCGGCGCCCTCGTCCAGGCCGCTCAGGTGTGCGACGGCCTCGTCAAGGGCCTGCGTCACCCGGACTGGCCATCCGACCCCTGGGCCGCACTGCGCCGCCTGGCCTTGATGCTGGGGGAAGCCGCCAGCGGTAAAATTGGGGCTGTTCTGGCTGCCCGCTGAGCCCGATTGGGCTATCGTCGGGGCGGGAGCCCCATGCCACCATGACGATGCCTGATCGCCACCCTGTCCGCCACCTCATCCTCGCCGCCCTCGCGCTGGGCTCGCTTGCCGCCCAGGCCGTGCCGGTAACCGTGCAGTTGCGTGGGCCGAACGGCCAGCCGCTGGCCGGCGCCGCCGTGGCCATCGAGGTCAAGGGCCGCACCGGCAAGACCACCACGGCCAAGGCCGAGATGGGCCAGCGCGAGCGCCAGTTCACGCCTCAACTGCTCGTCGTGCAGACCGGCACGGCCGTCAACTTCCCGAACTTCGACACCGTGCGGCATCACGTCTACTCGTTCTCGCCGATCAAGGTCATCGACATCAAGCTCTACTCCGGCACGCCGACCGAACCCGTCGTGTTTGACAAGCCCGGCATCGCCACGCTGGGCTGCAACATCCACGACCGCATGAGCGCCCACATCGTCGTCGTCGACACGCCCACCTTCGGGCGCACCGACGACAGGGGCCAGGTGGCGTTCGACCTGCCGGCGGGTGAGCATGTCGTCAAGGCCTGGCACGGCGGCCAGAAGTCGCCCACGCTGCAGAGCGTCAAGCTCGACGTGCCGGCGGGCGGGGGCACCGTGGCCCTGACCCTCGGCGAGTGACAAGACCGCAATGCGCTGGCCAGCCTGGCTGAATCTGCGCCGCCTCGAGGGGCGCATCGTCGCCCTCTTCCTGGCGTTGCTGCTGGTCGTGCAGCTCGTCAGCTTCTTCGCCATCCACGCCAGCATCACCCACAACGCCGAGGAATCGCTCGCCGCCGAGTTGCAGACCGGCGAGCGCGTGCTGCGCCGCCTGCTGGACCAGCGCGCGGGCAAGCTGCGCGACGCGGCCGAGCTGCTGGCCAAGGACTACGGCTTTCGCAGCACGGTGGGCCTGTCGCTGGCTGAATCCGACACGGTCGAAACCATCAAGGACGCCCTCGTCAACCAGGGCGAGCGCGTCGGCGCCTCGGTCGTCGCCTACTTCGACGACCAGCAGCACCTCGTCGCCGCCACGCGCGACGGCTCGGCCTCCTTCGGCACGGCGCTGCGCCAGCTCATCCAGAGCAACGAGGGCGCGGCGCTGGCGGTGCAGGGCAGCCATGTCTACCAGGTCGTCGCCGTGCAGGTGCGCACGCCGGCACCGGTGGGCTGGGTGCTGATGGCCTTCGCGCTGGACCGCGAGGTGCTGGACGACCTGAAGGCCCTGTCCGAGTTGCAGAGCGTGGTGCTGCTGCAGAGCCCGGCCAAGCCCTGGCTAAGCATCGTCGACAACCTCGAAGACGGCGCGGCCGTGGCGCTGCGCGCCGGCCTGGGTCGCGAAGCGCCGATGGACGGCGTCTTCGAGCTGGCCGGCGAGCGCATGCGCGCCCGTTTCGTGCCGCTGATCGGTGGCGAACAGCCGCTGGGTGTGCTGCTGCTGCGCTCGCTGGACGCGGCCCTGGCGCCCTACCAGCAGCTGCAGCTCGTGCTGCTCGGCCTGACGCTGCTGGGCGTGGCCGTCTTCGCGCTGGTGAGCGTGCTGATGGCGCGCGGCATCAGCAACCCCATCACCGCGCTGTCGGCATCGGCGCGGCGGCTGGAGAGTGGCGACTACGACACGCCCGTGCCGTCCACATCGAACCTGGACGAGGTGCGCAAACTGGCGCTGGCACTGGAGAACATGCGCGAGGGCATCCGCCGCCGCGACGCCCTCGTCAACAACCTGGCCTATGTGGACCAGCTGACGCTGCTGCCCAACCGCGCACGCTTCGCCGAGTTCCTGCAGCACCACCTCATCAACAGCGACACGCCGGGCGCCGTGCTGATGCTGGACCTGGACCGCTTCAAGCACGTCAACGATGTGCTCGGCCACGAGGTGGGTGACCGGCTGCTCCAGTCGGTGGCCGAGCGGCTGCAGGCGTTGTGCGCGCCGGCGCATTCGGTGCTCGCGCGGCTGTCGGGCGACGAGTTCGCCGTGCTGCTGGCCCACACCGACGCGCACGCCGCCAGCGAGGCAGCTCTCGCGATCCTGAAGGACTTCGAGCGCCCGCTGCAGATCGACAACGAGACCATCGACCTGGGTGCCGGCATCGGCATCGCCCTCTTCCCCGAGCATGGCGCCGACGTCAACCTGCTGCTGGGCCGCGCCGAGTTGGCGATGTACGCGGCCAAGACCCGGCAGTGCGGCAGCCTGATCTATCACGCCCAGCTGGACGCCGGCAGCCAGGAGTCGCTGTCGCTGCTGACTGAGCTGCGCCATGCCGTCGAGGGCGACGAGCTGCGCATGTTCCTGCAGCCCAAGATCGACCTCGCGCAAGGCCGCGTCGTCGGCGCCGAGGCGCTGGTGCGCTGGCAACACCCCACGCGCGGCCTGGTGCCGCCGATGCAGTTCATCCCGTTTGCCGAGCAGACCGGTTTCATCCGCCTGCTCAGCGCCTGGGTGCTGGCGAGCGCGGCCAAGTTCGCGCGCCAGGCGGCGGACGCCGGCCTCACGCTGCGGCTGTCGGTCAACCTGTCCACCCGCGACCTGATGGACCAGGACCTGCCGGGCAAGATCGAGGCCATGATGGCCCCGCTGCAGGTGCCCGCGGCGTCGCTGTGCCTGGAGATCACCGAGAGCGCCATCATGGACGATCCCGAGCGGGCGCTGTCCACGCTGGAGCATCTGCACGCGATGGGTTTCAAGCTGTCCATCGACGACTTCGGCACCGGCTATTCGTCGCTGGCCTACCTGAAGCGCCTGCCGGTGGATGAGCTGAAGATCGACAAGAGCTTCGTCATGGCCATGGAGCGCGACCTGGACGACGCGCGCATCGTGCGCTCGACCATCGAGCTGGCGCACAACCTCGGGCTGACCGTCGTCGCCGAGGGCCTGGAGACGATCAAGGCCTGGGCCATGCTGGCCCGGCTGGGCTGCGACGAGGGCCAGGGCTACTACATCTGCAAGCCCATGCCGCAGGAGCAGTTCATCGCCTGGGCCCAAGGCTGGCAGCCGCCCGACATCTCGGCTGTCACGGCCGAGAGCCTGATGGCCAAGCTCGGCTGACTGACCCCCCGCCCGGGAGCCCTCGGGCGGTCCACCACGGGGATGCAGCCGCGCTTGGGGCGGCCCGGCACGCGGCTAGTTGTCCCGATCTTCCAGCGCGTCACAGAGCGCCGTCAGCCCCGCGGTCACCGTCTGCGCCCGCACCGCGTGGCGATCACCCTCGAAGTTCTCGCGCCAGACCTTGGCGGGCCGACCCGCATGCACCAGGGCCAGCCAGACCGTGCCGACCGGCTTGGCCGCGCTGCCGCCCGTGGGTCCGGCGATGCCGGTGACCGACAGCGCCCAGTCGATGGGCGCATGGGCCAGCAGGCCGCGCGCCATGTGCTCGGCCACCTCCGCGCTGACCGAGCCGTGCAGCGAGATCAGCGCCTTGGGCACGCCGAGGAACTCGGTCTTGGACTGGTCGCTGTAGCTGACGACGCCGCGCTCGAACCACTGGCTGGAACCGGCCAGGCTGGTGCAGGCCGCCGCGATGAGGCCGCCGGTGCAGGATTCGGCCGTGCCGATGTGCTCGCGCCGCTGGATCAGCGCGACGGCGATGCGGTCGATCAATTCGTGGTCGTCTGCAAGCATGGCATCACCCCATCAGGAAACGGTAGAGCGCAATGACGGCAAGCGTACAGCCGGCCGCGACGAAATCGTCGAACAGGATGCCCCAACCCTGCGCCCAGCCGACGGGCGCGCCGCGCTCGCCCTTGAAGAGCCGGTCCGCCCAACCCACCGGCCCGGGCTTGGCCGCGTCGAAGAAGCGGAACAAGCCGAAGGCGATGAGCTGGCCGAGCCAGCCGACAGGTGCGATCAGCCAAAGGATGAGCCAGAAGGCCAGCACCTCGTCCCAGACGATGGCGCCCGGATCGGGCGTGTTCATGTCGCGCGCCGTGCGCGTGCAGGCCCACCAGCCGACGAGGGTGCCCAAGCCGATCAGCAGCCCCCAGGCGAGGTCGTTCATCCACGGCGCGATGACGGCGAACACGAGCCAGGCCCACAGCGTGCCGACGGTGCCCGGCGCCTTCGGGCTCAGGCCGCTGCCGAAGCCGAACGCGATCCAGCGTGCCGGGTGGCGCAGCATGAAAACCGGCGTCGGGCGAATGGGTGCACCGCTCATGATTTGAAGTGGTCGAAGGACCGCAAACCGTGCTCGACGGTCGCGCCGCGCGCATCGACAACGCGAAGACCGAACTCGGCTTCAACGACGCCGATGCGCGTCAAGGCCACGCCCACATCGGGGAGCCGCACGCCGGCCGGTGCCGTGAAGACCAACTCGTAGTCGTCGCCGCCGGCCAGCAGGCATTCGCGCTGAAGTGTGGCGGGCTGCGCGGCCAGCACGGCGCTGCGCGGCAAGGCGTCCACGTCGAGGCGGGCACCAACATGCGAGGCCGCAAGGATGTGGCCGAGATCGCCGAGCAGGCCGTCCGACACGTCGATGGCCGCCGTCGCGATGCCGCGCAGCGCCTGGCCCAGCGCAACCCGCGGTGTCGGCAGTTCCATCGCCGCACGCACGCTGTCGAAGCCGCTGCCGTCCAGCGCCACCGTGCCGCGGAACACCTCCAGCGCCAGCCGCGCATCGCCCAGCCGCCCGGACACCCAGATCTCGTCGCCCACGCGGGCGCCGCTGCGCAGCAGGGCCTGCCCCGGCGGCGTCTCGCCGAAGATGGTGATGCAGAGGTTCAGCGGCCCCTGCGTCGTGTCGCCACCGATGAGCGGACAGGCATGCGCTTCGGCCAGAGCCCACAGGCCACGCGCGAAGCCGGCCAGCCAGGCTTCGTCGACGCGCGGCAGCGCCAGCGCCAATGTGAAACCTCGCGGCGTCGCACCGCAGGCGGCCAGATCGCTCAGGTTGACGGCCAGCGCCTTGTGGCCCAGCCGCGACGGGTCGACAGTGGACAGGAAGTGCCGGCCCTCGACCAGCATGTCGCTGGACACCAGCCAGCGCGCACCCGGCGTGGGCACGAGCACGGCGCAGTCATCGCCCACGCCCACCTCGACACCACCACCCGCGGAGCGCTGGAAATAGCGCCGGATCAGATCGAACTCGCCCATGGCCGCGATTAGACCTTGTGGAGATCCACAGCGACCCGAGGCGGCTGCGGTGGCATGATTCCAGCCCCGTCGGAACCAGTGACCTCGCCATGCTCAGCTCAGAAGAAAAACGCGCCCAGCTCCGCCAGGCGGCCCTGGAATATCACGAGTTCCCGACGCCCGGCAAGATCGCCATCGCGGCCACCAAGCAACTCGTCAACCAGCACGATCTCGCGCTGGCCTACTCGCCCGGCGTGGCCGCGGCCTGCGAAGAGATCGTGGCCGACCCGGCCAACGCCTTCCGCTACACGTCGCGCGGCAACCTCGTTGCCGTCGTCACCAATGGCACCGCCGTGCTGGGCCTCGGCAACATCGGGCCGCTGGCGTCCAAGCCGGTCATGGAGGGCAAGGGCGTGCTCTTCAAGAAGTTCGCCGGCATCGATGTCTTCGACCTCGAAGTGGCCGAGAACGACCTCGACAAGCTGGTCGACTGCATCGCCGCGCTGGAGCCGACCTTCGGCGGCATCAACCTCGAAGACATCAAGGCGCCGGACTGCTTCTACGTGGAGCGCAAGCTGCGCGAGCGCATGAAGATCCCCGTCTTCCACGACGACCAGCACGGCACGGCCATCGTCGTCGGCGCGGCCTTCCTGAACGGCCTCAAGGTCGTCGGCAAGGACATCAAGCAGGTCAAGTTGGTCACGTCGGGTGCGGGTGCTGCGGCGCTGGCCTGCCTGGGCCTGCTCGTCAAGCTCGGCCTGCCGCGCGAGAACATCTGGGTGACCGACCTGGCCGGCGTGGTCTACGAAGGCCGCACGGAGTTGATGGACCCGGACAAGGCCGTCTTCGCCCAGCCGACCTCACAGCGCAGCCTGCGGGAAGCCATCGTCGGTGCAGACATCTTCCTGGGCCTGTCGGCCGGTGGCGTGCTGAAGGCCGACATGGTGGCGACGATGGCCGCGCAGCCGCTGATCTTTGCGCTGGCCAATCCGACGCCCGAGATCCTGCCGGAAGAGGTGCTGTCGGTCCGCAGCGACGCGATCATGGCCACGGGCCGCACGGACTACCCCAACCAGGTCAACAACGTCCTGTGTTTCCCCTACATCTTCCGGGGTGCGCTGGACTCGGGCGCGACGACGATCAACGTCGAGATGGAGATCGCCGCTGTGCAAGCCATTGCGGAGCTGGCCCAGGCCCGAGCAGAGCGAGGTCGTCGCCGCTGCCTACGTGGGCGCCACGCTGAGCTTCGGCCCCGAGTACCTCATCCCCAAGCCCTTCGATCCGCGGCTGATGATGCGCATCGCACCGGCCGTCGCCAAGGCCGCTGCCGACTCCGGCGTGGCCGCGCGGCCGATCCAGGACTGGGACGCCTACCGCGAGAAGCTGCAGAGCTTCGTCTACGCCTCGGGCAACACGATGAAGCCCATCTTCACCGCAGCCAAGCGCGCGCCCAACAAGCGCGTCGCCTACGCCGAGGGCGAGGAAGAGCGCGTGCTGCGCGCGGCCCAGGTCGTCGTCGACGAAAACCTGGCCCGCCCGACGCTGGTCGGCCGCCCCGAGGTCATCGCCGAACGCTGTGAGCGCTTCGGCCTGCGGCTGCAGCAGGGCCGCGACTACGACGTCGTCAACGTCGAGCAAGACGAGCGCTACCGCGACTACTGGCAGACCTATCTGCAGATGACCGAGCGCAAGGGCGTCACGCAGCAGCTCGCCAAGATCGAGATGCGCCGCCGCCTGACGCTGATCAGCGCCATGCTGCTGCACAAGGGCGAGGTCGACGGCATGCTCTGCGGCACCTGGGGCACGACCGCCACGCACCTGCAATACATCGACCAGGTCATCGGCAAGCGTGCCGGGGTCAAGACCTATGCCTGCATGAACGGGCTGATCCTGCCCGGCCGCCAGGTCATGCTGGTCGACACCCACGTCAACTACGACCCTGATGCGGCACAGCTGGCCGAGATCACCATCCTGGCCGCCCAGGAGATGTGCCGCTTCGGCCTGACGCCGAAGGCCGCGCTGCTGTCGCACAGCAACTTCGGCACGAGCAACTGCCCGTCGGCCGTGAAGATGCGCGACACGCTGGCACTGATCCAGCAGCTCGCGCCGTGGCTGGAGGTCGACGGCGAGATGCACGGTGACACCGCGCTGGATGCCGCCTACCGCAAGCAGCTGATGCCGCACAGCCCGCTGACCGGCGAGGCCAATCTGCTCGTGCTGCCCAACATCGACGCCGCCAACATCTCCTACAACCTGCTGAAGACGGCGGCCGGCGGCGGCATCGCCATCGGCCCGGTGCTGCTCGGAGCGGCCAAGCCGGTGCACGTGCTGACGCCGTCCGCCACCGTGCGGCGCATCGTCAACATGACGGCCCTGACCGTCGCAGACGCCAACGCGGCGCGCGGCTGAGGACGGCCTCATGACGGGTGGGGAACGGCCCAAAAGCGACCTGACTCCCCCAATTGACAGAAGTTTTCACGCCGAAAACTCCGTCATGCCGCCGTCACAGACTCAACAAAAACAAGTACTTACCGAAGTGTGAGCGCAGGCTCACAAAGCCCCATTCCAGGCTTGGACGCGGCAGTCCGGCTTGAGCTTTTTGGGTCGCTTCGGTACCATATCGGTTTTCCGTTCAGGGTAAACCCGTGTTTTTGCTCTCCTGGCTGGCGCGCTCCGGCGCCTCGGCGGCACTTTCCGCCCTGCTGCTCACCGGCCTTGCCGGCGGCGTGCAAGCCAAGGAAGCCCCCAGCAATGGGATCTCCACCGCAACGCCCGCTCTGGCTGAAGTTCAGCTGAGCGAGCTGCCCGCCCAGGCACAGGAAACCCACCGGCTCATTCTCGCTGGCGGCCCATTTCCCTATGCCAAGGACGGCGTGGTGTTCGGCAATCGAGAACGCCTTCTGCCTCGCCAGGCACGCGGCTTCTATCGCGAATACACGGTCAAGACCCCAGGCGCGCGCACACGGGGCGCTCGCCGCCTCATCTGCGGCGGCAAGCCCCCCACGGCGCCAGAGGTTTGTTACTACACCGACGATCACTATGCCAGCTTCAAGCGCGTCCGCGCCCAAGCCGGCCGGTGAAGGTCCAGGGTTCAGCAGTTTTGTGACTTGAAAGGAGGATCGCGACCATGCTTTTGCAGACCGTCCGTCCCAATATCGTGCAGGCCATACGGGCCTACCGGGTCGAGGACTTGATGCAGGCCGCCCAAGAAGCGGGCCAGCATTTCCTTTACGCCAACTTGTCGGAGGCGCAGTCCAAGCAGGACGTGCTCGACGGCATCGCGCAGGCGTTTTTGTTCCCGGCCCATTTCGGCAAGAACCTGGACGCCCTGCATGACTGCATGACCGACCTCGTCCACAAGTCGGGCTCCCAGCCTGGCTTCGTTGTGGTGCTGGAGCAGTTGCCCGACAACGTGCGATTCGACCGCGAGGCGCGCGAGCAGTTGCTCGATGTGTTCAGAGACACGGCCGACTACTGGGCCGACAGGAAGATCGCCTTCCGCTGTTTCTATTCTTTTCAGTAGCCCGCTCCCAAGAAAACGGGTCATGGGAGCGGGCTGCTGAGGTGGCCCCGGTTATTGAGAAGCCTGCGCCGAAAAGCGCAAAGGCGACGATTGGCAACCCCAACTTCGGCATGAACATGCCGATGATGTGCAGCGCCTTCGACACGTCGATGTGGCTCAGCGCGGCTTGATACGCTGAATCCTCGAAACAGGAACGGGACCTTCGGGTCCCGTTTTTTTGTGCCACGCGTTTCGTTCTAACTCTTCACGTCAAGGGCCAGCGCGACGAACTCGTCCACCGGCACCTCCTCGGCGCGGCGCTGCAGGTCGAAGTGGCCCTGGTAGCCGCGCTCGGTCAGCCAACGGCCAAGGCTGTGGCGCAACAGCTTGCGGCGCTGCGAGAAGGCACTGGTGACGAGCGCACCCAGCAGCTTCGCATCCACGGCCGGTGGCACCTTCAACGGCACCATGCGAACGATGGCCGAGTCCACGCGCGGCGGCGGGTCGAACGCCTCGGGCGGCACATCAAGCACCGACTCGATGTCGTAGCGCCACTGCAGCATCACGCTCAGGCGACCGAAGTCCTTGCCGCCCGGGCCGGCGGCCATGCGGTCCACGACTTCCTTCTGCAGCATGAAGTGCTGATCCACCACATCGTCCACCGCTTCCAGCAGATGGAAGAGGATGGGCGTGGAGATGTTGTACGGCAGGTTGCCGACGACACGCAGCTTGGCGCCCTTGGCGGCGGCCAGCGCCTTGAAGTCGACCTTGAGCACGTCGCTCTCGATGACCTCAAGGTCATCGCGCTTGCGCAGCCGCGCGGCCAGGTCGCGGTCCAGCTCGATGACGGTCAGCGGCTGGTGCCGCGCCAGCAGTGGCAGCGTCATCGCACCCAGGCCGGGGCCGATCTCGACGAGCGTCTCGCCCGGCTGCGGGTCGATCAGATCAACGATGGCCTCGATCAGCATGCGGTCGGTCAGGAAGTGCTGACCAAACCGCTTGCGCGGGATGTGCGAACTCAGTCGAGCCACTCGCGCACTTCGACGAAAGCCTTGACGCGCAGGTCCTTGACCCACTCCTGGTAGGCCTCGTCATATTTCTGCTCGCGCAGCGCGACACGGGCCTGGTCGCGCAACTGCTTCATCTCGACGTCGACCGTGCGGCGCTCCAGCACCTGGATCAGGTGCACACCGAAGCGCGACACGACCGGCGGCGAGATGCCACCCAGCGGCAGCGCATTCATCGCCTCCTCGAACTCGGGCACGAAGCCGCCGGCTCCCATCCAGCCCAGGTCACCGCCCTCAGGGGCGCTGCCGTCCTCGGAATTGGCCTTGGCGACGTCCTCGAACTTGGCCTGGCCGCCCTCGATCTGGCGCTTGAACTCGGCCAGCCGGCGCGCCGCGACCTCGGCAGTCAGCTGGGCCGACGGGCGCAGCAGCACATGGCGGGCATGGGTCTGCACGCTCTGCGTCAGCGACGCGCCGCCCTGGCGCTCGAGGACCTTGAGGATGTGGAAGCCCGCGCCGCTGCGCAGCAGCTGGGGCGCGACCTCGCCACCCTTCAGGCCCTTGACGGCCGTGACGAAGATGTCGGGCAGACGGTCGGCGGGGCGCAGGCCGATCTCGCCGCCACGCGCCTTGTTGCTGTCCTCCGAGATCTCGCGGGCGACCTTGCCGAAGTCCTCGCCGCCCTTGATGCGGGCCAGCGCGCCTTCGGCGCGGGCGCGCCGCTCGGCGACGACGCTGTCGGCCGCGCCGTCGGGCACGGGCACCAGCACCTGGGCGAGGTTGACCATGCCGCCGCTGGCCAGGTCGGCGCGCTTCTTGTCCAGGTAGGCGTCGATCTCCGCGTCGGTCACCTTGATGCGGCCCTGCACCTCGCGCTCGCGCACGCGCTCGGTCA
The DNA here is from genome assembly GCA_963422775.4 of uncultured Roseateles sp. Lineage (GTDB taxonomy): Bacteria > Pseudomonadota > Gammaproteobacteria > Burkholderiales > Burkholderiaceae_C > Pelomonas. The sequence goes on from CAUJSJ030000086.1 coordinate 12,797, forward strand.
TCATCTGGTCGCGCAGGTTCTCGCGAAAGCTCTTGTAGTCGGTGCCGTCGGCCTTGAGCCGCTCGCGCAGCTGCTCCATCGTCAGCTTGTTCTGCGCCGCGACGTTGGCGACGACGCGATCCAGCTCGGCCTCGTCGACACGCTGGCCGTTCTCGCGTGCGTAGGTGACGAGCACGCGATCCTCGATCAGCGCCTCCAGCGCCTGCTTGCGCAGGCCGGCCGTCTCGGGCATGACCTCACCGCGCTGGCGCGCCTCCTGGCGCAGCTTTTCGGTGCGCTGGACAACTTCGCTGGCAGCCACGACGTCCTGGTTGACGACGGCGGCGATGTAGTCCCCCGGCTGCAGCGTGGGAGTCTGGGCCGAGGCCTGGAAGGCGGCCAGGGCCAGGGTCACGGCAAAAATGGGGGGAGCTAGGCGATGGATCATGGTTGGAAATCTGAACTCGGTGAGCGGTCGGAGCTCAGCCTTCGGTAACCGGGCACATTGTCCTTCAAGACCTTGAGGGCGTTGGAACCGAGCTGTGACAGGCCGACGAGCTCCAGCTGCAGCATCAGCCGCGTGTTGGTCTCGGCCCGGCCGGTGGACAGCCGCTCGATGCCCCAACGCAGCACCCAGCAGCCGGCGTCGTACTCGAAGCCCATGACCGAGTCGGTCAGCCGCTTGTCGCGCAGCGAGTACTGCACCCGGCCGGCGCTGTACCAGGCGCCGCCGCAGGCTTGGCTGTCGGCGCCGCGCGACGTGACGGGTGTGCCGTAGATGGGCCATTGCCAGGCCAGTTCGACCTGCTCGCTCTGCCCGCGCGCCAGCCGGTAGGCGACGCTGACGGTCTTGAACGGCCCCGGCGAGTAGCGCGCGCGCAGCACCGAGCGCACCGATCGGTTGGTCTCGGGGTTGAACTCCAGCGTGCCATCGGCCCACCACTTCTCGTCCAGGTGGGCGGCGGCAGCCAGCAGCAGGTCGGAGAAGCGCTGCGTGACGGGCTGGCCGTCGGGCGTGATCTTCTGGTCGCGGAACAGGAAGCGCTGCACGGCGCCCAGGCGCAGAATTTCCTCGCCCGAGTTCGCGCCGACCCAGCGGCTGGTGGCACCGACGCTCAGGGCATGCAGGTCCGACACCCGGTCCACGCCCGAGAACGGGTTGTCGGTGTAGATGGAGTCGAAGTTGAAGTCCTTGGGCGCCGAGTCGAAGTTGGGCAGGTTCGTCTGGTCACGGAAGGGTGTGTTCACGTAGAAAAGGCGCGGCTCCAGGCTCTGGCGGTAGTCGCGGCCGAACAGCGTCGTGTCGCGCTCGAAGACCCAGCCATGGTCGATGCTCAGCGTCGGGATGACGCGGCCCATACGGCTGCGGCCGTCGGCCTGCGGGCGGTCCAGGTCGTAGGCTGCCGCATTGAACGACGCCCGCGGGATGAACCACCAGGCCTCGCCGCCCAGCGGTGCCGCCACATGACCCAGCGCATGCACGCGCTGGCCACCATGCGCTTGGGCCGCCAGAGCCGAGCCGGGCAGGTCGAAGCGGTTGTATTCCAGCTCCAGGCCGCCCTCCAGCCGCGCCTTGCGGCCCCACGGGCGGAAGCTGTCCAGCACCGCCTCGTCGGCCGCCGTCGTCACGCGCACACCGATCTGCGGGCTGCGCTGGTAGGGAGAGTCGAACTGCGAGAGGGCATCGGTGCCCTGCAGCGTCTGCCAGCGCTGCACGCGGGCGTAGGTGTCGATGACGCCCCAGGACAGCTCGCGCTGGCGGTTCAGCGTGAAGTCGCTGGCCAGCAGGCGCTGCGTCTGGCTCTCGACGCGGCGCGACATGTCCTTCCAGTAGTCGTCGTCGGACACACGCTCGCTCTTGAGCCGGTAGCGCCAGTCGCCGAACACATGGCCGTCGTTGTTGAGCTTGAGGCTCCAGCGCGAGCTGCCGAAGACACGGTCGCTGGGCAGCAGGTCGACGTTGATGCGGCCGGCATGTCCGGGCTCCAGGTAGCGAAACTCGCTGTCCAGACCGAAGCCGCGCTTGGTCATCACGAAGGGCGTGAAGGTCGCGTCGCGCTGCGGTGCGATTTTCCAGTAGTACGGCACGCCGGTTTCGAGGCCGGCGCGGTTGTCCAGGAAGATGTTGGGCGGCAGCCAGCCCGACTTGCGCGCCGAGCTGAGCGGGAAGCTCAGGGACGGCGCGGCCAGGATGGGCACGCCCAGGAAGCGCAACACCGCACTGTCGGCCTGACCCTCGTTGGCGGCCAGGTCCAGGCGCAGCTGCCGGGCCGTGATCTGCCAGGCCGGCTCCTGGTTCTCCACCGCGGGGCAGCTGCTGTAGCTGCCGTCGGTGGCGCTCACGTGGTCGCTGTCCTGGAACTTCAGCACCTTGGCCTTGCCCGCACCGCCAGTGGCGGCGAGGAAGAAGCTGGGCGTCAGGAACTCGCCCTCGAAGCGGCTCACGTGCAGTTGCAGCAGCGGACCGGTGAAGACATTGCCGTTGTGGGTGATGCGGACGTTGCCTTCGGCCCGGGCCAGGTCGTCGACGAGGCGGTAGTTGAGCTTGTCGGTGTCCAGCACCAATTCCCCGTAGCGCAGCTCGACGCCCTCCGTGCCTTCGGCCTGCTGATCCATCTGGGCCGACAGCTTGGTCGCAGAGATGACCAGCGCCGGCTTGGTGGCGCCCGCCTTGGGCGGCGCACCCAGCACCCGACTGCCACGCAGCGGCAGAACGGCGTCGGCCGCGGCCTGCTGTGCGGAGGCCTCACCCCAGGCGCACAGGGCCAGGGCGATCAATGTGGGCAGCGCGGCGGGGTGGGGGAGGCGGAACGGGCGCGGCACAGGCGGCAGAAGGCTCGGAGTCGGTGAGGATGCCGGGGCCGGCGGTTCTTAGAATTTGATTATCCACGAGGGCTTTCAACCGATGACGCTACCCACTTCAGCCCTGATCCAGGCCCTGCTCGCCCAACCCGCCGACGCCGACCGCCTGATGCGCGCCGCTTGTGCCCAGCTGCGCGCCCGCCCAGCCCCGCCCATGCCGCCAGACGAGGCCGCCCTGCGGGCAGGACTGGCCCGTGTCGCGGATGCAGGCCTGGACGTCGTTCTGCAGCGCCTGGTGGATGACGCTTCCCTCGGCGCCGCGACCGACGGGATCGCCGCCCTGCTGCGCCCGGCCGAGCTGGCCTGGGACGAGGCCCAGGAGATCGACTGGGCGGTGCGCCACTGGCAGGCATGCCGCGCCGAGGGTCAGCTCGACGAGGAACTGGCGGCCGACTTCGGCGAGTACTGGCGGCGGCTGGAATGGAGCGCGCTGCGCCGGCACCTCGTGTTGCTGGCGAACTTGGGCCAGGACCATGCCGAGCAGCGCCGACTGCTGGCGCGCATCGCCAAGACCTCGGCGCGCTACGTCGCGCTGGGTCACCTGAAGCGGGCGATGGAAGCGCGCTTCCCCGAGTTCTTCGACCTGGGTTTCAGCCTGCGCTGACGCACAAACAAAACGACCCCGGGGCCGGGGCCGCGGGGTCGCCGTGTTGAGCGAAGATCGCTCAGGCCTTGCGGCGCTTGGCCAGGCCCAGACCGGCCAGGGCGATGGCCACCAGCGCGTAGCTGGCCGGCTCGGGGATGGTGCCCGAGTCGACGTTCAGCACGACGCGGGTGTTGCCGTTGAAGGTCAGGCCGGCCCAGTTGACGGCGACGGAATCGTTGTCGAACGTGATGCGGCTGGCGTTGAAGCCGCCCAGGTTGCTGCTCGCGTCAAGCGTGACGTTGACGATGTTGGGCGCGCCGAGGAAGTTCAGCAGATTGCCGTTCTCGATGTACAGGCTGCCGCTCGACCAACCGGCGCCACTGCTCCACGTGGCGCTGCTGACGTAGTCATAGATGACCTGGTTGCTCGTCACCTGAATGTCGAAGAAGCCGATGGAGCTGCCGTGGTTGGCGCCGTCGGCCGTGAAGCTGGTGGCACCGCTATAAGCGCCGCCGTTGAAGTAGTACTGCGAGCTGACGGTCGAGCCGATCAGACCGGCGTGAGCGGGCAGGCTGGCGGCGAGCAGGCTGGCCGAGGTGAGGGCGGCGGCCAGGAGCTTGGTCTGAAAGGTCATGGAGTTATGAACTAGGGGTTGACGACGGCCGCATGTTGCCCGTCAAAACCCGACACCCCTCCCCCGTGCCTTCAGGGGGTCAGACCATGCCGCGTGAAAAAGTGTGCGGCACGACCCTCAGCCCAGCCCCCGCAACTGCGGGGCGGCGAACCCTCAGGGGCAGGTCGCGCAGCCTGCCGCCACCAGCCAGGGGTCGCGGTCCTCGCCGCCGAAGATCTGCAGCAGGAAGTCGAGGAAGGCCCGCGTGCGGGCGGGCACGTACTTGCGTGTGGGCATGCCGGCCCACAGCGTCGTGCTGAAAAGTCGCCACTGCGGCATAACGCGCTCGAGCGCCTGCTCCAGCAGCGCGTCCTCGACCATGAAGCTCGGCAGCCCGGCCACGCCCAGGCCATGCAGCGCGGCGGCGTAGTTGGTGTCCATGTGCGTCGTCGACAGCGCGGCGCGCGACGGCACGATGGGCAGCGTGATCTCCTCCAAGCCGTCACCGCGCTGCAGCGTCAGGCCGCGCATCATGGCGGGCGTGGGGGGCAGCAGCGCATCGTGCAACTTGAGGTCGTGCGGGTGCTGCGGGCGGCCGCGCTGGTCGAGGTATTCGGGCGAGGCGCACATGATGAATTCGCTGCGCGCCAGGCGGCGCGCGACGAAGTCGCCGTCCAGCGCCTCCCGGGCCAGCAGGATGGTCAGGTCGAAGCTGTCGTCCACCGTATCCACCGGGCCGGGCGATGTGATCTCCAGCGTCACGAGCGGGTACTCGCGGTGGAATTTGGGCAGGTGCTTGGCCAGCTGGTGCACGGCGATGGCCGGCGGGCACAGCACGCGCAGCAGGCCACGCACCTCCTGCGTGGCCGAGGCCGCCAGCGCCGCTGCCTCGTCCACGTCGGCCAGGATGCGCCGCGCCCGCTCAAGATAGGCGTCGCCGATCTCGGTCAGCGACAGGCGCCGCGTCGTGCGATTCAAGAGCCGCGTGCCGAGGTGGTCCTCCAGCTCGGCGATGAGGCGGGTGACGACGGCGGGCGCCAGGTCCAGCCCACGCGCTGCCGCGGCGAAGCTGCCCTCGTCGATGACGCGGACGAAGACCTTGATCGCGCGGAGTTGGTCCATTCAGGGATGGGCAGCCATGACCTGGGCCACGGCGGCGGTCAAGCGCTTGCCGTACGGCACATGCAGGAACTCGTTCGGCCCGTGGGCATTGCTCTTGGGGCCCAGCACGCCGCAGACCATCATCTGCGCGGCCGGAAAGCCCTTCTGCAGCATGCTCATCAGCGGGATCGTGCCGCCCTGGCCGATGTAGCCCACCGGCGCGCCGAAGTGGGCCTGGCTGGCGTCGTTGAGCGCCTGGCTGAGCCAGGGCGACAGGTCGGGCGTATTCCAGCCAGTGGCGCCGAAGGCGCCGGCACGGCCGTCGGGCGTGAAGGTGACCTTGGCGTTGTAGGGCGCGTTGTCTTCCAGCAGCACCTTGAGCTTGAGTGCGGCCTCGTTGCCGTCGATCAGCGGCGGCAGGCGCAGGCTCAGCTTGAACGCCGTGAAGGGCCGCAGCACATTGCCGGCGTTCTTCAGTTCAGGGAAGCCGTCGGCACCCACCACCGACAGCGTCGGCCGCCAGGTGCGGTTCAGCAACACCTCGACCGGGTCGGTCGTCACCGGCAGCACCGGGCCGCCGTCTGCACCGCAGGCCCACGGCATGCGCTTGTAGACCTCCTCCTTCAGGATGGCCGCCGTCGCCTTGACCTGCTCCAGGCGCGCCCCGGGGATCTCGCAGTGAAAGCTCTCGGGCAGCAGGCGCCCGGTCTTGCTGTCCTCCAGGCGATCCAGCACCTGGCGCAGCACGCGGAAGGACGAGGGCACGACGCCCGAGGCGTCGCCGCTGTGGATGCCTTCGGTCAGCACCTCGACCTTCAGCACGCCCGACACCATGCCGCGCAGCGAGGTCGTCAGCCAGAGCTGGTCGTAGTTGCCTGCGCCGGAGTCCAGGCAGACGACCAGGGACACATTGCCCAGCCGGGGCTTGAGCAGGTCGATGTAGGCCGGCAGGTCGAAGCTGCCGCTTTCCTCGCAGGTCTCGATGACGCCGACGCAGCGCGGGCGCGGGATGCCCTGGGCGTCCAGCGCCATGATGGCCGTCAGCGACGCGTAGACCGCGTAGCCGTCATCCGCGCCGCCGCGGCCGTAGAGCAGGCCGTTCTCGTACTTGGGCGTCCAGGGGCCGAGGTCGCTGCGCCAGCCGTTGAACTCGGGCTGCTTGTCCAGGTGGCCGTAGAGCAGGATGGTGTCGGTGCTTCCATCGGCATTTCGGGCCTTGGTGGCCGGCACCTCGAAGAAGATCACCGGCGTGCGGCCGGGGATGCGCACGACCTCCAGCTTCAGCCCGGCGACTCGCTTGCTCTCCACCCAGGCCGCGGCCGTGGTCAGCACCTTCTCCAGATAGCCGTTCGCCGCCCAGTCGGCGTCGAACATCGGGCTCTTGGCCGGGATGGCGATGTAGTCGGTCAGCGCGGGGACGATCTCGTCGTCCCAGAGTGCTGAGGCGAACGCACCCAGCGCGGTGGCCTCGTCGGCTTGCAGGGGCAGATTGGGGTCTCTTGCATTCATGGCGGCTCCTTCGGCGCTCGTGACGCCGGCCTTCGAGTTTAGGACGCCTGGGATAACTACCGGCGGCGCCGGGCATGACCAGCGCTTAGGCTCAGCGCCACCATGACACGCCCGCTGCTGCTTGCCCTTTTCGCGCTGCTGACCCTGCTGACGGGTTGCGCCTCCGGCCCCAAGTTCACCGTGGACGACGGCCGCAAGGTCGACGAAGGCTTGCTGGCCGGCATGCGCGCCTATGGCGCCGGCGAGCGCCTGATCCGCCCGGCCATCGCCCGCAGCGCGGCGCTCCACGACAGGGACTGTGACAAGCAGTGGGAGCTGCCTTTCGCCGTGGCCACCAGCGCGGGCTGGAGCGCGGACGACCGCGTCGCCTGGGCACGCGCCCTGCAGGTGGACGAACGCCTGACCGTCATCGCCGTGACGCAGGACTCGCCGCTGCCCATGGGCACGCGCATCAACCATGTGGCCGGCCAGGCCAGCGACGACGGCGAGAAGCTGCTGGAGTGGCTGGCCGAGGCGCGCGACAACGGCAAGCCCTTCACCGTCGGCACGGCGGCCGGCAAGCCCGTGCAGATCAAGCCCTTCGAGGTCTGCCGCGGCTACACGCGCTTCGCGCCGCCCAACACGCCGCAGCTGCAGGACTACCACTGGCTGCTCAGCCTGCACCCGCTGGAGGTGACGCTGGCCGAGCCCACGCCCGATGAGGCGCTGTGGGCCGTGCTGTGGACGCAAGGCTTGTCCGAAGAGGGCGGTGCCCGCATGAAGACCTACCACTACGCGATCAAGATTGCCGGCACCCTGTACAACCTGGCCACGCTGGCCTCGGGCGTCAAGGCCGCGGCGCTGGCCGCGGACGCCGCCATCAGCGCGGCCAAGAGCGCCGCCGCCAATGTGGCCAGCGAGTTCCTCAAGCAGCAGCTCATCGAGCAGGGCAAGGCGCTGGCCGCGCAGAAGATCCGCGAAGGCTTGGTCGACGCCGCCCAGCAGCTGACGCGTCAGCAGGTGCTCAACGTGATGCAGGCCGCGGCCGCCAACCGCGGATCACTCTCGGGCATCTCGCGCATCGCGGCCACCGCCTTCGAGCGCGCCGACGCCTGGGCCTTCACGCGCATGGCCGCACTCGGCGCGCCGCCGCTGGCCGGCTTCACGCTGCACCAGAAGCTCGTCGAACGCAGCCTCGCCGCCAACGCCTTGCTGTTCGACGCCGACCGGCTGGCGGCGCTGAACAAGGTGGCCGCGGCCCGCGGCTTCGAGGCCGAGATCGTCGCCATCCTCGGCGGCTTCCGAGCCGACGCACTGCTGGCCGAGATCGGCGCCATGCCGCTGGCCTCGGCACAGGGAACCTTCGCCTTCGACAACCCGGACGACCCGGGCGCCGGCCGTTTCTCGCGCGGTCTCATCGACGCCATGCTCGAAATGCCCGCCGAGTCGGCCCGCAAGAAATGAAGTTCGTCACCGCCCTGCTGCTGCTCGCGGCCACGTTGGCCCAGGCCCAGACGCCGCCCGAGCCTGCCGCCAGCGCCCCAGAGAGCGCCGCCTCCGCGCCCGACCCCGCGGCGTCCGAACCCGCGGCCGCGCCGCCCCCGCCACCGCCCAGCTGCGCGCAGCTGACCAGCCGCGCGCTGTCGGCCGACCTGCGCGCCGCCACCGCGCAGTCGCAGAACCAGCCGCTGCAGGCCCTGGTCAAGCTGCACGACGAGGCCGTCGCGCAGTGGGGCGGCGCCATCGCCGCCTGCGATGGTCGCGCCCGCGAGCGCGCACAACGCAACCTGGCCGACAGCCAGAAGACCCGCGACGCGCTGGCCGAGAAACTGCAGGCCGGCAGCCAGTGCGAGACCGCCCACAGCGAAGCCGCTGCGCTGCAGGAGCTGGCGCGCGCGGCCTTCGGCGAGCGCCGCTTCAGCGACGCCGCCAGCCTCTACCGCAAGGCCGAGGGCATGTGGGAGCTGGCCGCCGAGCAGTGCAACGGCAGCCAGCAGCAGACTGCCCAGCGCCGCCGCGAGCAGAGCGAGATCGACGGCCACAACGCCGAGTTCTGCGCCCCTCCCTTCGAGCGTGCCCGCGAGTTCTCCAGCAAGCTGCGCAACAGCGGCGCCGCTTTGCCGCTGGCCGAGCGCCAGACGCAGAGCCAGATCGGCGAGACGCTGTGGCGCGACACCGCCAAGCTCTGCAAGGGCAGCGCCCAGGAGCTGGCACTGAACAACGCCCAGGCGCTGGCCCGCGAACGCGGCACGCCGTGGGTGGCGACGGCGCTGCCGGGTGCGTCGGCCCCAGCACCGGCGCCGGCAACAGCAGTGGCCCAGGTCGCCAAACCAGGCGCAGCAACGGCAGTGCCAGCGCCAACGGCGGCCAAGCCCGCCGCCAGCCCGCCGCCGGCCGCTGCGGCACCGCTGCGCCAGGCAGCCGCCACGCCCATCGCACCGCTCGCAGTGGCAGCAGCGCCCGCGCCACCCCCCGCACCCGAGCCCAAGGTCTTCGACCGCACGGCCGGCGACACCCGCTACGTCGGCCAGTTCACGCGCAATGACGACGACACGGTCACCGGCAGCGGCCGCGTCGAGTGGAAGAACGGCGACGTCTACGAAGGGCCGCTGAACCACAGCCGCCGCGAGGGCGTCGGCGAGATCCGCTGGGCCACCGGCCAGCGCTACAAGGGCGACTGGGCGGCCGACCGCGCCACCGGCCGCGGCGTGATGAGCTTCTCCAACGGCAACCACTACGACGGCACACTGGTCGACGGCCAGCCGGAGGGCGAAGGCAAGCTGACCTATTCCTCAGGCGACGTCTACACCGGCCAGATCCGCCAGGGCCTGCCGCACGGCAAGGGCAGCTACGTCTGGATGAGCGGGCAGCGCTACGAGGGCGAGTGGGTCAACGACAAGCCTCAGGGCCAGGGCAAGATGCGCTTTTCCAACGGCAACCAGTACGAAGGCCAGATGGCGGCCGGCCTGCCCCAGGGCCGCGGCCGCATGGTGTTCCCGAGCGGCGACGTCTACGAGGGTCTGTTCGAGGCCGGCAAGGCGCACGGCGAAGGCAAATACGCCTGGAAGAGTGGCGAGCGCTACGAAGGCGGCTGGGCACGCGGCCTCAAGCATGGCCAGGGCGTCTTCTACTGGCCCAGCGGCGACCGGTGGGAGGGCGTCTTCAAGGAAGACGAGCGCACCGACGAAGGCTTCACCGTGCGCAAAGGAAGCTAGGGTTTCAGGCCCAAGAAGGCTGCGTCCGCTACGCTGTCGACATCAACTCCGCTGGAAACCACCATGAAAACCTTGCTCACCGCCGCCGCCCTCGCCATCGCCTTTGCCGCCCCGGCCGCCGAGGCGCGCGTGGCCAAGCACCACACCGGCAGCCACGTCAGCAGCGGCGTGCAGGCCAAGGCTGCCACCAAGAAAGCCACCAAGGCCAAGCACAAGAAGGCCGCCAAGAAGGGGCACAAGAAGTCGGCCTGAGACGCTGAAACCTAGGAGGCTGTCGAGCTTTGGGCCGGGGCGATTTGCGGGGCGATTCGGCGTTGCCGACTCGTTGTGGGGGGGCAATCCCACGCCTCGCCGGCGCCTTGCCTCGCCCCGCAACTCGCCCCGGCGCGCACCCGGCCCAAAGCCCGACAGCCTCCTAGGGCCGGATGAAGTAGCGCGACGGGATGGCGCGCGTGGCGTCGCTCAGCCCGGGGTTGTCGATCTGCAGCACCCGGCGCTGCGCCAATCCGGCCTGCGCGAGCACGCCATGCCGGGCTGCAAACAGCGTGTTGAACGAGCCATCATCGAAGGCCCGCGTCAACCCCTCGGTGATGGCCGCATGGCGCTCACCGTCGCCACGACGCACGAAGAACAGGCGCGCGAATGGGTAGACCAGGGCGAGGTCGGGCTCCACGACGGCATCCGGCGCCAGCGCCTGCCACTGGGTCAGCAGGTCGTGGATCTCGTTGAGGCCCAGGGGCAAGTAGTCGAACCGGCCCGCCTGCAACTGGCGGAACAACGTCGGCAGATCGCCACCGCTGACAACCTCCAGGCCGGCGGCGAGCAGCAACTGCGTATCGGGCCAGTCCTGGCCCTGCCCGGCACGGAGCCGGGCAAGGCCGGGCAGGTCGTGCACCGCGTGGAAGGCGGGCACCATGCCGGCCCGCACCAGCAAAAGTCGCCAGCCACTGAGGCCCCGGTCGATGGGCAGGTGCACCGGCTGGAAGCGGGCCTCGAAGGCGCGGCTGGTGCCCATGTCCATCACATCGATTTCGCCCTTCTCCAGTTGGAGCAGCGAGCGCCGGTAGTTGGTGGACGCGGGTGCCTGCAACAGCTCGAAGCGCCGCCCCCATTTCTGCAGCGCCAGGCGCAGAACCTGGTAGCCGAAGGCCTCTTCGCCCTGGTCGTTGACACGCGGGTAGCCAAAGCGCAGCGGCGCCGCCTGGGCCCGCACCCAAGGCGCCACACCGGCGGCCAGCATCGAGGCAAGGAAACGGGCGCGCTGCATGGCCCGAGCGTATGCGAATCGGCGCGCGCCGCGGCGCCTGGCGCCTGTCGGGCTTTGGGCCGCGTGCGCGTCGGCAGGCCGCTCACTCGCGCTGGAACTTGAACACGGCGACGCTCGCCATCAGGTTGGGCATCGTGCGCACGACGCCGCCGTTCTGCAGTCCGAAGCTGTCGAGGATCTTGAGCCGGTTCTTGCGCGCCAGCACGCCGAAGTCGGCAAAGGTGCCGACGCGGATGTTGGGCGTGTCGTACCACTCGTAGGGAAGCGCCTTGGTCACCGGCATGCGCCCGAACAACACCTGCAGCCGGTTGGGCCAGTGGGCGAAGTTGGGGAAGCTGACGATGCCCATCTTGCCCACGCGCGCCGTCTCCTTGAGCATGGCTTCGGCGTTGCGCAGGTTCTGCAGCGTCTCCAGTTGCAGCACGACGTCAAAGCTCTGGTCCTCGAAGATGGCCAGCCCCTCTTCGAGGTTGCGCTGGATGACGTTGACGCCGCGCTTCACGCCCGCCAGCAGGTTGGCGTCGTCCAGTTCCACGCCGTAGCCGCTGCAGCCCTTGTGCCTGATGAGGTGCTCCAGCAGCTCGCCGGTGCCGCAACCCAGGTCGAGCACGCGCGAGCCGGGCGGCACCAGGGCCGCAATCGCGGGATCGAAGCTCATATCGCTATCCCCTTGAACTGCAACCCAGGCCGTTGCAACTCCGCGGCGATGCGCTCGAAATAGGCGCCGAGCACGCCGTGATAGCGCGGATCGTCGAGCAGGAAGGCGTCGTGGCCATGCGGCGCGTCGATCTCCGCGTAACTCACGTCCAGCCGGTTGTCGAGCAGGGCCTTGACGATCTCGCGTGAGCGGTCCGGCGAGAAGCGCCAGTCCGTCGTGAAGCTGGCGATGAGGAACTTGGCCCGTGCCTTGGCGAAGGCCCGCGACAGGTCGCCGCCGTGTTCGGAAGCGGGGTCGAAATAATCCAGCGCGCGGGTGATCAGCAGATAGGTGTTGGCGTCGAAGTAGTCGCTGAACTTGTCGCCCTGGTAGCGCAGATAGCTCTCGATCTGGAACTCGATGTCCTGCGTCGAATAGCCCAGCGCCGCACCCTTCAACTCGCGGCCGAACTTCTCGGCCATCACGTCGTCGCTCAGGTAGGTGATGTGGCCGATCATGCGCGCCACGCGCAGGCCGCGCTTGGGCACCACGCCGTGCTCGTAGAAGTGGCCGCCATGGAAGTCGGGATCGGTCACGATGGCGCGGCGGGCCACCTCGTTGAAGGCGATGTTCTGCGCCGACAGGTTGGGCGCCGTCGCGATGGCGATGCAGTGGCTTAAGCGCTCGGGGTAGCGCAGCGCCCAGTCCAGCGCCTGCATGCCGCCCAAGCTGCCGCCCAGCACCGCCGCGAGCTTCAGGATGCCGAAGCGCTCGACGACGCGGGCCTGCGCGTCCACCCAGTCCTGCACGGTGACGACGGGGAAGTCGGCGCCCCAGGCCTGACCGGTCGCCGGGTTGATGTGCATCGGGCCGGTCGAGCCGAAGCAGGAGCCGAGGTTGTTGACGCCGATGACGAAGAACTTGTCCGTGTCCAGCGGCTTGCCCGGGCCGATGAGGTTGTCCCACCAGCCCTCGCTCTTGGACTGGCCGGCATAGGTGCCGGCGACATGGTGGCTGGCGTTCAGCGCATGGCAGACGAGCACCGCGTTGCTGCGCTCGGCGTTCAGCTGGCCGTAGGTCTCGACCGTCAGGTCGTAGGCGCCAAGGCTGGCGCCGCTGCGCAGCGGCAGCGGCTCGTCGAAATGGAAACTCTGCGGCGACACGTCGCCGACGCTTTGGCCCGTCATGGCCCACTCCAGAAAAAGCAAAAAACCGGCGGCCACTGAAGCGGACGCCGGTTGCTCGGAGCCCTGTTTAGCGGCATTTGTAGAGCGCCCGCAATCCGGAACAAATCGGCGCTTGATGGCTGCCAAGTCTAGCGGCATCGCTTGCTTGCAGTTACTAAACACTTGACCAATAATAGCCCGCATGCCCCGCCCCAGCCAGGATCAGGATCAAGCCTTGCTCGCCGCCGGCGCTGCCCTTTACCCCGAGCTCGGCTGCGCCGGCCTGTCGGTGCGCCGCGTCGCAGAGGCTGCTGGCGTGAACCCGGCGATGGTCCATTACCACTTCGGCAGCAAGGACGCCTTCCTGCGCGCACTGCTGCAGCGGCATTACGAGGAGATGTTCAGCGCGCTGTCGCTGACAAGCGCGGGCGACGGTGACGTCATGGAGCGCCTGGCCGCCGCGTTGCTGGGCGTGGCGCGCTTCGTGCGCGAGCACCGGCCGCTGATCGCGCGTGTCTGGGCCGATGCGCAGGCCGGCCATGGCGTGGCTCAGGACTTCCTGCGCGCCAATGCACCGCGCCACCTGGGCGTGCTGCTCGCCGTGCTGCAGGAGGCCGAAGTCCAGGGCCGATTGCCGCAGCGACCGCTGCTGACGCGCTTTTCCTTTCTGATGGGCGCCGTCATCGCGCCACTGATCCTGGTCGGCGGCATGAAGTCCATCGACGCAATGCCCACCGCGCTGCTGGCACAGGTGGATGAGGAAGTGCTGTCCGACGCTGCACTGCAGCGTCGCATCGAATGGGCGTTGCTAGGCTTGGCCAGCGGCGTCTGAGGAGTTGTCATGACGCGAATCTCCCTGCTGCTGATCCCAGCGCTTCTGGCTGGCTGCAGCGGCAAGCCGCCCGAGAGCTGGACGGGCTATGCCGAGGCCGAGCTGGTCTACATCGCGCCGTCGGTGGCGGGGCGGCTGACCACGCTCGCCGTGCGCTCCGGCGAGGCAGTGGCCATGGGCCAGGCCCTGTTCGAGCTGGACGCGACGCCCGAACTCGCGGCAGACGCCGAGGCGCAGGCCCGCGCCCAGGGCGCCCGGGCGCAGGCGCAGGACACCGACAAGGGCCGGCGCGCCCCCGAGGTGGCCGTCACGCGCGCACAGCTGGAGCAGGCCCGCGCCGCCGAACGCCTCGCTGGCATCGACCTCGCGCGCCAGCAGCAATTGCTGACTCAGGGCTTCATCGCCAAGGCGCGCCTGGACGAGGCCGCTTCGGCGCTGGCCCAGGCCCGCGCCCGCGTCGCCGAGCTGGAGGCCTCACTCACCGTCGCTCAGCTGCCCGCCCGCGACGATGCGCGCAGCGCCGCACGCGCGCTGGCCGACGCCGCGCAGAGCGGCCGCGCGCAGACGGCCTGGCGCGTCGAGCAAAAGCGCCAGAGCGCCCCGATGCCGGCGCGCGTGCAGGACGTGTTCATGCGGCCCGGCGAATGGGTGGCCGCCGGCCAGCCGGTGCTGGCGCTGCTGCCGCCGGCCAACCGCAAGGCGCGCTTTTACGTGCCACAAGCCGTGGTGGGCGGGCTCAAGCTGGATGCACCGGTGAACCTGCACTGCGACGGCTGCGGCGCCGCGATTCCCGCGCGCATCAGCTTCATCGCCGCCGGGCCCGAGTACACGCCGCCAGTCATCTACTCCAACCAGCAGCGCGACAAGCTCGTCTTCCTCGTCGAGGCGCGGCCGGTGAAGGCCGAGGACGCGGAGCGCTTGCATCCGGGGCAGCCGCTGGACGTCACGCAATGACCGAGCTCGCGATAGACGTGCGCGGCTTGAGCAAGGCCTACGCCGGCCGCAAGGTCGTCGACGGCGTCGACATCCAGGTCGCCACCGGCCGCATCGTCGGCTTCCTCGGGCCCAACGGCAGCGGCAAGACGACCTCGCTGCGCATGCTGTGCGGCCTGCTGACGCCAGACGCCGGCGAGGGGCATGTGCTGGGGCTGGACTTCCGCCGCCTGGCCGCGGAGGTGAAGCGCCAGGTCGGCTACATGACGCAGAAGTTCGGTCTCTACGAGGACCTCTCCATCCGTGAGAACCTGGACTTCATCGCCCGGCTGTTCTCGATGCCGGACCGCCGCGCGGCCGTCGACGCGGCGCTGGAGCGCCTGGGCCTGGCCACGCGCCAGAAGCAGCTCGCCGGGGCCTTGTCCGGCGGCTGGAAGCAGCGCCTGGCCCTGGCCGCCTGCCTGCTGCACCGGCCGCGCCTGCTGCTGCTGGACGAGCCCACGGCCGGCGTCGACCCCAAGGCGCGACGCGAGTTCTGGGACCAGATCCACCAGCTCGCCGGCGAGGGCATCACCGTGCTCGTGTCCACGCACTACATGGACGAGGCAGAGCGCTGCAACGAGCTGGTCTACATCGCCTACGGCCGGGTGTTGGCGCGCGGCACGGCGGCGGCCATCGTGAAGGAAGCGGGTGCATCCGATCTCGAAGACGCGTTTGTGAAGCTGGTCGGTCAGGCGACCGACAACTTCGCCGAGGCGAGCTGATGCAAGCCCTCGCCCGCATGTTCGCCATTGCGCTGAAGGAAGTGCAGCAGATGCTGCGCGACAAGCTGACCTTCGCGATGGCCGCCGGCGTGCCCGTCATGCAGCTGGTGCTGTTCGGCTACGCGATCAACACCGACCCCAAGGGCCTGCCCACGGCCATCGTGTCGCAGGACACCAGCCCGATGGCGCGCAGCGTCGTCGCGGCGCTTCAGACCAGCGGCTACTTCCGCGTCGTCGAGAGCGGCATCGCCGAGCCGCGCGGTGATGATCTGCTGCAGCGCGGCGACATCCAGTTCCTCGTCATCGTGCCGGACGACTTCGGCGCCCGCATCGTGCGCGGCGAGAAGCCGGCGCTGCTGATCGCCGCCGACGCGACCGACCCGTCGGCCGGCGGCAATGCCATCGCCGCCTTGAGCCAGCTCGGCCAGACCGCGCTGAACCGCGACCTGCGCGGGGCCCTCGCCTCGCGCGCGCCGCAAGCGCCACCCTTCGAGGTGCGCATCCAGCGCCGCTACAACCCCGAAGGCCTGACGCGCTACAACATCGTGCCCGGCCTGGTCGGCACCATCCTGACGATGACCATGGTCATGCTGACGGCGCTGGCCATGACGCGCGAACGCGAGCGCGGCACGATGGAGAACCTGCTGGCCACGCCGGTGCGACCCATCGAGGTCATGGTCGGCAAGATCCTGCCCTACGTCGTGCTGGGCTATGTGCAGCTGGGTGTGATTCTGGGTGCGGCTTGGCTGCTGTTCAGCGTGCCCATGGTGGGCAGCGTCACGCTGCTGCTGGCCATGATCGGCGTCTTCATGCTGGCCAACCTGGGCGTGGGCTTCACCTTCTCCACGCTGGCGCGCAACCAGCTGCAGGCCCTGCAGTTGACCTTCTTCTTTTTCCTGCCCTCGATGCTGCTGTCGGGCTTCATGTTCCCCTTCCGCGGCATGCCGGGCTGGGCCCAGACGCTGGGGGAGGCGCTGCCGCTGACGCACTTCCTGCGCATCGTGCGCGGCGTCATGCTGAAGGGCTCGGGCGCGGCGGAGCTGCTGCCCGAGCTGTGGCCGATGCTGGCCTTCCTGGCCGTGGCCGGCGGCGTGGCGCTGCTGCGCTACCGACAGACCCTGGACTAAGGCACACCGCAGAGGCAATGCACCGCCGCGGCCCGGTCCCACTGGCCGCGCGCGGCCACCTTGGACAGCTCCTTCAACGCTGCCAGCTCTTCGACGACGGGCGCCGGCAACGCATCCAGGCCCAGCGCCTGCCCCACGGCAAGGGCAAGGGGCGGTGCCAGCACGTCGGTCAGCGACGCGATCAGCCGCTCGCTGCGGCTGAGGTCGCGCTCCACATAGGCCAGGCGCGGCTTCTCGCCGGCCTTGACCTCCAGCTTGGCCAGTTGCACGGCCGTCTGCACGGCATCATCGAAGCTGCCGAGCCGATCCACCAAGCCACGCGCCTTCGCCTGCGCGCCCGTCCAGATGCGGCCCTGGGCGACGGCGTCGATCTTCTCGGGCGTGCTCTTGCGCGCCTGAGCCGCGAGGGTGGTGAAGCGGGCGTAGATGTTCTCCACGCCAGCCTGCACCGCCGCCTGCAGCCGCGGGTCCAGTGGGCGGCGCGGGTCATAGGCGCCAGCCAGCCACGTCGTCGTCACGCCACCGGTGTGCAGGGACAGCTTGTCCATCAAGCCCTCGCCGGTGTGCAGCAGGCCGAACACGCCGATGCTGCCGGTGATGGTGCCGGCATCGGCGATGACGGCGTCGCTGGCCATCGAGATCCAGTAGCCGCCCGAGGCCGCCACGTCACCCATCGACACGACGACGGGCTTGCCGGCGGCGCGCGTCAGCTCCAGCTCACGGCGCACGATCTCGGACGCAAAGGCGCTGCCGCCGGGCGAGTTCACCCGCAGCACGACGGCCTTGATGGCCTCGTCTTCGCGGGCCTTGCGGATCAGGCGCGCGGTCGAGTCCCCGCCGATGCGGCCGGGGCCGGCATCGCCATCGACGATCTCGCCCTCGGCCACGACGATGCCGATGCCGGGCTGCAGCTTGTTCGGCGTGCCGGCTTCCTTCACGTAGGCCATGTACTGGGCCAGCGACACCTGGCGGAAGCTCTTGCTGTCCTCGTCCTTGGCGCCCTTGGCGATCAGCAGTTCGCGCATCTGGTCGCGCGTCTTCAGGCCATCGACGAGCTTGGCCTGCAGCGCCATCTGCGCTGCATCGCCCTTCACGGCGGCCAGCAGCTGCGGGATCTGGTCGATGCCGCGGCCGATGCTGCCCGCCTCCAGCTTGCGGGCCGTCTCGATGGCGCTCGTGAAGCTGCTCCACAGTTCACCGTAGACCAGGCTCTCGGCCTCCACCGTCGCCGGGCTGGGGCCGTTGGCCGTGTAGGTCTCGGCAAAGCTCTTGTAAGTACCGACCTTCATGACGTGCGTCGTCACACCGATGCGGTCCAGCGCGTCCCGGTAGTAGGTACGCCAGCGGCCAAAACCCTCCAGCATCACCATGCCCATGGGGTGCAGGTAGACCTCGCCGGCCTGGGCCGCGAGGAAGTAGCCGCGCTGGCTGTAGCTGTCGGCGTAGGCGACGACGGGCTTGCCGCTCTTCTTGAAGCGCTGCAACGCGCCGACGACCTCGTGCAGGCCCGCAAGACCCGCCCCCTGCAGCTCTTCCACGTCCAGCAGCACCGCACCGATCTTGTCGTCCTTGGCGGCCTGCTCCAGCGCGGCCAGCACGTCGCGCAGACGCGTCTGGCGCGGGCTGCTGCGACCCTGGGCCTGGGCCATCAGCTGCTCGCGCGGGCTGCCGGAGAACTGCTCGACGAGGTTGCCGTCGAGCTTGAGCACGAGGGTGGTCTTGTCGGCCAGGGCTTTCGGGCCGCGCGTCAGAATGGCCGTCACGAAGATGACGATGAGCAGCAGCACAAAGAGGTTCATCAGCGCACGGCGCGTGCCGTCGAGCAGCCACCAGGCCTTGGAGAACAACCAGCCGATTGCGGAGAACAGGGACTTCATCGACAGCTACCTTGAGGGTTGATGCCGGCGATTGTGAAGGCCGACGGCTTTAAGCTCCGTCAGTCATGGTTGTGAGGATCTCTCATGCTTGCTTGGCCCGGCTGGTTGCGACGCATCAACGAGCATTTCCCGCTGCGCTATCTGACGTGGATGCTGTGCGGCCTGCTCGCGCTGTTCTTCGCGATCAGCTGGACCGCGGGCCTGACCGATGGCGTGCTGGTGGTCGTGTTCCTGTCGCTCACGCTGCTGGGCCTGCGCGATGTGCGCCAGGAGCGCCACTCCATCCTGCGCAACTACCCGGTCATCGGCCACCTGCGCTTCCTGCTGGAGTTCATCCGGCCGGAGATCCGCCAGTACTTCCTGGAAGGTGACAACGACGCCGCGCCGTTCTCCCGCGCCCAGCGCTCCATCGTCTACCAGCGCGCCAAGGGCGAGCCCGACCAGCGGCCCTTCGGCACGCAACTGGACACCAGCGCGCGCGGCTACGAGTGGATCAACCATTCGCTGGCCCCGACTCATCTCACCAGCCACGACTTCCGCATCACCATCGGTGCGGGCCGCGCCCAGCCCTACTCGGCCAGCGTCTTCAACATCTCGGCGATGAGCTTCGGCGCACTGAGCGCCAATGCCATCCTGTCGCTGAACAAGGGCGCCAAGCTGGGCGGCTTCGCACACGACACCGGCGAGGGTTCGATCAGCGTGCACCACCGCGTGCATGGCGGCGACCTGATCTGGGAGATTGGCTCGGGTTATTTCGGCTGCCGCAATGACGACGGCTCGTTCAGCGCCGAAAAGTTCGAGGCTGCGGCCCGCGACCCGCAGGTCAAGATGATCGAGCTCAAGCTCAGCCAGGGCGCCAAGCCCGGCCACGGCGGCGTGCTGCCCGGGCCCAAGGTGACCGAGGAGATCGCCGCCGCGCGTGGCGTGCCGGTCGGCCAGGCCTGCATCTCGCCGGCCCGGCACAGCGCCTTCTCGACGCCGATCGAGATGATGCAGTTCATCGACAAGCTGCGCACGCTGTCGGGCGGCAAGCCCACCGGCTTCAAGCTCTGCATCGGCCACCCCTGGGAATGGTTCGCCGTCTGCAAGGCCATGCTCGAGACCGGCATCACGCCGGACTTCATCGTCGTCGACGGCGGCGAGGGCGGCACGGGTGCGGCGCCGCTGGAGTTCACCAACCACGTCGGCGCGCCGGTGCAGGAAGGCCTGCTGCTGGTGCATAACGCCTTGATCGGCCTGAACCTGCGCGACAAGATCAAGATCGGCTGCGCCGGCAAGGTCACGTCGGCCTTCGACATCGTGCGCCTGATGGCATTGGGGGCCGACTGGTGCAACGCCGGGCGTGGCTTCATGTTTGCGCTCGGCTGCATCCAGGCCCAGGCCTGCCACACCGGCCATTGCCCGACCGGCGTGACCACGCAGGACCCGCACCGCCAGCGCGCCATCGTCGTGCCCGACAAGGCCCAGCGCGTCGCCAACTTCCACCAGAACACGCTGAAGGCGCTGAAGGAACTCGTCGAGGCCGCCGGCCTGTGCCACCCGCAGGAGATCACGGCCCAGCACATCGTGCACCGGCTGGACAAGCACGAGGTCAGGCTGCTGGCCAACCTGCTGCCCTTCGTCGAGCCCGGCGCCGTGCTGCGCGGCGAGCTGCCGCACAACACCTTCCGGATCTACTGGCCGCTGGCCAGCGCCCACAGCTTCGCGCCCCAGGGGGCCATCGAACGCACGCATTGACCTCGCGGGTTGCCGGCGCTGCAGCCCAGGCACACCTTGAACGAGGGGCTGTTGTGAACCGCCTGGACGTGGGGGAGGACGGCTACAAATTAGGGGGATGGCGCCCGAAACGCGCACAATGCGGGGCGCTGTCCGCCGCCCTTTATGCCCACCGTCTACCTTCTCCGTGTCAACGAGACCACGCTGCAGCGCACGCGTTCCCTGCTGCTGCAGGCCGAAGGCGTGGAACTGGCGGGCAGCGGCCATGTGCTGGGTGATGCGCTGGACGAGATCACCGCGCTTGCACCCGACATCGTCGCCACCGACCTGCGCCTGGTGGACAGCCACGCGATGCGCGTCGCCCATGAACTCGGCCGCCTGGCCGTGCGCCCGCAGCTGCTGCTGCTGACGCCGACGGCCGACGACCTGCAGCTCTTTGCGGCGCTGAGTGCCGGCGCCAATGCCTATCACGTCGATGACGGCAGCGGTGCAGGCCTCGTCGAGGCGCTGAACCGCCTGCACGACCGCCGCGCCATGCTCAGCCCTCAGCTGGCCCGCCAGGCCCTGGCGGCCTTCGGCATCGAGCGCAGCCCCATCGTCACGGCCCGCCAGACGTCGGCCCCGCTGGATGCCACACCGGCCGGCCGCCAGATCGAACAGGCCAGCCGCCATCTGCTGACGCTGCTGGCCCAGGGCCTGCTGCTCGCCGAGATCGCGACACTGTGGAAGCTGGAAGCCGCCGAGATCGAACGCCGCGTCTGGCGCCTGGTGCGCCTGCTGCACGTTCGCTCGCGCGAACTGCTGATCGCTTAGGGCCTGATCAGGCCGTCGGGACGGTGTCCGCGAAGCTCGGCCGCTGCGACAGCTTGTCCATGTGGCGCGCCAGATTGGGATAGTCCTCGCGCCAGTTGATCTCGGGGAAGCGGAACTCCAGCCAGCCCAGCGCGCAGCCGAGCGAAATGTCGGCCAGCGAAAAGTGCGTGCCCGAGCACCAGGGCTTCTCGCCCAGGCCCTGGCTCATCGCGGCCAGTGCGGCGTTCACTTTGGTCAGCTGACGGTCTATCCACGCAGCGCTGCGCTGCTCCGGCGGGCGCTGCGCCCAGGTGCGCTCCAGACGCACGAGGATGCCGGCGTCCATGATGCCGTCGGCCAGCGCCTCCCAGGTGCGCACCTCGCAACGCTCGCGGCCGCGCTCGGGGATGAGCTTGCCCACCGGCGACAGCGTGTCGACGTACTCGACGATGACGCGCGAATCGAAGACGGCGCCGGTGATCGAGTCCTGGCCTTCCATGACGAGACAGGGCACCTTGCCCAGCGGGTTCATCTTCAGGATGGCGTCGCTGCCCCAGACGTCCTCAAGCACCAGCTGGTAGTCGAGCTTCTTCTCGGCCATCACGATGCGCACCTTGCGCACATACGGGCTGGCGAGCGAGCCGATCAACTTCATTGCGGTCATAGGCAAACACAGGGGTCACAAGTCGAAACGATTCTAGCGAGCGCCCATGGAGGAACTGCCCGTGAAAAAGGCCTGTCGGCTCTGGTACACAGCCACCCCACGCGGGGGTTGCCAGCCGCACCGGTCGCCCTCAAAGTGCTGCCCGGCCCGCTGCGCAAGACGGTGGCTGTCATCCAGGGAGATCCCATGCTCGACCTCGACGCCGCATCCGCCGCGGTTCTCGCACCGTTGCCCGCCGCACCGCGTGTCCTCGAAATCCGCTTCACGGGCTCCGGCAGCGAGTACTTCCGTATCTGGGCGGTGAATCTGCTGCTCATCCTCGTCACGCTGGGCCTGTACCTGCCCTTCGCCAAGGCACGGCGCATCCGCTACTTCTATGCGAACACGCTGGTCGACGGCCAGGCGCTGAGCTTTCATGGCGACGCGTGGAAGATGTTCCGCGGTTTCGTGCTGCTGGTCGTGCTGATGGGCGCCTACAGCGGTGCTGGCCATCTGTCGTCGACAGCGGCCTTCGTCGCCTTCCTGATCCTGTGCATCGTCTGGCCCGCGCTGTGGCGGGCCTCGCTGCAGTTCCGCCTGGGCAACACCAGCTGGCGCGGCCTGCGCATGCGCTTCGACGGTTCCCTGGCGGGCGCCTACCTCGCCTGCGCGCCGACCTATCTGCCCACCATCGCGCTGGTCGCCAGCGGCACGCTGCTCGCGCCAGACACGCCGCCGCCGGCCGGCGAGCTCACCGCCGCCCTCTGGCTGAACCTGATGGGCGCGCTCGGCATCATGCTGCTGACGCCCTGGTCGCTGACCCTGTTCAAGCGCTACCAGCACAACGGCTACCGCATCGCTGGCCAGCGCAGCCGCGTGAAGCTGTCGGTGGCCAGGATCTACCTGCTGGCGCTCCAGACCCTCGGCGTCGCCGTGTTGCCGATGTTCATGGCCGGCGCCATCGTGGCGGTTTTCGTCGGCCTGTCCCGCGCGCTGGGCGCGGGCCCGGATCGCGCCATGCTGGGCACGGTGATGATTGCCATTGGCGCCACGCTGGGCTATCTGCTGATGTTCGCCGTCGTCATGCCCTACGGCGCCGCCCGCATGCAGAACCTGGCCTGGAACGGCACGCGCAGCGAGGCGCTGGCCTTTCGCAGCAACCTCCGCTTCTTCCCCCTGCTCGGCCTGACGCTGAAGAACTGGCTGCTGACCGCGCTGACGCTGGGCCTGTACCGACCCTTCGCTGCGGTGGCCACGGCCCGGCTGCGGCTGGAGGCCGTCAGCATCGGCAGCGACGAAGACCCGGCAGACTGGGTGGCAGCAAGCCAGGCCGGCCATGCGGACGCCACGGGCGACGTCGCCGGCGACTTCTTCGGCATCGACATGGGGCTGTGATGGACGACCGCCCGCGCCTTGCGGCCGACTGGTTCGACGGCCTCAGCGCCCGCGCGCAGCCGGTCGAGGTCTGGCTGGACGGCGCGACGCTGCATTTCGGCAGCCACAGCGCGCCGCTGGCCCGCGCCACCTGGCCCGAGCGCCAGCGCCATGGCCAGCGCCAGATCCTGCTGCCGGGCGGCGGCCTGCTGAGCTTTGCCGACGCGATGGCGTTCGACACCTGGGCGCAGGCCTCGGGCCGTGGCGACAGCGCCATCGTGCTGTGGCAGCAAAGCTGGCGGCTGGCGGTGCTGTCACTGGTGCTGCTGGTGACCTTGCTGTGCGCGGGCTGGCGCTGGGGCCTCCCTTGGGCGGTAGACACGGCCGTGAATGCGCTGCCCCTGTCCGCCGAGCGCTCGCTGGGCGAGCATCTGCTGAGTGGCCTGGACGGTGATTGGCTCAAGCCCAGCAAGCTGGGCGCGGCGCAGCAGCAGGCCTGGCAGGACCGGTGGGCTGCGGCGCTGGCCCGCGCTCGTGCCGAAGGCGGGCCGCCCGTGTCGAAGCGCTTCGAGATCCACTTCCGCGATGGCGGCAAGGCACTGGGGCCCAACGCCTTCGCGCTGCCGGGCGGCGACATCGTCATCACCGACGCCTTGCTGGAACTGCTGGCCGACGAGCCCGACGCGGTGGTGACCGTGCTGGCCCACGAGCTCGGCCATGTGCGCCACCGCCACGGCCTTCGGCTGCTGCTGCGTGCGGGCGCTGTGAGCGTGGTGGCCTCCGTCATCGTCGGCGACTTTTCGACGCTGCTGGCCGCAGCACCTGCCCTGCTGGCCAGCAATGCCTACTCACGCGACAACGAGCGCGAAGCCGACTTCTATGGCCGCGCGCTGGCCCGGGCCGGCGGCGCGGACACCTCGCGCATGGGCGTGTTTTTCGCGCGCCTGGCCAAGAAACACGCGACCGTGGACAACAACCCCGTTGCCATCGCGATCGCGACGCATCCGGCCGACGAGGAGCGCGTGAAGTTCTTCAGCGAACGCTGAAAACTAGAATCGCGGGTTTTCCACGATCCGCTGGCCCGCCATGACCACTTCCGAATACTCCGCGATCAGCGCCCTGTCGCCGCTGGACGGCCGCTACGCCGCCAAGGTCGCCGCGCTGCGCCCGCTGCTGTCCGAGTACGGCCTGATGCACCGCCGCGTGCAGGTCGAAGTGGAGTGGTTCATCGCGCTGTCGGACGCCGGCTTCAAAGAGTTCAAGCCGCTGTCCAGCGCCGCGCGCTCGCGCCTGCGCCGCCTCGTGAAGAAGTTCAGCGAGGCCGATGCCGAAGAGATCAAGGCCATCGAGCGCACCACCAACCACGACGTGAAGGCCGTGGAGTACTGGATCAAGCGCAGCTTCGACGGCCATCCGGAGCTGCTGGCCGCCAGTGAGTTCGTGCACTTCGCCTGCACCAGCGAGGACATCAACAACACCAGCCACGCGCTGATGCTGAAGGCCGCGCGCGACGAGGTCATGCTGCCCGCACTGGACGGCATCGTCGCCACGCTGCGCAAGATGGCGCACCAGTTCGCCGCCGTGCCGATGCTGTCGCGCACCCACGGCCAGACGGCCAGCCCGACGACGGTGGGCAAGGAGATCGCCAACGTCGTCGCGCGCCTCGCGACGGCGCGCGCGCGCATCGCTGCGGTTAAGCCGCTGGCCAAGATGAACGGCGCGGTCGGCAACTTCAACGCCCACCTGTCGGCCTGGCCCAAGCATGACTGGGAGGCCTTCTCCAAGACCGTCATCGAAAAGCAGCTCAAGCTGAGCTTCAACCCGTACACCATCCAGATCGAGCCGCACGACTACATGGCCGAGTTGTTCGACGCGTTCACGCGCGCCAACACCATCCTGATCGACTGGTCGCGTGACGTCTGGGGCTACATCTCGCTGGGCTACTTCAAGCAGCGCACGAAGGCCGGCGAGATCGGCAGCTCGACGATGCCGCACAAGGTCAACCCCATCGACTTCGAGAACGCGGAAGGCAACTTCGGCCTGGCCAGCGCCGTGCTGACACACCTGAGTCAGAAGCTGCCCGTGAGCCGCTGGCAGCGCGACCTGACCGACTCGACGGTGCTGCGCAACATGGGTGTGGGCCTGGGCTACGCACTGTTGGGCTACGACTCGCTGGCCAAGGGCCTGGGCAAGCTGGAAGTGAACGAGACCGCGCTGGCCGACGACCTCGATGCCGCGTGGGAAGTGCTGGCCGAACCCATCCAGACCGTCATGCGCCGCCACGGCCTGCCCAACCCCTACGAGCAACTCAAGGAGCTGACCCGCGGCAAGGCCATCACGCGCGAGTCGATTCAGGCCTTCATCGAAGGGCTGGACCTGCCCAAGGCCGAGAAGGCCCGCTTGCTGAAGATGACGCCCGGCAGCTACACGGGCCTGGCGGCGGACCTGGCCAAGCGGGTCTGACGCGGCAGCGTGGCGTAGGGCGGGTCGCGACCCGCCAGCATCGGTGCAGCGCGAACAAACGGCGGGTCGCGACCCGCCCTACTACAGCGCCAACCGGAACACCCTCGACGGCTCGCTGTAGCCCTCGAGCTGTTCCTGGCCCTGCTCGACGAACCCCAGCTTGGCGAGCAGCGCCACGCTGGGTGGGTTGTCGACGGCCGTGATGGCCATCAGCGTCGGCCACCCCAGCACCTCGCGCGCATGAGCCACGCAGGCGCGTGCCGCCTCCAGCGCATAGCCCTGGCCCTCATGCTCGGCCAGCAGCGCGTAGCCGATGTCGGGCTCCGGCAAGGCCGGCCGCTTGAACAGGCCGCACATGCCGACGAGCACGCCATCCTCGCGGCGCACCAGGGCCCAGAAGCCGTGGCCGAGTTCGCGGTAGGCCTTGAAGAGCCGCCCCTCAGCCCAGGCCAGCGCGTCATCGACGTTGCGCACGCCGGGGTCGTTGATGTTGCGCAGCCACCCGGGCTCATTGACCAGGCGCAACAGGAAGGGCGCGTCCAGCGGTGTGAATTCACGCAGCGACAGGCGTTGGGTATCCAGGATGTGCATGAGACCAGACAATAACCGGTCATGCTCCGCTCCCCGTCCACCCGCCAGACCGCCGCTGCATAAACGCTTCATGAGCCCCGCGCCCGACTCCAGCGACAACTCCGCGCTCGGCCAGGCCCTGCGCGAGCTGGACGTCATCCTGGCCAATGCCGGCGTCGGTGTCGTCTTCGTGAAGGCGCGCACGCTGGTGCGCTGCAACCAGCGCTACGCCGAGATCTACGGCTTCGACAGCCCCGAGGCCGCCGTCGGCCGCAGCAGCCTGGAGCTCTACGAGTCCGAGCAGGCAGCCCGTGGCCTGGGTTCACGTGCCTACCCGGTGCTGTCGGCCGGCGAGACCTTCCGCGATGAACAGCTGATGCGCCGCCAGAACGGCGAGCTGTTCTGGACTCACCTGACCGGCCGCCTCATCAACCCCGCCGACCCGGCCGACGGCTCGATCTGGATCGTCGACGACATCAGCGAACGCAAGCTGGCTGACGCCACGCTGGCCGACCTGCACGCCGAACAGCAGCTCATCTTCGACCACGCCATGGTCGGCATCGTCTTCCTGCGTGGCCGCCGCGTGACGCGCTGCAACCGGGCCTTCGAGCAGCTCTTCGGCTACGAGCCCGGCGAGCTCGACGGCCAGCTGTCGCGCGCCTGGTATCTCAGCGACGAGGACTGGCAGGCCGCCGCCGACCTCTGCTACATGCCGCTGGCACGCGGCGACTCCTTCCACGCCGAGATGCTGCTCGGCAAGAAGGACGGCACGCCCATCTACTGCGAAGTGCGCAGCAAGGCCATCGACCGCAGCGACCTGTCGCGCGGCTCGATCTGGATCACGCAGGACATCACGGCCCGCAAGCAGGCCGAGCTGGAACTGGTGCAGGCCAAGGCCCAGCTCGAAGCGCTGGTGGAGCAGCGCACCCAGCAGCTCAGCCAGACCGTCGCGGCGCTGGAGCTCAAGGTCGCCGAGCAGCAGGCGGCGGAAGCGCGCGCCGAGCGCCTGGCCCTGTTCGACGGCCTGACCGGCCTGCCCAACCGCCACCTGCTCGCCGACCGCGCCAGCCAGGCCATCGACATTGCCCGTCGCAGCGACGAGCCGCTGGCCGTGCTCTTCCTGGATCTGGATCACTTCAAGAACGTCAACGACTCCCTCGGCCACCGCGTCGGCGACAGCCTGCTGGCCCAGCTCGCCGGACGGCTGCGCGGCGCCGTGCGCGAGCAGGACACCGTGGCCCGCACCGGCGGCGACGAATTCGTCCTCGTGCTGCCGCTGACCGACATCGCCGGCGCCGCCCACCTGGCCACCAAGCTGATGGCGCTGGCCAGCGCGCCCTTCCAGGTCGAACAGCAGGAGCTGACCGTCACGCCCTCCATGGGCATCGCGATGTTCCCGACCGACGGCGACGACTTCGACACGCTGTGCAAATGCGCCGACGCGGCCATGTACCGCGCCAAGCGCGACGGCCGCAACGCCTACCGCTTCTTCACGAGCGAGATGCAGGCGCAGTCGGCCCGCGCGCTGCAGCTGGAGAACGCGCTGCGCCGTGCGCAGGAGCGCAACCAGCTCAGCCTGCACTACCAGCCGCAGTTCGCGCTGGACGCGGACGGTGAAAGCCACATCGTCGGCGCCGAGGCGCTGCTGCGCTGGCACCACCCCGAGCTGGGCTGGGTGTCGCCGGCCGAGTTCATCCCCGTCGCCGAGACGTCCGGGCTGATCCTGCCCATCGGCGAATGGGTGCTGCGCGAGGCGCTCTCCCAGCTGTGCCGCTGGGACGGCGCCGGCCTGCCTCAGCTGACCATGGCCGTGAACCTGTCGGCCGTGCAGTTCCGCCACGACGACCTGCCCGAGCTCGTCGGCCGCGTGCTGGACGAGGTCGGCATGCCGGCCGAGCGCCTGGAGCTGGAGCTGACCGAGGGCGCCGCGATGGACAACCCGGCTGTGGCCATCACCGTCATGAACGAGCTGCATGCCCGCGGCGTGCGCCTGTCCATCGACGACTTTGGCACCGGCTACTCGTCGCTGAGCTATCTGAAGAAGTTCCGCGTCAGCAAGCTCAAGATCGACCAGTCCTTCATTCGCGACCTGACCGACGACGCCGAAGACCGCGCCATCGTGGACGCCGTCATCCGCATGGCCGGCGCACTGGGCCTGGAAACGTTGGCCGAGGGTGTCGAGACCGAAGGCCAGCTGGCCTTCCTGCGCCGCCAGGGCTGCCAGGCCGTGCAGGGCTACCTGTTCAGCCGGCCGCTGCCCGCCGAGGCTTTTGCACAATTCGTGCTCGCCCAAACCTCGACCACCGACGCCCCCATCTCCGTCTACGCCATCTGATGACAAGTTTCGTCGCCAAACTCCAAGCCCTGACGCCTCAATCCCGCCTGTGCGTCGGCCTCGACCCCGAGCCGTCCAAGCTGCCCGGGGCCTGGGCCGGCGATGCAACGAAGTTCTACGACTTCTGCCGTTCAATCGTGGACGCGACCAAGGACCTCGTCTGCGCCTTCAAGCCGCAGATCGCCTACTTCGCCGCCCACCGCGCCGAAGACCAGCTTGAGCGCCTCATCTCACACATCCACGAGGTCGCCCCCGGCGTGCCCGTCATCCTCGACGCCAAGCGCGGCGACATCGGCTCCACGGCCGAACAGTACGCCCGCGAAGCCTTCGTGCGCTACCAGGCCGACGCCGTCACGCTCTCGCCCTTCATGGGCTTCGATTCCATCGAGCCCTACCTCGCCTACGAAGGCAAGGGCGCCATCCTGCTGTGCCGCACGTCCAACAAAGGCGGCGACGACTGGCAGATGCAGCGCCTGGCCGACGTGCCCGGCCAGCCTCGCCTGTTCGAGCACCTGGCCCACCTGGCCGAGACGCAGTGGAACCGCAACGGCCAGCTGGGCCTGGTCGTCGGCGCCACCTACCCCGGCGAGATCGCTCGCGTGCGCGAGCTGGCGCCCACGCTGCCCCTGCTCGTGCCGGGCATCGGCGCCCAGGGCGGCGACGCGGCAGCAGTCGTGCAGGCGGCGGGCCGCAGCGCGCCGCTGGTCGTGAACTCCTCGCGTGCCATCCTCTACGCGAGCAGCGGTGCCGACTTCGCAGAACGTGCCCGCGCCGTGGCAGAAGCCACCCGCCGAAGCCTCGCCTGAACATGGCTCGCGCCGACGACGAACTCAGCAGCCTCGTCGGCCACGCCGCGCCGCCGGAGCAGCAGCGCATGCGCCTGGCCACCAGCATGCGCTGGCATGCGGCGCGCGTCTTCCTGCTGGCCTGTGCACCGATCTTCCTGCCCGTGGCGGGCCTGCTCTGGTACACCCGGCAGCCGGGCGAATGGCTGGACGGCTGGCCGCCGCCGCTGCTGGCCGCGCTGATCTCCGTGCTGGCCTTCGCGCGGCTGCTGGCGTTGGCACGCGCTCCGCGTCGGGAATCCCGGCCGGCCATCGCACTGTTCATGATGGCCCTGGTCATCGCGCTGCCGGTGGTCGTCGCCGTGTCGCGCGACCTCGGCCTGTGGGCGCTGAGCCTGGCCCTGGCCGGTCTGGTCGTGACCTTCGCCACCGGCATGCTGGGCATGCGCGCGGGTGTGCTGCTCGCCGTGCTCGCCGGGGGCTCGCTGGCCGGCCTGGCCGGCGCCGAGGCCATGGGCTGGGCCACCCACCCCATGGCCATGAACAGCCTGCTGCTGCGCACCGTCGTGCAGTTCTGTCTGCTCGGCTCCGGCCTGATCGCCGGCTTCGGCCTGCTGCGCATGGTGCAGCGCTCCCTCGTCGAGGCTGAGGAGCGCACGACGCGCTTTCGCGGCCTGCTCGGCATGGCCGTGGACTGGTACTGGGAGATGGACCGCGAGTTCCGTTTCACCCACGTTGCCGAGGAGCGCCCCGGCAGCTCGGGCCTGGACCTGAACGCCCGCCTGGGCAAGACCCCCTGGGAGCTGGACGGCATGGGGCTGACCGACGACGAGCTCGACGCCCACCGCGCCGACCTCGAATCGCGCCGCCCCTTCCACGGCATGGTGGCCCGGCGCGTCGGCACCGACGGCAGTTCGCGCTGGGTCTCCATCAGCGGCGAGCCGCGCTTCGACGCCCAGGGCAATTTCCGCGGCTACTGGGGCGTGGGCCGCGACGTGACCGGCGAGGTGGCGGCCGAACAGACCGTGCAGGCCACCGAGACGCGCTACCGCGAGTTGTTTCGCCGCTCGCCCAGCCCGCTGGTGCTGCACCGCTGGGGCCGCGTCGTCGACGCCAACCCGGCCGCCATGGCCATGTTCGGCTACGCGCAGCGCTCCAGCATGATCGGCCAGGACCTGTTCAGCCACTACGAGCCTGGCGACGACGAGACCGCCCGCCAGCAGGCCGCGCGGCTCGAAGGCCTGGCCCCCGGCGCCATGCAGCCCATGGCCGAGTACCGGCTGCGCACGCTGTCGCGCCGCCGCCGGCTCGTGCAGGCCACCAGCGTGCGCGTGGAGACGGCTTCCGGCCCGGCCACGCTGACCTTCTTCACCGACCAGACCGAGCAGAGCCGGGCGCAGGACGCGCTGCGCCGCAGCGAGGGCCTGCTGTCGCACCTGGTGGCCACCAGCCCCGATGTCATCACGCTGACCGAGGCCGAGAGCGGCCGCTACGCGATGGTCAACAAGGCCTTCGAGGCCCTGACCGGCTGGAGCAGCACCGAGGTGCTGGGCCGCACGGCCGACGAGATCGGCATCTGGCACGACCCGGCCGACCGCACCGCCGTGCGCGAGGCCATCCGCCGTGATGGCATCGCCAGCAATGTGCCCATCAGCTTCCGCCGCAAGGACGGCAGCACTGTCTCGATGTTGGTGTCGGTGGCGCCCTTCGAGATGGACGGGCAGAACTACCTCGTGCTGTATGCGCGCGACGTGTCCGAGAGCGAGCGCACCCGCCTCGTGCATGGCGCCATCCTGGAGAACGCGTCCATCGGCATTGCCCTCACGCGCGACCAGCAGTTCGTGCTGGCCAACCCGCGCGTGGAGGCCATGTTCGGCTGGGAGCGCGGCACGCTGTTGGGCCAGCATGGCAGCGTCGTCTGGCCCAGCGTCGAGGGCTGGCAGGCCGTCGGCCGCGACCTCGGCCCGGCGCTCGCGGCCGGCCAGCAGGTCGAGGCCGAGCGCACCATGCGCCGCCGCGACGGCTCCAACTTCCTGGCCCGCCTGCTGGCCCAGGCGGTGGACCCCGCCCACCCCAGCCGCGGCGGCACGATCTGGATCATCGAAGACATCACCGAGCGCCGCCGCGTGGAGGACCAGCTCGCCCAGGCCAAGGACGAGGCCCAGGCCGCCAGCCGCGCCAAGAGCGCCTTCCTGGCCAACACCAGCCACGAGATCCGCACGCCGCTCAACGGCCTGCTCGGCCTGGGCCGGCTGGCCCAGCAGCCCGACATCTCCGACACCCAGCGGCGCGACTACCTCAACCAGATGATGGACAGCGCCGAGAGCCTGTCGGGCCTGATCTCCGACATCCTGGACCTGTCCAAGATCGAGGCTGGCCGCCTCACGCTGGAGACCCAGCCCTTCTCGCTGCGCGAGCTGCTCGCATCCATCCGCCTGGCCTACCTGACGCTGGCGCAGGCGCGCGGCCTGACGTTCGCCGTCGAGATCGACCCGGCCCTGCCGCACTGGGTCTTCGGCGACCCGCTGCGCACGCGCCAGATCCTGTCCAACTACCTGACCAACGCGCTGAAGTTCACCGAAACCGGCGGCATCACCGTCAGCGTGCGCGCGATGCCCGTGAACGCGCGCGGCAGCGCCGGCGAGTGGGTGCATGTCGAGGTGCGCGACACCGGCCCCGGCATCGCCACCGAGCAGCAGGCCCGCCTCTTCCAGCCCTTCACGCAGGCCGACGAGTCGACGACGCGGCGCTTCGGCGGCACCGGCCTGGGGCTGTCCATCTGCCGGGAGCTCGCCACGCTGATGGGCGGCGAAGTTGGCATGGACAGCAAGCCTGGCGAGGGTTCGGCGTTCTGGGCCGAGCTGCCCTTGCCCGCCGCACCGGCGCCCATGGCCCACCAGCCGCGCGAAACCCGCATCCATGGCGCGGCCCACGATGCACTGCACGGCCGCCGCGTGCTGATCGCCGAGGACCACCCCGTCAACATGCTGATCGCTGTCGCCCAGCTGGAGCAATGGGGCATGGAGGTCGCCCAGGCCAGCGACGGCCGCCAGGCCATCGAGGCGGTGCTGGCGGCGGCCAGCGTCGGCAAGCCCTTCGACATCGTGCTGATGGACGTGCAGATGCCCGTCATGGGCGGGCACGACGCGACGCGCGAGCTGCGCAAGCACTTCCCGGCCTCCGAGCTGCCCATCGTCGCGCTGACGGCGGCGGCCCTGGTCTCCGAGCGCGACGACGCCTTCGCGGCGGGCATGAACGACTTCCTGACCAAGCCCATCGACACGCCCAAGCTGCACCAGACCTTGCTGCGCCTGACCTCCCGGCATTGACGAGGCCGTGGCCATGGCCGGGCAGCGCTTACCATCCGCTGCCCGTTTTTCAGCCGAGCCCTCGCCATGAACTCTGCAGCAGCGCCCCGCCACTTCAAGTACTACGACTTGATCATGGCGGCCTTCGTCTGCGTGCTGCTGTGCTCCAACCTGATCGGCGCGGCCAAGGCGGCGCAGCTCACGTTGCCGGTCATCGGCACGGTCACCTTCGGCGCCGACCTGTTCTTCTTCCCGATCAGCTACATCTTTGGCGACATCCTGACCGAGGTCTACGGCTACGGCCGCGACCGCCGCGTCGTCTGGGCGGGCTTCGGCGCGCTGGTGTTCTCGGCCTTCATGGCCTTCGTCGTCGTCAACCTGCCGCCGGCGCAGAACGACTTCATGGCCGCCTACCAGCCGCACCTGGACGCCGTGTTCGGCAACACCTGGCGCATCGTCGCCGGCTCGATGATCGCGTTCGCCTGCGGCAGCTTCGCCAACAGCTTCGTGCTGGCCAAGATGAAGATCGCGACGCGGGGCCGCTTCCTGTGGGCGCGCATCGTCGGCTCCACCGTCGTCGGGCAGGCGGTGGACACAGGCGTGTTCTTCCTGATCGCGTTCTACGGCATCTGGCCCAACGATCAACTCTTCGCCGTCATCGTGACCCAGTACCTGTTCAAGACCATCTGGGAAGCCGTCATGTACCCGGCCACGGCCCAAGTGGTGGGGTTCCTGAAGCGCACGGAGGGCGTGGACTTCTACGACCGCGACACCAACTTCAATCCGTTCCGAATCAAAGTCTGAACAGGCCATCTACAAAGCAGAACGGCGGCCCAGGGCCGCCGTTTTTCATGGGGTGGGCCGCTCAGCTGCGGCGGCGACGCACGCCGGCCGCCAGGGCCAGCGCCAGGCCGCTCAGCGCCAGGCCCGTCGGCTCGGGCACGCCGAAGACTTCGGCCGCGGTGCCTTGCACGCCGACCGTGAAGCCGTTCCAGTTCTCGTCGGTCAGGCTGTTCCAGGTCACGGTGTCGAAACTGCCCTTGAACTGGATCGCGCCGTGCGGCTCGCCGTCGCCGATGAGCTGGTACTCGAACACGCCGCCGCCGTGGTTGATGACGTTCTTCTTCACGGTGCCGCAGCCCCAGTAGCCGCAGCCGACGCTGAGGATGTCGAAGTCACGGTCGAAGCCGTAGCCATTGCCGTTCAGGCTGATGAAGGCAAACACCGGGTTGGCGATGGCCTGGGAGAACTGCAGCGTCTGCGCGCCGGCGTACTGCAGCGCGATCTGGTCGGAGCCGGTGGGCCGGTTGTCGACGGCGCCGCTGGTGTAGGGGTTGCCGGAGGCCCAGTAGTCGAAGCCGCTCCCGGTGTCGTAGAAGCTGATGCCCTGCCGGTTGGTGTAGGTCACGTTGACCGTCGACGTGCCCGTCGTGATGACGCCGTTGCCCTGGAAGCCGACGGCATTCGGGTTGCTGGTCTGCCAATCGGTCCAGAAGACCGGCGCGGCCTGGGCAAGCGCTGTGCCTGCCACGAGGGCGCTGACGAGCAGTTTCTGAAGCGTTTTCATGGCGCCGTTCCTCGATGAGAAATGAGCAACACCACGCAAACTTCGCGCCACGCGCCGCCAAGCGCCATTTCCTCCAGTAGGACACCCGTCGGTGGTCCTCTGACCGTGTCAGGACTGTCAGCCGCGTCGACACCCTCGAACAGGGGCCTGGTCAGCTCGCTTCAACCCAGCAGCGGCAGGCTGCGCCGCCGCTCGCCCGTCAGCGCGAACCAGGCATTCGCCAGCGCCGGCGCCACCGGCGGCGTGCCGGGCTCGCCCACGCCGGTCGGCGGGCCGTCGCTGGGCACGAAATAGGTCTCGATGATGGGGCATTGCGCCAGCGTCAGCAGCGGATGGTCGGGCAGATTCTTCTGCTGCACCTCGCTGCCGACGATGTCGATGCGGCCGAACAGTGCGGCCGTGAGGCCGAACACGATGCCGCTTTCCATCTGCCGCACGACGATGCCGGGGTTGATGATGGTGCCGCAGTCCACGGCGCAGACGACTCGCTTGACGCGCGGCTTGCCATCCTGCTTCGTGACCTCCACGACCTGAGCCACGATGCTGCCGAAGCTCTCGTGCAGCGCCACGCCGCGCGCCACACCCGCCGGCAAGGGCTGGCCCCAGCCGGCAGCCTCCGCGGCGCGCCTGAGCACCGCCTGGTGGCGGGGCAGGCCGTCCAGCAGCGCCAGGCGGTAGGCCACCGGGTCGGCCTTGGCGGCGTGGGCCATCTCGTCGATGAAGCCCTCCTTGAAGAAGGCATGGTGGGAATGCCCCACCGAGCGCCAGGAGCCCACCGGCACGCCGCTGTGCGTGGGCAGGTGCGCCACGCGCTGCGCGGGGATGGCATAGGGCTGGTCGAACAGGCCTTCCGATGCGGTCTTGTCCGGCGCGTCGCCGTGCGCCAGCAGCGCGTCAGGCGCGCGGCCGTCGGGGAAGCCGTTGCGGGTCAGCACGTCGATCAGCCCGGCCAGCTCCGGCTCGATGCGGCCGAGCCAGCGCGGCACCATCGCGTCGCCGGCGTTCGTAATGGACAGGGCCACGGGCTTGCCTGCGGCGTCCAGCCCGGCCTGCAGGATGGCCACGCCGGCGGGGCGGTAGAAGTCGTGCGTCATGTCCTCCTCGCGCGACCACACCAGCTGCACGGGCGCGCCGCCGCATTCCAGCGCGACGCGTGTCGCCTGGGCGATGAAGTCCACCTCCAGCCGCCGGCCGAAGCCGCCGCCGAGGTAGGTCACGTGCACCGTCACCGCCTCGGGCGCAACGCCGGCCACGCGGGCCGCGGCGCCGCGCGCCGAGCCGGGCACCTGGGTGGGCGCCCAGACGGTGACCTGGCCGTCCTTGACCTGCACCGTGCAGTTCATCGGCTCCATCGTCACGTGGGCCAGGTAGGGCGCGCTGTAGACGGCCTCCAGCCGCGTGGGCGCAGCGGTCAGTGCATCGCCCACGTCGCCCGCCGAGCTGAAGACGAAGCCTTGCTGCGCCGCGTGCGCCGCCCGGGCCTGCTGCTCCAGGCCGGCCAGGATGGCCGCGGAGTCCAGCTTGCCGCCGGGTGGCGCCTGCCACGCCACGTCCAGTGCGCGTGCGGCCTGCTGCGCATGCCAGGTGGTGCGAGCGACGACCGCGTAGGCGGCGGTCGAGCCGGCCATCGGCCCGAGCTGCACGACGCGCACGACGCCCGGCAATGCCAGCACCGCGTTGACGTTGGCGGGCCCGTGGCCGCCGCCCAGCATCGGGCAATGGCGCACCGCCGCGAACAGCTGGCCGGGCTGGCGCACGTCAAGCCCGAAGCGAGCGCTGCCGTCCACCTTGGCGGCGAGGTCCAGGCGCGGCAGGGCCTGGCCGATCTGGCGCCACTGGCTGGCCGGCTTGAGCTGGACATCGCCCGGCGGCAGCAGCGCGGCCTGGGCGGCGTAGTCGCCGTAGTGGCCCAGCCGGCCGCTGGCGTGGGAAACCACGCCGTCCTGCACCGTCAGCTCGGCCACCGGCAGCTTGTGGCGCAGCGCCGCGGCGCCCAGCAGCTGGGCGCGTGCTGTGGCGGCGGCCAGGCGCAGAGGCTGCCAGGCATCGGCCATGCTGGCCGAGCCGCCGGTGAAGTTCAGCCCGAGTTCGCGCGCCACCTTGGACGTGACCCAGTGGCCGAAGCGGTAGTTCAGCCGCTGCCGGTCGCGCGGGCCGAAGGGCATGTTGCCGACCAGCGTGGCCGCGTTGCCGTAGAGCGACTCGTGCCCGGCGGCCACCCGCTGCACCGTGCGCAGCGGCACGTCCAGCTCCTCGGCCACCAGCTGGGCCAGGCCGGTGTGCACGCCCTGGCCCATCTCGCTGCGGTTCATGGCCAGCAGCACCGTGCCGTCCACGGCGATTTTGATCCAGGCGTTCATGCCCACCTGGCCGTCCGCAGCCGGCAGGCTGTGCGCGCCACCCAACCGGCTGCGCGGCGGCAGCACGCCCCAGCCGACGATCAACGCGCCCGCGGCACCCAGGCCGCTCAGCAGCAACGTCCGGCGCTTCATGCCCTCAGCCCCTTGGCGGCCTGCTTGATGGCAGCGCGCACCCGCGGGTACGTGCCACAACGGCAGAGGTTGGTCATCGCCGCGTCGATGTCGGCGTCGCTCGGGTTCTTGTTCTTCGCCAGCAGCGCCGCAGCGGCCATGAGCATGCCGCTCTGGCAGTAGCCGCACTGCGGCACCTGTTCGGCCAGCCAGGCCAGTTGCAAGGCGTGTGGCTGGCCTTTGCTGGCATCGCCGGCCGCCGGGCCGTTCCCAAGGCCGGCAGCGCCCCCTCGGGGGGCAGCCTGCGTACTCGCTGGCGTGGGGGCCCGAAGACCTTCGATGGTCGTGATGGCCCTGCCTTGCACGCTGCCCAGCGGCGTCACGCAGGAACGCACCGCCTGGCCGTCGACATGGACCGTGCAGGCCCCGCAGGCCGCGATGCCGCAGCCGAACTTGGTGCCGGTCAGGTTCAGCCCGTCGCGCAACGCCCACAGCAGCGGCATGGCGGGGTCACTGGCGATGTCGGGCAGGGTGACGGTCTGGCCGTTGACTTTCAGTTCCATCGAGGCAGCCGTAGGTGGCAAAACAGCGCCGCAGGATAGCGGTCCCGACCGAAAATATCGGCATGAACCACCCCCAAGTTGCAACAGCGCCCGAGCTGCTGTTCGCCCTGCTGCCCGACAGCGGCACCGCCCCCGACGGCCCCGACACGCTCGCGCCGCTGGCCGCGGCCCTGCATGCGCAGTACCCCAAGGCCGTCACCCTCCATCTGCACCCGCCGCTGCGCGACGCCGAGGGCCGCTGCCGCTGGTGGCCGGGCGCCGAGCCCGACACCGCCGGCGTCGACGCCGCCCTGCCGCACCTGATCGAGCGCCTGCGCCTGGAAGCCAGCAAGCTCGGCCTGCCCTGGCAGCGCGTAGCGCTGGCCGGCGTGGGCGACGGCGCGCTGCTGGCGCTGGAGGCCGTGCAGGCCGAGAGCGAACTCGCAGGCCGCGTGCTGGCCTTTGCCGGCGGCTACCTGGCCCGGCCCGAACACGCACCGCAGGACGTCTGCATCCACCTGCTGCACGGCCTGGCGGACCAGCGCTTCCCCTACCGCCACCTGGTGGATGCGTCCCAGGCCCTGGTCGACCTCGGCGCCGACGTGACCGCCGACCTGCTGCCGCACCTGGACCACGGCCTGCACCCGGCCCTGATCGCCAAGGCCATGGAGCAGCTGCGCACCTTCATCCCCGCGCGGCTGTGGCGTGAGGCGGTGGTGGCAGCGCAGGAGAGCGAAAGGCCGGTGGACTGATGCGCGGGCTGGCCCTGGCGGCTATTCGGCTCTACCAGCGCTACGTGTCGCCCTACAAGGGCTTTTGCTGCGCCTACCGCGCCCACAACGGCCGCGCAAGCTGCTCGGCGCTGGGGGCGCGCGTGATCCGGCGCCATGGCCTGCTGGCGGGTGGCGTGCTGCTGCGCCGGCGGCTGAGACGCTGCGGCGATCTGCATCGGCAGTTCCACGCGCAGGCGCCGCGGCCGCTGACGGCGCAGCGCGGGGACTGCGACCTCAGCTGCGACCTGCCCGGCGATGGTTGCGATGGCTGTGACGGCTGCGACTGGCCTCAGCGTCGCGGCGCACGCGCCAAATCGCAGCCCAGGCGGCGCCGCGGCGGCGATGGCCGCTGACCACCCTGGGTGATCAGGCCGCCGCCACCGCTCGTGCAGCCAGCTCCGGGATCAGCGCCGCGCGGTAGGCCGCCGTGCCGTGCAGGTCACTGTTCAAGCCATCGGCGCCGACCTTGACGGCGCGCGCCGCGGCCGGGCTCCAGTCGCGGCCGAGCGCGGTCTCCAGCTCGGTGCAGCGGAACACCCCAGGCCCCGCGCCCGTGACAGCCACGCGCACGCCGGCGTCAAAGCGCGCGACGAACACGCCCACCAGCGAGAAGCGCGAGGCTGGCTGCTTGAACTTCTGCCAGGCCGCTGCCTTCGGGATGGGGAAGCTGACCGCCGTGATCAGCTCGCCGTCCTGCAGCGCCGTCGTGAACAGGCCCTGGAAGAAGTCGTCGGCCGCGATGGTGCGGCTGCTGGTGTGGATGGTGGCGCCCAGGCCCAGCGCGGCGGCGGGGTAGCAGGCGGCGGGGTCGTTGTTGGCCAGGCTGCCGCCCAGCGTGCCGACGTTGCGCACCTGGCGGTCGCCGATGCGGCCGGCGAGGTCGGCCAGCGCAGGGATGGCGCGCTGCACGTCGGCGGACGCGGCCACCAGGGCATGCGTCGTCGCGGCGCCGATGCGCACGGTCCGGCCATCGACGGCGATGCCTTGCAGCTCGGGCAGCCGGCGCACGTCGACGAGGCCTTCGGGCGCGGCCAGGCCCAGCTTGATCGCAGCGAGCAGCGACTGCCCACCGGCCAGGAACTTGTCGTCCGCGCCCAGGCGGGCGGCGATGGAGGATGCAGCTTGGTAGTTCATCGCGTTCGTCTCCTCAGGCCTTGGCCTGCAGTGCCGTCCAGACCGCGCACGGCGTGGCCGGCATGGCCAGGTCCTTGACGCCGATGGCGTTGCAGACCGCGTTCATCACCGCGGCCGGCGAGCCGATGGCGCCGGCCTCGCCGCAGCCTTTCACGCCCAGCGGGTTGTGCGTGCAGGGCGTGCCCTTGGCCGTCTGCACGGCGAAGCTGGGCAGGTCGTCGGCGCGCGGCATCGCATAGTCCATGTAGCTGCCCGTGAGCAGCTGGCCGCTCTCGGCGTCGTACACGCCATGCTCCAGCAGCGCCTGGCCAATGCCCTGGGCCAGCCCGCCATGCACCTGCCCCTCGACGATCATCGGATTGACGATGTTGCCGAAGTCGTCCACCGCGCTGAAGCGGTCGATGCGCACGACGCCCGTGGCCGGGTCCACCTCCACTTCGCAGACATAGCTGCCGGCCGGGTAGGTGAAGTTGGTGGGGTCGTAGAAGGCGTTCTCGTTGAGGCCAGGCTCCAGCGTGGCCAGCGGATAGTTGTGCGGCACATAGGCCGTCAGCGACACCTGCGCGAAGGGGATGGCGCGGTCGGTGCCGGCGATGCGGTATTCGCCGTTCTTGAACTCGATGTCGCCCTCGCCGGCTTCGAGCAGATGGGCGGCGATCTTCCTGCCCTTGGCGATGACCTTGTCCACCGCCTTCACGATGGCCGTGCCGCCGACCGACAGCGAGCGGCTGCCGTAGGTGCCCATGCCGAACAGCACCTTGCCGGTGTCGCCGTGCTGGATGTCGACGTCTTCCAGCGGGATGCCGAGCCGGTCGGCCACGACCTGCGCGAACGTCGTCTCATGGCCCTGGC
Source organism: uncultured Roseateles sp. (assembly GCA_963422775.4). Taxonomy (GTDB): domain Bacteria; phylum Pseudomonadota; class Gammaproteobacteria; order Burkholderiales; family Burkholderiaceae_C; genus Pelomonas. The sequence continues at coordinate 52,569 of CAUJSJ030000086.1, forward strand.
CATGGGAATGGCTGCCGGTGAAGACGGTGACCTTGCCGGTCGGGTGCACTCGCACCTCACCGGCTTCGAACAGCCCGGCGCGTGCGCCCAGCGCCCCGGCGACATTGCTGGGCGCCAGGCCGCAGGCCTCGATGTAGGTCGAGTAGCCGATGCCGCGCAGCAAGCCCTTGGCTTCGCTGACCGCCTTGCGCGCGGCGTAGCCGGCCACGTCGGCGAGCTGCTGCACTTGCGTGAGCGTGGCGTCGTAGTCGCCGATGTCGTAAGTCAGGCCTACCGGCGTCGCGTACGGAAAGTCCTTGATGAAGTTGCGGCGGCGCAGCTCGGCGGGGTCGATGCCGAGTTCATGCGCGGCCGTCTCCACCAGCCGCTCGACGACGTAGGTCGCCTCGGGCCGGCCGGCGCCGCGGTAGGCGTCCACCGGGGCGGTGTTGGTGAACACGCCGGTGACTTCGGCGTAGATCTTGGGCGTCGTGTACTGGCCGGCCAGCAGCGTCGCGTACAGGATGGTGGGCACGCAGGAGGCGAAGGTGGACAGGTAGGCGCCGAGGTTGGCCGTCGTGGCCACGCGCATGGCGAGGAAGCGGCCGTTGCTGTCGGTGGCGAGTTCGGCCGTCGTCACGTGGTCGCGGCCATGGGCGTCGCTGAGGAAGCTCTCGCTGCGCTCGGCCGTCCACTTGATCGGCCGGCCCAGCTGCTTGCTGGCCCACACCAGCGCCGTCTCCTCGGCGTACAGGAAGATCTTGGAACCGAAGCCGCCGCCCACGTCGGGCGCCACGACGCGCAGCTTGTGTTCGGGGATGCCCAGCACGAAGGCGCACATCAGCAGGCGCTCGACGTGCGGGTTCTGGTTGGCGACGTACAGCGTGTAGTGGTCGCTGCTGGGGTCGTAACTCGCGTTCGCGGCGCGTGGCTCGATGGCGTTGGGGATCAGGCGGTTGTTGCGAAAGGACAGCTTGGTGACGTGGGCAGCACCAGCCATCGCCGCATCGGTGGCGGCCTTGTCTCCACAGCCCCAGGTGTAGCAGCGGTTGTCCGCGGCTTCGTCATGCACCATGCCCGCGTGGCCGGCCGCGGTGGCGGTGTCGGCGACGGCGGGCAGTTCGTCGTAGTCCACTTCGACCAGCGCCGCCGCAGCCTTGGCTTCGGCCAGGCTCTCGGCCACGACCAGCGCCAGCGCGTCGCCCACGTAGCGCACCTTGCCATCGGCCAGGATGGGGTGCTTGGGCTCCTTCATCGGCGTGCCATCGATGCTGGTGATGAGCCAGCCGCAGGGCAGGCCACCCACCTCGCGGAAATGCTCGCCGGTGTAGACGCCCAGAACGCCCTCGGCCGCCAGTGCTGCGGCCGTGTCGACCGACTTGAGGCGGGCATGGGCATACGAGCTGCGCACGAAGACGCCGAACGTCTGGCGCGGCAGCACGATGTCGTCGGTGTACTGGCCGCGGCCGGTCAGGAAGCGTGCGTCCTCGCGGCGCTTGACGCTCTGGCCGATGAAGCCTTCCTTGGGCGCATTCATGTCACACCCCCTTCATGGCTTGGGCGCCGGTTTGCACCGCGCGCACGATGTTCTGGTAGCCGGTACAGCGGCAGATGTTGCCCTCCAGCCCCTCGCGGATGGCCGTCTCGCTGGCGCAGTCGTGGTGCTGCACGAGGTCGATGGCGCTCATGACCATGCCCGGTGTACAGAAGCCGCATTGAAGCCCATGGCATTCCTTGAAGGCGGCCTGCATGGGGTGCAGCGTGCCGTCAGTGGCGGCCAGGCCCTCGATGGTCGTGATGGCCGCACCGTCGGCCTGCACGGCCAGCATGCTGCAGGCCTTCACGGCGTGGCCGTCCAGGTGGATGGTGCAGGCGCCGCATTGCGCGGTGTCGCAGCCGACGTGGGTGCCGGTCAGGGCCAGGTCTTCGCGCAGGAACTGCACCAGCAGGCGGTCGGCATCGACCTCCTTGCTGACAGCCCGGCCGTTGACCACGAGCTTGATCTTGTGGCGCATCGCTTGTCTCCGTCGTTGTTTTGAGCCCCCAGGGCTGGGCTGTGCCCAGCCCTCCCCCGAGGGGGTCAAGGAAACTTGGGGCGGCCCTGCGTTTCCTTGGGGACGATGCTGTTCCTGCGGGCAGACCTTGTGATTGACGATTACCCTAGTGGAAATACAAGCTGGGGATACGCAAGCGATGGACAACCTCGACCTGAGCGTGCTGCGCACCGCCGCCGGCTGGCAAGCCGAGGCACGCGGCGTCGTGCTGGGCACGATCACCCGCACCTGGGCTCGGCGCCGCGGCCGGTCGGGTCGTTGGTGGCTGTTCGGGATGACGGGTTGATCGCAGGCTCGGTGTCGGGTGGCTGCATCGAGGACGACCTGGTCGCCCAGTTGCGCGCCGGCAGCCTGCAATTCAGCAAGCCCACACCGCTGCGCTACGGCGTCGGCGCCGAGGAGGCACGCCGCTTCGGCCTGCCCTGCGGCGGCACGCTGGAGCTGATGCTGGAACCGCTGGGGCCCCAGTCGGGCGTTGACGCGCTGCTCGCACGGCTGGAGCGCGGTGAGCGCGTGCGCCGCACGCTGGACCTGGCCAGCGGCGCTGCCACGCTCTCCGACGCCGAACCCGGCGCCGACACGCTCACACTCTCCGACACCCAGCTCGTCAGCCACCACGGCCCGCAGTGGCGGCTGCTCGTCATCGGCGCCGGCCAGATGACCGACTACCTGGCGCAGATGGCGCTGGCCCTGGGCTATGGCGTGACCGTCTGCGACCCGCGCGCCGAGTACGCCGACGGTTTTGCGCTGGCCGGCGTCATGCTGACCCGCGACATGCCCGACGACGTCGTCACCGCCTTCAGGGCGGACGGCGCAACCGCCATCGTGGCGTTGACGCACGACCCCAAGCTCGACGACCTCGCGCTGATGGAGGCGCTCAAGGGTGCCGCCTTCTACGTCGGCGCCATCGGCTCGCGCGTCAACCAGGCCAAGCGCCGTGCGCGGCTGGGCGAGCACTTCGGGCTGACCGACGCGGAACTGGATCGCCTGCACGGCCCGGTCGGCCTGGACATCGGCGCGCGCACGCCGCCGGAGATTGCGCTCAGCATCCTGGCGGAGATGACAGCGGTGCGCTATGGCGTGCGGCTGGCGGCGCAGGTGTTGCCGCCGGCCTGACAGATTTCCGGCTCGGCGCGTCTAAGCGCTCACGGCACCTCCATCCCGGTGCCAGGGAGCGCCTATGCACGCCTCATCCAATCCCCGCCGGCTTCGCCGGCTGGCCCTCGTCGCCCTGACCTCGCTGGCGGGCTGTGGCGGAGGTGGCACGGACGCCATCACCGCCAGCCCTGCACCTGCACCTGCACCTGCACCTGCACCTGCACCTGCACCTGCACCGGCGCCTGCACCGGGCTCAGGCACGGCCGAAGGCGTCTACGGCGGCAGCCTGACAGGCGGCACCAGCCCCACCATGGAGCTGCTGGTCCTGCCCGACGGCGAGTACTGGGCGTTCTATGGCCGACAGGTCGGTACAGCCTTCGAGGTGGCCGGCTTCATCCAGGGCACGGGCAGTTCATCGAACGGCCGCTTCACGTCGGCCGACGCGCGCGATTTCGGCAGCTTCCCGGCCTTGGCGGGTTCGGTGGCCGCCAGCTTTGACGCGACCGCCAAGACCATCACCGGCAGCTTCAGTGCCGTCCTGCCGGCCCTGACGTTCAACGGCGGGCCCATCGCCGGCAGCCTCTACAACTTCGGCGCCGCCGCGTCGCTCAGCGCCATTTCGGGCACCTGGGTCGGCGCCAACAACGGCGGTGAAACCGTCACGCTGAACATCGCCGCGGACGGCGCCATGAGCGGCAGTTCCAGCGGCGGCTGCGTGTTCAGCACCGGCCAGGCCACCCCCAGCCCGACCGGCCGCAACGTCTTCGCGCTGAGCGTCGTCCAGGGGCCGAACTGCGCTCTGCCGGGGCAGACCCTGACCGGCATGCTCGTGTCCTCCCCCCTGCCTTCGGGCCGCACCCAGCTGCTCGGGGCCATGAAGGACGCTGCCAGAACCGCCGGCGTGGCGTTCTACGGCACGCGCTGACTCACCCTTCCACCCTCAGCATCGGAGATGCCATGAACCCCATCAAGACCACCTTTGCCCGCCTGGGCGTCGCCGCGGCGGGGCTCGCCGCCTTCAGCGGGCCAGCGGGCGCCGCGGTGTTGATCTACCAACTCTCGGGCGTCATGAACGCACAGAACACGACGGCCGTCACGCTCAGGGATCTGGCCGGATTCCAGCGCAGCGGCAACAGCGTCCCCTTCCAGGCGCGTATCGAGCTCAACGCCGACGCGGCCACCTTCATCAACATCAGTACAGCCAGCCAGCAGAACTACGCCTACGACGCTGCCGTGACACGCATTTCACTGAGCATCGGCGGCTTCGACTTCCAGACCACCCGCGCCCTTTTCGCCGCGCCTCGCGGCAGCCTCAACTCGTCGTGGAACGAAGCCACGACCGAAGTCGCCAACGCGGTCAACCCGGCCGGCACGGACATGTTCGTGGTCGAAACCACCGACAGGTCGGCGACGCCGCTGTTTCCCGGCTCCAAGCAGGCCGTCTTCAACACCTACAGCCAGCCCATCAACCTGGTGCTGGCGGGCAAGGCCTACGACAGGCTGAACTTTCGCGCCGAGGACATCCGGCTGCAATTGGGCGGCACCCACCTGTTCGACAGCCCGGCCCTGCCGACCTCTGTTCCCGGCGGCAGCCTGAATCCCCTGCTGACCGTTTTCAAGCTGGACATGCTGATGCAATGGACCGGCCCCAACGGCGCGGCTGCCAGCGGCAATGCGGTGTTCTCGGCCCAGCCTTTCAACCTCAGCGTCACCGCCGTGCCGGAGCCGGGTAGCTGGCTGCTGACGCTGGCCGGCCTGCTGGCGGTGGGCGCCGTCGTGCGCAGGCGTGGCACTTCGACCTGACCAGGCAGGCCCATAAGATGGCGCCTCCACAACAGCCCGTTGGCCGCAGCGCGGCCCGGGCGCGGGGAGCGCATGGACAAACAGGAATTCATGGCCGGCTGCGCCGCGGGCGGCGTACGGCTGCAGCGCATGCTGGCCAGTCTGGTGCGCTCGCTGGGTGACAAGCTCTACCGCGACGCCCAGCGCCTGATGGGCAGTGCCCAGGGCGCCCAGGATGTTGTGCAGGAGGTGCTGATCAAGGCTTGGCGCCATTGCCATGAGTTCCGCGGCGACGCGGAGCTGAGCACCTGGCTGCACCCCATGCTGCGGCGCACCGCCATCGACCATCTGCGGCGGCGCCACGACGAATTGCCGCTGCTGGACGACGCCGGCCAGGTGCTGGCCGAGGTCGAGCAGGCCTTGCAGCTGGCGGCGGGCGCCCCGCTGCGCCAGCCCGCCGATGCACTGCGCAGTGCCCAGGCGCAGCGCCAGTTCGAGCAAGGCCTGGCGCGGCTGCGCGCCGACCACCCGCTGGCGGCCATGGTGATCCTGCTGATCGCGCGGGACGAGCTGACCATGGATGAACTCGCCGGCGTGCTGGACCGCTCGCCGGGCGCGACGCGCGAGTACGTCTCGCAATGCCGCAAGAAGGCGCGCGTCTACCTGGCCGACTGGTATGCCATGGTGTGCGGCAGCGAGGACCAGCGCGTATGAGCCAGGCCCCCCTTCCTCCGCACGACGACGAACGCTGGCTCGACGCACTGGCCGGTCGCGGATCCGCGCACGACGGTGCCACGGCCGGGCTGGAGGCCATGCGCCTGCGCGCCGCCATCCAGCAACTGGACCCAGCCCCCACCCAGGCCCTGAGCGCCGAGGCCGAGCAAGCCTTGCTCAATGAATTGCTCGGCCGCGCCAGCGCCGCGCCCAAGGCGGGCCTGTGCCCGGGCTGCCGCCGGCGCTGGGCGGCCCTGCTCGACGGCCTGCTGGCACGGCCGCTATGGGGCGCCGCACTGGTGAGTCTGGGGCTGCTGTTCGGCATCGGCCTGTGGCCAAGGCCGCCGGAGGGCCTGGACCCGCCCGTCGACCGTGCGACACCGGCCGCCCGCATCGTGCTGCTGCAAGACGCCCAGCCCCGGCAACGCCGCGACGAGCTGGCCCGCCAACTGGGCGGCGCCGGTGCCACGGTGAAGCGCTATGAGCGCCTGGGCCGCTTCGGGCTGGACGCGCAGTTCACGCCGCCCTTGAGCGGCAACGCGGCGCGGCTGCTGGCCGAACTCCAGCTCGCCGCCGACGCCGACGGCGTGTTGCGCATCGAAATCGAAGAGGCGCGGCCTTGAGCCGCTCCGGCCTGGCCTGGTGGGCGGGCTGGGCCTTGGGCGGCTGCTGCGCCATGGCCTCGGCCTTGCCCGAAGCGCCGGCCTGGCTCGAGCCTTGCGCCGGCCAGCGCAGCCCCACGCTGGCGCGGCCCGCCGACGCGGAGAGCCTGCGGCGCAATGCCCCACAGGAGGCGCTGCGCCAGGCCTGCGCCCGCATGCGGCAGGCCCCGGACGGCTTCGAGGCCAGGTTGGACCTGGCGCAGGCGCTGGTGGCCGTCGACCAGGGCGAGGCGGCCACGCAGCTGCTGGCGCAACTCGCGGTGCCACCGGGGCCGGGCGGCGCCATCCAGTCCGCCCGCGTCGCCCTGGCCGAGGGGCGGCTGGCGCGCCTGGAGGGGGCTGCACGAGCGCGCCGACGCGGCCTATGGCCGGGCCCTGGCGCAGTTGCGCTCCGCAGCCCAGCCTGGCGCCCAGCTGCTGGCCGCGGCGCTGATCGGGCAGGCCGGCAGCCTCATCGCGCTGAACAAGGCCGGGGGCCTGGACCAAGGCGAAACCCTGCTCAACGAGGCCCAGGCCCTGCTGGAGCAGGCCGGCGAGACGCTCAGCTACGCCTACGCCGACGTGGCCAACCAGCGCACCATGCTGGCCTACGCACGCGACGACTGGGATGCCAGCCTGCGCATGGCGCGCCGCGAGCGCGAGCTGATCCAGCGCATCGACGGCCCCAACGCGGCGGCCCAGCTCGACGCGCTGGCGACGCTGGCGGCCCTGACATCCAGCCTGCGCAACTACGACGAGACGCTGGGCTTCGTGGCGGAGGGCCGGCGCCTGGCGCGCCTGGCGCCGGGGGCCTCGCGGCATGCCTATCTGGGCATCCTCAACACCGAGTCGGTCGTGCTGCTGGACCTGGGCCGGCCGACCCGCGCCCTGGCCGTGGCCGACGAAGCCCTGGTGCTGGCCCGGCAGGCCTGGGGCGCGGGCAGCGTGGCGACGCTGACGCCGCTGGACCGGCGTGCGCGCGCCGAGGAGGCCCTGCAACGCCATCTGCAGGCGCGCCGCAGCCATGCCGAGATCCTGGCCGTGCTCGGCAGCCAGGGCTCGCAGGTGGCCATCGCGCGCCGTCTGCGCCTGCTGGACGCGGCGGCCGGCTTTCATCTGCGCTTGAATGACCTCGACACCGCCCAGCGCCTGGCCGACCAGGGCCTGGCCCTGACGCCGGCGGATGGCACGCTGAAATACTGGCGCGGGCGCTTCCTGCGCCGCGCCGCCATGCTGGCCGCTGCCGAAGGCCGCTGGGCCGACGCGGCCGAACTGCATGGCCGCGCCTTGCCGCTGATGCTGGTCGCCCTGAAGCCGTCCAGCCCCTACATCACCGGCTCGCATGCCATGCGCTGCGAAGCCCAGACGCGCGCCGCCCTGGAGGCCAGCGCCTGCCAGGCCCTCGAAGCGCGGCTGGACGTGCTGCAGGACGCCGCGCCGTCAGAGCGGGTGCTGGCCCGCCGTGTGCTGGCCGAGCGCGCGACCCGGGCCGGCCAGCGCCGCGAGGCCTGGGAGCATGAGCTGCATGCGCTGGCCGCCGCACAGTCGGCCGAGAGCCAGGGGCAGCTGTGGCGGGTGTTGGGCCGCGTGGCCGTTGGGCTGCGCGAGGCCGGCGAGCCCGAGCTGGCGGTGCTGCTGGCCAAGGCCGCGGTGGAGCGCATCGAGGCCGTCCGCGATCCGTTCAGCGGCGCCGGCGCAGCGGTCGCCGAGTTCGAATCGAATGACCTCGCCGACAAATACGCCTTGTACCGGCGCACCGCCGACTGGCTCGCCGCCGACGGGCGCGGCGACGAGGCGCTGCTGTTGATCCGGCTGCTCAAGGGCGAGGAGTTCAGCGACTTCGTGCGCGGCCGCGCCGACACGCCGCATCCGCGCGAGTCGGCCATGCCCTGGCGCGAGGGGGAGCGCCGCTGGCTCGCCGCCTCGCCGCTGGCGGCGGCCGTGCCCGAGCAGGGTTTCGCGCGCCAGTCCATGGCGCAGATCGCGGCGCTGGAGGCCGGCCGCCGCCAGGCCTGGCAACAGGCCTGGCGCAGTGCCGTGCCCGCCTCCGCCGCCGTCAGCCTGGCCGCCCCGGCAGCGCCGGCGGCCGGCGAGCTGGTCGCCACCTTGTTCCTCGGCGATCAGCATCTCAATGTGCATCTGCGCTGGGCCGCCGGCCAGGAGCTGATCCGCCTGCCCGTCGACGCAGCCGCGCTCAACCGCGACATCGGCCAGCTGCTGACGCAGATCGAAAAGCGCCAGAACGCCTTGCCGCTGCTGCAGTCGCTGTACCGGCGGCTGGCCGCGCCCATCGCCCAACGCGCCCACGCCGTGCAGGCCACGCAGCTGCTGCTGCGGCTGGACGGTGAGTTGCGCTACCTGCCCTTCGCCGCGCTGCACGATGGCCAGGCCTACCTCGTCGAGGGCTACGGCATCCGGCAACTGGCCATGCAGGCCGGGGCAGTGGCCGCCGCGCCCGCCCGGCCGCGGGCCGCCTGGCTGCAGGCCTTTGGCGCTGCGCAAGAGGCCGGCCTGCCCGGCGTGCGCAGCGAGCTGTGCGGCATCGTGCAGGGCGAGGTCACGGACGGCCGGCCGGGCGCCGCCAGCTGCCCCGTCGGAATGGTGCGCGGCGCGGTGCCGGGCCGCGCCTGGCTGGATCGCGCCTTCAGCGCCGAGCAGCTGCGCCTGGCGCTGCAGGGTGGGCGGCCGGATCGCTTCGACATGCTCCACATCGGCAGCCACTTCAGCCTGCGCCCCGGCGAGGTCGGGCGCAGCTGGCTGCTGCTGGGCGACGGCCAGCGGCTGTCTTTGGACGAACTGCTGGCCTGGCCGCTCGCCTCCCAGGAGCTGGTGACCCTGTCGGCCTGCCAGACCGGCCTCGGCGGCGGGGCCGAGGTCGAGGGCCTGGCCGGCCTGCTGCTGCGCCAGGGTGCGGCCGGCGTGGTGGCCAGCCTCTGGCCTGTCGACGATGCGAGCACCAGCCTGCTGATGCGCCAGATGTACCAGGCCCTGGGCGGCCGCGCCGACCCGGCGGCGGCCCTGCGCCAGGCGCAATTGCGCACCCTGCGCTCGGGCTCGCCGCGGCTGGCGCATCCGCACGCCTGGGCCGGCTTCGTCCTCACCGCCGCAGCCACTGGCACGCCGCGTCGATAGGCCGGCCAGGCTGCGTCGCCCTCAGCGCATCGTGTAGCCGCGGCCGTCCATGCAGGCCTCGACGGCGCGGTTGAACACGCTGGCGTCGGCCTGCGCATTGGGCTGGGTCGTCGCCCAGCGGTTGCAGTCGCGGCGGTCGTTCTCCAGCTGCTCGGGCGACTGGCCGTTGCGCGGGTAGACGATGGGTTCGGCCTTGGGCGGGGGGGGGCGCCGCAGCGGGCATGACCTGGGCCGTGGCGGCCTCGGGCGGGGGTGTCGTCACGACATAGCCCTCGGGCACGGCGCGGTAGTAGACGCCGTTGGCGTAGTAATAGGGCAGGCCGCCCAGCGTCAGCGTCACATAGGCCGGCGGCAGCAGCGGGATGACGACACCCACCGGTGGCAACACGACGCGGTAGCGCGGGCCATAGGGCTGATACCAGACGCCGCCATGGAACCAGTAGCGGCCCGGGCCGGCGCCGACGACGACGGCGCCATGGGGCACGTAGGGCGCCACATAGCCGGGGGCGGGGTAGTAGTGGTCGTGGTGGTAGCGGTTGTCGAACACCATGCCGATGTTGACGCGGGCGCGCACATCGGCGTGGGCGGCCGGTGCGGCCAGAACGGCGCCCAGCGCGAGCAGGGTGGCAGCGCAGGAGTGGAGCAAGGTCTTCATCGTCTTCTTCAACCAGTAGCCGGGAGGATTGCCAACGCCACCAGCCTCGCGCGGGTGGACTGCGGCGGCATTTCGGCAACGTAAAGTTCAGTCACCGCCCTGTCGACCCGCAGTCCCACCATGATCGAACTCCACTACTTCCCCAGCAACGCCAGCTTCGCGCCTCACATCCTGCTGGAGGAGATGGGCATCCCCTTCACGCTGCGCACGGTAGACCGCGCGAACAACGAGCACAAGTCGCCGGCCTATCTCCAGCTCAACCCGAACGGCCTGATCCCCGTTCTCGTCGACGGCGACCTGGTGCTCTACGAGACAGCGGCCATCCTGATGCATCTGGCCGACTGCCACCCTGGCTTTGCGCCGGCGCCCGGCACGGCCGAGCGGGCCCAGTACTACAAGTGGATGGTCTGGCTGACCAACACGCTGCAGGCCATGCTGATCCACTACTTCTACCCCGACCGCATGGCCAGCGACGCAGCCGAGGTGAAGGCCCGCGCCGAGGCCCAGATCGCGCCCATGCTGGACCAGATGGACGCCGAGCTGGCCCGCCACGGCGGCGACTGGTTCCTGGGCGAGCAGTACACGGCCGTCGACCCGCTGGCCTTCATGCTGTGCCGCTGGACCCGCATGCAGGCCAACCCGGCCAAGACGCGGCCGGCGCTGGGCGCCTATCTGAAGCGGGTGTTCGAGCGGGCGGCGACGCAGCGGGTCGTGGCCAAGGAAAAGCTGCCCGACCCGGTCTATTGATTGGCTCGAATGGCTGCCGTCACATAGACCGACAGGCCAGGCGCCAAGGTGTCGAAGTGAGCTGCGAAGCGCTCATCGGCCTCGTAGAGCAGCGCCAGCTGCGCGTGCATCTCGCGCGAGCAGGGGTAGTGCCAGCGGTGGATGTGTTCGCGGTGCCGCTCCGCCAGCGCGCGTGACGCAACGCCCTCGGCCGGTTCGCCCTGGCGCATGACGGCCGCCCAATCCGCCAGGATGGCCGCCTCCTCCGCCTTCATGGCAGACACGTCCGCCGGGCCGCGCCCCTTGCGGCGCATCTCGGCTGTGCGCCACTGCGGGCTGGCGCCCCAGCGCTGTTCGGCCTCGTCGGCGAACGGGGCGGCCTGGGGGTCGGGTTCGGGCAGGTTCTGGTCTTGCAGGCGCATGGCGGGGCTCCAGTCGAGGATGTTGAGAAGGGCGACGTCCAGGCCCCGCAGCCGCGAGGCCACTTCGGCGAGTTCGGCTTCGAGGGCAGCGCGCTGCTCGCGCAGGGCCGCCTGCAGTTCAGTGGCGTCCGCCGTCAGCAGGCTGCCGATGCGCTCCAGCGCAAAGCCCAAGCCGCCGCAGCCAGACGATGCGCAGCAGCCGGGCCACATCGCCCTCGCGGTAGCGGCGGTGCCCGGCCTCGCTGCGCAGCGGGGCCAGCAGGCCCAGCTCTTCATA
>CAUJSJ030000087.1:0-28086 GCA_963422775.4 uncultured Roseateles sp.
CGACGACCTTGGCGCTGTCGCCGCGCTGCACGCGCTGGATGGCCTCGTAGGCCTTGCTCAGGTCGATGATGCCCTCCTTCTGCGCCAGCTGGGCCGCCTTCAGGCGCAGCGCGGCGTATTCGTTCTGCTCCACCTTGGTGGCCATGCGGTCCAGCTCGTCCAGGTAGGTCTGGTATGGGCTCTTGATGGCAGCGGGCTGCTGCTCGGGCTTGGGAACGAAGAGCTTCTTGCCCTTGGGGCCCTTTGCCTCGGCAGGGCCGGCGTTGATCCCGTCCAGGCCGAAGGCCAGGGCCATGCGGTCGCGGTTCTTTTCGGCGTCCTTGGCGACCTGGTCCAGGGCCTGGCTGACGGCGATGCCGCTGAGCTGCCAGGCGCGCTTCATGTCGTCGGCGGCGCCGGAGAAGTCACCCTTGAAGGCCTTCACAGTGGCCGAGGCCACGCCCACGATCAGCTCGCCGGTGACCTGCACGGCCGCGCGCACGCCTTCCAGCGCAATGTCGGCGGCCATCTTGAGGCCGTAGAACAGGGAGGTGATGGTCGCGAGCGAACCGCGGAACCAGCGCACGGCCACCGGCCAGCCTTCCTTGAAGTACTCGGCCAGGTCGGTGAGCGCCGGCATGATGCTGTCGGCGATGGCGTGCGAGAAGCCGTCGCTGGTGCGCTGCATCTCCTCGTCGAAGTCCTTGATGGCCTTCTGGTACCGGGCAATCTCCGCCTGGCCCTGCGGCCCGATGGCCAGCAGGTAGTCGTCGTTGCGTGCCTTGGCATCGGCGACGGCCTTGCTGTGGTCAGCCAGCGCGGCATTGACGGCTTCGAGGCTGCCCACGCCGATGGCTTCGGCAGCCTTCACGCGGTCATAGCCCTCGGCGTACTCCTCCAGGGCGCCCTTGACGTTCCGCAGGAACTGCTGGTGGTCAAGCAGCTTGCCGTTGGCGTCCTTGTACTTGACGCCCAGGCGGGCCAGTTCGTCGCCGTTCTCGCGCTGCGACTTGGACAGCAACACGTCCAAGTCCAGGGCCTTCTTCTTGGCCTCGCTGTTGCCGTCCAGCTGCTCGGTGTTGCGCGCGATCAGCCGGTCGATGCTGTCGCGCTTGTAGCTTTCTCCGGTGAACAGGCCCTTGACGAAGCCCAGGGTGCCGCTGACGACCTTGTAGGCCGCGTACACCGCGCCGGCTGCCGCGCTGACGGCCGTGATGGCCAGGCCGATGGCGATGGCCTTGCCCTTGGCCACGACGAAGTCCTCGGTCTTTTGCAGGTAGGTCTGGGTGCCGGCATAGGCAGCGCCGAAGGCGGCGCCAAAGGCCGCCGAGACGCGCTCGGTGAGGCCGTCGAACTTCACGTCGTTGGCCGCGTCTCCGATGCTGGCGATGGCCTGCTCGCTGCGCGCGGACGATGCCTCGATCTCGTTGGCCGCACGGTCCATCCCGGCACCCATGCTGCGCGCGGCGCGATCGAGCGCAGTGCTGGCGGCAAGGATCTCGGCGCGGAAGTCTTCCACGGCGGCGCCGCTGCGGTCGAACTGCTGGCGGGCGGTGCTGCCCACCTCGCGCAGGCCGCGCTGAGCCTGGCCCGTGTTGACGGTGACGTCGATGGAGAGATTGGCGAGCGACATGATGGTCTCGGGTCAGGCGCGGCCGAAGAGCACCGCGTCGAGCTTGGCGGACAGGGCCTCGGGGTCGAGCGGCGGCGCCGGCGTGTCGTCGGGCTGCATGAGCGCGTTCCAGGGGCAGAAGTCGAGCGGGTCGAACGGGTCGGCCCGCTTCTTGGCGTCGCGATTGACGTTGTAGACGGCGCTGGTGATGGAGCCGGCGCGCAGGTCGTCGTAGTGGCTGCCGAAGGGCTCCACCTCGGCGAACTCGGCCCACTGGGCAAGCTCGGCGGCGCTCATGCGCGCGCTGAGCTCGCCCACCGTCATGCCGAGGGCGAGGGCGAGCCGGAAGCGGAATCGACGCTCGGGGTCGGCCCGGAGGCCGGTGCGTTTCCCGGCTGCTCCCTGCCGTAGCCGTTGGCGTCGAGCACGGCCTCGACCAGCTTGTCGACCTTGCGGCCGGCGGCCTGGCGCAGGGCGGGAATGTCATCGACCGTGAAGACGGGCATGCCGGCGTCGTCCACCACGCTGGCCACCAGCAGCTGCAGGCCAAAGCTGGAGTGCGCGGCATCGGGTTCGGCCTTGATGCTGCCGCGGATGCGATCGTTCTCGGCCACGCTGACCTGGCGGATGTTCACGGTGCCGAAGCCGTCCACCGGAGTGGTGACGGTGGCGCAGGCGAGCGCGGCGAGCAGGTCGGTCTTGTTGATGGTGGTCATGGGGTCACTCGAAGGGCTTGAGGATGCCGGCCAGGCCGGCGGCGATGTGGTCGGCAACCTCGCCCTGGGTGGACGCCAGGGCGGGCCGCAGGAAGGGCTCGGCGGCCATCTTGGATGTGCCGAACTCCAGGAAGATGGCCTCGCGCGCGGGGCCGCCGGGCGTTGAGCCCAGCACCTCGACGGAGGCAGTCGCGCGGGTGCGCGTGTGGTGGCCGGTCACCTCGATCGCGTCACGCACCTGGCCGGTCTGCACGGCCACATGCGCGCGGGCATGCTCTGCCGTGGGCTGGATTGCCTGGCGCAGCAGGCCTTCCAGGTGTTCGCCGGAAAGCGCGCCGCCCAGGCGCTCCAGGGCAGCGTCGAGATCGTCGATGCCGGCCACGGCGATCAGCCGAAGTTGACGACGCCGGTGATCCGGATGTCGGCGCTGGCCTTGACGATCTGGTTGACGCCGCCCTGCTCGCTGAACTTCTTGCAGAAGCCCTTGAACACGCGCAGCTTGCCGTTGGGCAGGCGCAGCTTGAAGGCCTTGGTGGCTGCCGAGGTCTTGGCGGCGCGCAGCGCGATCTGGCCGGCGTCGGTGTCGTCGACGTCGATGTTGACGCTGAACTGGCCGAAGTCCTGCAGTCCGGCGGCGTACTCCATGGCGCCGCTCTGCATGTTGGTCTTGTCCAGCTCGCTGGCAGAGCCGTCGAAGCCCGAATAGTCCTTGACGTTGTTGATCGCCGTCCAGGTCTTCGGGTTGGCCGTGCCGCCGGTGCCCGCCGCAGCGAAGCCGGAGCTGTCGATGTTGACGGTGAAGCTGGGGCTGGTGGCCGCGGTGACGATGCCCAAGAGACCGTAGATCTCGGGCATGCCGGTGACGGCGCCGAACTCGACCACGTCGCCGACGGCGAGTGTGTTGGTGGCCGTGACGACGGCGCTGGCGGCCTTGGTGATGGCCGTGATGGTGATTGCGCTGCCGGGCGTGCCTTCAATGCTGAAGGTGCTGCCTTGCGCGCTGATGGCGGTGCTGGTCGGCATGGTGAAACTCCAAAAAGAAGCCGCCTCGGTGGGCGGCTGGTTGCGGGAAAGGAGGTCGGGTCAGGTGGTTGACCAGACGCTGTATTCAAAGCTCGTGCGGCGCAGCTTGGTGTCGGCCTCGTAGAGGTCGCGGCTGGCCAGCAGCACGTTGGTGAAGGCTGCGGCGGTCATAGCGGCCTTCACGGCGGCGCCGAGAGTGAGCAGCTCGTCCACCGCGCGGGAATAGACGTCGACCTGAACACGCGTGTTCTGCAGGTCTGACGCGCCCTGCAGCGTGTTGTTCTCCGCGCTCGGGATGCGGGAGAAGACGATGAAGGGCGTGGCCGGCGGCTGCGATTCGTTGACCTGGTACCAGCAGCCGCCTGCGGCCAGTGGCTGCAGGACGGCCTGGACGGACTCGAGGAGGGTCATGGGTGCACCGGCAGGGGACGGGAAATCAGAACTGCTGCCACCAGCCGTTGCTGAGGGCCAGTTCAGGCATCGTCACGGCGTCCATCGTGCTGGCGTCGATCTGTGTCTTGATGGCAGCAGCAATCGTCTCCAGATCCCCCTGTCGGATCGAGATTCCGCCAGCCGCGCCCATCGTGCCGTCGCTGGTGCTGGTCTTGACGACGCGATGCAGCATCAGGAAGGCGTCAGTACGGTTCGTCGCCATCGCACCGATGGCGGTCGTGATGTTGCCGATGTTGGTTGCCTCGGCTGCGGTTGTGCCCGCCCAGGTGTGGCCGATGATCGGCAGGGCCATGTGCCCGTACTTCGAGGTGGCGTCAAAGTTGTAGCCGGCCGGCTGAGCTGACGAGACGACGTTGCCGACGTTGCGGCAGCAGGTGAAGCCGGCCGCGCGCATCGCATCGAGGTATCGCAGGTCACCGTTGGCAGATTGGAACTTTCCCTGAGGCCAGACGTAGCACTTGTCAAAGCCTGGGACGCCAAGACCTTGATCGGAGATCCACTGTCGGGCCGCCCTTGCGTCGGCAATTGCGTTGCCAATTGGGTCGCTCGTGCCTGCGTACAGGTCCACGATGTTGCTGCCCTGAGAGGCGCCATCAGACGGCCACGGCCCGTGGGCGACCAGCGCATTACCTGAATCGACGAACGCGCGGAGTTGGCTGATCGTGCTGTAACCGCCACCTAGGCCCTGCACGCTGCCGATGGTGCTCAGCGTCTGCTTAATGCCGCGCGAAGCGAAGCTGTCCTGGCCTAGGCGGAACATCGAGTCATAACCATCGTCCCAGGTCACGCAGATGCGCGCCTTTCGGGCAACAGGCGCGATGCCGACCGCGTACACATAGACGGTCGCGGATTGGCCGCCCAGCGGCGTGACGCGAAACTTGCACTGCCCGATCTGCATCGGGTAAGTCGGCGAGCCGATGGGCGTGAGCGCCGCCTTGCGAAAGTGATAGGTGTTGGCACCTTGCTGCTCGAAGCTGTTGCTGCTCGGCGCCGTCTGACCGTACTGAAGCAGGGCGCTGGCGCCATTGGTATAGCTGGCGTCAGTCTGCGAGACGTAGAACGTGAAGTAGTCGAGGCCAGTGGATCGGTCGCCATGGGCGCAGATGAATGCGTCGCCATTGAAGTAACTGTCCACCATGCCCGGGATGGCGATATCGGCGGATGACCCGACGCCGGTGACGATCTTGATGGCCGGCAGACCGTTCGGCCCGGTCGTGAGCGTCATCGTCGGAGAGCCAGCTATCGCAGAGACTTGCGACAGGGACAGCGCATCGCCAAGCGCTGGCTGCGGCGCTTTCGTGCCGCGAATCCCAGCCCCTGACACCAGCCATGGAGAAACCAACGGCAGATCGTCGGCCGCGTCGAAGATGCCGTCGCTGACGCGCCCGGCCGCCTTCATCGCGCGCGCCTTGCTGTCGTCGGCGATGTCCTGCCACCCATAGGGGTAGTCCAGGCCATCGGTCCAGCGGAACGGGGTGGGGGCGAATACACGGGGCATGGTCTTCAGCCTTGGTTGAGGCCCTCGCTGCACAGCAGCTCGAGCGAGACATGGGCCATGTCGGGGTCGATGACCGACTGGATGTTGAAGATGCGGCCCTGGTAGACCACGCGCATGGCGGCGGTGACCGTGGGCCGGTAGAAGATCTCGACGAGGTGGGTAACCTCGGCGTTGATGGCTTGCGCCGAAAGCAGCTCGCGGCCGCTGAGGGGCTCCAGGCGTGCCCAGCAAGCGATCAGCTCCGTCCAGGTCTGCGAGGCCTGGCCAAAGCTGTCAGGCGCGGTGCTGCGCTGCTGGATGCTGATGCGGCGGTTGAAGTCGCCGGCGCGAACGGGGTTGCCTGGCATCGGTCAGGCCTGCACGACGCGGTAGGGGTCGAGCAGCGCGTCGACGAAGGGCAGCGGGTCGACCTTGCCGCGGCCGAGGATGGCCACCTCTTCGCGGTTGCGGTAGAGGGTGGCTACGCGCATCAGCATCCAGGACTTGATGCCGGCCGGCACGTTGGCGGCCGCGGCGCCATAGCCGGCGACGTAGTCGACCTGGACGGCGCCGATCTGCGGCAAAGCGATGGGCCAGATCTTGCCGAAGACGGGCGTGATGCGCGGCTCGGGCGCCACCAGATCGGTGGCGTAGTCGGTGCTGGGCATGGTCTGCAGCGTGCCGCCCATGTCCAGGTACTTGACCGTGGTGACGGCCGACACGGGGCCCCGCTCAAGCCTGATGCCCCAGGGCTGGCAGGGGAAGGCGTCGAGCACGAGGCGCCAGCTCTGCTGGATGAAGCTGCGGTTGCAGTAGGACTCGCCATAGCGGCGGGCGGCCTCGATGAGGGTGTCGATCAGCGAGTCGTCGGCCGTCAGGTCGCTGTCCAGGCGCAGGAACACCTTCGCTTCGGCACGCGTGACGGGCTCAACGGCGGGCGCTGCGGTTTGGACGATGGGCATGGCGGACGCGCAAAAAAGAGGGCGCCCGGTGAAGGGCGCCCCAAGGTGGCAACGCGGGATGCGGTCAGACGATCTGGACGACGCCGGCCTGGTTCTGCGCGCTGGCCGGCAGGTTGCGCGCGACGCCGCCCCAGACCTCGGCCGTGATCAGGCTGGTGGTCGTGCCGACGGTGATGGACAGGCGGAAGTAGGCGAAGCCGCCGTTCGTGTCCAGCTCCTCGGCGCGCAGGTTGATCAGGGCCTGCTTGTTGTCGCCGCTGGCCTTGACGATCTGCGTGATGGCCTTGCCGGTCACGTCCTTGACGCCGGTGCCAGTGTTGTCGGTGGCCTGCTGCAGCTTGGCGTCGACGGTGGCAGAGGCGCCGAGCACGCCGGTGCGGATCGAGGCCATGAAGCGCTCGAACAGCGCGGCAGAGAGCCAGCCCGTGGTGACGGTGCCGGCGGCCTGGCTGACCGGGTCGATGGTGGCGAGCAGCGCGAGCTGCTCGGAGATCTTGGCGTTGGGAAGCATGGTGAGTTCTCCGTGATGGTGAGGTTGCGGAGGGCCCGCCGCCGAAGCCGCGGGCCCACGTCAACAGGCTGCTGCGATCAGCGGGCGCCGATGGTGACGAAGTGGCTGCGCGTCTGGCCCTTGGGCGTCGCGATGGGGCCGGTCATGATGGGCTTGCCGTTGATCCGGAAGATGAACCGGAAGGCAGTGGCGTCGGCGTCGAAGTAGAGGTGCATCGACGTGTCGGTCTGGATGCCGCCGGCCTTGGTGATGGTGCGATAGCCCTTCATCGACACCAGGCTCAGGTCGCCCTGGCTGGACAGCGCCGCGGCGTGCTCGGTCATCATCAGCGGACGACCCTTGAGGGTGCCGTAGGCCGAGCCGCTGGCGCTCTGGTTGGCCAGGTAGATGGGGTAGTTGCCCAGCGTGAGCGCCTCCAGCGCCGGCAGGATGTCCGGATTGCCGAGCCAGACCGCGTTCTTCAGGCTGCCAGCGGGCAGGCGGCTGACCATCTTGGACAGGTTCTTCGGGTCGAAGGTGTTGGCGGCCTGGCCGGATTCCTTGGCGACCACGATCAGCGGGCCGGAGTTGGCATTCAGGCAGCCCAGGGGCTTGCCGATGCCGTCGCCGAACAGGATCGCTTCGTTGGCCTTCCAGGTGATGCGGCCGGGGGCGACTTGACCGAGGTAGCTGCCGATGGCGGGGCCGTCGGAGATCAGCTCGTTGGTGACCGGCACCAGGCACATCAGCTTGTGCAGCGTCAGCGACTCGGTGTTCAGCGCCAGCTTGCTGGCCGTGGCCGCTGCAGCTTCGACCTGCCAGTAGGCCTGCACGCCAGAGCCGCCCCAAGGGGTCGTCTCGTCCTTCGGGAAGCCCATGCTGTTGCCGCTGACCTCGGTGTTCTCGGTCAGAGGGATCAGGCTGTCTTCCTCGAGCGACAGGCGCCAGATCTCCTGGCTGAACTGCGGCGGGATGAGGAAACCGCCATCAGCGCCGGTGGACTCGTTGGACGTGGTGCTGCCAGGCGCGGCCGCGCCGATGCCCAGGCGGCGATCGACAGTGCCGTGCACCTGCGCGTTGGCCACAGAGCGGGCGAAGTCGCCGAAGCTCTGGAAGCCGCGCGTCGGATCGGCGGCCTGGTTGTCGCTCGTCTCGATGCGGGCGCCAGGCTTGATCTCGACGCCGCCGGCGCTCATGCCGGCCTGTTCGGCGGCCAGCAGTTCGGCGGTTTCGATCTGCGCGTTGATCGACTTGATGCTGGCCATGTGGCCGGCGAGCTTGGTCTGCTCTTCGGCCGAGAGATCGCGGTCGGCGATGTCGTTGATGGCCTGGGCGGCCTGCAGGTGCTCGGCCTTCTTGGCCTTGAGGTTGCGCACGGCGGCCAGCGGCGCGCCGGCGAGGATGAGGCTGGCGTCCAGGGGCTTGGAAGCCACGGCCACGCCGGCGAAAGCGGTCAGCGCCAGCGCGGCGGCCATGCCGAGGAGCGAGCGGGTGATGCGGGGCGAACGGTTCTTCATGGTGAAGTTCTCCTGTCTGAAAACGAAAAGGGCCGCACAAGGCGGCCCGGTTGGGGTTGCACAACGGCCCGACGGGGCCGGCGCTGGCTGGTCGACGGACCAGCTGGCGGGTGGGCCGTGCTAGCCCTGAAGGGACAGCAGCGCGAGCTGCTGGCGATTGCGGTCTGCCTCGGCCTTGCGGCCGGCCGGGGCGGCGTTGCGGGACATGTGGCGCACGACTTCGTCGAAGGTCATCACGCCGTCGACCATGCCCTCGGCCTTGGCCTGGGTGGCGCCCAGCACGCGGCCCTGGCCCATGCCGTTGCGCACCTGCTCGGCGGTGACCTTGCGGCCCTTGGCCACGTCGCGGGTGAAGGCGCCGTAGTAGTCGTCGGTGCGGCTTTGGAAAAAGGCCTTGGCGTCGGCGCCGAGCGGCTCGTAGGGGTTGCCCTCGGTCTTGTAGGGGCCGGCGCTGATGAGGGTCGTCTTGATGCCGAACTCGTCGAGCGCCTTGGACCAGTCCTCGTGCGCCATCCAGACGCCGATGCTGCCGACTTCGCCGCCGGGGGTGACGTAGAACTCGCTGGCCGCGCTGCCGAGCCAGTAGCCGGCGCTGGCGGCCAGGCTGTTGGCGATGGCTGTGACGGGCTTGGCGCTGGCGCGGATCTCGGCGGCCAGCTCGGCCACGCCATAGACGCTGCCGCCGGGCGAGTCGATGTCGAGCAGGATGCTGTCGACGGTGTCGTCGGCGTTGGCTTCGCGCAGGGCCTGGCTAACGCGATCGGTGCCGGTGCCGCCGTCGCACATGTCGATCTGGCTGGCGCGCTGGAAGATGGCGCCGCGGATGGGCACGAGGGCGATCGCTCCGCGGCGGCCGGCGCCGGCGCGCTGGACGGCGGCCTGGGGTTCGGGGCCTTCGCCGCCCATGTTGTTGGAGCCGGGGCGGCCATCGGAGTCGCGCTCGGCGTGCACCTTGCCGGCGTAGCGGCGCGCCAGGACGGCGGCGTAGGCGGCCATGCGGTCGGGCTGCAGGGCCCAGGGCGTGCTGAGCGCCCAGGCAAGGAAGTGGCTGTTCATGGTTGGCCTTTCAGGGCTTCGCCCAAGAGATGGGTGGCCAGGACGTGGCGCGGCTCGGTGATCCAGGCCGCGCCGAGGACCTGGCGGGCATGCGCTTCGTCAATGGCCAGCGCGGCGGAGAGCACCACGGGGCTGGGCGGGTCGCCAGCGGCGATGCGACGCGCCATGCGGTCGGCGTTGTCGGCCAGCACTGCAGCCAGCCGCGCGTCGGCCGGCTTGGGCGTGCCGGGTGCGGGGTCTTCTTCCGAGTCGGCCTGGCCAGCGCCTGCCGGCTGCAGCGGCTCGCTCTCCAGCCGCATGTTGACGGGGATCAGCCGCTCGTCGCCGCCCTCGACCGGGTCCAGACCCTCCATCTCGCGGCCTTCGTTGGGCGTGAGCACCGCGGACTGGATGAGGCCCTGCACGTACTTGGCCCGGGCCGCGCTGTCGCCGCGCAGCTGGCTGCGCATCTCGAACTCGACCTCGAGGTCGGTGTCAGGACCGAGCAGCGCGCTCTCGATGCTGCTCTCCCAGCGCTCGCACCAGGGGTGCATGGTGCCGGTCCAGAACTCGATGCTCTGCTGCTCTATGTTGGAGAAGGTGGCCTTGGACAGGTCGCCGATCATGTGCAGCGGCACGCGAAAGATGCGGGCGATCTCTGGCACCTTGGCGCCGCGCAGCTCCAGGAACTGCATGTCCTTCTGGTTGATGCCGATCTGGTTGAGCTCCATGCCCTGGTCCAGCGCCATGACCTTGCCGCGGTTGGCGCCGGTCTGGGCTTCCTGGATCTGCTCGCGGAAGCTCTGGCGCGCGGCCTTGTCGGCGAACTTGCCGGGGAACTTGATCCAGAAGGGCGGCGTGGCGTTGTTGGCGAAGAAGCGGGCCGCGTAGCTCTGGTACTGGATGGCCTCGCCGATGCTCTCGCGGGCGATCTCGATGGGGTTGTAGCCGACGTAGCCGTCGCCGCCCAGGCCGCGCACATGCCAGACCTGGTCGGGCCGCAGCAGTTCCTGGGTGCCGTCGCGGCGGGTGTAGCGGTAGCGGTAGCCGTACTCGTCGACCAGCTCGACCTTGATGCGGTCCGGGTGCAGCGGCAGCAGCTCGGCGATGCCGCCGGCGCCGTCTTCGATGATGCGGTTGAAAGTGTTGCCGCGCAGCGCCAGGTGGCCCTGCATCATCTCGCGCCACTCGAAGGGGGTCTGCCAGCGGTTGGGCGCGCGGCAGAAGAGGCGGTGCAGCCAGTGGTCTGTGACGCGCTCGCGGCCGCCGCCAGCGCGCGAGCGGTAGAGCCGGAAGGGCAACACGGCGAAGCTCTCGGCCAGCACGCGGGTGCAGCTGAAGACGGCGCTGTGGGCCAGGGCGCTGTCGGCGTCGACGCGGACGCCGCTGCCGGTGAGGCCACCGAGGCCGCTGAACCAGAAGTCGCCCCAGGGGGAGCGGTCGCCGCCACCGGCACGGAAGGCACTGAGGAACATCAGCCGCGACTCCCAATGATGGCGCCGAAGGCGGTCAGGCCGATGACGCCAGCGCCAGCCGTGATGAGGGCCCACGGCAGGCCGCCCAGCTGGTGCACGCCGGCGGTGAGCAAGCCCAGGCCGGTCAGCATGCTGAAGTCGTAGATGCGGGCGTTCATGCGGTGAGCAGCTCGTAGTCGGCATAGATGACGTCGGGCTCTGGCACGATCGACATCAGGGTGACCGCGTTGAACAGCGCCATGACCGGGTCGATCTTGGCGAAGCCTGCGGCCTGCTTGGTGATGGTCACCGCGTTGCCCCGGGGCTCGACGCGGCAGTTGCCAACGCACCAGGCCAGAAGCGGTGCGTGGCTGTGATGAATCGTGCCCTCGGCCAGGCGGCGCTCGGTGGTCTTGATCGCGCCGCTGAGCTTCCAGCCTTGCGACACGCCGACGATGTAGGTCTCTTGATCGATGCCCCGCTCTTCCAGGGCATCCACGATGGCGCCGATGCCGACCGGGTCGACGCCGATGCCCTTCTCTGGCAGCCGGCCGCCGGCGTGGATCTGCTCGACGATGTCGGCGACCTGGTTAACGTCGTCGCCGATGGTCTCGACGATGGTCAGGTCGCCAGCGGCCGCGAAGTCCTGGTAGCGCGAGGCCTCGGACTTGCGGCGCTCCAGGGCGATGGGGTGCAGCCAGGCATGAGCCCAGCTGAGCCAGTCGCCGCCAAGACGTGCCCGGCCCAACACCCACAGGCCCAGCATGTCGTCCAGGCCGCCGCCGTCGATGCCGACGGTGATGATGTCGCAGCGGTCGATCAGCTCCTCGATGGTCAGAACGGCCTTGGGGCACTTCTCCCAGAACTCGGCGCCGGCCCAGCCGTCGGACCGGAGCGCCAGGCCGATCTCGATATTCAGATGCTGCGAGGCCCAGGCGCGCAGCTCGGCGTCGCTGGTGCGCTCGGCGATCTCGCATTCCTCGACCAGCCGCTCGATGGTGATAGACCGGCCAGCGTTCGGCGTGACGATGTGCCAGTTGGCCGGCTCGCGCCAGGGCTTGTCCCGGTGCTGCTGCATCTCCCGCGAGAACTCGTAGAGCACCGGCAGGATGGGCGCCTTCAGCAGTCCGTCGCGCACATCGCGAGCCTTGGCCAGCTCGCTGGCGAAGATGCCGACCGGGGGCTCTTCGCTCTGCGTGGTGATCTGCATCAGGAAGGCTTCTGGGAAGGGCAGCATGCCGCCGCGGATCTGCCGCAGCGAGCTGGCCGCCTTGCCGTTCTTCGCGATGACGTGCACCTCGTCCAGCAGGGTGCCCACCGGCTTCTTGCCGGTCACCACGGCCGGGTCGAAGGTCATGATCTCCAGTTCTGCCTTCGTCTCCCGGTGGACGATGGTCTTGAGGTGGTCGCGGACTTGCAGCTTCTTGTCCAGGACCGGATCCAGGGCGATCGCGCCGGCCGCCTGACCGAAGGCCAGCTCGGCGGTGTCCTGCACCGGCGCGAACAAGATGAACGGGGCCCGCGGCCGCTGGTTCAGCAGCAGGAAGGTCAGCATCAGCAGGGCCGCGTAGCTGGTCTTCGAGTTCTTCTTCGGCACCAGGCAGAAGACCTCGCGGATGAAGCGCTGCTGCTGAACCGGATCCCAGCTGCCGGCCAGCGCGCGCACGATGTCGCGAAACCAGTCCCCCGCCGCATTGCCTGCCTGGTCCTCGGGGTCGGTGTCCAGCACCGGCCCCAGGCGCGGGGTGCCGGGGACGTCGGCCAGCTTCAAGCGATCAAACACGGCCACGGCCCGATTGCCGGCGACCAGGTCGAGCGGCAGGTCCGGCACCAGCGAGCGGCCAGTGCGCAGCCGCTGCTCCCAGTCGGGGCAGCTCAGATCCCAGGCCATGGCCGGCTACTGGACGCGGCCGGGTGTCGGCAGCAGGCCGGCCCAGTCGGTACCGTCGGCCGCGCTGCCTGCGGCGATCTGGGCGGCTTCCTTCTTGCCCAAGCGGACGGCCGGGGCTGCCGGCTCGCGTGCGGGCTCTTGCGGCGCCGGAGGCTGGCTGGGCTCGGCGGCGTCGCGGAGCAGCAGCAGCGTCTTGATGGCGGTGACGTTGCCCTTCTTGGCCTGGGTGCACAGCGCATCCATGGCTTCCATCTTGCGGACGGCCGCGCCGGTAGTGAGCTCGGCCTCGAAGTACTTGGCCAAGGTCGGCCGCGTGATGCCGAGGGCCAGCGCGATCGCCTCTTCAGACATGCCGCCGGCCTTGGCGCTGGCTACCTTGCGGCGCTGCGTCGGGGTCGGCTTGAATGCTGGTCGTGCCATCGTTTACAGGAAAACCCGGCCCCGAGAAATTTCGGAGCCAGCAAAAAAAACCCGCGCGTGCGGTCGGGTGAGGTTTCCGGCTTCAAGTTCGCCAGAGATTCGACCCCCTATCCCCCTCACGCGCCGCGCCGCGCTGCTTGCGAGCGCGCCGTCTTGGCCTTGTGGCACTCGCCGCACAGAGCCTCGAGGTTGCTGTCGTCATCGCTGCCGCCATCTGCGTGCTCAACCTTGTGGTCGACCTGCTCGGCCAGCTGCAGCTTCCCCTCGCGCTTGCACTGCTGGCACAGGCCGCAGTCGCGCCTCATCACCCGCTCGCGGATCGTCATCCATGCCCGGCCGCGTGTGCGTGTGGCGCTGGCCGTGATCGCCGCAGCCTTGATGCGCAGTGGGGCGCTGCGCAGCGTGGACTTGAGCATGGTGACCATCGAGATGCCCCAGAAAGCAGCAAGCCCGCCGAGCATTGCTGCTGTGGCGGGCTTTGGTTCTCGTCCGGGCGGCACCGGGTCAGCCTTCGGGCTCCCGGATCACTCACGCCTTGCGAGGTGGCAGCATTGTATGGGCCTGCTGACGTGTTCTGTCAACGCGGCACCGTACCAGACAACAGCCGGTACCAGTTCCAGAACACCCGCAGCCCAGCGAGATGACGCACGCGGCTGAGCTGCGGCGGGATGTGCAGCAGCCGCAGCTGGGCTTCTGACGGCAGGCGCTGCGGCACGTACAGGATGGTCAGCACCACGCGCTCGGCATCCGCCACCGAGGCCAGCGCCCGCTGGCAGCGCAGTGCATCCTCGGTGGTCAGGGCCTTGATGACCGGCTCGCGCCTGGCCTCGCGTGCACCCTCGCCGCCGGCGCGGTAGTTCCCCTCGGCGCTGCCGCAACGGCGCTTCTGCCCGCGGTCCATCGCCCACTGGCCGTAGAGCTGCATCACTTCGTCCGCGTCGTGGAGTTCGCGGGGCAGGTCGGCGTATATCTGTTGCTTCGGACGGCCCATCAGGCGTGCACCCTGCAAATGCGGAACGTGAGGCCGGCCAGATCGATGGTGCTGCCGACGCGGAAGAGCAGCGGCTGCGCGCGATACCCGCTCAGCTGCATGTAGACCGGCGTCCAGTTGCCGCGGCCGATGGGCTTGAGCACCAGCATCACGCGCCAGGCTCCCTGCAGAACGCGTCCGCTGCGTGCGCTGCCCTGACCTGCTCATCCGAGAGCTTGAACTGCTCCAGCGCGCGCTTGTAGCGCTGGCCGCGCTCGCCGCGGCGCAGGAAGATGCGCGCCAGCGATCGCGCGCAGCAGCCTGCGCACCCCTCGCTGAAGTGCCAGTGCTCGACCTGGGCAGCCTTGGCGCACTCGGGGCAGTCGCTCACAGCAGCTTGCTCCGTCCGAAGTGAGCGATCAACAGGGCCTCGGCCTTGTTGTGGGCCTTCTTCAGCCGCAGCTCACTGGCCAGCGTGGGGTACAGCATGCGGGCCTTGTCGAGGGAATCGGACTTGTCGGCCCCGCCCAGTCCGAATAGCTTCTTCCACGTCTGCGGCTGCACCGCATGGGTCTGGATGCCCGCGACGTCCAGCACGGCCTGGATCACGCCGCGGCTCAGCACCAGCGAGTTCTGGCTGTGGCAGCTGTTGAACTGCACCTTGTCGTTGTGCATCGGCCGGGCGCGCACGTCCTCGATCACCGCGAGTGCGACATGACCCGCCGGCACCAGCTCGCGCAGCGCGTCGAGCAGCTGCCGGCCATGGATGCGCCTGGGCTGGAACATCCCGTTCCCGCGACCGCTCGGACGCGGCTCGCCATCGGGCACGGTGGGGATGTCGACCAGCGCTGGCGCCAGGCCTGGGCCCAGGCGGGCGATGCATCCGGTCAGGCCGATGTCGATACCGACGACGATCGTCATGCGAGGGCTCCTTCAGCCTGCAGCGCGAGGCCGCGGCGATCGATGAACATGGGGCACCAGGCCTGCCGGCCGGTGATGGAGACGCTGGCGTCGACGATCTGCAGGTCGATGTCGTCGCCGGTCGGCCAGTCGGTGGCGCGCGCGCAGGTGCTCGCCTGCTTGCAGCCAAGGGGCTGGCAGCGCGCACAGTGCGTGGGAAGGCGGGCTTCAGCCATGGGCCAGCTCCAGCTCTTCGCGCATCTCTTCGGGCCAGCCCTGCGTCTCAGCAAATCCAAGCGCTGCCCGCCACATGGTCTTTTGCGCCGTGTTCAGCCGCTTGCCGGCCTCCTCGCGAGCCTGGAGGCGGCGCGCCCATTCCTTGCCGCCCTGGTTGCGCAGCGCGGCGCGCAACCGCTGGCCGACGGCCTTCTTGTCCGCAGCCGAGAAGTGGCGGTGCGTGGCCTGCTTGCGCGGCTCCTGGCTGCGGAAAGCGGCTTCCGGGTCGGCGTCGAGCATGCGCTGCGTGATCTCGGGCCACTCGTGCAGCTCGGCGCCACTGTGCGCGCTGCACAGCTTCGTGCCGAAGTCGACTGACCAGCGCATCGGGCAGCCGCTCGCGGTGCACTTGAGGGCCGCATCGTCCTCGACGCTGTTGGCGGCGCGGGTGTCCGCGGCGCGGCTGCTGTAGCCCTTTTTCATCGACGATCTCCTGCGGCTTTTTCGAGCCAGTTCGACCAGGTCTGCCGCCAGCCCTTGACGCTGCGGCGCGTCCCCTTGCCCTTGCCCGCGACCCAGTACTGCCGGAAGCGCTCGGCCTGCTTCACGACGTCGGCGATGCGCCAGCCGAGGCGCTCTGCGTCGACGCCCCAGTCCTCGGGCAGGTCGAAGTCGACAGCGAGCGCTGCGACCGCCTTCCCCGGGAACAGCTCTGCGTTGAGGCCGTTGAAGTCCGGAAGGGGTGCCGGCGCCGGTGCAGCCCGAGGGGCGGCGCCGGAACCTTCGTGAGAAGGAAATAGAGATCCGGTCTGGTCTGGTCTGGTCTGGTCTATTGCGATCGGGGGGCGATGGTTTCCCGTCATCGCCCCCCGACCCGTTTGCTTGATCGGGGGGCGACCCGTTTTGCATCGCTGCCAGATGCACCAGCACCGCCTTTTTCTTGAGCTGCTTGGACTGCGGATTCATCGTCCGTAGCAGTTGCACGGCTTGAAGCAGCTGGCCCCTCAGGTGCTCAAGATCGATTTCCAGGTTCCACCGCTTGGCGTTGCCGATGGCGCCTGAGATGCTGCTCACGAGCTTCTCGACCCATGCCTCCAACGCACGCTCGCAGACGACCGGGTGATACAGCCGGCCGTCACTGCACACGATCCAACCGCGCAGCGCGTGCTTGCTGCACGCCTTCCAGCGCTTTGACATGGAAAGGTGTTCCAGCATGCGCGGATCGCCTGGGAGGCTGCCGGCGGGCACCTGATGCCAGCTCTTGGCCCACAGCGTGAACGCAGCGGCGCGTTCCTCGCCGTTGCCCATCACCCACGTCTCCGACTCGAGCAGGCGGTCCACGTCGAACCACATGTCCGGGAAGTTGCGCAGGTCCACATCGGGGGGCACCAGCGGCATGGGGAGGTCGGCTTCGCTCAAATGACCCTCTCAAGCCGTGACCGGCGTTTCAACAGGTGTCGGCCGCGGCCAGGCCAGCGTCTCGTCTTCGCCTTGCAGGTCGCCAAGCCCAGGCAGCGGCCGCAGCAGCTCGTCAGCGATGCACTGAATGTCCGCAGTCCCGAACATGCCGAACGGCCCGGTGAAGCGGGCAGTGACCGACTCCTCCAACTCCCACGCCGGAATGCCGTGCAGGTCCACCAGCCGCTTGCAGCGCACGTAGAAGCCCGAGATGTGCAGCTTGAACGGCACGCCTGGCCAGGCGTCGTCATGGCCGAAGTCGTCGCGCAGCACGCGTGCGATGTCGCCCCGCTTGCAGTTCATGCCGCATGCTCCAGCTCGTTCAGCCGGGCGCGCAGCGCGGCTACCTCGGCGGCGCGGCTGTCGCGCAGCACCACGTCGCAACCCATCTGCTCGGCCAGCCATTGCAGCGGCGCGATGCTCTGCGTCTCGCGCATGAAGCGCACCAGGCGCTTGCCGTACAGGCCGGCCGTGCCCTTGAGCACCTTGCTGATGTAGCTGTGGCTGATGCCGACGTCATCGGCGATCTCGTAGTCGTCGCGGCCGCTGCGCTGCACGGCGTAGCGCAGCGATCCTTCCCACGAACTGACCCGGATGAAGCTGCCGTCGGCGGCGGCCACGGTCGGGACCATGCCGATCAGCGGCAAGAGCCCCTGATCTTTCGAATCCTTTCCACCGGTGTCTCGATCTTTCCATTCGCTGGCGCGAACACTTCGACCCATGGTTTGCATAGCGACTCCCATCGCAGTTGAAAAGCACCGAGGCACAACGGCCTCTTGGATGCACCCGTTCCGATCAGCCCCTTTCGGGGGGAGTCGGCCCGGCCAGGGCCTCACGGAGGGATGCACCCAAGAGGGCGCAGGAAGGACATGAGCTGTGGACGCGAAGACATGGGCCCGCGAGGCCTTAGCCAGGCTGATGGCGGCACGCCGGCGCGAGGCGGCCTTCGAGCTAGCGCGCTGGGCGCTGCTGCTGCGCAACGAGCGGTAAGACCGCCCGGCCTGGAGGGTCGACGACCGGCCCCTCCAGTTGGAAACCCTTCCTCCCCGCTGTGCCGTCTGGCGGGGCAGTGCCGTATAGGGGAGCGTGGTGCGAGCAACATCGCCGTCAGGCGCCTCGTCCGGCACACCTCGCACAGGTGCCGGCTGCATGGCTTCACGCCCGCGTTCAAACCGCGGTTGATCCCCCTCTTTGTGTATCCGGTGAGAAAGAAGCCCGAGGCCAAAGCACCGGGCGAACGCGCCCGCTGCTGGCGCAGGGGAAAGAGCGCGGGAGACAACTTGCATGGGTCAGGCCTCCAGCAACTGCAGCTGGCCGCTCGCGGCCCGGCGCGAGGCCTGACGCGTCTTGGCGTGGTGCTCCGCGTCGTAGGCGAGGTGATGCCGTTGGCACCACGCGCGCAAGTTCGACGGGTGGCAGTTCTCGGGCACGTGGTCGAGGTGAGCCACGGTCAGGACGATGACGGTGGGCGGCTTACCCTCTTCGCCTCGCTCGAAGTACAGCTCGGCCGCCAACTGGCGCGCTTCCGCGTAGCTCCGGGCGCTGGACTCCAGGCCTTCTGCGTTGCGATGCGGCGCCCAGACATGCACGCCGTCGCGCTGCTCCCAGTGGCCGATGGCGTAGTTCCGCGCGCCGCAGCCTGGCCACTCGCAGCGATGCTGCGCGCGCTCACGCACCTTGCCGCTGATGTCGGGCCAGTTGCGCGGGTAGCGTGCCTTGTTCTCGGGCCGGATGGGCATGGTCAGCCGCCCTCCCCGTCCGTCGGCTTCGGTTCGGCCCGCAGGTCGAGCTGCATCACCCGCTCCACGGCCTCGTCGTCGATGTGCTGCGTCACCACGGCGGTAGGCAGCTGGCCGACCTTGATCGTCAGCACGACGGAAGTGCACCGCTCCGGCACGTGGCCGAGCAGTGCGTGCACCAGCGCCTGGTTCGTGGCGTACCCAGCCGCAGCCATGTCAGCCCGCCTGCTCGGCCGTTGCCAGCGCTTCAGCGGCGGCCTGCTGTCGGATGAAAGGCCAGTCAGCGTCCTGGCACAGCTCCTCGCATCGCACCGGCTCACCGCGTGCGGTCGTTTCCTTTTCGATGGTCGGGCAGTGCCGCGCCGGGATCCGGCCGGTCTCCAGCCAGTAGAAGACGTGCCCCTGCTTCACCTTGCCGCCGAGCAGCGCCGCGAGAGCACTTTGGCCGCCCACTACTTTGCAGGCCTTGCTCAAGGCCTCGCTTTGGGATTCTTCGACTGGTGTCATGGCTGCGTCCTTTACAGACGCATTTGTAATTCACTACAAGGACTTTTGCAACTGTGATCACAAATGACTTTGTAGGATTCGCCATGACTGACGAATTGCCGCAAACCTACGGCGAACGCCTTCTTTGGGCCATGAAGAGGAAGGGGCTCAGCCAGAGCGAACTGGCGCGCCGCATCGAGGTGAGGCCCCAATCCGTCCAGCACCTGGTTGATCCAAAGAAGAACGCGCAGGGCAGCTCACACACTGCGGCGCTAGCAGCCCAGCTTGAGGTTTCGTCTCAATGGCTTGCTACCGGCCAGGGCTCGCCGGAGCCGACCATTTCTGAGCTGCAGGAGAGCGTGATCCAGGCGCTGGGCGAGTCCATGCGCGGAAAAGTTCTGACCATGGCTACCGGCGCGGGAAAGACCGGCGCCTACTTGGCGGGGGTAGCTCACTTGCTGAGCCAGACCCGAAACACAGAATCACTCCCAAGAATTAGGTGGGAGGATTTGATGACCGCGGACTTGCGCCGGCCCTTCGAGCTGGACGTGATCGATGACGCGCTGGCGCCGGAAATCTTCAGGGGGTGCGTCGCTCTGATGGATCCAAGCCGGCCGCCCGAGCCAGGCTGGCCGGTGCTGGTGCGCGATCGAGACAACAACTTCTATGTGCGCGACTACAAGGTCGGCGTGGGCAGCCGCTGGGGAGCTGTTCCACGTCCTGCGCAACGTGATGTCTTCGACCCGCTGGACAGCGAGATCCACGGCCTCACGATCATTGCCGCAATGGACGGCTACAAGCGCCCTCGGGCGCCGAGGGGTTGACGATGCGCGTGTTCATCCTTGTTGCTGCGCTCTTGCTCTCCGGCTGCGCCACCCAGGTGATCCCGACCAGCCAAGCGCGCGAGGTGGGCGCTGGCGCCATCATCGCCAAGCCGCTGCCGGATGGCAGCGAGACCGTGATCGTCAAGCGAGGGGCGAGCTTCGCTGGTGGCGCCTGTTCCGACCGCGTTTTTGCGGACGGAAAACCGATTGCAGATCTGCGCCCCGGCGAGAAAGTGACGTTCAAGTTGCCGGCCGGGCGGCACATCATCGGTGTGGCCAAGCAGGGCATTTGCCCCGGCCAGCTGCGCGAGATCAGCGTGGAGATGGCTGGCGGCCAGACCCGCACATTCTTCGTCGACGTCAGCGTCCACGCTGAGTTCGTGTTCCAGGAAACGGCCATGTAGCGCGAGCTGGCAGCACAGCACCAGCCCGCGAAACGCGGGCTTTTTTGCGACCGCTACAAACGGCTCTGCTGACAAACTACAAATTTCCCTGTTGACAATCTACAGACCTGTTTGTAGATTTCATCCCATCGCACCAACCAGGGAGCAGCGATGGGACAGCAAGAACAGGCCGCGTCGCAGGCCACACAGGATCAAGCAGCCGCCTGCCTGAAGCACTACTTCGACCAGCGCGTCGCCGATGCCATGCCCATGGCGTTCCGGCACGCGCTGACCGGCCCGGTCACCATCGCCGGCTGGCTGTACCGCGCGGCGGCTGACGGCTTCGCGTCGCAGCTGGGCGTGATCGACGAGGACCACCTGCTGTTCGTGGGCAGCCTGAGCGTGCCATCGCTGCTGGTGCTGCTGATGGACAAGCGCCAGCCTGTGGCAGTGACCGTCGCGGCGCGCGACGCGTTGCAGGCGCACTTCCTGGCGGACTCGGCCGTGAAGGCGCAGATCGTCAGCGAAGCCGAGGGCATGGCCCGGCGTGCCGTGCGGCACCTGGCGCAGCAGCAGCAGATCGAGCGCGCGGAGCGGCAGTCGCTGTACGGCAACGAGCAGCCGGTCGTGGCGCACGTGGGTGTCGCGGCATGAGCGCGCTCCACACCCCCGGCCGTGCTTGCGGCGAGTGCGAGGGCTTCTGCCTGCAGCCTGCGGAACGCCGTGTCGACGCGGGCACCGACATCTCCCTGCGCATCGGCCAGCGCGTGCGCCATCGCGACTACAAGGGACAGCGTGTGACCGGCACCGTGCGCGGCCTCTCGGTGGACGAAGAGAACGCGCTGATGGTCGACGTCGCCCTGGACGCTCCGCTCATCATCCCAGCGATCGGAGAGTTCCCACCTACCAGCATCTACAGGCAATACGCCCCGGCGCACGAGTTCTCGCCGTTTGACGATCGCGATGAGCTGATCACCGAGATGCTGGACGCGCTGAAGGGTGTGGTGCGCGTAGCTGACCGAAGCACGGTCGAGTTCGACGCGGCCCGCGCTGCCATCGCCAAAGCTGCCGGGAGCCTGGCATGACCTGCGCCGCCTGCAAGGGCCAATGCCCGACGCCCCAGGCCTGTGAGCTGCCGGTAGCCATGGCCACCAAGCCGCCGCGCTTCGCCTTCATGCTGGCCGACGCCTTCGATCGCTGGCCGCGCGCCACGCCAGCCGTTCTGATGGCCCTGCTGCTGGCCCTGTGGGGCGTAGCGGGTCACCTCGACCAGCTGGCCGACGAGTCCATCGAGCTGCGTGCCGACGCCGACGAGGTGCAGCCTTGACCGCCGCCGTCGCCAAGCCGCGCGCGCCGCGCGTGCGCAAGTCCATGACGGCGGAACAGGCGTTGCTGCGCGCGAAGGCCCCCGTCATGCCAAAGCGCCACCTGATGGTCGGTGGGAGCGACGTGGCAGCCATCCTCGGGCTTAGCGCCTGGCGATCCCCCGTCGACGTGTGGCTTGAGAAGACGCGTCGCGTCGACCCGGAAGCCCAGGTATCGCCCGACAAGGCCAAGATCCTGGAGCGCGGCAAGAAGCTTGAGCCCTACGTCATCGAGATGGGCCTGCACAAGCTGCGTGAGCGCGGCCACCGGGTCGAGCTGCTGGCCCGCAACAAGCGCTACGCCCATCCCGACTACCCCTGGCTGGAGGTCGAGATCGACGCCGAGTTCATGCTTGACGGCGAGCACATCAACGTTGACGCCAAGACCGTCACCGGCTTCGCACGCGGCAAGTGGGGCGAGGAAGACAGCGAAGACGTGCCCATGGACTACGCCG
Organism: uncultured Roseateles sp.; assembly: GCA_963422775.4. GTDB lineage: Bacteria > Pseudomonadota > Gammaproteobacteria > Burkholderiales > Burkholderiaceae_C > Pelomonas. The sequence goes on from CAUJSJ030000087.1 coordinate 21,825, forward strand.
CGCAGTTCATGACCGGGCTGAACGTCACCGGCCGCCGGCGCTGCCTGGTGCTGGCGCTGATTGGCCTTGACGACGTGATGCCCTTCTGGGTGAACCGCGACGACGAGACCTTCGCCTGGATCATGGCCGATCTGGTCACCTTCTGGACGGTCAACGTCGCGCAGGACAAGGCGCCCGACCCGATCCGCCTGGCCGACGTGCGCGCCCTGAACCCGCGTGACAACGGCCGCACCGTCGAGGCCACGCCCGAGCTGGCCGACAAGATCGAACGCATCCGCCGCCTTGGCATCGAGGCGCGCATGCGCACGGCCGAGCGCGACGAGCTGAAGCTCGAGGTGGCCGCCTACCTGGAGGGCTTCACACGCCTGACGAAGGGCGGCCAGGAGGTCGCCACCTTCCGCGCGCACGACGAGACCGAGCTTGACGTGGCCGCGCTGCGCCGTGCCCATCCCGACCTGTACGCCCTCTTCGAGAAGACGAAGACCGTGCGCGTCCTGCGCTTCAGCCGCAAGCGCCGCTGACCCCTTCCCCCACTGGAGACCACCACGATGACAGACCTCGTCGCATCCCCGTTCGGCGCACGCTCCGCCGTCATGCATCAGCCCAGCGCCGGCGCGCGCCAGGCGCAGAGCCGCGAGCTGGCCGAGATGCAGACCAAGTACCTGATGGCCCAGCAGTTCCCGCGGGACGTGGTGGCCAACATGGACAAGATCCTGAACGCCTTCACGCGCCCCACGCTGGCCGAGAAGGCGCAATACCAGTACGCCAAGGGCGGCACCGACGTCACCGGGCCGAGCATCCGCGCCGCCGAGGCGATCGCGCAGCAATGGGGCAACCTGGAGTCCGGCTGGCGCGTGCTGAACCGCGGCATCGGTGAAGACGGCATCCCCTACTCCGAGATCGAGGCCTACTGCACCGACCTGGAAGCCCGCGGCGGCAAGCGCATCCAGTTCCCGGTGCCGCACTGGCGCGACACCAAGAAGGGTGGCTACAAGCTCACCGACGAGCGCGACATCTACGAGCTGTGCTCCAACCAGGCGCAGCGCCGCCTGCGCGCGTGCATCCTGGCCACGATCCCGGGCGACGTCACCGAAGCGGCCATGGCCCAGGTCGAGAAGACGCTGCACACGAAGGCTGACACCGGCCCTGAGGCGATGGCCAAGATGCTGGAGGCGTTCGCCCCGTTCGGTGTGACGAAAGAGCACATCGAGAATCGCATCCAGCGTCGGCTCGACGCCATCCGCCCGGCCCAGGTCGTCACGCTCAAGCGCATCTACGCCAGCCTGCGCGACGACATGAGCGAGCCGAAGGACTGGTTCGAGATGGACGCGGCGACCGATGGCGACGAGCCGCCCGCCACCGGCGCGGCCGGCCTGAAGGCGGCGCTGAAGAAGCGCGGCGCCGCGCCCGAGCCGGCACCGGCCAGCGGCATGCCGGCGCCCGCGAAGGGCGAGCGCAAGACCAAGACGCCCCCGCCGCCCGCGCCTGCGCCCGCCCAGGGCGAGCAGCTGACGGCCGACCAGTTCATCGAGCGCATCGACAGCGCCGCCGGCCCCGAAGACGCGGCCGCGCTGCTGGTGCAGGCCCGCGCCGCCGGCCTGGCCGAGGCCGACCTGCAGCGCGTCGAGACCGCGCACGACATGGCCTGGAAGGCCTGACCCCACCCCCACCACTCCACCAGGAGACCTGACCCATGACCTTGCGAATCGACAAATTCACGCAGACGCTGCTGCAGTCGCTCAACGTGCGCACCGAGAACCATGGCGATGGCCTGGCGCGCGCGATCGACCTGAAGTGCGTCATGGACCTGCCCAACACCTGGCTCGACCAGCTGGATCCGGCGCTGCTGGACATGCTCTTCAAGCCCGTGGAGCAGGAAGAGGCCCAGACCCCGCTGGAGGGCGTCGCCCCGGTGCAGAAGCCGCTGCTGCGCAGCCACCGCATCAAGTTTCCGATGGCGCTGGAGCTGGACTACAGCGGCTACCAGCTCACGGTCGACCGCGGCCTGGGCGGCACCAGCAACCTGGTGCTGCAGGAGGTGTCGCTGAACAAGGTGTTCATCAACTGCAAGGAAGGCGGCACCGTCGAACTGATCTTCCGCCTGCAGGCGTCCAACGTCGGCGACGACGTGATCGGCCGCCTGTCGAGCTACCTGAAGGCCAACATGTTCATCGCCCTGTCGCCGCCGGCGATGAAGCAGGCAGCGATCGACGGCACGGCCGGCCACCCCGGCGCCAAGGCCGCCACGCCAACGATCGGCGCGAAGCCGAACGAGGCCACGCCCGCGAAGAAGACCGCCAAGGGCAAGGCCACCGCGCCGGCAGCCACAGGCAACGAAGCCGGCGACCTGCTGGCCGCCAACGAAGCCGCCGGCCTGAACAAGCCCGCCGCCGAGGTGCCCGCGCCGAAGAAGAAGCGCAGCGGCAAGCCCTCCATCAAGGTCGTGGAGCACGCGTGATGGGAACCAAGTCCAACCCCGGCGCGTTCGACTGCTACGCGAACGCCGCGCCCGACGAGCCGATGTTCATCCTGCTGGCCCGCGACAAGCACGCCCCGACGCTCATCTGGCTGTGGGCCTCGCTCCGCGAGCTCGATCAGGAGAACCCCGACACGGTGGCGAACGCCCGCGACATCGTCGAGGACATGCTGCAGTGGCAGCTGGCGAACAAGCGCAGCGCCATCGGACTCGGTCATGCCGCCTTGGTTGGCGTGATGGAGCTGATCAGGATGGCGAACAGCGCCGTCGTCAACGCCCCGAACCCGGCCACGCGTGACGAGGAGCTGCGCCGCATGCTGTCGCGCACGCTCTTCGAGTCCCCGGCCGGCCAGGAGACCGCCTCGTGATCGTGCCCCGCGACAAGGTCAGGGCGTGCGTGGAGCGCGCCATGGTGCTGGATACCAGCGGCGACGCCGCGGCCCGCCTGGAGGCCGCTATCGCCTCCACGGCGCAGGCGTTGGCCCTGCCGGTGGAGACGGTGCGCGAGTGCGTGGAGCAGGAGCAGGAGCTCGTCTGATGCGCACCCTGTCCATCCGCCAGCCCTGGTGCTGGCTCATCACTCGGCCGGACCTGATCACCGAGGCAGCACGCGCTGAGGCGCTGGCCCGCGACCTTATCAAGACGGTGGAGAACCGCGGCCAAGCGACAGCCGTCCGCGGCGAGATCCTGATCCACGCCAGTGGGGGACTGATTCAGCGCGACTACCGCGAGCTGCAGGCCGTGATCCGGGACAACGCCGGAATCCGCGTGCCGGACCTCACCGACTTGGAACAGGTGCCCCGTGGCGGGATCTGCGGCATGACCACGCTGGTGGACTGTGTGAACGACCATCCGTCGCGCTTCTTCATGGGCGAGTTCGGCTACGTGCTGGAGCACAGCCGGCCGCTGCCCTTCGTGCCATGGAAGGGCCAGCTCGGCTGGTTCGACGTGCCGCGCGCCGCGGTGGGCCTGCCGGCGCGGGATGTGTAGTGATGCGCCTGACCCCCACCGCCCAGGCCCTGCAGGCCGCCTACGCCCTCCCCGAGGACCGGCCCGCCGACCTGCTGCTGCCGCTGCCCGCCGGCGACGTGGTGTCGGTGCAGATCGCCCACGTCGACACGCTGGCGCAGATCACCAGCGGCCAAGGCACGGCACAGACGCTCTGGGATTGGGTCTCCAACGTGCTCACCTGGTCGCGCGCGGCCGACTTGATCGGCGCTGGCCAGGACGAGATGGGCTTCCAGCTGCAGCTCTGCCTGGACCTGATCGCGCGCTGGAAGCGCACCGGCCGCGTGGGCTTCGACGGGCCCGGCCTGCAGCTGGCGCGGCACGGCGTCGACGTGATGGACGAACTGGCCCGCCAAGTGAGCCGGCACGTGGCCCGCGAGGCCGCGCTGTGGTCTGAAGAACAACTGGCGCGGATGCGCGCCGACAACCCAGAAACCATCCCCTCCGCGAGCACACCATGAGCCCTGTCTTCGCCTTTGAAGTCCGCTGCGGCGAGTCCGCCCGCATCGTCAATGCCCACACGCGCGGGCGCGCTGTTGCCGAGTACATGCACGACGTTCGCGACTGCTGGCCCGATGTGAAGTTCACCGACTTCCGCGCGCGCAAGCTGGGACAGGCCCACACCAGCGCGGCATTCGAGCGCACAGCAGCCTATCGCGGCTGGGCTGGGGTCAAGTGCGGCCAGCGGGTGCGCCTGAAGGGTGACGGCGGCTATCTCGGGACCATCGTTGGCAGCAACGACAGCGCGAACTTTGATGTCGCGTTTGACCTGGACACCCCATATCGCGGCGGTGTCGGGAATTGCCACCCAAATGACTTGGAGCTTTTGCCATGACCGACCAAATCCAAGGTGCCCAGCCTGCACGCCAGCACACGCCCGGCCCGTGGCAGGCAGTCGGCGGCAACGTGTTCTCCACCGTCTCGCCGCAGGAGGCGAGTGCCCCTATCGCCCGCGTCGGCGTGCCGGTGCGCGGCGGCCCGGCCAAGCTCGGCGAGGTGGAAGCCAACGCCCACCTGATCGCCGCCGCTCCGGAGCTGCTGGAGGCGCTGGAAGACGTTCTTGCATGGGGCACCGACACGAACTGGCAGAACGCAGCAATCGCCGTCAAGCGCGCGCACGACGCCATTGCCAAGGCCACGGGAGCCCAAGCATGACCACCGAAAACCAAGCCCCTGAGGGTGATGCGGGCTGGCTGACCGATGCTCTGCCGCATCTGCCGATGCACCCTGAGCCTCGCACGCAAACATGGACGGCGCTGGAAGCGCGCTGTATCGAGCGCTACGGCGCCGATTGCGCCCGCGCCGCCCTTGCAGCCCAGTGCCTCGGCAGTGATCCTGCTTGTCCTTGCCAGGATGGTGACGCGTGCCACTACCAGGACGCTTCTGATGGCACCAAAGCCTGGCCATCCCCAGCAGAGGGGGATGAGCGCGCAGCGTTTGATAAGTGGCTGGACTGGTTTTACCCGCCAGGGCTCACGCAGAACATGCGCGATCAGGGTGTGGTCGCCTGGGCCGCATGGCAAGCCCGAGCCGCCCTTTCCGCTACCCAGCCCAAGGGGACGCCGCCGTCCTCGCTGACGGATAGGCAGATCAGGGACGTTTGGCGCACCTTGTCGCCGATGCCTGATTCCGCAGAGTTCGTTGCTGCGGTTCGCCAACTTGAGGGTCTGCGCAGCATCACCCGCACCGCCGTCCAATCCTCCGCGCCTGCACCTGACCACGCAGCCGTCATGCGGCAAGCGCTGGAGGCGCTGGAGTGGACCGATGGCGGGCACAAAGAGCGTGCTGCCATTGCAGCTCTACGCGGCGCCCTGGCAACCCAAGCCCCCGCAGTACCAGATGGGAAGGAGCCCAAGCTGTGAGCCACAACATCATGAACAACCTGCATGCCATCGGACTCAACCCGTTCGCAGTGCAGCTCTTGGCTGAGTCCGCGCTGCGCTCTGAACACCTCGCGCCGCTGTCTGTGGGCAACCCGCAGGGCTTCTTCTTCCCGGTGCAGCGAGAAGACATCCCCGGCTTTGTCGGCGTCCGCATCACCATAGAAGCCGTCAGGCCAGCATGCGGGTGCAGAGCTGGTGAATGCGAGTCGAAGGCCGATCACGAGTGCCGGATGACGCTGGAGATTCGCAGGCAAGCGGACGAAGCAAAACGCGCCGCCCTGGTCAAAGCCCATCCCCCGGTACAAGGGAAGGCCGCCGAATGAGCCAGTTCAACGAAACCAAGCTGGCACTGGCGATCAAGGCGCTGGGCCTTGCAGGCAAGCCGCGGCTGCGTGTTTCCTTCTCTGGCGGCCGCACGTCGGCCTTCATGGCGATCTGGCTCAAACAGAACTTGTCGGATGTGTTCGACATGGTGTTTGTCTTTGCGAACACGGGCTGGGAGCACCCTCGCACCCTGCGCTTCGCCCACGAGGTGGACCAGCGCTACGGCCTGGATCTGGTGTGGGTGGAGGCCGTGCCGCGGCGCGGCACCGGCAAATCGTCCGGGCACCGTGTCGTCACCTATGAGACCGCCAGCCGCAACGGTGAGCCATTCGAGGCTGTCGTGGCCGCCTATGGCCTGCCGAACAAGACGTTCCAACTCTGCAACCGCGAGCTGAAGAAGAACGCCATGAAGTCCTATGCCGAGTCCATCGGCTGGAAGAACGGCAGCTACTCCACCGCCATCGGCATCCGCGCCGACGAAACGCGCCGGGTGAACCCCAAGACGGCCGAGGAGGAAAAGCTGATCTACCCGCTGATCGACCTGATCCCGACCACCAAGGACGAGGTGCTG
>CAUJSJ030000088.1:0-107588 GCA_963422775.4 uncultured Roseateles sp.
CGCCCTCTGGGATGACCACGACTTCCTGTGGCGTGACGCCGCGGGCGCGGCCGTCGCCGACATCCCCGAACACGCAGGCAAGCTGCCGCGCAGCCGCGTGATGCTCCAGGCCTTCCGCCGGGCGCTGGTCGACGTGGGCAGCTTTCCCGCCTCCTTCTACGACACGCAGCCCCCCGCCCCGGACGACGACGGGCCGCTGTACGAAGCCGTGGCCCTGGGCGACGAGGTCTGGCTGCATCTCACCGACGGCCGCAACTGCCGCACCGAGACCTGGCTGGTGCCGCAGGACCAGCGCGCCCTGCTCGGCCAGGGCCCCAGCTCGACGCACTGGCCGCCGCGGCCGATGCCGCGCCGCCCGGCGCCGTGCACCTCGTGGCCAGCGGCTCGACCAGCTCGGGTTGGAAGAAGTATCTGCACGACTGGACGGCACTGAACGCCATCGCCGGCAAGCACCGCACGCTGATGCTCAGCGGCGACCTCCACCACAACGACTTCGCCTCGCATGGCGGCACGGCCGGCCTGCCGCTGCACGAAGCCACGGCCTCCGGCGCCGCCGTGCGGGATGCCGTGGTCTACGGCCACGACATCGAGAACTTCGGGCTCGTCGAGCTGGGCGCGGACGAGCTGAGGCTGCGCTTCTTCGACCGCGACCACGAGGCCAGTCCGCGCCACATCCGCCGCGCGGATTGGCGCCTCGTCGAGCAAGCCTGAATCCGCAGCCATGAAGACCCCTCTCTCCCTCGCCCTGCTCGCCACAGCCCTGCTGGCCGGCTGCGCCCAGCACCCCACGCTGCCACCCGAACCCCTGGCCCAGGCTGACGCCGCCGTGGAGCGCCTCATCGCCCAGCGCCAGCTGCCCGGCGCAACGCTGTGGATGGAGCGCATCGGCCACGGCAGCCATCACCGCGCCTACGGCAACCGCGCCGTCGACCCCATACCCGAGCCGCTGGACGAGGCCACCGTCTTCGACGCCGCCTCGCTGACCAAGCCCGTCGTCACCGCCACGCTGGTGCAGCTGCTGCGCGAGCGCGGCCAGCTCGATGTGGACGCGCCGCTGCAGCGCTACCTGCCGGACTGCGGCGGCGCCGACAAGGCCGGCATCACACTGCGCCATTTGCTGACGCACACGTCCGGCCTGCCCGCCAGCCTGCCCGGCAATGGCGCGGGAGACTGGCGCGGCCCGGTCGACGCGCAGCGCATCGGCTGCGGCCTGCCGCTGACCGCGGCACCGGGCACGCTGTTCCGCTACTCGGACGTCAACTTCATCCTGCTCGGCCGCATCGTCGAGCGCCAGGCCGACATGCCACTGGAGCGCCTCGCCGCTGAGGCGCTCTTCCAGCCGCTGGGCATGCAGGACAGCGGCTACCTGCCGCTGCGCCGCATGGCCGCCGCGCGCATCGCGCCAACCGAGCGATTGAAGGACGGCCCGCTGCTGCGCGGCGAGGTGCACGACCCCACCGCCCGCAAGATGGGCGGCGTGGCCGGCCACGCGGGCCTGTTCACGACGACGGCCGACCTCGCCCGCTTCGCGCGCATGCTGCTGGCCGGCGGCGTGGCCGAGGACGGCAGGCGGTTTCTCTCCGAACAGAGCGTGGCGCTGCTGACGACACCGCAGTCGCCCGCCGGCATCGCCGAGCTGCGCGGCATGGGCTGGGACATCGCCTCGCCCTACGCCCGGCCACGCGGCAGCCTGTACGGGCCGACGAGCTTTGGTCACACCGGCTTCACCGGCTGCGCCTTCTGGCTGGACCCGGCCAGCCGCAGCTTCTTCGTGCTGTTGTCCAACCGCGTGCACCCCGCTCCGGGTACGAACGTGCTGCCGCTGTACGGCGAGCTCGGCACGCTGGCGGCGCGCGCGGCCGGCGTGGTGCCCTGAAGCACCTCGCGTCCATCGATCCCAAGGAGTCCCCCATGAAAGACGTTCTCGTCGTTGTCGGCGCTGGCCAGATCGGCCAGGCCATCGCCCGCCGGGTCGGCGCAGGCCGGCATGTGCTGCTGGCCAGCCTGACCGAGGCGGAGGCCGTCGCCGCCTCGCAGGTGTTTCACAACGCGGGTTTCCAGGTCAGCACCGCCGCGGTCGACGTGGCCTCACGCGCGTCGGTCCAGGCCCTCGTCGCCCAGGCCATGCGCCTGGGGCCTGTCACGGGGCTGATCCACGCCGCTGGCGTCTCGCCGTCGCAGGCGCCCGTCGAGGCCATCCTGCGCGTGGACCTGTACGGGACCGCCCTGGTGCTCGAACTGTTCGGCGACGTCATGGCGGCCGGCGGCGCCGGCGTGGTCATCGCGTCGCAGTCCGGCCACCGCCTGCCGGCGCTGGCGCCCGAGCAGGACCTCGCCCTGGCCACCACGCCTACCGAGGAGCTGCTGGCGATCGACTTCCTGCAGCCCGGGCAGGTGCGCGACACGCTGCACGCCTACCAGCTGTCCAAGCGCGGCAACTCGCTGCGCGTGATGGCCGAGGCCGTGCGCTGGGGGCGCCGCGGCGCGCGGGTCAACACCATCAGCCCCGGCATCGTCATCACGCCGTTGGCCAACGACGAGCTGGCTGGCCCGCGCGGCGCCGGCTATCGCCGCATGATCGAGGGCTGCCCGGTCGGGCGTGCCGGCACGCCCGACGAAGTCGGCCAGGTGGCCGCCCTGCTGATGGGGCCCGACGGCGGCTTCATCACCGGCAGCGACTTCCTGATGGATGGCGGCGTGACCGCCGCCTACCGCTTCGGCGACCTGGCGCAGCCTGCCGCCCCGGCAGCCTAGACCTGAGCAGCGGCCCTAGCCGGGTCAGGCAGGCGGTGCCGTCTCTTCGTGCATCGAGGCCAGGCACTCGTCGATGACGGCGTGCAGGCGCACCACCAGATCGTCGCCCAGGCGGGCATTGAAGGCCTGCTGCGCCCGCTTCCATTCCTTCTGCGCCAGCGCGTGCTTGGCTGCGCCTGCTTCGGTGACGGCGACCTGGCGGCTGCGGCCGTCCTCGCCCGGCCCGACCAGCACCCAGCCCTGCGACACCAGCGGCTGCAGGTTGCGCGTCAACGTCGACGCGTCCATCTCCATCGCCGCCGCCAGTTGCCCGGGACGCAGCGGCCCCAGCCGGACGATGTGCGACAGCAGCGAGTACTGGGTCGTCTTCAGGCCGGCGTTGCCGACCACCGCGTCGAACTGCTGACTGACGCGCCGGGAGAGCTGCCTGAGCTTCAGACTGCTGCAGCCCTTGGGGGTCACCGTTGGCTGACTGGGGGTATTGGAAGCCGCTGAACGCATGATTTGATTGTAATTACAATATTTGTAGTTACAACACTTTGGCTGCCCACATGATTGCCCAACTCACCTCGAACGCGCTCGGCCGGCGCGGCATCCACTACGGCTGGGTCATCGCCGCGGTGACCTTCTTCGCGATGCTGACCACCTCGGCGGCGCTGGGCCTGCCGGGCGCGATGCTGCAGCCGCTGAGCAAGGAGTTCGGCTGGACGACGGACCAGCTGTCATCCGTCTTCGCGGTGCGCTTTGCGCTGTTCGGCCTGCTCGGGCCGTTCGCCGCGCTGTTCATCGCCCGCTACGGCCTGAGCCGCATCATGGTCATCGCCGCCAGCTTCATCGCGGTCGCCATGGGCCTGGCCACGGCAGTGACGCAGCTTTGGCAGCTCTTCCTGCTGTGGGGCCTGGTGCTGGGCTGCGGCACCGGGCTGACCGCGCTGGTGCTGGGGGCGATGGTGGCCAACCGCTGGTTCACGAGCAACCGGGGCCTCGTCGTCGGGCTGTTCGCGGCCAGCACGGCCACCGGGCAGTTGATCTTCCTGCCAGCGGCGGCCTGGATCATCGAGCACCTGGGCTGGCGCTACGCCGTGCTGCCCATCGTCCTCGCCTGCGTGGCGGTCGGCGCGCTGGCGCTGCTGTTCATGCGCGACCAGCCCCGTGATCTCGGCCTGCGCGCCTACGGCGAGCCGGAAGACACGCCGCAGGATGCTCCCAGCGCACCGGCGAAGCTGAACTTCATCGCGCCGTTCACGATGCTGGCCGAGGCGGCGCGCCATCGCACCTTCTGGGTGCTGGCCGGCAGCTTCTTCATCTGCGGCCTCAGCACCAACGGGCTGGTGCAAACCCACTTCATCTCGCTGTGCGGCGACAACGGGCTGACCGCCGTGCCGGCCGCATCCGTGCTGGCCATGATGGGCGCCTTCGACCTCGTCGGCACGACGCTGTCGGGCTGGCTGTCCGACCGCTACGACAACCGCAAGCTGCTGTTCTGGTACTACGCGCTGCGCGGGCTGTCGCTGTTCTGGCTTCCGTTCTCGACCTTCACGCTGTACGGCCTGTCACTGTTCGCGATGTTCTACGGCCTGGACTGGATCGCCACCGTGCCGCCCACGGTCAAGCTCGCGGCGCAGTCGTTCGGCAAGGAGAAGGCAGGCCTGGTCTTTGGCTGGGTGTTTGCCGCCCACCAGCTGGGCGCGGCCGTGGCAGCCTACGGCGCCGGCCTGACCCGCACGCTGCTGCTGACCTACAACCCGGCGCTGTTCGCGGCTGGCGCGGCCTGCCTGGTGGCGGCCCTGCTGGTCATGACGGTTCGCAGGCCCGCGCCGGCAGCGGGCGCCTAGCCTGCACAGTTCAAGCGTTCGCCGCGAGAGAGCCGGGGTAGGTCAGCGAACTCGAATTCGCCGACAGCGAGAACACGACGCTGGTCGCGACCGTCTGCTGCATCATCGACGTGTACAGCGACATCACGCCGCCCGAGCTCTTGGCAAGCTTGGCGGCCTGCGAGATGGCGGCGCTTTGCTGGATGGTGGCCGACAGCTTCAGCGCGTCCCGCGCCTGGCTGGCGATGCGGGTGGCGAAGCTGGGCTGGTGGGTGTCGGCGCCGAGGAAGGCCTTGACGGCCGCCTTGTCGGCGTCGGAGCCCTTGATCTCGACGCTGCCGTCGCTCTTCACGGAGAACTCGACGGCGCCACTCAGCTTCACGCCGGCCTTGGCCAGCGCCGCGCGCAGGTCAGTGCCGAGTGTCTTCTGGCCGCTTTCGAGGCTGCGGGCCGCCGACACCGACCTGGCCGTTCCTGCCGCGCGGTCCAGCGCGGCCTTGGGCACGGCCGGGGCCGTCGCCTTGGCGGCGGTCTTGGCGTTCGTCGTCGCGCTGTCCTGACCCTGGGCGGACAGATAGCTCAGCAGAGAGTTGTTGATGCTTGAAACCACGCCGCCATCTTGCAGTCGCACCGCCAAGCCCAAGCGCCCAACTGGGGCGGATTCACCGCCCTCCTCCGGCCACGCCCGGCCCATGGCACCATGCCGCCCCATGACCGTCCACGTCGCCTGCCTCTGCGCCGCCTGGTGCCGCACCTGCGAGTCCTACCAGCAAGTTTTCGAAGCCGCCTGTGCCGAGTTGCCGCAGGCGGAGCTGCACGTGCGCTGGATCGACATCGAGGACGAGGCCGACCTGATCGGCGACCTCGACATCGAGACCTTCCCGACGCTGCTCATCGCCGACGATGAACACGTGCGCTTCGCCGGCCCGCTGACGCCCCAGCCCGAGACGCTGCGCCGCGTGCTGCGGGCGCATCTGGCGGATGCCACGCCGGCGCGGGTCGATGCCGAGATCGTCGCCCTCGCCGCGCAGCTACGGGCGCTGACCTGAGCGACGTTTGGCGGCAACCGCATAGGCCGCCGTCGCCAGCTCCTGGCTGGACCAGTGCCGCGTCAGCCAGATCGACAGCGCCGTGTTCGACAGGTGCCAGCCCATCATGCCGCCCTCGCGCGGCTGGGCCAGCAGGTGCTCACTCGACACCCAGAATGCGAGTCTTTCGCGGGGGAGCACCCGGTCACGCGCCATGAGCGCAATGATGAAGCCATAGGGGTTCATGGGCTCCACCACCAGCGCCCCCTCGCCACCCGCCTTGCGCCACACCTCGTCCTGCTGCTGTGGCGTGGCGAGCTGCTGCGGCCGCGCAGGCAGGGCCGGCAGCCGCGCCAGCGCGATCTCGTAGGCCAGCCAGGGGGCCAGCAGGCACAGGGCCAGTGCGAGGGCGACAGTGGCGGCAAGGCCACGCAGGAGCAGGCGCATGGGCGCAAGGGCTCATTGAGGAACAGACCGCCATCCTACGCAGCCCCCCTAACTTCTCAAAACGTGTAGGACAGCACTGACAGCCGCACGCGCCCCGTGCTGCTGTGATGACGCCCCCCCCGCGTCGACAGTCCTTGCATGACTGCGCCACGCTCCCAGAACCATGACCTGACGCCCGCCGGCCCCTCCCAGGCCTTCGTTCGCCTGACCAGCGGTGACGAGGCCGCCGCGCTGCCGGTGCGCGCGGTGCAGTTCGGCGCCGAGCGCTTTGCCGAGCACGGCCGCAGCCTGGCCGCAGCCCAGCGCCTGGATGACCTGCGCAGCCAGCCCCGACCTTTCTCGCCGCGGCTGCGCAGCAACCTGCAGGTCTGGGCGGCCGCGCTGGACGTGCTGTCGGAGGAAGGCCTGCAGGCCGACATCGACCCCGCCCATGCCTGGCTGCTGGACAACGCCCGCATCGTGCAGCAGCAGCTCGACGAGGTGCTGCACGACCTGCCGCGCAGCTATTTCCAGCGCCTGCCGCGCCTGGCCGACGAGCCGCTGCAGGGCTTGCCGCGCATCTACGGCGTGGCCTGGGCCTGGGTGGCCCATGCCGACAGCTCGCTGGAGCTGCCGCTGATGCAGCACTTCCTGACCGGGCATCACGAGGTCGAGGCGCTGACGCTGCGCGAGCTGTGGGCGCTGCCGTCCACGCTGCGCGTCGTGCTGGTGGAGAACCTGCGCCGGCTGGCCGAGCGCGCCGCGTGGCGTCACCTCGCGCGTCGCGCGGCGCAACGCCTGTTCGAGGCCATGCCCGGCCTGGACGCTACCGCCGTGCGCGCCCAGTTGCAGCAGTGGCAGGCCGCCTGGCCGAGCGACCCGGCCATCGCCGCGCTCGCGCTGCGCCTGCACGAGCGGCTGACCGACCGCGCCATGGGCCAGGCCGAGCCACGCGATGCCGACGATTCCTCCTGGGCCGCCGCCACCGCGTGGCTGGGCGAAACACTGCCCGACGCCGCCGCCGCGCAGGCCGCCGAGCAGGCCGAGAGCGCGGCCGACCACCAGAGCATCCGCAACGCCATCGGCAGCCTGCGCAACCTCGGCGCGGCCGACTGGGCCGGCCTGTTCGAGGCCGTGCACCCGACGCTGCGGGCCCTCGGCCGCGTCGACGTCTACCGCCAGGAGCACGAGGCCACGCGCGACATGGCCATGCATGCCATCGAGGCGCTGACCGAACGCCACGGCGTGGCCGAGGCCGACGTGGCCCAGGTGCTGTGCCGCCTCTGCCATGACCCGAGCTGGCCCGACGACGCCGAGGAGACGGCGCCGCTGTACTGGCTCAGCGGGCCGGGCCGCGCCCGTCTGCTGGACGAGCTGCGCCTCAAGCCCACCGGTGGTGAGCGCCTGGCTGCCGCGCTGCGCCGCCACCGCGGCGCGATCTACCTCGCCAGCCTGGTCGCGCTGCTGGGCGCAACCGAACTCGGCCTGCTGGTGCTGGGCCTGCCGGCGCACGCCGGCTGGCCGATGGTGGTGGCCGCCGTGCTGCTGTCGCTGCTGCCGGCCAGCGAGGCCGTCGTCGCGCTGGCCAACCGCCTCATCAGCGAGTCCGCCGCCCCGGCCCACCTGCCGCGCCTGACATGGCCCTACGGCATCCCGGCCACGTCGCGCACCCTCGTCGTCATCCCGTGCATGCTGACGCGGCCCAAGGGCATCGCCACGCTGCTGGCCCAGCTCGAACGCCACCACCTGGCCAACCTGGAACACCAGGCCCAGTTCGCGCTGCTCAGCGACTGGACCGACGCCAAGGCCGAGCATCAGCCGCAGGACGCCGCGCTGCTCGCACAGACGCGCGCCGGCATCGAAGCGTTGAACCAGCGCCATGGCACCGCCTGCGATGGCCGGCCGCGCTTCCTGCTGCTGCATCGCGAACGGCGCTGGAGCGAGACCGAGCAGCGCTGGATCGGCTGGGAGCGCAAGCGCGGCAAGACGGAGGCGCTCGCGTCGCTGCTGGCCGGCCAGGCGCGCGAGCAGCTGCCGGATCGCTTCATCGATCTCGGCGAGCTGTCCACGCCGGCACCCGGCATGCGCCACATCGTCACGCTGGACGCCGACACCGCCCTGCCCCCCGGCGCGCTGCGCGAGATGGTGGCCATCGCCGCCCACCCGCTGAACCGGCCCCGGGTGGAGCGCTCGGCCAGCGGCGCCGTCACGGTCGTGCGCGGCCACGGCATGCTGCAGCCGCGCGTGGCCACGCCGCTGGCCACGGCCGCGGGCAGCTCCACGGTTCACGGCACCTGGTTCCACAGCCTGTTCGCCGGCCAACCGGGGCTGGACCCCTACAGCGCCGCCAGCTCCGAGGTCTACCAGGACGTGTTCGACGAAGGCAGCGCCACCGGCAAGGGCCTGATCGACGTGCAGGCTGCCGCGCAAGTGCTGGCCCACCGCCTGCCCGAGGGCCAGGTGCTGAGCCACGACCTGCTGGAAGGCTCGCTGATGCGCTGCGCCGGCGTCAGCGACGTGGTGCTCGTGGAGCCCGCGCCCATGCATGCCGACGTGGCCGCGTCGCGCATCCACCGCTGGACGCGCGGCGACTGGCAGCTGCTGCCCTTCCTGGGCCACCCGCGCCGCTGGGGCCTGCGCGCCATCCACGTCTGGAAGATGCTGGACAACCTGCGCCGCTCCCTCGTGGCACCCGCTGCGATGCTGCTGCTGGTGGCCTCCTGGGCCGGCATCGGCCTGACGCCTGCCTATGCGCTGGGCCTCGTCGCCGCGGCCTTCGGCGCCGGGCCGCTGATGGGGGCCCTGGCGGCTTTCGGGCCGTCGGGCGACCGCATCTCCTTGCCGCGTTTCTATCGCCAGGCGGCCACCGAACTCGGACGCGCCATCGGCGGCATCGTCTGGCACGTGGCCATGCTGCCGCACGCGACCTGGCTGGGCACGGACGCCATCGCCCGCGCGCTGTGGCGCCAACGCGTGAGCCACCGCCACCTGCTGGAGTGGACGACCGCCGACGCCGCAGAGGCCGCGGCACGCACCGACTGGCGCTCGCTGCTGAACCAGCATCGGCGCCTGACCATCGCCAGCGGCATGCTGGCCCTGCTGCTGATGACGCCGGCGCTCGTCGGCCGGCCCATCGACTGGGAGCTGGCCCTGCCGATGCTCGTGGCCTGGGCGCTCACGCCGCTGTGGATAGGCCTGGCCAGCCGCCCGCGCACGCGCCCGCGCCGCGAGGCCATCGACGATGACGAGCGCCAGTACCTGCTCAGCATCGCCCGCGACACCTGGCGCTGGTTCGAACGCTGGGTCACCGCCGACGATCACGACCTGCCGCCCGACAACGTGCAGTTCGACCCCGACGTCGTCGTCGCCCACCGCACCTCGCCGACCAACATCGGCCTGTACCTGCTGTCGGCCTGCTGCGCACGCGAGTTCGGCTGGCTGCACGACCTGGGCTTGTCCGAGCGCATCCAGCGCACGCTGGACACGCTGGACAACCTGCCCCGCCACCGCGGGCACTTCTACAACTGGATCGACACACAGCGCCTGGCCGTGCTGGACCCGCCCTACGTCTCCACCGTGGACAGCGGCAACCTGTGTGCTCACCTGCTCGTTGTCGCGGCCGCCTGCGAGGGCTATGCGCGCGGCGGCGAAGGCATGCCACCGCCGCCGGCCGTGGCCGAGGCGCTGAACGCCGTGGCCGCACGCGCCCGCGCCCTCGCGCTGGCCCACGATTTCAGCTGGCTCTACGACCCGCAGCGCCGGCTGCTGCACATCGGCGCCATCGCCGGCGTGGGTACCGAGCCCGGCACGGAGCGGCTCGATCAGAACCACTACGACCTGCTGGCGTCCGAAGCCCGCCTGGCCAGCCTCGTGGCCATCGCCAAAGGCGACATCCCGCCGGCGCACTGGGGGGCGCTGGGCCGGCCCTTCTTCTCGCGCGGCCGCGTGACCGGGCTGAAGAGCTGGTCGGGCTCGATGTTCGAGATGCTGATGCCGTCGCTCGTGCTGGACGAGCCGACCGGTAGCGCGCTGGCCGAGGCGGCGCGTGCGGCGGTGATGGAACAGATTCGCGCCGGACGCGCCGCGGGCCTGCCCTGGGGCGTGTCTGAAAGCGCCTACGCCAAGCGCGACCAGAGCCTGGCCTACCAGTACGGCCCGCAGGGCGTGGCCAGCCTGGCGCTGCGCGACACGCCGCCCGAGGAACTCGTCATCGCGCCCTATGCCACGCTGATGGCGACGATGGTGATGCCGCGCGCGGCCGTCGCCAACCTGCGCGCGCTGCAGGCCCTGGGCGCCCGCCATGATGGCGGATTCATCGAGGCGCTGGACTACACCCTCAGCCGCCAGCCCGAAGTGGCCGCGGACACGCCGCAGCCGCGGGCGCGCTTCCAGCGCATCGCCACGGCGATGAGCCATCACCAGGGCATGTCCCTCGTGGCGCTGACCGAGGTGCTGTGCGGCGGCGCGCCGCAGCGCTGGGCCGACGCCGAGCCGCGCCTGTGCGCCGTGCGCTGGCTGCTGCACGAGCGTGCACCGCACAAGGTGGCGCCGCTGCGCGAACCGCCGCCCAAACCCACGCGCAGCGCGCCGCGCCGCGCCCGCATCTCGCTGGTCGTGCCGGAGCTGCACGGCCGCGCACTGCCCGCCACCGCCTGGCTGGGCCACGGCAAGCTCAGCGCGATGCTGCGCGAGCATGGCGGCGGCACGCTGGTCTGGGGCGAGCCCGGCAGCCAGGTGCTGGTGAGCCGCTGGCGCGACGATCTCCCGCAGGACCTGCTCGGCCACCACCTGCACCTGCGCGACCTGGACCTGCACTGGAACGGCGGCCTGGAATCCAGCCCCTGGCGCTCGCTCACGCTGCGGCCCACGCCCGGCCCGCAGTGGCGCTACGGCGCCCGCCTGCACCCGGCCAGCGTCCAGTTCACCGCCGAGGGCGAGGAGTTGCACGCCCACACCGAGGCCTGGGTGGCGGTGGAGGATGACGTCGAGTTGCGCCGCATCACGCTGCGCAACCTGGCCAACCGGCCGCGCCGCCTGGCGCTGGTGTCCAGCTTCGAGCCTGTGCTGGCGCCGGCCAAGGCCGACCTGGCCCACCCGGCCTTCGGCAAGCTCTTCCTGCAATGCCGCTGGGAAGCCAGTCAACAGGCTCTGCACTGGCAGCGCCTGCCGCGCAGCCCGAACGAGGCGGCCCTGCATGCGGTGCATGCGCTGGTGGGCGTGGAGCTGGATGGCGGCGCTCGGCTGGACCGCGTGCGCGCGGGTGCGGACCGGGCAAACTGGCTGGCGCGCGGCGGCACGCCCGGCCAGCCGGGCGGCGTGATCGCCCACGCCAGCGTGCAGGCCCTGTTCGGCACCCAGGTGACGGGGCTGAACAGCGACTCCGGCATGCTGGACACCGGCAACGATCCGATCTCGCTGCTGCACCTGGTGCTGCAGCTGCCACCGGGCGCGAGCGTGACCCTGACGCTGGCCACTGCCGCCGCGCGCGAGCCGCAGACGCTGTCGCACCTGCTCGACAAGCTGCGCCAGCCGGCCCTCGTCGAACGCGCGCTGACGCTGGCCCACACCATGGCCGGCGTGCGCACCCAGGGCGCGGCACTGGCGCCGGGGGCCTGGCGCGCCGGCCTCACGCTGCAGACGCTGCTGACCTCGCAGGCCGCGCGGGAAACGCTGCCGCTGCCGGAAGCCGGCTTCGAGCGCGACGCGCTGTGGCGGCACGGCATCTCGGGCGACGATCCCATCGTGCTGATCCGCGTGGCCGACGCCACCGGCGTCATCATGGTGCGCGAACTGTGTGCGCTGCTGCAGGCCCAGGGCAGCCCGCTGCCGGTGGACGTCGTCGTGCTGGACGCCGAGGCGCCGTCCTATCTGGCGCCGGTGTCGCGCGCGCTGCGCTCGCTGGCCGAGCAGCAGGTGTACGGGCGCTGCCGCGTGCATGTGCTGGCCGACGAGGCCGTGGGGCCGCAAACGCGCTTCGCGCTCAACCTGCTGGCGCGCGTGCGCTGGTTCGCCGATGGCCGCCCGCTGGCCCAGCAACTCGAACGCTTGGGGCTGAACCACGAGCAGTCCGCAAAGACCCGGCGCAACGCAGGCGCCACCCTGGTCTCTACCGTGCCCGCCCTGCCCGGGGCGCAGGCGCCGGCCAGCAGCTTCGACAACGACGGTGGCGCCTGCCTCTTCGAGCTGGGCGAACGCGCCCAGCCGGCGCGGCCGTGGATCAACGTGATCGCCAACGAGAACTTCGGCTGCCAGGTATCCGAACGCGGCACCGGCGTCACCTGGGCCGGCAACAGCCGCCTGCACCAGATCACGCCCTGGTCCAACGACGCGCTGCTGGACTCCCCCGGCGAGTGGCTGATCCTGCACTGCCTGGCCAGCGGCAAGGCCTGGCTGCTCGGCCGGGCCAGCGCGCGGCAGAACATCGCCCATGTGCCAGGTGCCACGGCCCTGGCCTTCCAGTTGCCCGGCATGGTGGTGCGCCTGCGCTGGACGGTGGATGCCGTGACTGCGGTCAAGCAATGCCAGGTCGAGCTGCACGCCGCCCCCGGCCGCCCGCCGCGGCCGATGCGCCTGCTGGCCGCCGCGCAGTGGCAGCTGGGAATGGACAGCGGCGCGCGGCGCAGCGTCGTGACACGGCTGGAGGCAGCGCAAGGCGACGGCCCGCTGCTGGCCCTGGCCACGCAGGCAGACGGCCTCAACGGCTTTGGCGGCCACACCGCCTGGATGGCCCTGCGTCCGACGCGTGCGGGCGACGTGACCGCCGAGCGCATCGACACGCTGGCCAGCGACCAGGCCCTGTGGCCCTGGCCGGCGGACGCCGGCTTCACGCCCGACCTGAACGTGCCGCGGCCCTGGACCGCGGCCGTCGAGGCCAGCGGCGACCGCCGCCTGCTGTTCGACGACGAAGGCCGCCTCGTCATGCCGCATGCGCTGGACGGCCTGGCCGGCCCCAGCACCGACCCCGCCGCTCTGCTGACCGTACCGCTGCGCCTGGAGGCCGGGCACGCCTGGCATGGCACGGTGCTGCTGGGCCATGCCACCAGCCTGCCCGCCGCGCGCGAGCAGGCCGTGGCGGCTTGGGCGATGGACCCGCTGCGCCGCCTGGCCGCCCAGCGCCAGGTGTGGCGCGACTTGAGCGCACCGGTGCAAGTGGAGACACCCGACCCGGCCTTCGATGCCCTCGTCAACCACTGGCTGCCGGCCCAGGTGCTGGGCTGCCGCATCTGGGCGCGGGCCGGCTTCTACCAGGCCGGCGGCGCCTTCGGTTTCCGCGACCAGTTGCAGGACGCCATGGCCCTGGTGCAGCACGCGCCCGAGCGGCTGGCCGCGCAGATCCGCCGCCACGCGGCGCGCCAGTTCCCGCCGGGCGACGTGCAGCACTGGTGGCATGAACCGGCCGGCGCCGGCGTGCGCACGCATTTCGCCGACGACCGGCTGTGGCTGGCGCTGGCGCTGGCCCTGTACGTCGAACGCACCGGCGACACGGCACTGGCCGACGAGCCGCTGCCCTTCCTGCAGGGCCGCCCGGTGCCCGAAGGCCAGGAGGATGTCTACGAGGTGCCGGCCATCGGCAACGAGACGGCGCCCATCTACGAGCATGCGGCGCGCGCCATCGACGTCAGCCTCCCCGTGGGCGCGCACGGCCTGCCCCTCTTCGGCACCGGCGACTGGAACGACGGCATGAACCGCGTCGGCGCCGAGGGGCGAGGCGAATCGGTGTGGATGGGCTTCTTCCTGTGCGCCGTCATCGACGCACTGCACCCGCTGGCGTTGGCGCGTGGTGAAGCTGCCCGCGCCGCGCGCTGGCAGCAGGCCCGCAAGGCGCTGGCTGCCGCGCTGGACGCCGAGGCCTGGGACGGCCGCTGGTACCGCCGCGGCTGGTTCGACGACGGCAGCGTGCTGGGCACGCACAGCGACAGCGAATGCCGCATCGACCTCATCGTGCAGGCCTGGGCCGTGCTGACCGGCGCGACGCAGCCCGACCGCGCGAAGCAGGCGATGGACAGCGCCTGGCGCGAGCTGCATGACCGCGACGCGCATCTGCTGCGCCTGCTTTGGCCGCCGCTGAAGGACCACCAGCCGCCGGCCGGCTACATCCAGGCCTACCCCGGCGGCGTGCGCGAGAACGGCGGCCAGTACAACCACGCTGCCACCTGGGCGCTGATGGCCAGCGCGAAGCTCGGCCAGGCTGAACGTGCCTGGGCGGCCTTCACGGCCATCAGCCCGGCCCACCGCGGCGCGCATGGCGCGGCCTACGGGCTGGAGCCGTTCGCCGTGGCGGGCGACCTGGAGGCCGCGGCGCCGCATGCCGGCCGTGGCGGCTGGAGCTGGTACACGGGTGCGGCGGGCTGGCTGCTGCGCGCGGCGGTCGAGTCGCTGTGCGGCGTGAAGCTCGCCGACGGCCAGCTGCGCGTGCAGCCCTGCCTGCCGCCGCACTGGGCACAGGCGCGTGTGCGGCTGCTGGCGCAGCGGCAGCGTATCGAGGTGCTGGTGCAACGCGCGCCGATCGGCGCTGGCATCGCGCCGCCGCCGGGCTATCGCACGCTGGTGCCGGGCGCCACGCTGGCGCTGGGCGAGCTCGACGGTGAGCTGCTGCTGTGGGTGCCGGTGACCGATGCCATGCCGGCGCGCTCAGCCGAACCGGCTGCGGTCCTCTGAGGACGAAAAAAAACAGCGGCTCGAAAGCCGCTGTTCTTCAGGAGGGGGTCTGACGAAAGGATCAGGCAGTGAAAGTCAGCACCAGGGCCATCAGCGTGCTGCCCAAGACGACGGTCGTGAACAGCCGATCACCAACCACGGCATCGAGGGTTTCCAGCGAACACAGCATGCGCAGCTTGGTGTCGGACAGCGTGCGGCACTGGCGCAGATGGGCGCCCAGGCTGTCGAGATGCTGGTGCAGTGAGTGATCGGTGGCGCGGGACATGGAGACCTCCTCTGAAACGATGCCATCAACTTTAGACATGACGCAGCGCTGTTGCATTCGGACACGGGGGTGCTTACACGTAGGCATCGTCCTACACGACCGCTGACGCCATGAGGCACCATCGCACCATGAGGACGATCCGGCCGATGCGACTGCTGTTGACCCTGCTGACGGCGTGGCTTGTGGGCGGCGTCCAGGCTGCACCCGCCCTGCAGGTGGGCTCCAAGCGCTTCACCGAAAGCTATCTGCTGGGCGAGATCGTCACGCAGACGCTTAGCGGGCAGGGCATCGCCGCCGAGCACCGCCAGGGCCTGGGCAACACGGCCATCCTCGCCGCCGCCCTTCAGCAAGGCCAGATCGACGTCTACCCCGAGTACACCGGCACCATCGTGCGCGAGCTGCTCAAGCGCGAATCGCCCGCGGATGCACAGGCGCCGCTGGACCAGATCAATGCCTGGTTGAAACCGCTGGGGCTCAAGGCCGGCGTGCCGCTGGGCTTCAACAACAGCTACGCGCTGGCGATGCGTGAAGCGGACGCGGCGCGGCTGGGCATCACGACGATCTCGGAGCTGGCGACGCTGGCCCAGGCGCTCAAGCTGGGCCTGTCGCATGAATTCACGGCCCGCGCCGACGGCTGGCCGGCGCTGCAGCGCGCCTACGGCCTGAAGCTGGCACCCGGCTCGGCGCTGGACCACGGCCTGGCCTACGCCGCGCTGGCCGGCAGCCAGGTCGACCTCATCGATGTCTACACGACGGACGCCCAGCTCGCCCGCCAGCCGGTGCGCGTGCTGCGCGACGACCGGGGCTTCTTCCCGCGCTATGACGCGGTGCTGCTGATGCGCGCCGCGGTGGACGACAAGCCGCTGCAACGCCTGGCCGGGCGGCTGGACGAGGCGGGGATGATCCGGCTCAACGCGGCAGCCGAGCTGGAAGGCAAGCCTTTTGCCGAAGTGGCGCGCGGCTTTGTGCAGCCCGCCCCGCAGGCAGCCCAGCCGCGGGGCTTGATGGCCAGGCTGTTCGCACCCGACCTCGGCAAGCTGCTCGCCCAGCACCTGGCCCTGGTGCTGGCCTCGCTGGCCCTGGCCATCGCCGTTGCCGTGCCGCTGGGCATCGCGGCCCACCGTCAGCCAGGCCTGGCGCCACCGGTCATGGCGGTGGCAGGGCTGTTGCAGACGCTGCCTTCTCTGGCCCTGCTGGCCTTCCTGATCGCCGTGGTCGGCCGCATCGGCTTTGTGCCGGCGCTGCTGGCCTTGTTCGTCTACGCGCTGCTGCCCATCGTGCGCAACACTCACGCCGGCCTGCAGGCGGTGCCCGCCGGCCAGGCCCAGGCGGCCCTGGCCCTGGGCCTGACGCGCGGCCAGGCGCTGCGCGCCATCGAGCTGCCGCAGGCGCTGCCGACCCTGATGGCCGGCGTGAAGACGGCGGCCGTCACCAACGTCGGCACGGCCACCGTCGCGGCCTTCGTCGGTGCCGGCGGCCTGGGTGAGCGCATCGTCGCCGGGCTGGCCGTCAACGACAGCACGCTGATGCTGGCCGGCGCCCTGCCGGCGGCGGCGCTGGCTATCGTCGTGCAGTTGCTGTTTGACGGGCTGGAGCGACGCGTCGCGCACAATGGGCCGCATAAATCCGAGGACCGAGGGGCATGAAGGCAAAGGTGCAAGCGGGCTTGTGGGCAGCCTGGATGCTGGCGGCCGCGGCGAACGCCGACGCCGGCTGCTCCCGCGCCCTCGCCGTGCCGATGGCACCCATCGGGCTCAGTGTCAGTTTCGACGACGAGCGCAGTGGCGGCGTGTACCCGACCCTGCTGCGCGAGATGGGCGCGAGCATCGGCTGCGATTTCCAGATGCAACGCGTGCCCAGGGCCCGGCTGCAGAGGATGTTCGAGTCCGGCCAGGCGGATCTGCTGATCCCGGCTTCGGCCTCGCCGGGGCGGGAGCATGACGGCGAGTTCGTGCCGCTGATCCAGGTGCGCGCCAGCCTGCTGACGCTGGCCCGCGAGCGTCCCGCACCGCGCTCGCTGGCGGAGTTGGCGGGGCAGGCGGATTTCAAGCTGGCCGTCGTGCGCGGCTTCAGTTTCGGCCCGCCCTACGACAACGCGGTCACGGTGCTGCGCGCGCAGAAACGCGTCATCGAGGAGGCCGACGTCGCTGGCGTCGCCCGTGCGCTGCGCCAGGGCCTGGCCCAGGGCACCGTGATGACGGCGTCCATCCTCATCGGCACGCTGGCGCAGGAAGCCGAACTCAGCCCGCTGATCAAGCAGGTGCGCATCGAGCCGCTGGACGAGCTGGGCTGGTCGGAAAGTGGTGTCTACCTGTCGTGCCACACGCTGAGCGACGCCGACCGCCGCCGGCTCCGCCAGGCCTTCGTGCAGCAGGCCAAGGCGGGGCGGGTCTGGCAGCTGTTCAATGACAACCACCCAGCCGGCAGCTTGGGCGGCAGCATCCGGCCGCTGCCCTAGGCGATTGTCTGCGCACCTCGCTGCTGCACCAGCCCTTCCCGGCCTGGCGCAGGCGGCGCAAGCCGGGGAAGCTGAAGTGCGTCACCGCGAGGGAGGCCTCCGTCCTTGGCCAATTCTGCGAAGACGCGCGCCCGTGCGGCGGCGGCCTGCACACAGGGCGTCAGCGGCGCCAGGCATTGACCGCGGTCTCCAGCAGCGGTGGCTGAAAGTGCTGCTTCAAGCCCTCGGACGCGGCTGTCCGCATTGGCCTGCTGCCCGACAGCGACCGGCGCGCGACGACGCTGGCCCGGGTCCGCCTCGTCACCTGCGCCAACCCGGCGCACCTGGTACGCGCCGGCCGGCCGCACATGCCCAAGGATCTGCTGAATCGCGCCTGCGTCACCGTTGCAACGCCACCGGGGCCGGGCCTTTTTCTGGCGCTATGCCGGCGTGAACCGCAACCAAGCGCTGCCGGTGCGCGGCTCGTTCAGCACCGACGTCTGGACGCCCAGTTCGTCATCGACCATCTGCGCGCTGAAATCGCCGAGACGCCGTGGTGGGACCGCCTGCTGCAGCAGGGCCGTGGCATGGATGGCGGCCTGAGACCTCGGCCAGCGTCCTGCCGATTGGGGATTCGCCACCGACGGCAGGCGCATAAGGTGCATAGCTCTTCCTTCAGTCACGGAGCAGCCGCCATGTGCATTGCCAAGAGTGTCGGGCTTGGTGCCCGCAACGACGTCGCCGACGTTCGCATCGTCCAGGTGCTGCTCAACCTGAACAGCGAGGCCTGGAGCGGCGCGGCGCTGATCCAGCTGGGCGTTGACGGGCAGATCGGCCCGAACACCATCGATGCAATCCGCGCCTTCGAGACCCGGGCGATGGGCCTGCCGGAGTCGGACGGCCTGGTCACGCCGGGAGATGCCACGATGGCACGGCTGCTGGCCGGCCTACCGCCGGGGCCGACCAAGGAAAAACTGGGCCTCGTGATGCCGCGCGCGATGCCCAAACGCATCGACCTGTACTACGAGCCCCTGGTCAAGGGCATGACGCGCTACAGCATCGACACGCCCCGGCAGATCGCCCACTTCATCGCTCAGCTGGCGCACGAGTCCGGTTCCTTGCTCTACAACGAGGAACTGGCCAGCGGCAGCGCCTACGAAGGCCGCACGGACCTCGGCAACAGCGAGTCCGGCGACGGTGTGCGCTTCAAAGGCCGCGGCCTCATCCAGCTCACTGGCCGCAACAACTACCGGGACTACAGCCAGTTCACCGGCATCGACTACGTCAGCGACCCGACCCGGTTGGCGCAGGACCCCTTTGCCTGCGTGGACGTGGCCTGCTGGTTCTGGCAGTCACGCAAGATCGGCACGTTGGCCGAAGCCGACGACGCCAAGGCCGTGACGAAACGCATCAATGGCGGTTACAACGGGCTGGATGATCGCTTGGAGCATCTGGCTCGGGCGAAGGCGCTGCTAGGCCTTTGATCCAGGCTTTGACGGGACGGGCTGGTGCCCATTGCTGCCGTGGCAATCTAGGCGAGAGCGAGTCCGTCCTTTTGGAGAATGACGGACATGAGAACCAGCAAGTACTGCGAGCACCAGATCACTGGCTTTCTGAACCAGGCCACGGACGGGGTGCCCATCAAGGAGCTGTGCCGCAAGGAAGGCTTCAGCGGGATCACCTTCTACAAGTGGCGGGCCAAGTAGGGCGGCCTGCAGGTCAGCGCAGCGGTGTGGCTGCGTGAGCTCGAAGCCGAGAACGGGAAGTTCAAGAAGCTCCGGGCCGAACCACACCTTCGACATGCAGTTCACAAGCACGCAATGCCGGCTGTACCGCGCCGCAGAACAAGCCGTAGACACGCGCCAAGGCCGAGCGCCCGGTGCGGGCGCTAACGCCGCTGGTGGCAGCCAGCCATGTCGACGCCACCTGGAGCATGGATTCGTCACGGACACCCTGTGCAGCGGCCGGAAGCTGCCCTCCCCCCAGGACTCCCTCGCAATGAGTGGCAGGAGATTGGGGGCAGTCAATCTTCGGCCGCTCGTGGCGGATATTGGATGGATCGCAGCCGCCGTCGTACTCATTAAAGGCACTGCAAAGTGGCGGCAATCGCCCGAAAGTCCTATTCGCACCCAAAAAACAAAACCCCTCGCAGCCTGGGCTGGAGGGGTTTTGAGGGGTAAATAGCCTGACGATGACCTACTTTCACACGGGAATCCGCACTATCATCGGCGCTGGCTCGTTTCACTGTCCTGTTCGGGATGGGAAGGAGTGGGACCAAGTCGCTATGGTCGTCAGGCTTGACTGGTTGGCTTGTTGACTGAGTCAACAAACCCAATTGGTAGAGTCAGCAGAACTCGACATGGTCGATCTGCACACAGCAGTTATTTCTATAACTGCAGCGGAATCAGCTTAGTTTGATTGCGTCTTCGTAGCTTCGAAGAACGACATAACTTGAATCCTCACCTTGAGACATGCTGTTGCACAGACTCTCAAAGTTATAGGGTCAAGCCTCACGGGCAATTAGTACTGGTTAGCTTAACGCATTACTGCGCTTCCACACCCAGCCTATCAACGTCCTGGTCTCGAACGACCCTTCAGGGGGCTCTAGGCCCCGGCAAGACTCATCTTGAGACGAGTTTCCCGCTTAGATGCTTTCAGCGGTTATCTCTTCCGCACTTAGCTACTCGGCAATGCCACTGGCGTGACAACCGATACACCAGAGGTGCGTCCACTCCGGTCCTCTCGTACTAGGAGCAGGCTCTCTCAATCTTGCAGCGCCCACGGAAGATAGGGACCAAACTGTCTCACGACGTTTTAAACCCAGCTCACGTACCTCTTTAAATGGCGAACAGCCATACCCTTGGGACCGGCTACAGCCCCAGGATGAGATGAGCCGACATCGAGGTGCCAAACACCGCCGTCGATATGAACTCTTGGGCGGTATCAGCCTGTTATCCCCAGAGTACCTTTTATCCGTTGAGCGATGGCCCTTCCATACAGAACCACCGGATCACTTTGTCCTACTTTCGTACCTGCTCGACTTGTCAGTCTCGCAGTCAAGCACGCTTATGCCAATGCACTATCGACACGATTTCCGACCGTATCTAGCGTACCTTCGAACTCCTCCGTTACACTTTGGGAGGAGACCGCCCCAGTCAAACTGCCCACCATACACTGTCCCCATCCCGGATAACGGGACAAGGTTAGAACCTCAAACACACCAGGGTGGTATTTCAACGTTGGCTCCATAAGATCTAGCGACCTTACTTCAAAGCCTCCCACCTATCCTACACAGATCTGTTCAAAGTCCAATGTAAAGCTACAGTAAAGGTTCATGGGGTCTTTCCGTCTTTCCGCGGGGAGATTGCATCATCACAAACATTTCAACTTCGCTGAGTCTCTGGAGGAGACAGTGTGGCCATCATTACTCCATTCGTGCAGGTCGGAACTTACCCGACAAGGAATTTCGCTACCTTAGGACCGTTATAGTTACGGCCGCCGTTTACTGGGACTTCAGTCAAGAGCTTGCACCCCATCATTTAATCTTCCAGCACCGGGCAGGAGTCACACCCTATACGTCGACTTTCGTCTTTGCAGAGTGCTGTGTTTTTAATAAACAGTTGCAGCCACCGATTCTCTGCGGCCTCATTGGGCTCACCAAGTAAATGGATCACCTACTAAAGGCACACCTTCTTCCGAAGTTACGGTGTCAATTTGCCGAGTTCCTTCTCCAGAGTTCTCTCAAGCGCCTTAGAATACTCATCTCGCGCACCAGTGTCGGTTTGCGGTACGGTCGTCAATAGCTGAAGCTTAGTGGCTTTTCTTGGAAGCAGGGTATCACTCACTTCGTCTGCAAGCAGACTCGTTATCACGCCTCATCTAATCCCCCCGGATTTGCCTAAGGGGCACGACTACACGCTTGAACCAACATATCCAACAGTTGGCTGAGCTAACCTTCTCCGTCCCCACATCGCACTATTGATCGGTACAGGAATATTGACCTGTTTCCCATCAGCTACGCATCTCTGCCTCGCCTTAGGGGCCGACTCACCCTACGCCGATGAACGTTGCGTAGGAAACCTTGCGCTTTCGGCGAGGGGGCTTTTCACCCCCTTTAACGCTACTCATGTCAGCATTCGCACTTCTGATACCTCCAGCAGGCTTCACAACCCACCTTCACAGGCTTACAGAACGCTCTCCTACCACGTGCAATAAATTGCACATCCGCAGCTTCGGTAACTGGCTTAGCCCCGTTACATCTTCCGCGCAGGACGACTCGATCAGTGAGCTATTACGCTTTCTTTAAATGATGGCTGCTTCTAAGCCAACATCCTGACTGTTTTAGCCTTCCCACTTCGTTTCCCACTTAGCCAATTTTGGGGACCTTAGCTGGCGGTCTGGGTTGTTTCCCTCTTGAGTCCGGACGTTAGCACCCGGTGCTCTGTCTCCCAAGCTGTACTCATCGGTATTCGGAGTTTGCATAGGTTTGGTAAGTCGCCATGACCCCCTAGCCTAAACAGTGCTCTACCCCCGATGGTAATACTTGAGGCACTACCTAAATAGTTTTCGGAGAGAACCAGCTATTTCCAAGTTTGTTTAGCCTTTCACCCCTATCCACAGCTCATCCGCTAGTTTTGCAACACTAGTCGGTTCGGACCTCCAGCACCTGTTACGGTACCTTCATCCTGGCCATGGATAGATCACTTGGTTTCGGGTCTACACCCAGCGACTATTCGCCCTATTCGGACTCGATTTCTCTACGGCTTCCCTATTCGGTTAACCTCGCCACTGAATGTAAGTCGCTGACCCATTATACAAAAGGTACGCAGTCACCCTTGCGGGCTCCTACTTTTTGTATGCATGCGGTTTCAGGATCTATTTCACTCCCCTCCCGGGGTTCTTTTCGCCTTTCCCTCACGGTACTTGTTCACTATCGGTCGATTACGAGTATTTAGCCTTGGAGGATGGTCCCCCCATATTCAGACAGGATTTCACGTGTCCCGCCCTACTCTATTCGCGCCTAGTTCCACAATCTGCATTTCTCATACGGGGCTATCACCCGCTATGGCCGGACTTTCCATTCCGTTCTGATATACAAACTGCTAAAACGCGAGGGCTACTCCGATTTCGCTCGCCACTACTTTCGGAATCTCGGTTGATGTCTTTTCCTCGAGCTACTGAGATGTTTCAGTTCACCCGGTTCGCCACAATGACCTATGTATTCAGTCAGAGTTACTCCTTGCGGAGTGGGTTTCCCCATTCGGAAATCTCCGGATCAAAGCTAATTTGCCAGCTCCCCGAAGCTTATCGCAGGCTATCACGTCCTTCGTCGCCTGTAATCGCCAAGGCATCCACCACATGCACTTAGTCACTTGACCCTATAACTTTGACAGCGCTGACTGCACTGTCGTCAAGGACTTACACGAATCTTGTTTCATCCGTGTGTTATTTGAGTATTCACGCGTTACGCCGTTCTTCATACCTAATCAAATTAGCTTTCGCTACTTCGCTTAGTTGAAGTCTATGTTGACGCAATCAAAATGCTACTAGCGGCACGGTGCTTCGAACCCTTTACGATTCGTCGCTTTCCGCTAGCAGCGCTGATTCGACTCTACAAATTGTTAAAGAACAACAGCCGATCTATGCAGACCAGAGCTGGTAAACCTCAGCGAACATTGCTATTCGCTAAGGTTTACCAACTGAATGAGTGAAACTGGTGGAGGATGACGGGATCGAACCGACGACCCCCTGCTTGCAAAGCAGGTGCTCTCCCAGCTGAGCTAATCCCCCGGTTCAAATCTATTCGATTTGCCGTGGTGGGTCTGGCTGGATTTGAACCAGCGACCCCCGCCTTATCAAGACGGTGCTCTAACCGACTGAGCTACAGACCCACGCGAACCATGCGCGTGAACTCTGTTGTTATCGTCAGCCTGTCGAGGCCAGCTCAACAGGCTCACGCAATTTCACTCACTGTTGTGTGACAGCCGATAAGTGTGGGCGCTTAAAGCCAAGTGCTTGAGCTTTCGCTCTTTAGTGTGACCTTGCTCTGCCAATACCGAAGTAATGACGAGGCGCGATCTATCTAGAAAGGAGGTGATCCAGCCGCACCTTCCGATACGGCTACCTTGTTACGACTTCACCCCAGTCACGAACCCTGCCGTGGTAATCGCCCTCCTTGCGGTTAGGCTAACTACTTCTGGCAGAACCCGCTCCCATGGTGTGACGGGCGGTGTGTACAAGACCCGGGAACGTATTCACCGCGGCAAGCTGATCCGCGATTACTAGCGATTCCGACTTCACGCAGTCGAGTTGCAGACTACGATCCGGACTACGACCGGGTTTCTGGGATTAGCTCCCCCTCGCGGGTTGGCAGCCCTCTGTCCCGGCCATTGTATGACGTGTGTAGCCCTACCCATAAGGGCCATGATGACCTGACGTCATCCCCACCTTCCTCCGGTTTGTCACCGGCAGTCTCATTAGAGTGCCCTTTCGTAGCAACTAATGACAAGGGTTGCGCTCGTTGCGGGACTTAACCCAACATCTCACGACACGAGCTGACGACGGCCATGCAGCACCTGTGTTCTGGCTCTCTTTCGAGCACTTCCAAATCTCTTCGGAATTCCAGACATGTCAAGGGTAGGTAAGGTTTTTCGCGTTGCATCGAATTAAACCACATCATCCACCGCTTGTGCGGGTCCCCGTCAATTCCTTTGAGTTTCAACCTTGCGGCCGTACTCCCCAGGCGGTCAACTTCACGCGTTAGCTTCGTTACTGAGAAGAAACCCTCCCAACAACCAGTTGACATCGTTTAGGGCGTGGACTACCAGGGTATCTAATCCTGTTTGCTCCCCACGCTTTCGTGCATGAGCGTCAGTACAGGTCCAGGGGATTGCCTTCGCCATCGGTGTTCCTCCGCATATCTACGCATTTCACTGCTACACGCGGAATTCCATCCCCCTCTACCGTACTCTAGCCATGCAGTCACAAATGCAGTTCCCAGGTTGAGCCCGGGGATTTCACATCTGTCTTGCATAACCGCCTGCGCACGCTTTACGCCCAGTAATTCCGATTAACGCTTGCACCCTACGTATTACCGCGGCTGCTGGCACGTAGTTAGCCGGTGCTTATTCTTCAGGTACCGTCATGAGTCCCAGGTATTAACCAGAACCTTTTCTTCCCTGACAAAAGCGGTTTACAACCCGAAGGCCTTCTTCCCGCACGCGGCATGGCTGGATCAGGCTTGCGCCCATTGTCCAAAATTCCCCACTGCTGCCTCCCGTAGGAGTCTGGGCCGTGTCTCAGTCCCAGTGTGGCTGGTCGTCCTCTCAGACCAGCTACAGATCGTTGGCTTGGTGGGCTTTTACCCCACCAACTACCTAATCTGATATCGGCCGCTCCAATCGCGCGAGGTCTTGCGATCCCCCGCTTTCACCCTCAGGTCGTATGCGGTATTAGCTGCTCTTTCGAGCAGTTATCCCCCACGACTGGGCACGTTCCGATATATTACTCACCCGTTCGCCACTCGTCAGCTTAACCTGTTACCGTTCGACTTGCATGTGTAAGGCATGCCGCCAGCGTTCAATCTGAGCCAGGATCAAACTCTACAGTTCGATCTTGATTTACTCAACGGAATCGACTCAAACCATTTGCATAGTTCAAATCTAATTTCCGTGAGCGTTTAAAGTCCGAAGGACCGTCATCAGTTACCTGACAACATCACTTCACTTCAAACGCCCACGCTTATCGGCTGTGAATTATTAAAGAACATCGCGTTACTTTAAGCATTTGCTCTTGTTTCGCGTCGCTGTCGAATCGTTTAATTCGTCAGCAGCAAAGAAGTGAGATTCTAATCTGCTTTTTGCTTCGTCGTCAAGTATTTTCGAAAATTTCTTTTCTCAATACTCCGCCAACTTTCGTTGGCCGACTTGGCTTTCTTTGTCACTTCAAACTGCCCGCATTTGCATTCAGTCGTCAGCAGCAAAGAGGCGAGATTTTGATCTGCTTTCACAGTGTCGTCAAGTACTTTGCGAAAATTTCTTTTCAGAACTCTTCAGCACCCAACGAACTCAAAGTCCGCCCCAAGCCTTTCGGCTCGGCTTCACTTCCTTCAATTCGCCGCACTCACCGTCTCCGGTCAGCGCCACGCTTTGTCAGCAGCGAAGCCCACGACTGTAGCACAGGAATTTGAGCGGATGCAAGAGTTCAGCGCCGCAGTCATTAAATCTCCCTCAGCTCGCGGCTGATGCGGCCGACGTGATGATCCAGCGCGA
Organism: uncultured Roseateles sp.; assembly: GCA_963422775.4. Taxonomy (GTDB): domain Bacteria; phylum Pseudomonadota; class Gammaproteobacteria; order Burkholderiales; family Burkholderiaceae_C; genus Pelomonas. Next base: position 25,653 of record CAUJSJ030000088.1, read on the forward strand.
GCACCAAGCCAATATAGAGACGGAAGCCTGGTAACGAGCCCCGCCGGCGGAGTTCACCGCGGCCAAGCAGCCCGCTCTGCGCGTTCAGCCTTCTTCCTGAAATGCCTCTTCCCGCTTGCTCTTGATCGAAGGCAGCATGACGACCACGATCATCAAAGCAGCGGCGATCAGCAGACCAGCGGACAAAGGGCGCGTCAGGAAGGTGCTCCAGTCGCCGCGCGCCAGCAGCAGCGCCCGGCGCAGGTTCTCTTCCATCATGGGCCCCAGGATGAACCCGAGGAGCAGCGGTGCTGGTTCGCAGCTGAGCTTGTAGAAGATATAGCCCAGCAGCGCGAAGCCCGCCGTCAGATAGACATCGAAGCTGTTGTTGTTCAGCGAGTACGTGCCGATGCAGCAGAAGACGACGATGGCCGGAAAGAGGAACCGATAGGGCACCGTCAGCAGCTTGATCCAGATGCCGATCAGCGGCAGGTTCAGCACGATCAGCATCAAATTGCCGATCCACATCGAAGCGATCAGGCCCCAGAACAGCTCCGGGTTGCTGGTCATGACCTGCGGGCCGGGTTGGATGCCCTTGATGGTCATGGCACCGACCATCAGTGCCATCACGGCGTTGGGGGGGATGCCCAGCGTCAGCATCGGGATGAAGGAGGTTTGCGCGCCTGCGTTGTTGGCGCTCTCGGGGCCGGCCACGCCCTGGATTGCGCCCTTGCCGAAGGGAACTCGCGGATTGCGGACAACCTTCTTCTCTAGCGTGTAGGACGCAAACGAAGCCAGCAGCGCACCGCCGCCCGGCAGCACACCGAGTACTGAACCCAGCGCAGTGCCGCGCAGCACCGATGGCCAAGCTTCTTTAAAGTCCTCCCGCGTCGGCCACAGGCCCTTCACCTCCTTCGTGAAGACCTCACGGTGCTCCTCGGGCTGGCCGAGGTTGGCAATGATCTCGCCGAAGCCGAACACGCCCATGGCGATGACGACGAAGCCGATGCCATCGGTCAGTTCGGGGATGTCGAAGGAGAAGCGGGCTGTTCCCGTGATGACGTCGGTATTGATCTGGCCGAGCAGCAAGCCGAGCACGATCATCGAGATCGCCTTGACGAGCGAGCCCGAGGCCAGCACCACCGCACCCACCAGACCCAGCACCATCAGCGAGAAATACTCGGCCGAGCCAAACTTGAAGGCCAGTTCGGTGAGCGGCGGAGCGAAGGCCGCAATGATGATGGTGCCGACACAGCCCGCGAAGAAGCTGCCCAGACCGGCCGCCGCGAGTGCCGCGCCAGCGCGGCCCTTGCGGGCCATCTGGTAGCCGTCGATGGCCGTCACGACCGAGCTGGACTCACCCGGCACATTGATCAGAATGGCCGTCGTGGAACCACCGTACTGCGCGCCGTAGTAGATGCCGGCCAGCATGATGAGGGCTGGTGTCGCGTCCAGCGTGTAGATGGACGGCAGCAGCATCGCGATGGTCGCGACCGGGCCGAGGCCGGGCAGCACACCAATCAGCGTGCCCAGCACGGACCCGAAAAAGCAATACATCAGGTTCTGCAGCGTCAGTGCCGTCTGGAATCCGATACCGAGGTTGTTCAGCAAGTCCATGTCGCGCCTCAGCCGGTGATGTAGATGGGCCAGAGCGGGATGGTCAGCTTCAGGCCCAGGATGAACAGGGCCCAGCTGCCCACTGTCAACACGACGCTGCTGAGCAGCACATCGCGCCAGCGAAACTCGTCGCTGGCGAGAGCCGACATCGTGATGAGGATGGGCAGCGTGCAGGCGAGGCCCAGGCGCGGCAGCGCGACACCGAACAGGGCCACCGCCAAGACGATCACGACCAGTGGCCGCCAAGCAATGTCGCCAATGGGGTCGCCACCCTCGGATTCCAATGTCAATGCCTTGAACAGCACGAAGCCTCCAAGGATGGCGAGCAGGACGCCCAACCCGAACGGGAAGTATCCCGGGCCAGGCCGGGCAGAGGAACCAAAGGAGTACTCGGTTGCTCCCCATGCAAACGCCACGCCCACCACCAGAAACATCAGCCCGGACAAGAAGTCCCGCTGGCTTTTGATCTTCATCGCTTGTCCCCTCCGGCGTGCCGCAGGGCTCGCTCTGTTGGCGGCGATTCTGGCAGTCGGGCCATCGCCGCCCGACTGTGGATTACACGTAAGACAACGACATGGGCAGCGGAGCCGCCGCAAGGCCAAGCCCGCGCAGGGTCGGGGACCCGATGTGTGCGTCAGCCCTCCCAGGCTGGCGTGCTGCGCAGCACTTCCTCCACCGTCGTGACACCCTCCGCCACCTTCATCGCCCCGGCCAGGCGAAGCGGGCGCAGCCCCTCCTGCATGGCTTGGCGGCGCAACGTCGTCAGGTCACCCAGCGCACCCTTCACACCTTCGCTCACCGTCAGCAACTCATAGAGACCCGCGCGGCCACGGAAACCCGTGTTGCGGCATTCCAGACAGCCCACCGGCTTGTAGGGCTTCACGCCGCCGCCCAGGCGCCAGTGCCGCACCAGATCATTGAGGCTCTCGCGCGTGACAAGCGGATCGGGCTGCTTGCAATGCGGGCACAGCGTGCGCACGAGGCGCTGAGCGAGCACGCCAATGACGGTCGCGCTGATCAGATAGCTCGGCACGCCCAGGTCCATCAGCCGCGTGATGGCCGACACCGAATCGTTGGTGTGCAGCGTGCTGAAGACCAGGTGACCCGTCAGCGCCGCCTGGATGGCCATCTCGGCCGTCTCCAGGTCGCGGATCTCGCCGACCATGATGATGTCCGGGTCCTGGCGCATCAGCGCACGCAGGCCTTCGGCAAACCCGAAGTCCAGCTGGTTCTGCACCTGGGTCTGATTGAAGGCCGGCTCGATCATCTCGATCGGGTCTTCAATCGTCGTGACGTTGACCTCGTCGGTGGCCAGCCGCTTGAGCGTGGAGTACAGCGTCGTCGTCTTGCCGCTGCCGGTGGGCCCCGTCACCAGGATGATGCCGTGGGGCTGCTTGACCAGTTGCTCCCAGCGATCCGAGTCATGCTGGCCGAAGCCCAGCGACGACAGATCCTTGACCGCCGTGTCCGGGTCGAAGATGCGCATGACCATCTTTTCGCCAAACGCGGTCGGCAGCGTCGACAGGCGCATTTCGACTTCGTCACCGCCGGGGTTGCGCGTCTTGATGCGGCCGTCCAGCGGGCGACGCTTCTCGACCACATCCATGCGGCCCAGCAGCTTGATGCGTGACGTCATCGCCGCCATCACCGTGGGCGGCAACTGGTAGACCGTGTGCAGCACGCCGTCGATGCGGAAACGGATGACGCCCATCTCGCGGCGCGGCTCCAGGTGGATGTCCGAGGCGCGCTGATCAAAGGCGTACTGCCACAGCCAATCCACCACCTGCACGACGCCCTGGTCGTTGGCGTCCAGCTGCTTGTTCGTCCTGCCCAGCTCGACGAGCTGCTCGAAGCTCGCCACCTGGCTTTGCTCGCCGGCCTTGGCCGCCGCGCGCACCGAGCGCGCCAGCGTGAAGAACTCGGTCGTGTAGCGCGCGATGTCCAGCGGGTTGGCGACGACGAGCTTGATGGGCTTGCGCACATGCGACTCGATCTGCGCCATCCAGCTCGTGTCGAAGGGCTCCGACGTCGCGATGGTCACGTCGTTGATGCCGAACTGCACCGGCAGGCAACGCTTGGCCTCGGCATAGCCGATGGACATCACATCGCCCACGCGGCCCACGTCCACCTTCAGCGGGTCGATGCGCAGGTACGGCAGCCGCGCACGCACGGCCAGCCATTCGGACAGCGCATCCACGTCCAGCGGCTTACCGGTGGACAGCCGCACGAGGCTGGCATGACCCAGGCGCACCAGCGGATGCAGCGCACTGTCGCCTGCCGCGAAGCGCTGCTCCGTGCGCTGCACCTGGATCTCGTCGATGAGGCCATCGTCCAGCAGCCAGTGCAGCAGCTGACGCCACTCCAGGCGGCCGTCGGACTTGGAGGCGGCAGCAGGGGCCAGAGGCTTGGGCTTGGTCGACATCGAGGCGGTTCTCAGAGGGCGTTGAGGATGCTCATCGGCAGCGGCCTGACCAGTCTGAGCCATTTGCGGGCCGGCAGCTTGAAGCGCGATTCGATATTAGCCGCGCGCTGCTCCAGGATGTCACGGTGCGGCACCTGCACGCCGCGCGCCGCCACGACGATGGTGTTGCCCTCTTTCGTCGGCGCCAGGCTCCAGACCTGGTCGGACCCAAAGGCCTTGGCAATGCGCAGCGCGCTGCGCGCGAAGCTGGCGCTGCGCCCGAAGAGGTTGACCGTCATCAGCCCGCCATCGGCCAGCACGCCGCGGCAGGCGGCGTAGAAGGCATCGCTGTCCAGCACCGGCCCGGCAGCGTCGTGGTCGTAGAGGTCGACGTTGAGCACGTCCACCGTCTGCAGGTTGGCGTCGTCGACCACCCAGGCCGCGGCATCGCCATTGACGACGTTCAGCCGCGCATCGTTGGTGGGCAGGCGAAACCACTGCCGGCAGGCCGCGATGACCTCGGGGTTGATCTCGACCGCCGTGGTCCGCATCTTCAGCTGGCCCTGGCAGAAGCGCGTCAGCGCCGCGGCGCCCAGGCCCAGTTGCACCGCATGGCCTACGCCGAGCGCAGCCGGGTCGCGCCACAGCATCCAGGCGCACATGCGTTGGATGTACTCCAGTTCGAGCTGATCGGGCTTCCTGATGCGCATGGCGCCCTGCACCCAGATCGAATCCAGGTGCAGGAAGCGCACGCCGTCGAACTCGCTCAGCGTCGCCGGGCCCCAGGCTTGCGGTTTGAACTTCATTGCCGGGCCACCCAGTCGCGCACCTCGGCCAGCATCGCGTCCAGCCGCGGGCGGTCCAGCAGCCGGCCCCGCGTGACCACGGACTCGATCTGCCTCGTCGCGGCGATATCTTGCAACGGGTTGGCCTTCAGCACGACGATGTCCGCCACCTTGCCCTCGGCGAGCGCGCCATAGCGATTCAGCTTGCCCAGGAAACGCGGCCCGGCGACCACGGCCGAGCGCAACGCCTGCGCCGGCGTCAGGCCGGCGCGGACGTAGACCGCCATCTCATCGTGCAGGGCCTGGCCGGGGTAGTCGAAGCTGTTCAGGAAACCGGCGTCCGTGCCGGCCACGATCTCCACGCCGGCGTCGGCCAGCAGCGGCAGCAACGCCGCCGTCTTCTCGTAGCTCGCGTGGCGGTAGGCGATGGCGTCCGGCCCGTCCAGCGCCGCGCGCTTCACGCGCCAGTCATAGGTCTGGCGCAGCTTGGGACCGATGTACTTCAGGTAGTCGTCGTTCGCGTGGTCGTCCTCGTCCAGGTAGGCCGTGATGCGGATGACGGACAGCGTCGGCACGACCGCCGTGCCGCGGGCCGCCAGGCGCTTGAAGGCGGCGCGGGCGGCCGCCTCGTCGTAGCTGGCGAGGCTTTGCTCGGCGGCGGAGCGCGCGGTGAGCGTGCCGGCAGCAACCTGCGCCGTCAGCTCCGCCTCGCGCGGCGTGGCGGCGCGCAGCAGATAGTTCAGATGCTCCAGCGTGCCCAGCCCCGCCTCGCTCGCCTGGTCCAGCGTGACCTGGCCATGCAGATGGGCCGAACTCGGCAGGCCGCGCGCCTTGGCCTGGCGCAGCGCATCCAGGTAGACATCGGCCCGCATCGTGTTCTCGGTGATCTTGACAAAGTCGGCCCTGTCGTTGCGCAGCTTGTCCAACGCCTGCTTCACCTCTTCGGCCGTGCCGACCTCCTGCGTGCCCTTCCACAGCGGCTTGTAGCCTTCCAGCTTGGCGCCGGACGCAAAGATGGTCGGGCCCAGCAGCTTCTTGGCCGCGATGTCGTCGCGCCATTGCAGCACGGCGCCACTGAGGTCGCCGGCGCAGTCGCGCACCGTCGTGATGCCGTGGGCCAGGTAGAGCGGCAGCAGCTGGCGGTTCTCGTCGATCAGCGCCTCGCCGCCGCCGAAGTGGACGTGGCTGTCCCACAGCCCGGGGATCAGGTAGCGGCCCTTCAGGCTCAGCGTCTTGCTGGCCTTGTAGCTGCCGAGCTGCTTCGCATCGACGACGGCCAGGATGCGCTCACCGCGCGTGACGACAGCCTGGCCATGCACGAGGCGGCCTGCGGCCACATCGACGACCGTGGCGTCACGAAGGATCAGGTCGGCGGGAATGGCCGGCGCCGCGGCGGCCCAACCCGCCCAGGCCGCGAGGGCAGCCGTCAGTGTTCTTCTCATGGTTCGCATCCTAGAGGTAGGGCGCCAGCCCACCCTGCCAGGCAGCGATCTTGTCGGCCAGGCTCAGGCCGGCGTGAGCGGGGCTGGTCGAGGGCAGGCGCAGCACGGGCAGATCCGGTTCGCCCAGCGCCAGCAGTGTCTGCCGATGCGCCAGCGCGCCGTTGCAGGCGATGGCCCGCAACCGCGGCAGCCGGGCGACGAGGTCTGCCAGGTCGCTGGGCTCCGCGGCTTCGATGGCCGTGTCCAGACTGCCCTCCCGCTGGCACGCAGCCACGGCATCCCACAACGCGACGCGATGGCCGCGCAGCGCCTGAAGGCGCTCGACATAAGGCCGGGCCGCGAGGTCGGCATCGCCCAGCAGCGCCGCCATGACCGGCCAGAAGGCATTGCGCGGATGCGCGTAGTACTGCGCCGCCTGGAGCGAGGCCGCACCCGGAAAGCTGCCGAGCACAAGCAGCCGGGCATGGGCGTCGAACACGGGCGCCAGCCCGAGGAGCCGTACGGATTGGGGTTTTGAGGGGTTGGCGCCAGCCATGGCCCGCTGCGACGATGGGGGCGTTTTCACAGGGAGTGACTCGACATGATGAACACGGAAGCCATCTGGCTGTTTCTCACCACCCAGGGCGCGGACTTCGGTCTGAAGATTCTCGCGGCCATCGCCGCCTGGATCCTGGGCCGGTGGCTCATTTCAATTGCGCTGCGCGTCTTCTCCGCGGCGCTGGAGCGGGGCAAGCGCATCGACTCGACGCTGGCCACCTATCTGCGCTCCATCCTCGGCGTGCTGCTGAACCTGGTGCTGATCCTGGCCATCCTGGACATCTTTGGCGTCAAGACCACCTCCTTCGCCGCGCTGCTGGCCGGCGCGGGCCTGGCCATCGGTACGGCCTGGGGCGGGCTGCTGACGCACTTCGCGGCCGGCGTCTTCATGCAGGTGCTGCGGCCGTTCAAGGTCGGTGACTTCGTGCAGGCCGGCGGCGTGACCGGCACGGTGACCGAGATCGGCCTCTTCGGCACCACCATCACCAGCCCCGACAACGTGCACACGCTCATCGGCAACAACAACGTCTTCAACGGCCAGATCCAGAACTACTCCATGCTGCCCCACCGCCGCGTGGACTGCCTGGCCAAGGTCGACAACAGCGTGGATCCGCTGGACGCCATCGCGCGGCTGCGCCCGGCCATTGCCGCCATCCCCAACGTCATCGCCAAACCGGCGCCCGACATCGAGATCCTGCAGTTCACGCCCGAAGGCCCGCTGCTGTGCGTGCGGCCCTACTGCCACACCGACCACTACTGGCAGGTCTACTTCGACGTGCACAAGGCCGTCGTCGCCACCTTCGGTGCGGCAGGCTACCCGGTGCCCGAGACGCCGCTGGCACCGCGCAACCGCTGAGGCCCAGACCCCATGGCCGACCTGATCGCCCGCGTCGCCGGGCTGTGGCGCTACCCGGTCAAGTCCTGCGCCGGCGAGGCGGTCGACAAGCTGCAGCTGGACGCCGACGGCTGGCCTGTCGGCGACCGGGGCTGGGGCATCGTCGATGCAAGCGGCGAGCTGACCTGGATGGGCGCGCACCCGCGGCTGGCGCTCGTGCATGCGCGGCTGGCCGGGTCGGATCTGGCGCTGCAGGCCCAGGGGCGGTCGCTGACGGTGCCGAGCGAGGGCGGCGACGCGACGGAGGTGCGTGGCTGGAACGGCGAGCGCCAGGACTTCGATGTCCTGCAAGTCTGGGACGCTGGCGAGGATGCCGCCGCACTGCTGAAGGCGACCACCGGCGAGCGGCTGCGGCTCGTGCGCTTGAGCATCGAGGCTCAACGCCGGCCCATCCTCAATGCGCTGCACATCGTCGGCGAGGGGTCGCTGCAGTCCTGGCAGGACGCGCTCGCCGAGCCACTGACCGGGCTGGCCCAGCGCGCCCGGCCCAACCTGCTGCTGAGCGCCGAAGATGGCAGCGAACTGCCTCCCTTCATCGAAGACATCCTGACCGAGGCGCGCATCGGTGCCTTGACGTTGAAGCGCACGACGGTCTGCGTGCGCTGCGTCGTGCCGACGGTGGACCCCGTCAGCGGAACGCCCCAGTCCGTCGCGCTGGACGCGTTGACCCAGCTCAGCATGGAGCGCGCGCCGGGCGCGCCGGTGCAGTTCGGCGTCTACGCCCGTGGCGATGGCGCTGGCGTGCTGCACCTGGGCGATCGCGTCGAACTGACGCTGAATTTCGGCGGCGCCTGATCAGCGCAGCCGTGGCAGCGCGGCTCGGGCGTTCGCGCTGGTGATCGCGGCGGTCTGCTCCGGCGTCCAGCCCCGCAGCTCGGCCAGGCTCTGGGCGATGCGCGGCAACTCGGCCGATTCGTTGCGCGCCTGGCCTGGGCTGGCCTCGCGCTCCTCGGCCGTCTTGTAGAGCCACTGCGGCGGGATGTCCGGCGCGTCGGTCTCCATGACGAGCGCCGTCTCCGGCACGCTCGCCGCAATGCGGCGGATCTGCAGCGACCGCTCGAAGGTCAGGGTGCCGCCGAAGCCGAGCTTGAAACCCAAATCGATGAAGCCTCTAGCCTGCTGCTCGCTGCCATTGAACGCATGCGCGATGCCACCGTGAGCGAAGCCCACGCGGCGCAGGCCGGCCAGCAGTGGGTCAGCGCTGCGGCGCACATGCAGCAGCACCGGCAGGCCGGCGCGCTTGGCGAGCTTGAGCTGCTCGACGTAGAAATGCTGCTGCGTGGCCGGGTCGATGCCAGGCACGAAGAAGTCCAGGCCAATCTCGCCGACGGCGACGAGACGCGGGTCGGCATCGTGTGTCTCCAGCGCCTCGGCCAGCTTGCAGAGATCGCCGTCGGCAGCCTGCATCACGCAAAGCGGATGGATGCCCAGCGCGTAAGCGAAATCGTGCTCGATAGCCAGCAGCCGCACCGTGTCGAGGTTGGCGGCAGAGACGGCCGGGATGACGATCTGATGAACGCCCGCGGCCTTGGCGCGCGCGACGACACCGTCACGGTCGGCGCCGAATTCAGCCGCGTCGAGATGGCAGTGGGTGTCGATCCACACTGCCGCTCTCCTTCAGCGGAACACGACGGTGCGGTTGCCGTTCAGCAGCACCCGATGCTCCGCATGCCACTGGATGGCCCGCGCCAGCGCCACGCACTCCATGTCGCGGCCGATGCCCACCAGCTGCTCGGGCGGCATGCTGTGGTCGATGCGGGCGACCTCCTGCTCAATGATCGGGCCCTCGTCCAGATCGCTGGTCACGTAGTGGGCCGTCGCGCCGATCAGCTTCACGCCGCGCTCGTAAGCCTGGTGGTAGGGCTTGGCGCCCTTGAAACTGGGCAGGAAGCTGTGGTGGATGTTGATCGCCTTGCCCGACAAGTCGCGGCACAGCTCGGGCGACAGGATCTGCATGTAGCGCGCCAGCACGACGAGGTCGATCTGGTTGTCGGCCACCACCTCGCGGATCTTGGCTTCCTGGGCCTGCTTCTGCGCGTCCGTGGCGCCCAGCAGCGGGAAGTGGTGGAAGGGAATGTTGTGCGAGGCCGCGAGCTGGTAGAAGTCGCGGTGGTTGGACACGATGGCCGGGATCTCCACGTTCAGATGCCCGGTCTGCACGCGGAACAGCAGGTCGTTCAGGCAGTGGCCGAGCTTGGACACCAGCAGCAGCACGCGCGTCTTGCGGGCGCGGGCCACCAGCTCCCAATCCATGTCGAACTGGGCGGCCAGCGGCGCAAACGCGGCCTGCAGCGCGGCTTCCTCGGCCGCAGCCTCGAACTCGATGCGCATGAAGAAGCGCGCGTGGTCCGCGTCGCCATGCTGGTGCGACGTGATGATGTTGCCGCCCTGCTGCAGCAGCACACCGGTGACGGCATGAACGATGCCGGCGCGGTCGGGGCAGGAGAGCTTGAGGACGAAACGCGGAGTCATGCGGAAGTCGATTGGAATTGGCCGGCGACGAGCAACAGCTGCCGATCGCAGCGCGCCGCCAGGTCGCGGTCGTGGGTGACGAGGACGAAGGCCGTGCCGGACTCGCGGGCGCGCTCCAGCATCAGCTCGAAGACGGCCGCGGCAGTGTCGCGGTCCAGGTTGCCGGTGGGCTCATCGGCCAGCACGCAGGCCGGGCGGGTGACCAGCGCCCGGGCGATGGCCACGCGCTGACGTTCGCCGCCCGACAGCTCGGACGGGCGGTGCTGCATGCGCTCCTTCAGGCCGACACGGGCCAGCATCTCGGCCGCCGTGGCTCGCGCCTGGGCCGGCGGCTGGCGGCGAATGCGCAGCGGCATGGCGACGTTGTCCAGCGCGCTGAACTCGGGCAACAGGTGATGGAACTGGTAGACAAAGCCCAGGTGCTGGTTGCGCCAGCGGCCGCGCTCGGCCTCGTCCATGCCGGCGAGGGGCCGACCCATCAGCGTGACGTTGCCCGAGGTCGGCGAGTCCAGCCCGCCCAGCAGGTGCAGCAGCGTGCTCTTGCCCGAACCCGAGGCGCCAACGATGGCCAGCGTCTCGCCGCGCTTGACGTTCAGGTCCACGCCCTTGAGCACGGTCACGTCCAGGCCGGCTTCGCTGAAGCGGCGGGTCAGGCCCGTCGCTTGAACAATGAACTCACTCATAACGCAGCGCCTCCGCCGGCTGCACGCGGCTGGCGCGCCAGCTCGGGTAGAGCGTGGCGAGGAAGGACAAGGCCAGCGACACCAGCGCGATCGGCAGGATGTCGCCGCGCTGCGGGTCGCTGGGCATCTGGCTGATGACGTAGATGCTGCCCGGCAGGAAGCTGACGTTGAGCAGGTGCTCGATGGCTGGCACGATGACGTCGATGTTGCAGGCCACCAGCAGACCCAGGCCCACGCCCGACAGCGTGCCGATGACGCCGGCCACCGCGCCCTGCACGATGAACACACCCATGATGGAGCGCGGGCTGGCGCCCAGCGTGCGCAGGATGGCGATGTCGCTCTGCTTGTCGGTCACCGTCATCACCAGCGTCGACACGAGGTTGAAGGCCGCGACGGCGACGATCAGCGTCAGGATGATGCTCATCAGCCGCTTCTCGATCTGCACCGCGTCGAACCAGTTCGCGTTGGCGCGCGTCCAGTCGCGCACGAGGATCTCGGGGCCCATCGCCTGCGACAACTCGGCCGCCACACGGCGCGCGTCGTGCACGTCGCGCAGCTTGAGCTGCACGCCCGTCGGGCCCTCGGTGCGAAAGAGCTTGGCCGCGTCGTCGACATGGATCATCGCCAGGCCCGAGTCGTACTCGTAGTGGCCGGCGCTGAAAGTGCCGACCACGTTGAAGCTCTTCAGCCGCGGCACCACACCGGCCGGCGTGACCTGGCCGCCGGGCGCGACGATGGTGATCTTGTCGCCCTCCCGCACGCCCAGCTGGCGGGCCAGCTCCGCGCCCAGCACGATGTTCCAGGCGCCGGGCTGCAGCTTGGCGAAGGCGCCATCCTTGAGCTGCGCGCCCAGGGCCGTCACGCTGGCTTCTTCCGCAGGCGAGATGCCGCGGAGGATGGCGCCGCGCATGTCCTCGCCGCGGGCAATCAGCCCCTGGCTGGCGATGAAGGGCGCCGCGCCGATGACCTCGGGGTTCTGCTTGGCCTTCGCGGCCGTGGCCTGCCAGTCCGGCAGCGCCTGGCCCGAATAGTTCAGCAGCTCGACGTGGGCGATGACATTGAGCATGCGGTCGCGCACTTCCTTCTGGAAGCCGTTCATCACCGACAGCACGATGATCAGCGCCGCCACGCCCAGCGAAATGCCCAGGATGGACACGCCGGAGATGAAGCTGATGAAGCGGTTGCGCCGCCCGCCGCGGCCGGCGCGCGTGTAGCGCCAGCCGACCTGGAGTTCAAACGGCACGGTCATGAGGCTTTGCAAAAGGCGTACGGCATGGGGCCGGGATGGTAACTGGCGGTGCATGGGGAGAATGCCCCACGCCCCCTTCTGGAATCACGATGAAGCCCTTGTCCGTCCTGCTCCCGGCCTGTCTGCTGACAAGCGCCCTCGCCCAGCCGGCCGCCGCCATGCCCGACCTGGTCGTGCTCGTGAGGCATGCCGAGCGTGCCACCGAGCCCGCGGGCGACCCCGCGCTGATGCCCGCCGGCGAGCAGCGCGCCCAGGCCCTGGCCCAAGCCCTCGCGGGCACAAAGGTCAACGCCATCCTGACGACGCAGTGGCGCCGCACCCAGGACACGGCGGCGCCGCTGGCCAAGGCCCTGGGCCTGCGGGTCCAGGTCGTCGAGGCCCGGCGCGGTGAATCGGGCGACCATGTGCAGGCGGTGGCTGACGCCGTGCGCGCCCAGACGGGCACGGTCCTCGTCGTGGGCCACAGCAACACGGTGCCGGCCATCCTGGCAGCGCTGGGCGGGCCCAAACTGCCCGAGCTCTGCGAGGCGAGCTTCCATCACGTCTTCCTGCTGCGCCCCGGTGCCGGCTGGATGCAGCTCAGCTATGGCGCCCCCAGCGCGGCGCCTGCGACCGGCTGCCTCTGAAACATCCCACAATCCCCGCAAGAACAGCCTTCAGGGAGATTCGATGCAACGACTCGTGCTCGGCCTGGCCCTGGCCAGCGCCGCGACGGCAGCCTGTGCCCAGGCCAGCCTGCTGACCGGCTTGTCCAGCTGCGATGCCAGCTTCTTCAAGCAGTTGGCTGCGCAGAAGGATGAGCTGAAGCCTCAGGCCGAAGTCAAGCCTCGCGCCGCTGCCGCCACCTTCATCGTTCCCAGCCTGACGCAGGAAGGCAACCGGCGGCTGATGTTCGGCCAGCCGCTGCGTGTGAACGGCTTGCTGCTGATGGGCTACGTCGATGAGCTGACGCCCATCCCGGGCGGCGTCGACATCTCCTGGGGCTTCCTGATCCGCGGCAAGCTGCCCGACGTCGCCGCCGCGCTCAAGGGCGTCATCTGGGACGGGCAACGCCTGCGTCGCGACCCTCAGGAGGGCTATTTCGTCCGTTCCGAGGTGTGGCGCCATGCCAGCGCCGCGGCTGGCTGGGTCAAGGACGCGACCGAGAACGGGCCGCCCAAGCCCGGCACCGTCGAGCGGGTCTTCATGATCGAGCCGGTCGAAGACGAGCCCGGCCTCGTGCGCGCCGGCTGCTCGCTGCAAGGCGACGTCACGCGCGAGATGCTCCTGGAGCTACGCCCGGATTTCCCCATTGACGCGAAATGACGCCGCCTTCGAAGCGCATCTCAGGGCGCGGCCCCGCGTTTGAGCTCCCACTGCGCGAGCGTGAACTCGCGGTAGGGCACGGCCTGCGTGGCCACCGTGCGCTCGAACCAGGGCAAGGCCTCGCCGCGCCGGCCCTGCGCCGCGAGCTGCTGGCCGATGAAGAAATAGGCCTCGGCCAGACGCAGCCGCTCGGATTCGGGCTTTTCCCTGGCAAGCTTGAGCAAGGCTTCGCGTTCCAGGCTGCCGCCCAGGTAGCGCAGCAGCGCGCCACCCCATTGGCTCGCATCCGCTGAAGCCACGTCCTCGGCGATGGCGGCCTTGCCACGGCCGCCCTGGCGCTCGGCGGCCAGGTACAGCCACAGCAGCGTGAGCTGGCGCGCCTCGCCGCTGGCGTTGGCGGCGCTGTCGCGCAGCGCGGACTCGGCGCGGGCATAGTCGCCCAGCATGTAGTGGGCCGTGCCCAGCCAGCTGCCGCCGGCCGTGCCGAGCTGGGCCTGCTGGTTGAAGGCCGACAACGCGTCGGCGGGGCGGGCCAGCCCGACGAGAGCCACGCCCTTGGCCTCCAGCGCGGCGGCGGCCTCGTCACCTTCGGCGGTGAGGGCCAGCACGCGGTCGGCATCGGCCAGCGCCTGCTCGAAGTCGCCCAGCTGGTTGTGCGCCTGCGCCCGCTCGGCCAACGCGCGGGTGGCAAGCCGGCCCTTGGGGTCAGCGGCGGCCAACACCGCACTGTCGACCAGGCGGATGAACTCGTTGACCTGCACGAGCTGCCACAGCGCATCGGGTTTGGCGCCGGTGCGGTACCTGAGCAGGCGGCGGTCGACGTCGGCAAAACCGGCCTCCAGCCCCTTGAAGTCCAGCAGGCTCATGCGCAGCCGCTGCCCGCCTAGCATCAACCGCGCGCGGCCCACGCGCTCGCGGTAGCCGTCCACGTCGGCAGGCAGCACCTCGTCGGCGCGGCGCTCCACGCGGCTGATGAAGTTCACCGTCGCGCCGCTGATCTCGACGCGACTCGTGAAGGCGAAATGCTTGTCGGCCAGTTGCTGCGGCGCGGGCGGCGGGACGGTGAAGGGGCGGGCGCCGGTCACGCTGACGCGCAGCTCGGCCATGCGCGTGGGGTCGAGCATGAAGGGGTAGCGGCGCCTCGCCTCGGGCGGCACCGGCAGGGCATCGGCCAGCTCGACGGCGGGGAACTCCAGGTCCAGCCAGCCGCGCTGGTAGCGGCCGGCGGTGGGGTGCTCGAAGCGCAGCTTCAACCCCCACTCGTTGGCCTCGCGGTCGTCCACCACCTCGGGCTGGCCAACGCTGACCAGGCCCGGCAGCAGGCGCACATAGGCGCCGCCGATGGACTCGGCCAGGCGCTCCAACCCTGCCACCGCCTGGCTGGCGCGCCAGCGTTCGGCGGCCAGGCCCGTGGCCTTGAACTGGGTCGTCAGCTGGGGCGGGCGGGCGAGCTGGCTGAAGTCCCAGTCCTGGCGGAAGGCCAGCGCGTCCTGGGCGAAGGCCGGTGGCACGACCGGCTGCGGGCCCGTCTCCCCCTGGCCGACGACGAGCGCCGCGCCGTAACGGTAGTAGCCGCGCTTTTCCAGCGAATAGCCCTGGCCGTTCATCGTCGGGTCCAGGAAGTAGACCGCGTCGCCGATCGTCACGCGGCTGATGACGTGGTCGAACTGGTCGTGCGAGGGCAGGTAGTTGGCGATGCCGCGGTTGCGCGCCATCGAGACCAGCGCGGGCTTGGCGTCGAAACCCATGGCCCCGAGCAGGCTGTTGAGCAGCAGCGTCTTGTCCTTGCAGTCGCCCAGGCGCTCGGCCAGCGTCTTGCCCGCCGGCTTGGGCCGGTGCGAGCTTTCGCCGAGCGACGCTGAGAAGTAGCGCACCTCGTCCTGCACGAAGCGCAGCGCGGCGGCCACCTGCTGCTCGGGCGTGCCGCCCTGGGCTTTCAGTTCAGCCGCCTTGTCGGCGATGCCAGTGGCCTGCGCCTCGACGGCGAAGAGGGCTCTGGCCCACTGGTCCACCTCGGCCCAGCTGCCGTACTCGCTGACCTGCAGCACCGGGTAGACCTTGAACCAGGGCGGCGTGTTCGCCTCGTCCGGCACGGCCGGCACGCGCTCGCGCAGCACGCGGACGACCTGACGGCCGCCCTCCTCGAAACGCTCCGGCACCACCTCGGAGGCCAGCGTCTTGACGTTCAACCGGCGCCCGGCCGGCGCCTCGATGCGCAGGTGCAGGCGCTCCACCGGCGCGTCGGAGGCCAGCTGCAGCAGCGCCGAGTAGCGGCCCTCGAAGATGGGGTTCTCGCCCTCCAGCGTGTAGGCCACGTCCACCACGTCGCCCACGCGCACGTCGCTGAGCACGACCAGGGCCGTGCGCACACCGTCGATCAGCTGGCGCTCCAGTTGCTGCTCGCGGCGCATCAGCTCGATGCGGGCGCCCTTGAGCCGGTCCAGGCGCTCGCCGTTGCGCAGCACGGCCAGCTGGTGGATGACGAGCTGCTGGTAGGCCGGATTGAAGCTGATCTGCGGCTCGGACACCTCGCGCAGCGTCGACGTGTCCAGCGCCTCGTGCTGCAGATGGATGTAGGTGGCGGTGGCCGACTTGGGCGAGAGCTGCACCTGCACGTCCACCAACGGCTCGCGGCGCGCCTTGGCGCCGGGTGCGGCGGCGCGGGCCTCGGTGGCAGTGGCCGCCGGCAGTGGCTTGACCCAGGCCGGCATGGGGCCAAAGCGGTAGCCGGCTCCGGCGGGAATGGTGGGATGGGCAGTTGGCCTGGCGACGAGCTTCAGGCTCGGCTTGGTTGGCGCCTGCGCCACGGCGGCCCCAACAGATAGGGCCAGCAGCAGCGCTGGCCAGAACTTCGAACGCATCCACTTCCTCTCGGCGATCCGCCCTCATTGTGGGGCTCACCGCCAGAGTTTCAGTGCAGCATCTGCTCCACCTCAGCCGCCGGGTCGCCGGCCGCGGCGATCTTGGCGGCGAGCAGTTCAAGGTCGAGGTGCAGATGCTCGATCAGCTCGGGCACGGCCACCTTCAGCGCATGCACCGGCTCGTCATGGTGCTCGGCTGCGTCTGCCAGCACCTCGGCCACGTGCAGCACGGCGGCGATCAGCGAGAACGGCCGGATCTCCAGCGGCGTGTTGGCGTCCTTGAAGGCCTCCACCATCGCGTGCGGGAAGTGCCAGTGCGAGGCCAGCGACGCCGTCACGTCGGCATGCGTGCAGCCGAAGCGGTGCTCCTCCAGCGAGAAGCGGCTGCCGGGCTCGGCGGCATGGGCCTCCACGTCGGCCACCAGATGCGGCTCGTCGATGGCCATCAGCAGCTGGCCGGTGCGCAGCATCAGGCCGGCGAGGTAGGCGGTGTCAGCCGTGCCGGCGTCGGTGCCCAGCATGCGGGCGAGGATGCGCGCGTAGTTGGCCGTGGCGATGCTGTGGCGCCAGAACAGGGTGCGGTCCAGGCCCTGCACCTTGGGAAAGGCGCCGCTCAGGCAGGCCGCCATGGCCAGGTTGCGCAGCGTCTCCAGGCCCAGCGCGTGGGCGGCGTCGATGACGGTGGCGATCTGGTGCGACGGGCTGTAGTGGGCCGAGTTGGCCAGGCGCAGCACCTTGGCCGTCAGCGCGCCGTCCTTCTCGATCAGCGCAGCGATCTGGCCCAGGCCGACGTTGTCGTCGTCGAAGCTCTTCAAGAGCCGAGAGGCCACCTCGGGCATGGTCGGCAGGGCGTTGTGCTTGACGAAGAAGCGTTCGGCAGCTGCACTCATTCTTGGGTCTCCGGGTCAATGACGGCCGGGCCAGTCTAGGACGAAGGTTTGGCCGGCGCCACGCCCTTCACGTCCCTTAAACGATCAGCAATGCACGGAAGTCGTTGACGTTCGTGAAAGTCGGGCCGGGCACGAGCAAGTCGCCCAGCGGCGCAAAGAAGCTGGCGCTGTCGTGGGCGTCCAGCAGGGCCTGAGGATTGAGGCCCAGGGCGCGGGCGCGCGCCAGGCTGGTGGGTGTCAGCAGCGCCCCGGCGTGCGGGCCGACGCCATCGATGCCGTCGGTGTCTGCGGCCAGCGCGAACACGCCCGGCTCGCGCTGCAGGGCCAGCGCGCAGCCCAGCAGGAATTCGGTGGCACGGCCGCCCTTGCCTGACGGCTTGGCAGCGTCGACCGTCACCGTCGTCTCGCCACCGGACAGGATGACGCAAGGCCTGGCGAAGGGCACGCCGCGCCGCGCGACGGCGCGGGCCAGCGCCGCGTGCATGCCGCCGATGACGCGCGACTCGCCCTCGATCTCGTCGCTGAGGATGTGGGCGGCGATGCCCTGCTCCCGGGCGAAGGCGGCGGCGGCTTCGAGGCTCATCTGCGGCGTGGACAGCATGACGAACTCGTGGCCGGCTTGGGCAGAGTCGTCGGGCTTGGGCGTCTCGAAGGCGCCGGATTCCAGGCCGGCGCGGGCAGCGGGCGGCAGCTCGATGCGGTATCGGCGGCAGATGGCCAGCGCTTCCGCACAGGTCGTCGCGTCGGCCACCGTCGGGCCCGAGGCGATGACAGCAGGTTCGTCTCCGGGGACGTCGCTGATCGCCAGCGTCAGCACGCGCGCCGGCGCGCAGGCCGCGGCCAGACGCCCGCCCTTGATGGCCGACAGGTGCTTGCGCACGCAGTTCAT
This sequence comes from uncultured Roseateles sp., assembly GCA_963422775.4. Lineage (GTDB taxonomy): Bacteria > Pseudomonadota > Gammaproteobacteria > Burkholderiales > Burkholderiaceae_C > Pelomonas. The sequence goes on from CAUJSJ030000088.1 coordinate 43,658, forward strand.
CTCGCCGATGGCCGCACCGCTGTTCAGCAGTGCGCGGTTGACGGCCTGCTTGTCCGCCAGTGTGAGCCCAGGCGCCGGCAGACTCATCAAGGCCGAGCCTCCACCCGAGATCAGGCAGATGACGAGGTCGTCGGCGGTGAGGCCCCGGGTCAGCGCCAGCAGCTTCTCGCTGGCGGCCAGGCCGGCGGCGTCCGGCACGGGGTGGGCGGCCTCGACGATCTCCAAGCGGCGCGGCTTGTAGCCCGGCGGCACGTGGCCGTAGCGCGTGATGACGAGGCCGGTCAGCTTGGCGTCGGCCGGCCACGCGGCCTCCAGCGCCTGGGCCATCGAGCCCCCGGCCTTGCCGGCACCGAGCACCAAGGTGCGTCCCTTGGGAGGGGGCGGCAGATGGCCGGCGAGCACCCGCCCCGGCAGCGCGCGGGCCACGGCCACGTCGAACAGCTGGCGCAGCAGCGCGCGCGGGTCTTGCGTCATGGCTGGGCCCAACGGCCGATCAACGCACGCTCTTCCTCGGTGAGGCCGGTCGCGTTGTTCAGCGGCATCGCGCGTTGCACGACGACCTGCTGGTAGATCTGCGCCTTGTGCGCGGCCAGGCCCTCGGCGCTGTCCAGCCGCACGCCCTTCTGGGCCACCTCGCCGGTGTGGCAGGCCAGGCAGCGCTGGGCGGCAACAGCTTGAACCTGCGCCAGCGTGACCGGCGCGGCCGACGCGGTGGCCTGCGGCCGAGGCGCCATCCAGACGATGAGCCCGGCCAGCAGGGCCAGCGCCAGCGCCACGGCGCCCCAGCTGTTGACGCCCTTGTGGCGCTTGACGAAGAAGATGCGGATGGCCACGCCCGCAGCCATCAGCACGCACAGCACCACCCAGTTGTGCGGGTGCTGGTACAGCATGCCGTAATGGTTGCTGAGCATCGCTACCAGCGCCGGCAGGCCGAAGTAGGTGTTGTGCACGCTGCGCTGCTTGCCGCGCTGGCCATGGATGGGATCGGGCTTCTGGCCGGCGCGCATCTGCGCGATGACCTTCTTCTGGCCGGGGATGATCCAGTGCGCGACGTTGGCCGTCATCATGGTCGCGAGCGTGGCGCCGACGATGAGGAAGGCCGCACGGCCGGCGAACAGCTGGCAGGCCAGCCAGCTCGCGAGCACCACGAAGACCGCCACCACCGCCATCACGCGGCCATCGTTGCCGATCTGGCCATCCTGGGTGCGACCGAGCATCTGGCAGGCGATGTCGTAGACGGCCGTGCCCACGACGAGGAAGCCCAGCGCCGCCGCCACCGCCTGCCAGGGCGCACCCCAGGCGTGCACGCGCACGTCGATGAGCATCTGGCTGGCGTTCAAGAGATAGAGCACGACGAACAGCGCGAAGCCGCTCATCCACGTCCAGTAGCTCTCCCAGTAGAACCAGTGCAGGTCCTGCGGCAGGTTGGCGGGCGCCACCATGTACTTCTGCGGGTTGTAGAAGCCGCCGCCGTGCACGGCCCAGAGTTCCCCGTCCACGCCCTTGGCCTTGAGGTCGTCGGCAGCGGGCTTGACGAGGTGGTTGTCCAGCCAGACGAAGTAGAACGACGCGCCGATCCAGGCGATGACGGTGATGACGTGCAGCCAGCGCAGCAGCAGGTTGGCCCAGTCGAGGAGATAGATATCCATGAGCGGTGGTGTTTTCTCACGGCCCCACCACGGCGGGTGCTGTGGAGCCTCAAGTGTCGCGTCCACGGGCCCGGCGGCAGCCGGCCCGACACCGCGGCGACAGGGGCGCAGTGTAGGCAGGCGCGCGTCGCGAGCCTGCGACGGCGGCCGCAGCGTGATTTGCGCCATGAACAGCGACTGGCCTAACGCCCCAGAATAGGCACATGCCCGATCACCCCGCCCGCGCGGATCGTCGCCTCCCTCTGGCCCGCGCCTGCGCGCTGGCGGCGACGCTGCTCGTTGGCATGCCCGCATGGGGCCCAGGCTCAGGTGCGCATCGCCACCAACGTGGAGCGCAGCTACTTCCCGCCCGCCGAAGCCCTGCTGAGGCGGGCCTACGCCACGCTCAACCTGGAGGTCGACTACGTCGCCTGGCCGCTGCCGCGCGCCCAGGCGGAGCTGCGCATCGGCCGGGTCGACGCCGTGGCCATGCGCACCGAGAGCTATTTCGAGCAGACCCCTTTCGTGCGCAAGGTGGATGTGCCGCTGCTGCAGTTGCAGCTCTACGCCTATGCCCGCCCGCCCTGCCCGCGGGCCGTGACGGCCGAGGAGCTCGGCCGGCGGCGCGTCAGCCTGCAGCGCGGCATGGCGGCCGCCGAGGCCCTGGTGCCCGAGGCGGCGCGCGTGCCGGCCAACACGCCGAGCGACGCCTTCCTCAACCTCGCCACCGGCGCGGCCGACTACGCGCTGACGCTGAGCACGCCGTGGATGGTGGAATTGCCGGTCGAGACGCGCGGCGGCGCCATCTGCGTGGTGCCCACGCCGCTGGCGCGCACCGCGCTGTTCCACGGCGTGCACGAATCGCACGCGGCCTGGGTGCCGGCGCTGGAGCAGGCGCTGCGCGGCATGCGCGAGCGCGGCGAGATTCAGCAGGCCTGGGCCGACTATGAGCGCGAGATCGCCACGCCCAACGCGCGCCTGCAGGCCCAGCCCGGGCGCAGCCTGGTGGTCAACCCGGCAGCGCCAGGATCTGCGCCAGCACGGCCACCGCAATGACCGCCGGCTGCTTGCCGGCCACGCCAGGCACGCCGATGGGGCAGACGACGCCGTCCAGGTCGGACTGAACGAAGCCGCGCGCCTGCAGACGCTGGCGAAAACTCGCCCACTTGGTGCGGCTGCCGATCATGCCGATGAAGGCCAGGTCGCCCCGCTCCCGCCGGCGCTTCAGGCAGGCAGCCACGATGTCGAAGTCCTCGGCATGGTTGTGGCTCATGACGAGCACGGCCGAGCCGGGCGTCAGGTCGTCCACAGCATCGGCCGGCGGCTCGCAGACCTCCTGGCGCCAGCCGCGCGGGAGCGGCTCGGGGGGGAACTGGCTCTCGCGGCTGTCGATCCAGTGCAGGGCCAGCGGCAGATCCCGGGCGATGCGGGCGATGGCGTCGCCGACATGGCCGGCGCCGAACAGCGCGAGGGGCCGCAGCGGCGGCCTTGGCAGGCGCGCGGTCAGGTCTTCGCCGGCCGCGATGCGATCGAAGCGCAGCCAGACGACCCCGCCGCAGCACTGGCCCAGGCTGGGGCCCAGGGGGTAGCGCACCTCCTCGGCCAGTTCGCCGCCCAACAAGGCCGTGCGGGCACGGGCGATGGCATCGAACTCCAGATGGCCGCCACCCACGGTGCCGGTGATGTCGTGCTCAGCCACGGCCATCCAGGCGCCCACCTCGCGCGGCACGCTGCCCGACGTGCGAGCGACCGTGACGAGGACCAGCGGTTCAGCTGCCACGGTAGGTCGAGTACGCCCAGGGCGAGGCCAGCAGGGGCACGTGGTAATGCGAATCCGCATCCGCAATGCCGAAGTCCAGCGGCACCTCGTCCAGGAAGGCCGGCTCCGGCAGCGCGTCGCCGCGGCCGCGGAAATAGGCGGCCACCTCGAACACGAGGCGGTAGCGGCCCGCCAGGAAAGTCGCGCCTTCCAGCACCGGGCCGTCGGCACGGCCGTCGCCGTTCAGGTGCAGGCTGCGCAGCCATTTCGGGCCTTCGGCGTCGAAGCGATAGAGGCGCACGGCCATGCCGGCGGCCGGGCAGCCGTTGGCGGTGTCGAGAACATGTGTTGTGAGCTTGCCCATGGAATCTCCGTCGATTGATGCAAAGTGTAGGGATGAGCTCACCTCGTTACCCCCGCGACCTGATCGGCTATGGCGAGAACCCACCGCACGCGCAGTGGCCCGGTGGCGCCCGCGTGGCCGTGCAGTTCGTCCTCAACTACGAGGAAGGCGGCGAAAACTCGGTGCTGCACGGCGACGCCGGCAGCGAGCAGTTCCTGTCCGAGCTGTTCAACCCGCCCAGCTTCCCGGCCCGGCACCTGAGCATGGAAGGCATCTACGAGTACGGCTCGCGCGTGGGCGTGTGGCGGTTGCTCAAGGAGTTCGAGCAGCGCGCGCTGCCGCTGACGGTGTTCGGCGTGGGCATGGCGCTGGAGCGCCACCCGGACGTGACCCAGGCCTTCGTCGAGCTCAACCACGAGATCGCCTCCCACGGCTGGCGCTGGGTGCACTACCAGAACATCGACGAAGACACCGAGCGCGCTCACCTGGCCCAGGCCATGGCGAGCCTCAAGCGCCTGACCCTGGGCCGTGACCCGCACGGCCTGGGCTGGTACACCGGCCGCGACAGCCCCGCCACGCGCCGCCTGGTGGCCGACTTCGGCGGCTTCGAGTACGACAGCGACTACTACGGCGATGACCTGCCGTTCTGGCTGCAGGTCAAGAAGACCAACGGCGAACTCGCGCCCCACCTCGTCGTGCCCTACACGCTGGACTGCAACGACATGCGCTTCGCCCTGCCCCAGGGCTTCAGCCATGGCGAGCCCTTCTTCGAGTACCTGAAGGACTCGTTCGACGTGCTCTACGCCGAGGGGGCTGAGAGCCCGAAGATGATGAGCATCGGCATGCACTGCCGCCTGCTGGGCCGCCCGGGCCGGATGCGGGCGCTGCAGCGTTTTCTCGACCACATCGAGGCGCATGACCGCGTGTGGGTGTGCCGGCGGCTGGACGTCGCGCGGCACTGGAAATCCGTTCACCCCTTTGACGCCAAGACGGCTTTCGTCTGGGAATGATGAAACTCGACGACCTCAACAACGCCAGCGCCGCCGACTTCGTCGCGCTGCTGGACGGTACCTACGAACACTCGCCCTGGATCGCCGAGCGCGCGGCGGCAGCCCGGCCCTTCAAGACGCTCGCAGCGCTGAAGGTGGCGCTGGCCCGCGTGGTGCGCGAGGCCAGCGTGGACGAGCAACTCGGCCTGATCCGCGCCCACCCCGAGCTGGCGGGCAAGGCGGCCGTGGCCGGCGAGCTGACGGCGGAGTCAACGAACGAGCAGCAGAAGGCGGGGCTGACGGCCTGCACGCCGGAAGAGTTCGCCAGGCTGCAAAAGCTCAACGCGGACTACAACGCCCGTTTCGGCTTCCCGTTCATCCTGGCCGTGCGCGGGCCGCGTGGCACGGGCTTCACACGTGCCGAGATCATCGCCACCTTCGAGCGCCGCCTGCGCGCCCACCCGGACCTGGAGCGCGCCGAATGCCTGCGCCAGATCCACCGCATCGCCGAGATCCGGCTCAACGACAAGTTCGGCGTCGAGCCCAAGCTGGGCCAGCAGCTCTGGGACTGGGCGGCCGAGCTGGCCGCGCACAGCGAAGCCGAAGACATCCTGACCTGCACCTACGCCACGCCCACGCACACGGCCGTCGCCGGGCAGCTGATGGCGTGGATGCGCGACTGCGGCTTTGACGAGGTCAGCCGCGATGCCGTCGGCAATGTCGTCGGCGTCTACAACGGCACGGGCGATGTCCCCACACAAAAGAGACTGCTCACCGGCAGCCACTACGACACCGTGCGCCGCGCCGGCCGCTTCGACGGGCGGCTGGGCATCTTCGTGCCGATGCTGGTCGTGCGCGAGCTGCACCGCGCCGGCGAGCGCCTGCCGTTCGGCATCGAGGTCGTCGGCTTTTCCGAAGAAGAGGGCCAGCGCTACCCGGCCACCTTCCTCGCGTCCAGCGCGCTGGTCGGCAGATTCGATGCGGCATGGCTCGACCAGACCGATGCGGCCGGCATCACATTGCGCGACGCGATGCAGGCGGCGGGCCTGCCGGGCACGATGGACGCCATCACTGCCTGCATGCGCGACCCGTCACGCTACCTCGGCTTCGTCGAAGTCCACATCGAACAAGGCCCGGTGCTGGACAGCCTGGACCTGCCGCTGGGCATCGTCACCAGCATCAACGGCAGCCGCCGCTACACCGGCGAGATCGTCGGCCTGGCCAGCCATGCCGGCACGACGCCCATGGGCCAGCGCCGCGATGCGGCGGCGGGCGTGGCCGAGCTGATCCTGCTTGCCGAGCAGCGCGCTTCCGCCGTGCCCGACGTGGTCGCCACGGTGGGCATGCTGGAAGTGCCTTCGGGCTCCATCAACGTCATCCCCGGCCGCTGCAGGTTCAGCCTGGACCTGCGCGCGACGACGGATGCGGCGCGCGATTCACTGGATGCCGACGTGCGCGCCAAGCTCGACGAGATCTGCCAGCGCCGCGGCCTGAGCTGCACGCTACAGCCGACGATGGCGGCCAATGCCGCACCGAGCGACGCAGCCTGGCAGGCGCGCTGGGAGGCTGCCGTCGCTGAGCTGGGCCTACCCATCCACCGCCTGCCCTCGGGCGCCGGCCATGACGCGATGAAGCTGCACGAGCTGCTGCCCCAGGCCATGCTGTTCGTGCGCGGCGGCAATGGCGGCATCAGCCACAACCCGCTGGAGTCGGTGACGGTGGATGACGCGGAGCTGGCGGTGCAGGCGTTCCAGCAGTTGTTGGAAACCCGCGCGACCTCAGCGCCAGTGGAACTGGTCACCCTGCGGCCTGAACACCGCCAGGCCTATCGCGAAGGCCGCGACCGCCTTGCGGCCCTGCTGCGGGTCCAGCTGCCCGAGGGCTGGCCCCAGTTCCCCGAGTTCTTCGACAGCGATGCACTGCCCGACCTCGGCAGCGATTGGCCCGCCTGTTTCTTCATCGACCGCGCCGCTGGCAGCCTGGTAGGCAACGGTGGCTTCACCGGCCCGCCGGATGCTGAAGGCCGCGTCGAGATCGGTTATGAGATCGCACCGGCCTGGCGTGGCCGCGGCTACGCAACGCGTGCCGCGCAAGCCCTGGTCGATCTCGCGCGCAGCCGACCCGGCGTGCGCGCGGTGCAGGCTCACACCCTGGCCGAGGTCAATGCATCGAATGCCGTGCTGCGCAAGCTCGGCATGCAATTCATGGCCGAACTACCCAACGAGGAAGTCGGCAAGGTCTGGCTTTGGCGCCTGGACCTCCAACCCTGACATCGACATGACTCCCAATCCTTCTACCGATGACTGGGTCGCCGGCCGCTTCGACGATGAAGTCCGCTTCCTCCAGGCCCTTGTCCGCGTCCCCACCGACACCCCGCCGGGCAACAACGCGCCACATGCCTACCGCACGGCCGAGCTTCTGACCGAACTCGGCTTCGAGGTCGAAAAGCACGCCGTGCCGGCTACTGACGTGCAGGCCGCCGGCATGCAGTCCATCACCAACCTGATCGTGCGCCACCGCTTCTCCGACGACGGCCCGACGATTGCGCTCAACGCCCACGGCGACGTGGTGCCGCCCGGGGAAGGCTGGACGCACGACCCCTACGGCGCCGAGATCGCCGACGGCAAGCTCTATGGCCGCGCGTCGGCCGTCAGCAAGAGCGATTTCGCGACCTACACCTTCGCGCTGCTGGCGCTGAAGAACTCCGGTCTGCGACTCAAAGGTGCGGTGGAGCTGCACTTCACCTACGACGAGGAGTTCGGCGGCGAACTGGGCCCAGGCTGGCTGCTCGCCCAAGGCGTGACCAAGCCCGACTTCCTGATCGCCGCCGGCTTCAGCTACCAGGTCGTCACGGCCCACAACGGCTGCCTGCAGATGGAGGTGACGCTGCACGGCCTGGCTTCGCATGCGGCCTACCCAAGCACGGGCATCGACGCGCTGCAGGCGGCCAACAAGCTGCTGACCGCGCTGTACGCCCACAACGACGTGCTGAAGATGCGCCGCTCGGAGGTGGCCGGCATTACCCACCCGTATCTGAACGTGGGCCGCATCGAGGGCGGCAGCAACACCAATGTCGTGCCCGGCAAGGTCGTCATCAAGCTGGACCGCCGCATGATTCCCGAGGAAGACCCGGCCGCGGTGGAAGCCGAGGTGCGCGTGCTGATCGAGAACACGGTCGCGCAAAGCCCCGGCATCAAGCTCGACATCAAGCGCCTGCTGCTCGCCAACTCCATGAAGCCCCTGCCCGGCGCCGCACCGCTGGTCGCCGCGCTGCAGAAGCACGGCCAGGCGGTGTTCGGCGAGGAGATTCCAACCTCGGGCACGCCGCTGTACACCGACGTGCGCCTGTACACGGCCCACGGCATTCCGGCCGCCATCTACGGCGCCGGCCCGCGAACGGTGCTGGAGAGCAATGCCAAGCGGGCGGACGAGCACCTGGTGCTGGACGACCTGAAGCGCGCGACCCAGGTGGTTGCGCGCGCCGTCGCCGAGCTACTGGCCGCCTGACGCGACTCTCAGCATTTCGCGACGCTCGGCCAGTTCGGCCGGCGGCCAAGGGCTCCAGCTGAGGTTCTGGGCGTACATCCCGTACAGAGCCTGCAGGTTGCCCAGCACCTGCGGGTCGCGCGGCGACAAGGCCAGGGCGGCCAGCAGGCGTTGCGACAACTGCTCCGCCGCCGCAGCGCCGGGCGCGGCGCCCGCCAGCGAGGCGACGGCCGCGAGGTTGGTGCCCGCCGCACTCGCCGGCAGGCGTTGCAACGCGGCGCCGAACAGCTCGGCCGCCTCGGCACGACGCCCCTGCGTCCAGGCGACCTGGCCGCGCAGCGCCGCACCCAGGCCCCAGGCGCTGGGCGCCAGGTCGGCTGGCACGGCCTTTTCGTAGCGGGTGAGGCCCGCATCGACGGCACGCGCCACGCGCTCACGCTCGGCGGGCTGCAGGCCACCCACCTGCAGGCGCAGCCAGCCGGCGATGGCGTCGGCAAAGTCCAGCTCCGGCAGCCAGCGCGCCAGCTGCCATTCCGCCACGTCGCCGGCCGCGCCGGCGCGCATCCAGCCGGCCGGCAGGCCCGGGCGCATGGGCGCAACGCGCATCCAGTCGCCGCGCGCCTCGACGATGGCATACGGGAAGCTCTGGTAGACCGAGCGCCCGATCTCCACCCCGGGCGCGGTGTCGCTGGGCTGCTGGCGCACCTGCAGCGCGGCGCGCGAAGCCTTGTCGATGCTCGCCAGCTCGTCGAGCCGGATGCGCCGTGGCGCAAAGGACAGCGCCTGGGTCGGCAGCGTGGCCTCGAACTTCGCGCCGGCCCAGTCGATGCTTATCGTCTCGGGCGCCAGGCCCTGCGCGCCCTGGCGCGCGAAGCGCAGATAGGTCTGCAGGAAGAGCTCGCCGTCCTGCTCGAACAGGCGGCCCCAGATGGCCAGCACCGCCTTGCCGCGCTCGAGTTTGCCGGTGCCGGCGCCGGTCTGGCTGACGGTGGCGAGCACGCGATCGACGTCGCAGAGCCGGCTCGGGTCGGCCACCAGGTCCACGGCGCCCACGGAGCTGTACTTCAACATCGCCATCAGCAGCTGCAGGTGGGCCAGTGAGGAGATCTGCCGGCTGGCAGCCTGCACGGTCGCGTCCCGGGCGCCATCGGCGCGCCAGGGCAGCACCAGCGCGTTCACCGCGGCGCCGCGGAAGACGACGGGGTCGGAGCAGGCGCGGATGTCCATAGCCCGCGCCGGCAGCGCGCAGGCCAGGGCCAGCGACAGGAGTGCAAGGACGCGCCGCATCACTGGCCTCCCGCGCAAGGCTGGGCGGGGTTCTGCAGCCGCAGCAGCCCGGTCTTGGGGTAGGCCGCATCGGCCAGCGCCTCGCGCAGCGTGCGGGCGGCGCTGTCCTGCACGAAGCCGTGCAGTGCGGTCAGGTCGGTCTTGCTGCGGCCGGTGATGGGGCGCTTGAGCATGGCGCCCAGCAGGCTGGCCGCGCGGCACAGGTTGGCGTGGGCCGGCTCGTAGGCGTGCTCGCGCAGCAGCTTCAGGCCCAGGGCGCTGGCGATGAAGGCGTCCAGGTCCAGCGGCTTGGAGATGAGCTGCACGGCGTCCGTCGTCGGTACGGCGCCGGCCTCGGGGTAGCGCAGGCGTTGCAACCCGGCCGGCACGGTCTCACGCTGGTCGGCCGCGAAGCGCAGCGGCACCAGCAGGTAGTTGATCTGCGCCGAGAGCACCGGCGGCGTGCCGTCGCGGTCGACGACGCCCCAGACCTCCAGCAGCACGCGCTGGTCGTTGAGCTGCTCGACGAGCTCGGCGCTGAACTCGCTGCCGTCCAGCGCCGGCGCGCGCTTGGGGCAGGCGCGAAAGGCCACCGGTGTGGCGCCGGGGTTGATCCAGCGCTCGTCGCGTTCCTGGTCCAGCTCGAACTGCAGCTTGTTCAGGAAGCGGTCGATGGCCGCGCGGTCGGGCATGGCCGCGCCGCTGGGCTCGCTGAGCAGCACCGTGAAGCGGCCCGGCGCCGGCGGGCAATTCACGACGGCGGCCTGGGCATGGGCGCAGAACAGAAAGGCGAGAACGGCAGTTCTCATGGCATCACTCCAGGTTGCTGATGGCTTCGTCCACCGCCTGCTTCAGCCGAGGATAGGCCTCGGCCGGCGCGGCAATGTCGCCGCCGATGCGCTGGCGCAGCTCGTCGGGCTTGCCGGCCACGGCGGCGTTGACCAGGTCGCGGTAGCGGCGCAGCTGCGGCAGGGCCTTGCTGCAGCCGTTGTCGCCGATGAGGCCGACCAGGCTGCGGTGGGCGCCGATGTCGTAGTGCTGGTTGCGCTTGAGCAGCAGCGGCGGCAGCACGCGGCACAGCAGTTGCGGGTCGCGCACCGCCATGGCCTCCAGGCCGCGCGTGGCTGCCACGGCATGCAGATCGGTGCGGCGCAGCTCCATCAGCAGGGCTGGCAGCGCGGGTTCGCCGAAGGAGGCCAGCACGACGGCGCCATTGTTGAGCTTGCCGAGGTCTTCTTCCTCGGTGAGCTTTTGCAACAGCGCCAGCATTTCCTTGGTGTAGCTCAGGTCGAGCTGGCGCTGCTTGATGGCCAGGTCCACCGAGTCCTTGATCCAGAAGCCCAGCACCAGCACGACGATGCTGGCCAGCAGCTTGGGCGCCTCCGCACCCATCCAGCCAAGCAGGCGAGCGGGCCAGGGTTTGGGTGGCAAGGGGGTGGCGGCATCCATGGGCGCAGTGTGTGCCGCCCGTCACGCAACGCACAACCCCAAATCAGCTACGCGTTTGTGCGGGCGTCCGCGATGGCCGCATTGACGTGCTCGAGGATGAAATCCAGGCTGCCCTCTCCCCAGCCGCGCTGGGTGGCCGCCACCGTGGCGTCGGCCCGCACCACGACCGTGTAGGGCAACGAGCCCGGCTTGGCGAAAGCCTTGGCAGCGGCTTGGTCCGGGTCGTAGGTCAGCACGACCTGGCTGGACTCGGACAGCGCGCGGTGCAACTTGCGGAAGACCGCCCTCTCCTCGACGTTCACGGCGATGACGCGCAGGCGATCCTTGCTCGTGGCGCCCTGCAGCCGATCCAGCACGGGCAGCTCGTTACGGCAATGCGGGCACCAGGCGGCCCAGAAGAAGACGACAACGGGCATGCCGGCGTAGTCGGCCAGGCTCAGCGCCTTGCCGTCCAGCGTCTGGCCAAGCGGTGCGTCCGACGCGACCCGCGCCAGCGTCTTGGGCTTGGCGGCCTCCTCGGCCTGCGCGGCGCCGCTGCCCAGTGCAGCGAGGCCGGCCCAGGCCAACAGGCCGCGGCGGTGCAACTCGTCGTTCATGCGTCTCCCTGGCGGCGCGCGTGCAGTGCCGGCGCCGTAACCATTTTAGGCAGCGGGCGCGCTGCGCGACGTTACGGCTTGTGCCGGCGGTCAGACCGACGGTTGCTGAGCGCGCCGGCGGCGCAGGGCCGCCCCCGTGAGGCCCAGGCCCGCCAGCAGCAGCGCACCGCTGGCCGGCTCGGGCACGGCGGTGGCGTTCAGGTAGTCCTGCAGGATCTGCGACGTGAACTTCTGGTAGCCCGGCTGCGCCAGGATGTTGGTGTTCAGATTCCAGCCGATGGCGTCGAACAGGGCCAGGTCCTGGGCGGTCACGATGCCCTCCTGGCACAGGCCGCCGGTCGGGTCCATGATGCCGATCTGCAGCGTCGAGATGGTGCAGGTCACGCCGTCGTGCTGGCGCGGCGCCTCCTGCCAATGCGAGGTTTGGAAGCCGTCGGCGCCGTTTGCGAAGTCCGAACGGCCGAACACCTCGCTGACGCCGCCATCGATGGAGAAGTACGGCGAGCCGCCCCACAGCATGCTGAAGGCGCCGTTCTGGTAGCGGAACATGTCCGTGTTGGCCGGCCGCGAGGCATTGGTGGAGTTGCTGCCGACGTTGCTCGTGAAGCCCAGCGCGTGGCCCATCTCGTGCACGGCGACGCTGACGAAGTCCGACGACACCGTCGCGAAGCCGTCGCGCGTGTCGAAGTCGAAGGGCCGGGCGCTGTTGAAGGTGATGGTGGCGTCGAGCGCGCCCGCGGTGCCGGTGTACAGACCCAGCGCCTTCTGCAGCGCGGTGTTCAGCGTCACGTTGGCGTTGGAGAAGGTGGCCAGGTTGGCCGTCGCGACGAGGTCCAGCGACGTGGACGCATCGGCTGTGATGGCGGTGCGCCAGGCGGCCTGCGTCTTCTGGCCAGACGAGCTGGCGGTCTGGCCCAGCGTCGTGGGGGCAAAGCCCACCGTCGTGAAGCCCACGTTGAAGTTCAGCGTGACGTTGTCCGTCAGCACGGACTCCCAGTACCTGGCCGCGGCCGAGAACCCGACGTAAGCCGCGGTGCCCTGCTCGACCCCACCCGTGTTGATGAGGTTGATGGTGAGCGCGTGAGCACCCGGAACGGCCAGCAGCGCGGTGCAAGCACTGGCGAGGAGTTGGCGCAACTTCATCGGGATCCCTTGTGGAGACTGGGCGTGTCAGTTACCCAAACTGACATGGAAGGCGTGCCGGTTACCCAAACGGCACGCGGCGGATGCTAGGCGGACGTTCGTGCGGCGGCAATGCTGGTTTCGTCCCACGAGCCCGCGACAGCGTCAACCCTAGCCCACCTAGAATGCTTGGCCCATGACTGCCCTGCCCCGCGCCCGCACCCGCCGCCAGACCTGGTGGCTGCTGGCCGTGTTCGTGCTGGCCATGCTGGCCCCGGGCTTCAGCGCCGCGCTGGCGCACGCACGGGGCGACTTCTCTGCCTGGCAGGACATCTGCCGCGCACCGTCTGCCAGTTCGGCGGGGCAGCAGAGCCAACCCGCCGAGCCGGGCGGCGCCGGGCTCAAGCTGCTGGCCCAGGGCCACTGCCCGGCCTGCCATCTGGGCCACGCCGACCTGGCTCCACCGCCCGTGCCAGCACCGTTGGCGCTGCGTGCGGATGTGGTGCTGGAGGCCCCCGAGCGTTTCTGGACCGCACCGGTCACCGCCCACGCCTGGCGCCCTGCCAGCGCACGCGCCCCACCCGGGCTGATCTGAGTCTCCCGCGCTGCCGGGCCGATGAGGCCTGGCGTTTGCCTGGCCTTTGCCTGGCCTTTGCCTGGCGTTTGCCTGACATGTGCCGCCGCCCTCCCGGGCGCCGGCCTGACTCCGATCCAGCCCATTCATGAACAAGAAGACTGCCCTTGCGCGCGCGGCTGCCGCCTGCGCCGCCCTGTATCTCTTGCCGGCCCTGACCCAGGCCTGCGACGACTGCGACTGCGACGACACCGCGCCCGCCGTGCTGGCCACCGCCGCCACAGACGACGCCCCGCCCCGCACCAGGCTCGGCCTCGTGCGCGTGCAGGGCGCCGCGCCCAGCTCGCTGCCCACCAACATCCTCACCACCCGCGAGACCGTCACGCGCGAGGAGATCGAGCGCAGCATCAACGCGACCGACTCGGAAGACGCGCTCAAGTACCTGCCCAGCCTGCTGGTGCGCAAGCGCTACATCGGTGACTACAACCACGCCATCCTGTCCAGCCGTGCCTCGGGCACCGGCAACAGCGCGCGCTCGGCCGTCTACGCGGACGGCATCCTGCTGTCCAACTACCTGGGCAACGGCGTGGGCGGGCTTTCGTTCCCGCCGCGCTGGGGGCTGGTGACGCCCGAAGAAATCGAGCGCGTCGACGTCATGTACGGCCCCTTCTCGGCCGCCTACCCGGGCAACTCGGTCGGCGCCGTGGTGGACTACGTGACCCGCATGCCGGCGAAGTTCGAGGCCCACGCCAAGGTCGGCGTCGTGTCCCAGCCCTTCGAGCTCTACAACACGAAGGCCACCTACCGTGCCTGGCAGGCCCAGCGCGTCGGTCGGCAGCCGCGAAGGCGACTTCAGCTGGTGGATCAACGTCAACCGCACCGACAGCGACGGCCAGCCGCTGACGTTCGCGACGCGGCTGGTCTCCACCGGCGTCACCGGCACGGCCGGCACGCCGGTCACCGGTGCCGTGCCCGGGCTGAACAACGCCAACCAGCCCTGGCTGCTGCTCGGCTCGGCCACGCAATACGACACCCGGCAGGACCACCTCAAGGTCAAGCTCGCCTACGACCTGAGCCCCACCGTGCGCGCCAGCTATGTGCTGGGCGTGTGGCACAACGACTCGGACGGCAACTCCGTCAGCTATCTGCGCAACGCGGCGGGCCAGCCGGTGTACTCGGGCGCCATCAACATCGACGGCAAGCAGTACGCCGCGCTGACCGGCGGCGATTTCGCGCTGACCCGCGAGAAGCTGCAGCACGTCATGCACGGCCTGTCGGTCAAGAGCCGCACGGGCGGTGAATGGGACTGGGAACTGGCCGCCAGCCTCTACGACTACCAGAAGGACGACAAACGCCAGAACGCCGCCGGCAACCCGCAGCCGGGCGCCTGGACCGGCGGCGGCGGCACGCTGGCCGACGGCAGCGGCACGGGCTGGAACACCCTCGCGGCCAAGGGCATCTGGCGCCCCGTCGGCACGGCGCATGTCGTGGATTTCGGTCTGCAGCAGGACAGCTACAAGCTCCGCTACCTGACCTCCTACATCACCGGCAACTACTTGACGGACGGCCCGGGCGCGCTGGCCAACAACGTGCGCGGCAACACGCGGCTGCAAGCCGCCTACGCGCAGGACGCCTGGCTGCTGAACGCCGACTGGAAGGCCGTCATCGGCCTGCGTGCCGAAGCCTGGAAGGCCTTCGACGGCCGCACCGACTTCTCGGCCACCAACGGCCAGAGCTACGCCAGCCGCAGCGAGCACTTCCTGTCGCCCAAGGCCGCCCTGTCCTGGCAGGCCGCGCCGGAGACGGTGCTGAAGGCCTCGGTCGGCCGCGCGGTGCGCATGCCGACGGTGAGCGAGCTCTACGGCGCCACGTCCACGGCCAACTCGAAGTACATCAACGACCCCAACCTCAAGCCCGAGAAGTCCTGGACGGCCGAACTGAGCGCCGAGCAAGGCTGGGGCGCGCTGCAATCCCGCGTGACGCTGTTCGCCGAAACCACGCGCGACTCGCTGTACTCGCAGACCACCTTCGACCCCGTCGCCAACCTCAACATCAGCCGTGTGCAGAACGTCGACAAGATAGCCACCTCCGGCCTGGAGGCCACGCTGGGCGCGAGCGACTGGCTGCTCAAGGGCCTGGACCTGAGCGGCAGCCTCACCTACACCGACTCCAGGATCAAGGCCAACAGCGGCTTCGTCGCGACGCCGGGCGACACCGTCGGCCGCTGGCAGCCCAACATCCCGCGCTGGCGCGCCACTGCGCTGGCCGGCTACCGCTTCAACGAGCAGTGGAGCGCCAGCCTCGCCGCCCGCTACAGCGGCCCGCAGTACCGCACGCTGAACAACGCCGACGTGAACGGCCATGCCTACCAGGGCGTCAGCAAGTACGCGACGGCTGATGTGCGCGTGCTGTGGAAGATCGACCGCCCGTGGAGCGCCGCGTTCGGCATCGACAACCTGAACAACGACAAGTACTGGAACTTCCACCCCTACCCGCAACGCAGCTACTCAGCCGAGCTGAAATTCGATCTATGAAAACCACCCTCACCACGATGCTGCTCGGGCTGGCAGGCGCCGCCCAGGCCCACATCACGCTGGACCAGCCCGACGCCCCCGCCGGCAGCAGCTACCGCGCCGTCTTCAAGGTCGGCCACGGCTGCGAGGGCGGCGCGGCGACGAAGGAGATCGTCGTCACGACACCCGAAGGCCTGCGCGGCGCCAAGCCCATGCCC
This sequence comes from uncultured Roseateles sp., assembly GCA_963422775.4. Lineage (GTDB taxonomy): Bacteria > Pseudomonadota > Gammaproteobacteria > Burkholderiales > Burkholderiaceae_C > Pelomonas. The sequence continues at coordinate 59,601 of CAUJSJ030000088.1, forward strand.
AAACCCGGCTGGACCCTGACCACCACCCGCCGCCCGTTGAAGACGCCCTACGAGAGCCACGGCAAGCCCGTCACCGATGAGCTGGCCGAGGTGCGCTGGGTGGCCAACAGCGAGGCCAGCCAGCTGCCGGATGCCTGGTACGACGAGTTCGTGCTGCGCGCCACGCTGCCGGCCGAGCCGGGGGAGCTGTGGTTCAAGGTGCGGCAGGTGTGCACGACCGGCGAATGGAATTGGGCCGAGATCCCGGCCACGCCGGCCGCCAAGCCACGCGCGCCGGCGGTGCGCCTGCTGGTCAGGCCCGCCACAGACGCCGCGGCCCACGCCCACTGAGGCGTCAGCCGGCCCTGCGTCGCCTCAGCCAGCCGGCCAGCGTCAACAGGCCGGCGCACATCAGTGCGGCCTCAGCGGGCTCAGGCACCTGCGTCAGGATCAACTGCGCCGGGCGCCCGTATTCCATCGAGCCCAGGATGTCCAGGCCGAACTCGTCCACCGCCTCCAGCCTGAAACCCAGGTAGGGCGCTGCCGTGCCGCCGACAAAGGCGGTGACGTCGAACAGCTCGTCGCCCGTACCGCCGTTGAGCGTCGAATGCATGTGCAGCGTGCCCAGCAGGGTGCCGCCGGCCTGCTCGCTCGCGGCCAGCGCTGCCGTGGCCGCGCCGAAGCCGTAGACCCTGACATCGTGTGCGTACACCGGATGGGCGTAGTGACTCAACGAAAGCAGGGCCTGCGTGACGCCGCCGCCCGACACGCCGGCGAACTTCACCAGGCCATGACTGCTGCCGTCCACGTAGAGGTAGCCGTCATCGATGACGCTCTCACAGCCCACACACACCGTCCCGTCGCTGAGCGGGTTCATCGTCGAGACCGTGAACGGGGATGGTGACGGCGCCGGAGCAGGTGTTGGCGCAGGCGACGGCGAAGGTACGGGCGCTGGGCTCGGGGATGGAACGGGCGCCGGCGGCGGGCTTGGAGATGGCCCTGCGGGCAGGGGCGGCGCGGGTGGAAGGATGTCGCGCGTCGTGCTGCCATTGCCGGCGGACGGGCTGCTCGGCCAAGGCGCCGGCGCCGGCGCCGGCGGCGGAGGGGCTGGGGCTGGGGCTGGGGCTGGGGCTGGGGAGGGTGCGGGCACGGGTGCCGGAGGCGGCGAGGGGCTTGGCACCGGCGCGGACGACGGCGACGGCCCGGGCCAAGGGCCAGGGGAAGGGCCAGGAGAAGGCGCTGGACTGGGCGTGGGGGCCGGGCTTGGCGCGGGGGCGGCAGGAAGCAGGTCTCGCGTCGTCGAGTCCCCATTGCCTGCAGAAGGCCAGTTGATCGGTGCCGGTGCCGCCTCGGCCCAGGTCGCCGAGCCGGATGCGCACAGCAACGCTGCCGCAACGGCCGATGTCGTTTTTTTCATGGCTCCCCCTGGCGTTCTCGGCCAGAGTCTCCTTGTCCATGAAAACCGGCCGATGACAGCGCCTGGGCCGAACGGCTCATCCGGGGCATGGTGCAAGCCTGCTTTGAACCGGAAAAACGGCCCGCAGCCCGCGCTGATCGCCGCTTCGCTCGCAAGCCCCAACGCCGATGATTCAGCCCGTCACCAGTGCATGGCCCCCGGCAACGTTGCGGCCCCTGGCGAGGCGGACCCACGCGAACCGCCCGCGACCCTGAAAGCACGAGATTTCGGCCCCGCCGCGTCACCCTCGGGTGTCGCTCCACCGGCCGCCTGCGCTGTGATCCACGCCGCAGCCCCATGCACCCTCACCGGTGCGTCCCGGGCGGCGTGAAGCGCCTTTGCGCCCCGACCGGCTCACGCCGGGCGGGGCTTTATTTTTGGTTCAGCGCATCGCCACGATGCCGCCCTCGTGCGACGACGCCAGCAGAAAAAGGCCCGCCTCGCTGCGGTCCCCGGTCTTCACCTGAACGTCGACGAGGCAGGCTTGGCCGACCTCGGTGGCGCGCACCAGCCGGGTCTGCCGGGGCTGCGACGAGCGACCCAGCCGTTCGATCAGCTCGCGGTAGACCGCCAGGCGGCCTGGCTCGCCGGCGGCACCCAGGCTTCCTTGCATCGTGAACTGCGCCGTCAGGCCCCAGGCGTCGCTGGCGTTCCAGCGCTCGTCGAAATCGCGCAGCCGCTGCTGCAGCGCGGCCTTGTCCTCGCAGGGCGAGGCGGCCGCATGGGCGTCCTCGGAAAACGCCACCACGGCGGCGAACACCAGGCATGCAGCGGACAGCAGGCCCAGGCGGGCGGGGGTAATCAGGGTCATGGCAATCTCCTTGGGTGTGAGGCGCGATTCGGCGCGGTCAGGGTTGGATCGGCGCCAACGGCTTGGGCACCTGGTTGTGGATGGGCGGCAGGCTCTTCAGGTAGGCAAACACGGCCTTGAGGTCGTCGTCCGTCATCTGGCTGTAGACGGGGATGGGCATGGGCGGCAGCACCGGTCGGCCGCGGCCGAGGTGGCGGCCGGTGCGGATGGTCTGCACGAAGTCGCTCTCGCTCCAGCGGCCCAGGCCGGTCTCCATGTCCGGCGTCAGGTTGGCCGTGAAGCTCACGCCCCAGGGGCCGGAGAAAGCCGTGGCCGTGACGGCGGTGACGGCCATCCACGGGCCGGCCGGCACGGCCACGGGCGCCGTGATGACGAGCTGTTGCGGGTGGCCGGACAGCAGCCGCGTCATGTCGGGCTCGGGGCCGTTGGCGCCCATCTTCAGCGGGGTGTGGCAGTCCATGCAGCCGCTGGTGTTGACGACGTAGCGGCCGCGCTCGATGCGATCGGCGCGGTCGGCGGCCTGGGCGGCGCCGGCCAGCAGGATGAGCAGGGGGAGAACGGGGATGAGGGCTTTCATGGGCGGTTTTCCTGGTTGAGCGGGTTGAAGTGGCGGGCCAACAAAGCCAGGCCCTGGGCATCGATCTCGCGGGTGCCCAGGGGCGGCATCTGCTGGTAGGGGTTGCGCGTGCCGGCGCGCCTGAGCACCTTGGTCGCGTCCACCGGCGCGGGCACCTGGCCCACATCCAGCGCCAGGCGCAGCGGTACCGGCACGCCACCGTCGAAATGGCAGTGGCCGCAGTTGCCGTGCAGATAGCCGCGCGCGGCATGCTCGGCCGCGCTGGCGGCGATGAAGTCCGGCGCCTGCACGCCCCAGGCGGCGGGCGCGTTCTTCAGCAGGCCTTCGCGCACCAGCGCTGGCACGGCCGGGCCCAGCTGCAGGGCCGCGAAGCCCAGCACGGGGCTGCGCGCGCCGGCGTGGCAGGCGATGCAGTCACCGGTCGACGGCACCTCGTAGCGCTTGCCACCCGGCAGGGCCAGCACCTGGCCGCGCGCCGGCGCGCGCACCGCGTCGGCGCCATCCCAGACGTAGCTGGCGCCTTCCCAGTGGCCATCGGCGCCGAGCACGAAGTGGCGCGTCTCCACCGGCCGGCCATCGACGCTGAACTCCTTCCACAGCCGCGTGCCGGGCGGAAAGCGCCAGGCGTCCGGCTGGCTCGCGTCCACCTGCGTGCCGGGCGGCAGGGCGATCCAGCGCCGCTTGGCGGCGCCGTCGGACCACAGCGCAAAACGCGGTTCGAAGGCACGCGCCGCGGCGCCATCGAGGCCGGTCTGGCTGAGGCGCTCCGGCAGCTCGGCGCGAGCGGCCAGGGCGGCGGTGCAGAGCAGCAGGAGGGCGAGGCGGGGCATGGGTCGTCACTGTGCCGAGCGGCCTCGGGCAAGGCATCGCCCCGACGGGCCAGCGCGGCGGCCCGCGAAGAGCCATGACGGGAGTCATGGCCATGGCCCCTCGGCGATGGCCCATCAGGGCGATGGCAGCGCCGGCCCCGCTCGGAACACTGGCGAGCATCCGGCCCACCCTGGCGCCGGCCCAACCCGGAGCCTCACGATGACCACCGCCCCCCGCCTCGACCTCTACGCCCACATCCACAAGGCCCTGCGCCTGTTCATGAGCGACACGCTGCAGCAGCTGAGCCGCCTGGACGTCGACGACCCGCTGGACCTGGCCGCCGGCCTGGCCCAGCTGGACGCGCTGCTGGACGCCGCCAAGCACCATGTCGAGAAGGAGAACACCTTCATCCACCCGGCCATCGAGGCCCGCCGCGCCGGCGCCAGCGCCGCCATCGAGGTGGAGCATGACGAGCACCTCGACACCATCGCCACGCTGCGTGCCGAAGCCGCCGCGCTGCGCGCCCTGCCGTCAGCCGGTGCGGCCCAGCGCCTGTACCGGCGCTTCGCGGCCTTCGTCGCGCACAACTTCGAGCACATGGCCGTGGAGGAAAGCCGCCACAACCAGGCGCTGTGGGCGGCCTACTCGGACGCGGAGCTGTCCGACATCCACGGCCGCATCCTCGCCAGCATCGGCCCGCGCGAGATGAGCGAGACGCTGCGCTGGATGATCCCGGCGCTCAGCCCTGCCGAGCGCGCGCTGATCGTTGGCGGGCTGCCGCCGGCGGTTCAGGCCCCCGTGCTGGCCTCGGCGCGTGCACTGCTCAACGACGCGGCCTGGGCCAAGCTGTCCCGGGCCCTGGGTCAGGCCAGCGTGCCGGGCCTGGTTGAAGCGTGAGCCTGCCGGTTCCACCACGCGGCCGCTTCGCCGCGTGAGTTCAGGCCCAGCTTGTCGAGGATGTTGGCCACATGCCGCTTGACGGTGTGAGGGCTCAGGTCCAGCGCGCGGGCGATGTGCTTGTTGCTGGCGCCGGCGGCGATCTGGGCGATGACCTCGGCCTCGCGCTGGGACAGGCGGTCGTCCACCGGCGCCACCGCCACTGCCACGCCGGCCAGCGCCGCCGGCCGCACCGCGTCGGCCCAGCCGCGCAGGCGGGCGACGTCGGCCGCCTGCAGCAGGTCGTCCCAGTCCTGGGCGGCCACCTGCAGCAGCCGCGGCGTCGCCCACATCAGGCCGCCAGGCGAGGTCCTGGCCAGGGCCGGCGCCAGGGCCTCGGCGGCGGCGGCGCGGTCGCCCCCCTCCAGCAGCAGCGCGGCCAGGCGCACACGCGCCTCGGCCAGCTGGCCCAGCAGGTCGCCGCTCTCGCCATCGGCCAGCAGGCCGCGCCAGGCGGCGATGGCCTCGTCGCGCCGGCCCTCCAGCGCGGCCAGTTGCGCCTGCAGGCCGAGCAGCGGCCGCGGCCGGTGCGGCATGGCGAGGTCGGGCAGGTCGGCGCCGACGCGCACGAGGCGCTGCAGGCCGTCGGCCAGCGCCTCGCGGTTGCCCACGGCCGCGGCCATGCGGGCCATGAAGAAGCTGGCATGCCACTGCCCCCAGGCGCCATAGCCCGGCACGTGCTCGGCCAGGCGCAGCCGCATCAGCTCCAGCGCGTCGTCGTGGCGGCCGGCGATCAGGTCGAGCATCGCGTGCAGGGCCTGGCCGTGGTTGCGTGCGATGACGAGGCGGCCGAACCAGGCGGCGTCGGCCTCGGCGCGGGCCAGCAGTTGCTGCGCCTCGGCCAGGCGCCCCTGCCAGAACAGGTTCCAGGCCTGGGCCATGTGGGCGTTGACGCCGAAGGGCAGCGGCCGGTCGCCCAGCACCTGCAGGGCGCCGCGGTACCAGCGGTCCACCACCGGTGCCATGCCGGCGCAGCTGACCTGCCGCGGCGGCGGCGAACCGGTGTACCAGGCTTCCAGCGAGGCGGTCTGCAGCAGCTCGGTCACCAGCGCGTCGAACAGCGGCGCAACCGCGTCAAAGCGGCAGCTCTCCAGCGCATGCCAGGCGCGGCCCAGCAGCGTCATGCGGCGCAGCTCGCCGCTGAGGGCAAACGGGTCGAGGTCGCGCAGCAGCGCCTCGGCCTCGCCCAGCCGGCCTTGCGCGATCAGCAGGATGCTGCGGTGGGCACGCGAAGCGCGCAGCCCGGCCTCGTCGCCACGCGCCTGGAACAGCACCTCGGCCCGGCTCAGATGCCACTCGGCCTGCTGGGCCTCCCACAGCACCCACAGCGACAGCGCCTTGACGCGGTGCAGCTCGGGGCAGGCCTCGGCGAAGGCGGGTTCGAAGCGCTTGGTCAGGTCCAGCAGGCCCTGGGCGCCGAGGTGGTTCATCAGCAGCGCGCCATCGGCCAGCAGCAGCTCGGCGGCACGCTCGGGCCGGCCGGCGGCCAGCAGCAGGCCCTGGCGGCGCAGCGCGTCCGTTTCCAACATCGCGGCGCGCTCCAGCAGCTGGCGGTGGGCTTCAGGCTGCTCCTGGCGCAGGCGCTGCTGCAGCATGTCGCGAAACAGCTGGTGCAGGCGCAAGGTGAGGGGCGCCAGGTCGACGACGGTGACGAAGAGCGCCAGCCGCTCCATCTCGGCCAGCCAGCCGGCGGCGTTGGCATCCTCGCCCAGGGCCTGGCAGCGCGCCACGTCCAGCTCGTGCAGCACGCTGGTGCGCAGCAGGAAGCCGCGCAGCCCGGGCTCCAGGCGGTCCAGCACCTCGGCGGCGAGGTAGTCGAAGGTGGCGCGGTCGATGGCCGCGGGCAGGCGCTGGCCCGGGTTCATGCCCAGGGCCAGGCGCAGCCCGGCGGGCCAGCCCTGGCAGCGCTCATAGAGCCCGGCAGCGGCAGCCTCGTCCAGGCCCGCGGCCTGGGCCAGCTGCGCCACCTCCGCACGGGCCAGCGCCAGCTCGGCCGGGCCCAGGTCGGCCAGCTCGCCGGTGGCGCGCAGGCGTGCCAGGCGCAGCGCGGGCTCGTGGCGGGCCGACAGCACCAGGCGCCAGCGTTCGCCCATGCGGGCCAGCCAGCGGTCCAGGAACTGCATCGAGGCGGGGTCGACGAGGTGGTGGGCGTCGTCCAGCACGATGAGGCCGTGCTCGACCTCGCAGGCCTCCAGCGCGTTCAGCATGGCGTCGGCCACGGTGACGATCTCGGCGCCGCCGCGCAGGGCCGCGTCGCGCAGGCCCTCGGGCGCCGTGCGCCAGGGCGGGTCGTAGGGCTCGAAGGCGGCGAACAGGCAGTCCAGCAGCCGACCGAGGTCGTCGCCCTCGTCCAGCGCCACCCAGGCGACGGCGCTGTCTTCGGCCACGTCGGCCAGGGCCTGTGTGAGCAGCGCCGTCTTGCCGTAGCCGGCGGGCGCGCAGATGAGCAGCACGCGGTGGGCGTCCAGCGCGCGCTGCACGGCAGCGAGCAGCGCCGGGCGCGGCAGCAGCAGGCCGGCACGCGGGCGCGGCGCACGGGTCTTGGTGTGGGCGAGTGCCATGGGCCCAAATGCTAGACCACTGATTCGGGGGGGCGCATCAGGCCTTTTCGCTAACGCTTGCCTAACGGTCGCTTCCGAGACTGGCGTCCAACCCTGATCGGAGAACCCGCCATGAAGCTCGCTCGACTGTTCCTGCCGCTGATCCTCGCCACCGGCATGGCCCACGCCGACCAGGGCGTGAGCCTGGCCAGCGGATTCACCGACTTCACCACCTGGCAGCTGTACGGCAGCGCCACGGCCGACAACTTCACGCCGGGCAACGGCTTCACCTACAGCGACCTGATCCTGACGTCGTCGGGTGTGGGCGGCCAGGGCGGCGCCGGCTTCGCGCCGAACGCCATCACGCTGGACTACAACCAGGCCTTCGCCTTCGACTTCCACTTCTTCATCCCGGTCAGCCAGGACCTGCGCGGCGACGGCCTGACCTTCACGCTGAGCGACGCCGCCGGGGTCGGCGGCGCGGGCTCGGGCCTGGGCTACGACGGGCTCAGCCCGGCCAGCGTCGCCTTCGGCATCGACACCTTCCATTTCACCGGCGAGCCGGTCTCGCCCAGCCTGCAGATCCTGGCGGGCGGCTCGGTGACGCCGCTGGCCTTCACCGAGACCGGCCTGGGCGACGACATCCGCGACCCCGACTTCCAGTGGTACGCCTCGGTGCAGTACACGCCCTCGGGCCTGAACGACAACGCCGGCACGCTGACGGGCACCATCGACCACCTCAACCTCGGCACGTTCAGCGTCAGCGCACAGGTCAGCTTCGCCGACCTGGGCCTGGTCGGCGTGCCGGTGTTCTACGGCTTCACGGCCGCCAACGGCCTGGCCACCGACGGCCACTTCGTCACCAGCGCGGTGCCGGTGCCCGAGCCGGGCAGCTGGGCCATGATCCTGGCCGGCCTGGCCTGCCTGGGTCTGATCGCCCAGCGCCGCCGGGTGCGCTGACCGACCCCGGCTGGCGCGCAGGCGGGCGCCAGCCCTGGGCGCCGGCGCGGGTGTTCGGCATCGCACCGACGCTGCGATGGCCGCGCCCGATCATGTGACGCGATGCGACCTGCCAGGCCGCCGCTGGAAGCCGCGCTCGCGCCGTTGCGAAGGCCTGCGCCGCGCCAGCGCCATCGCCCACTGCCCAGGAGAGCACATGACCCCAGCCACCATCGCGCCGTCGAACAGCACGCCGGTCGACCAAGACCTTGCCGAGCAAGCCCGTCCGGGCCACGGCATTCCGTCGCAGGATCCGGACCCCGCGGCGCAGTCGCCGCTGGAACCCGATGAGGCCGAGCGCGAGAGGGGCTCGGTGCTGGTTGGAGGCGGCGTGATCGTCGGCGCGGCCTCGGGTGCGGCCATCGGTGGCGTCGTGGGCGGCCCCGTCGGTGTCGTCGTGGGCAGCACGGTGGGCGCCATTGCCGGCGCGCTGGGTGGCGCCGCAGCGGGCCCCCTGGTGGGCGAGCCGCAGGTGCAGGCCGCCGCCGAGGCACCCCCGTACAAGCCTGCGTCGGGAGCTTGACGAACGCGTGCGCCGCGCGCACCGCGAACGTTCAACCCCGCACCGCCCTCCCGACCCCGGCAGCAGCGCTGCCGGCGCGGCGCCGGAACCCGCGTTGACCTGATCCGTTGGAGACTGCGGGCGTCGCAGGCCGGTCACACTCGCCCGCCATCCTTCGCGCTTCGCCGGGGCCTTCGCCGCGGCACTCAGCGCGAGGTCCAGCATGGGGCGTCCCAACAAAGTCCAGCCAGCACGGCCCGGCAGCAGCCGCCGTGATTTCTTCAAGCGCTCCGGCGCCGGTGCCGTGGCCATCGCCGCCACCGCGCCGATGCTGGCCGCCGAGGCCGCCTTGGCCGCGTTGCGCTTCGACCACGGCGTCGCCAGCGGCGACCCGCTGGCCGACCGCGTCATCCTGTGGACGCGCATCACGCCCGCCACGCCGCGCCCGGCGCTGACGCTGAGCTACATCATCGCCACCGACCCCACGCTGACGCAGGTGGTGCAACGCGGCACGGCCAAGACCAACCCCGGCCGCGACTACACGGTCAAGGTCGACGCCGCCGGCCTGCAGCCCGGCAGCACCTACTACTACCGCTTCAGCTGCGAAGGCGTCGACAGCCCTGTCGGCCGCACGAAGACGCTGCCCACCACCGGCGTGAACAGCCTGCGCTTCGCCGTGGTGAGCTGCTCCAACCACGCCTTCGGCTACTTCAACGCCTACGCCCGCGTGGCTGCGCGCGCCGACCTCGACCTGGTCATGCACCTGGGCGACTACCTCTACGAATACGGCGCCGGCCAGTACGGCAGCGCGCGCACGCCCGAGCCGGCCAACGAGATCATCACGCTCGCGGACTACCGCCAGCGCCACGCCCAGTACAAGCGCGACGCCGACGCCCAGGCCCTGCACCGCCAGCACGCGATGATCGCCATCTGGGACGACCACGAGACCGCCAACAACGCGTTCAAGACCGGCGCCGAGAACCACCAGCCCGCCACCGAAGGCGACTGGGCCGCCCGCGTGACCGCGGCCCTGCAGGCCTACTACGAGTGGATGCCGGTGCGCCCGGTCGACGTGAACAACCCGCGCGACAACCACCGCAGCTTCGCCTACGGCGACCTGGCCGAGATGCTGATGCTGGAAGAGCGCGTCAATGCCCGCTCCGAGCAGCTGACCAACGCCGTGCATGCCACGCCCTTCGGCGCCGGCTTCGCGACGACCGACCCCGGCTACGGCGATGCCAGCCGCACCCTGCTCGGCGACGCCCAGGAGGCCTGGCTCGTCAACCGCCTGCGCAGCACGCCGGCGCAGTGGAAGCTGCTCGGCCAGGGCGTCATGTTCGCCCAGCTCAAGGCGCCGGGCAGCAACCAGGCGACCGACCCGGGCCTGTACTTCATCAACAGCGACCAGTGGGACGGCTACGAGCCGGCGCGCAACCGCATCTTTGCCGGCATCAAGGGCGACGCCACGCACCCGCAGGTCAACAACGTCGTCGTGCTGACCGGCGACATCCACAGCAGCTGGGCGGCCGACCTCAATCCCAACCCCTACAACCCGGCGTCCTACGACAAGGCGACCGGCGCCGGTTCGCTGGCCGTCGAGTTCGTCGGCACCTCGGTCACGTCGCCCGGCATCGACAGCGACACGAACGGCGGCATCGCCGGCGCCATCAAGCTCTACAACCCGCACTACAAATACGTGCAGCTGACGCGCCGCGGCTACATGGTCATGGACGTGAACCGCGACCGCGTCGTCGGCGAGTGGTGGTACGTGGACACCGTGGCCAGCCCCAGCAACATCGAGACCTTCGCCGCAGCCTATGAGGTTCGCGCCGGCGAGAACCACCTGCGCCCCTCGGCCCAGACGACGCCCCGCGCCAACCCGCCGGTGCTGGCGCCCTGACCCGACAAGGAACCGACATGAACAAGCACCTCCTCGCGCTCGCCCTGGCCGCGCTGTCCCTGGGCGCCCAGGCCGCCGACCTGAGCTTCTCCGGCCAGGCCGTCAACCACAACGACAAGATCGTCATCGACTTCCAGGTTGCCGCCGGCAGCACCGTCAGCCTGTGGACCGACTCCTGGCAGTCCGGCCTGAACTTCGACCCGCAACTTTTCCTGGCCAGCGGCGGCGCCATCGTCAATGCCGACAACGACAGCGGCAGCCTCATCAACGCAGCGGCCGGCTACTTTGACGCCGGCCTTCAGTTCACGGCCGCCGCGGCCGGCAGCTATCGCCTCGTGCTGAACGCCAGCTCCAACGACGCGCTGGGCGCGACGCTGGCCCAGGGCTTCAGCTACGACGCCGATGCGCCGATCAGGCTCGTGGACTGGAACCAGCCCGGCTACGACATCAACGCCAACGACCAGAAGGGCGGCTTCTGGCGCGTGCATCTGGACGGCGTCGAACAGGCTGCCGTGGTGCCCGAGCCGGCCGGCTGGGCGCTGCTGTTGCCGGGCCTGCTGGCCCTGAGCCTCATCGCCAGCCGCCGGCGCCGCTGAGCGACGACCACACGTGCCGGCCATCGGGCGCCGGCACACCTTCCGCTGCGATGGCGAGACGACGGCGCCCCATCGCCTGCGAGGAGCGCGGGGCACGCGAGGTGCTGCTGGCCATGCGCGACTCGCCGGTCACATCGGCGACGACGCCCTCCACGCGCTGGAGAACGACCTGGACTGGCTGGAGATGCCGGGCCCGCTGCGGGCCGCGAATGCGGACGCGACGGCATCGCGGGACGCAAACCGCCACGGGGACGATGGGCACTCAAGCAGCGGCTGCGGACGTTCGGGCCGATCCGCTCGTGGGGCGGCTGCCGGCCACGAGCGGTCGGTCGCCGCTCCGGGTGCGGTGGCGGCTTTATGGCGGAAGCTGATGTCCGAAGACGATTCAGGCGACCGTCGCCCGAGAGCTAGTCCGGGCGCCACGGCTCCAGTCTGGTCACGTTCTTGATGGTTCCCGACCAGAGGCCCATGTGCCCTCGCTCCTCCATTGAAAAGACTCCCTCGACAAGGGCGTATCGGTTGTTAATGGTCGGCCTCCGCTTTTGAGGCACCTCGACATCAAGCCAAAGGCCATTCTTGAAGTTGCGCTGCCGGGCGTCGTCTCGGTGCAAATAGATCGAGTCACCCTCGAACTCAAGTCGCACGTAGCCGATCAATCTGACCTTCTTACCGTCAAAGTCTTTCGGGTTTGCGATGAGGCTGACCATCGAGACGTCGACCGTTTGGCCAGCAGTTGCGCCCGAGCAGAGTGCCAGTGCGAGTAGGAAGAGCGTGCGTCTATTCATCGTTTTGTAGACCTCTAGGTGGTAGTCGATAGGCCGTCGAGCCGTAGATCGAGTTGCCTACAGTGCGCTTGCGCAGTCTAAGAGTTCGCTATGAATGTCAGCTTTCCTCTGCTGAGCAGCCAATGGTCAATCAATCGCGACCGGCTGCAACGGGTCGAAAGCAGCCAGGCGGAAGCTGTACGGCGCGACGAGCTCGCTTGGCGGCAGGCTTGCCTTTTTATCGCCTGGGCCAGACTCCATCCCGACCCGTCGACTTGGGAAGTCCGGCAACCGATTCGGCAATCGACAGCCTCACCCCGTCCCAGCGCTTGACCTGCACAAGTGCGCTAGGCCTGCCACACCCCATACCCCGCTTCACGCAGGCCGATGGCAAGTTCCACTTCCATGTCGCGCGCCGCGTCATAGGGCATGGGGTTGTAGAACTCATAGAGCTCAGGCATCAGGCGCACGCCGTACTTCAGCACGAAACGGTTGGCCTGCACGCCGGCCATGTGCCGGTCAAAGCGCAGGTCGGGGTCCAGCCCGGTCATGCCGACGTAGACACAGGGCTTGACGATGTCATGGCCGGGGTTGGCCTTGCGGAACGCCGCCTCGTTCCACACGCGCTCGGACAGCAGCACCACATAGACGTGGTGGTGGGCGCGGGCGGGTCGGCGTGGCATTCGGGCGCGTGGGGTGAGTCGGTTGCTCGCCTTGCGGCGACGACTCAGGCCGGGGTGGCGTCCAGCAACTGCTCCAGGCGCTGCTCCCGCAGCCCGTAGAAGCGCTTGATCTCGGCGATCTGCGCCAGCAGTTCGGGCCGGCGCGCGGCCAGCGCCTCGGCGGCCAGGCCTTGCGCCTTCACGGCCAGGATCATCTTGTTCTTGCTGGTGTGCTCCAGCGCGATGAACTCGAACACCTGGGTGCGGTAGCCCTGGCTCTCCAGCAGCAGGGCGCGCAGCGAGTCGGTCACCATCTCGGCTTCCTGGCCGAGATGGATGCCGTGCTGCAGCATGGGCCGCAGCACGGCGGGCATCGTCATCTGCGGGCGCAGCTCCTTGTGGCAGCAGGGCGAGCTCATGATGACGCGGGCGCCGGACTGCAGGCCGACGTGCAGGGCGTGGTCGGTGGCGATGTCGCAGGCGTGCAGCGCGATCATCACGTCCAGCGGCTGCACGGCCTGGGTGCGCACATCGCCCTGGTCGAAGCGGATGCCGGCGAGCTGTTCACCCTCGATGACGGCATTGCACAGGCGCACCATGTCGTCGCGCAGCTCGATGCCGGTAACCCGCGGCTGCATGCCGTGGGCCTGCAGCCAGTCGTGCACTGCAAAGGTCAGATAGCCCTTGCCGGAGCCGAAGTCGGCCACGCGAACCGGGCCGGCGAGCCCGGCCTCGTCGACGGCCGAGGACAGGATCTCGACGAAGCGGTTGATCTGCTTCCACTTGCGCGCCATCGCCGGCACCAGGGCCGGCTCGGCCTTGACGAGGTGCGTCAGGCCGAGTGCCGACCAGACCGGGTGGGCCATGTCCAGCGGGCGCTGCTTGGCCTTGTCGTGAGCGGCGGGCGCGGCGGCCTCGGCGCCGCTGTCCGCGTCCAGGCGCGTCACCCGCAGCGTCTCGCGGCCCTTGCGGCTGACGGCGAACTGCACTTCTTCCGAGGCCGTGTGCAGGTGGGCATTGCGAAAGCGCGCGCCCAGCAGCGTGGCGATCTCGGCCAGGCCGGCCTCGGGCGCGTGGTTCTTCGTGATGTCCTTGGTGCGGTGGCGCCACAGGAAGCTCAGGGTCGGCTCACCGCGCAGGTCGACGAGGCGAACCGTCAGCCGCTCGACGTCTTCTTCATCGCCCACGGGACCGGACAGCAGCAGCTTGCCGAACTGCCCGCTGGCCAGGGCCAGTCGGGCGAGGTGCAGGAAGCGTTCGTGGGCCGGCGCCGTGGCGGCCGGGGGCGGGGTGATCAGCGAGGTGAAAAGCGGGGCGGGCATTGCGCCGCATTGTCCCGGATCAAGCCCGCCCGGGCCGGCGCCTAGGCCGCAGGCGGGAGGAACTGGTAGCCGATCACCGCGGCGTTGTAGACAGCGTGGGTGAGCATCGGGGCGGCGAGGCTTCTGCTGCGCTCGTAGGCTACGGCCGTGCACAGGCCCAGGACGAACACCGGAATGATGGACACCGGCGGGTGGACGATGGCGAACACGGCCGCGCTGGCAACCGCCGCAGGCAGCAACGGCATCGAACGGCGCAGGCCGCCGAAGATGAGGCCGCGGAAGATGAACTCCTCGAACAGCGGCGCCGCCAGGATGCCCAGGGCGGCAAGCCACAGGCGCAGCGAGGACCCCGCGGCGCCCTGCGCCGGCAGCAGGTCCAGTTGCCGCATCGCCAGCAGGTAGGCCAGGCCCAGACCCGCCGCCGCCGCGCCCATGACGGCGCCGGTGCGCCAGGTCGACCCCAGCCGCGCCTCAGGCCCCAGCACGCGCGGGAGCGGCTGCGTACCGGTGCGCCAGTAAACCAGCCGCACCAGGGCGTAGGTGATGGCGCCGGCCCCGACGAACGAGGCCAGCAACCCGGCCCCCAGCATGCGTGGCCGGACGGCGAACCACAGGGCGGCGATGACGATCTGGAACACGAGGAAGGTCATGGCCGCGATCAGGCCATCCGCCGCCGCCGTCCTTGCCGGCGGCGCGGCGACGGGGTCGAGCAAGAAGGGCAGTTGATCCGACGCCTTCTGCCACAGCGCCATCGCCAGCAGGCCCGCCAGCAGCGCAATCTCAAGCGACTGCCACCACTGCGCGGCCCAGATGCCGTAGACGTAGAAGCCGCTCAGCAGCATGAAGAGGTAGAGGTACCTCGGGCGCACGCGCGCCCCCTGCTCGGTGGCGAGCGGGTCGCTGGCGAACACGGCGAGCGCCACGGCAATGACGGCGTAGATGGGCACGCCGGCCAGGGCCAGCACCGCATGGCCCAGGTAGCGCCAGTTCGCGTGGCCCGACACCAGCGCGCCAGGCACCAGGATGAGCAGCGGATAGGCCAGTGCGAGCACCGCCCAGAGCTGGGCCTTCTCCTTGAGCACGCTGCCGATGCTGCGCGGGAAGGTGTAGAGCAGCCACAGCGCACCGCCCTCGGTGTTGAGGGTCTGGAAGGCCGAGAGCATCAGCATGTAGCTGGCGATGCCGAAGGCCGCCGACGCGACCAGGGCCGGCGGGCCGCCCCAGAGTGCGCCGAGCGCCGAGAAGCCGCCGTTCATGACCACCTGGCTGCCGATGATGACGACCGGCAGTAGCAGGGTCTGGACGAGGAAGTTGCGGTCTCGCGCCAGCAGGCGCAGCTCGCGCCGCTGCACGGCGGACTTGATGAACATCGCCGCGCCAGCAGGCCATGTGGGCCGCGTGGGCCGGTCCGCGGCGGCGCGGCCCACGGTTTCGCGGGAGCCTCCGGCCAGCACGCCGTGGCGCAGCTGGTGCTGCATCCAGGCCACGCCCAGCGCCGCCAGTGCCAGCACCTGCGCCAACGCCCCCAGCATGAAGAGCAGGCCATGGCCCGCATCGGCGGCGTTGAGCGCCTGCACCACCAGGCCCGGCGGCGCCCACACCGCCCAGGACGGCAGCGCCGTCACCACGGCCACGCCGTATTGCCCACCGCCTGATGACGACAGCGACAGCGCGAGGTACATGCCCACCATGCCCAGCACCGACATCAGCGCCTGCAGGTTGCGCAGCTTGGACGGTGCCAGCTTCAGCCGCAGGCCGATGTCCACCAGCGAGCGCCCGAGGGCCGACAACGAACACAAGGGAATGGCGGCCGCCAACCCCGCCAACGGCGCCAGCCACCAGCGCATGCCCGACAGCCAGGCCAGCACGGTGCACAGCGGCAGGAAGGCGATCAGCCCGAACGCGCTGGTGAAGGTGCGCTCCACGAGCCGGGCCCACAGCAGCGTCGGCATGGCGATGGGCAGGGTGACGAGCCACTCCATGTCCCACTCGGGTTTGGCCAGTTCGCGCGCACCGAGGTCGTTGAAGATGGACATCACCAGCAGCAGCGTCGCCAGGCCCGCCGTGGCCTGCAGCAGCTCGGGGCTGAACGGGCCTCGCTCCAGCGCCTTCCATCGATGCGTTTCGCCGGCCCTTGCCGTGCCGCTGGCTTCATCGGTCTGATCGGCGTGATGTACCTGATGCGCTCTAGGCGACGAGGTCGGCAACAGCGGCGGCGGCACGTCCACCCGATCGTGCAGGTGGATCACGCTCTGGAAGGCGATGCTGCCGAAGCTGAACAGCATGAACAGCGCCACGAGCATGCCCAGGATGGGGCCGGCCAGCGCCTTCTTGGCCGTGCCGGTGCGGCCTTGCGGGGCCTGGGCCTGCACCTGAGCCTCAGCAGGGGCTGGCACGGCGGCCTTCTTCTTGCGCGTGAACGACAGCCGCCCCACCATGCCCAGCAGGTTGTAGAGGCGGCGCGCCCGCAGCCGCGTCAGCAGCCAGAACATCTGCGGCGCACTCGGCGCGGCCCTTGGGCCGCTCACGCCACTCATGGCTGCAACTCCTGGCGCGTGGGTGCCGGGTCGCTCGGCGCGGCCTCATGCTGCTGCGAGGTGATGTGCAGGAAGGCGTCTTCCAGCGATCCGTCCTGGCCGGAGGCGGCCAACTGCTGCTTGATCTGGCCCGGCGTGCCCATGGCCGCGAGCTGGCCCTTGTGGATGATGCCGATGCGCGAGCACAGCCGTTCCGCCATGTCCAGCAGGTGGGTGGACACGAAGATGGTGCAGCCTTTCGCGGCCAGCGTGCGCAGGCGCTCCTGCACATCGCGTGAGGCGCGCGGGTCCAGGCCGTTGATCGGCTCGTCCAGGATCAGCACCTCGGGCTCGTGGATCAGCGCACACGCCAGGCCGAGCTTCTTCTTCATGCCCAGCGAGTAGTTCACCGCGTACTCCTGCGCGTCCTCGCGCAGGCCGAACTCGTCCAGCATCCGGTCGGCGCGGGCCGCCGCTTCGCGCCGCGGGAAGCCATGCATCTCCGCCACGAACTGCAGGATCTCCCGCCCGCGCAGGTAGTCGTAGAAGATGGGCGTGTCGGGCAGATAGCCCACGTGGCGCTGCACCTCGGCGCGCTGGGCGTGGCAGTCCAGACCCTGGATCAGCACCTTGCCGTGGCTGGGCACCAGGATGCCCATCATCATGCGGATGGTGGTCGTCTTGCCCGCGCCATTGGGCCCGAGGCAGCCGAACAGCTCGCCACGCTCCACGGTGAGCGAGATGTCGCGCACGGCGTCGAACGCGCCGTAGCGCTTGCCGAGATTCTGAAAGTCGATCAAACGGGGCCTCCCTGTCGCAGCGGCCGGCCTCGTCGTGCGGGCAGGTGCGCGTGCATGCCCGCCATTTTGGGCCGCGCGATCAACGCGGCGGCAAAGCGGGCGCGGTTGACAGGGAGCCGGGCTCAGCGTTCGCGCCGACGCTGGCTCCGCAGCCCGATGAAGCCCATGCCCGCCAGCAGCAACGCCAGGCTCTGCGGCTCCGGCACGGCGGCCGTGACCTGCAGCGGCTGCCAGCTCATCGACGCCAGGCCCAGGCGCTCGTCGGTGACGACGCCGGGGATGGTGTAGCTGGGCCAGCCCATGCTGTCGAAGCTGAAGAAGCGCACGCCTTCGTCGTTCTGGCTGACCGCGGCCATGTGCCAGAGCGTGCCGGTGGCCAGCTCGTACTCCAGCCCGGCGCGGTCCTGGTAGCCCAGGCTGAAGGCCTGCACGGCGCGGTTGCCGGACCAGTTCAGGTTGAACTCGGTCAGCTCGTAGCCGTAGAGCCAGCCGTCGCCGTCGAGGTCGCTGCCGGCAAAGCTGCCGCTCAGCGTGGCGTCGTCGGCATAGCCGGTCTGGGTGAACTGGAAGCTCTGCGCCTCGGCCGGCTCGACGAAGGCGGCGGCGGCGAGTGCAACGAGGGCAGTGAGGGCGAAGAAGCGGGGTGCGGACATGACGGAACTCCATCGGGGGTTGAGGAGTCGTCATGCTGCCGATCCGGCCGCGCGGCCGCTTCGCCCAGGAGAGCCATGACCGTGCCATTGGTGATGGCCCGTCGAGGCCAGCTCCACCTGCCACAACCGCGACGCATGGAAGCTCGCGGGCCGAGCGCCGGGCCGCTCCCAAGCCGGCCCGCCATGGCGATGTGCTTGCTGCTCGATGCCGCAAGCATCGCCGTCCCCTCGGGGGACCGGCCAAGGTATTCCTTGGACGAGGGGCTTCGCTCCTCAGGCGTGCGTCACGTGTGCCCGCGTCTCGGCCGTGTCGAGGTGCGGCAGCGTGTTGAAGGTGACGAGGTGGTGCCGCTTGGGGTTGAACGCGAATTCGGTGACGGCCGAATTGCGGATGCGCAGGTTCAGCTCCACAAAGGTTTCGGGCGGCGTGGACAGCACCTGGGCCACGGCCGTGGCGATGGGGCCGCCGCTGGAGACGATGAGCACCTGCTTGCCCACGCCCAGCGCCAGCACGCGGGCCAGCGCGTCGGCCACGCCGGCGGCAAAGTCGGCATGCGCCGGCATGCCCGCGGGCGCCGTCTCGCCGCTCATCCAGGCGAGCAGCCCCTGGCGCAGCAGGCGGAAATGCTGCCTGACGGCCTCGGGGTCGCGCGGCACTTCCAGCGGCTCGGGGTGGACGGCGTGCACGACGGCCTCGCTGTCGTACTCGTTCAGGCCCGGCAGCGCGACGGCGGGCAGGTCCCCGCCATAGCCCTCTTTGATGCCGGCCAGCGACTGCACGTGACGCTTCAGCGTGCCGGTGAAGACGGCATCAAAGCGCTGGCCGCGCTCGCGCCAGTAGGCGCCGAGAAGGCGGCATTGCTCATGGCCCTTGGCACTGAGCTGGTCATAGTCGGCAGCACCAAAGCTGGCCTGGCCGTGGCGGACGAGGTAGAGGCTTCCCATGGCCAGAATCATGAACGACCGAGGCGCCCGCGACTGTCGCGACAATGACGCCATGACACTCAGACAAGCCACCCGCGACGACGCCGACGAGATCTGGCGCGTGCGCTACCTGGTCACCGAAAACCGCCTCACGCCGGGTCGGCTGGATCACGCCCTGCTGTACCCCTATCTGGAAGACTACGGCCGCGGCTGGGTCATCGAGCTGCAACCCGGGCGGATTGCCGGCTTCTCCATCGGCGACGCCCGCGACGGCAACATCTGGGCGATGTTCGTCGACCCGGCGCTGCACGGCCAGGGCCACGGCCGGGTGCTGCACGACGTGATGGTGAACTGGCTGTTCGACCAGGGTCTGCCCCGGCTGAACCTGGGCACCCAGCCCGACTCGCGTGCCGAGGCCTTCTACCGCCGCGCCGGCTGGCGGCCGACGGACGAAGGCCTGGATGCCCACGGCGACAAACGTTTTGAACTGCTCATCGAGGACTGGAAGCGCCATGCTTGAAACCCATGTGATCGAGACCGGCCCCAACCCCGCCACGACGCTGATCGTGCTGCACGGCCTGGGCGCCGACGGCTACGACTTCGTGCCCATCTGCGACGAGCTGGACCTGAAACCCCTGGGCGCGGTGCGCTACGTCTTCCCGCATGCACCCGAGCGGCCGGTGACGATCAACGGCGGCTACCGCATGCGCGCCTGGTACGACATCCTCGGCGCCGACCTCGTCAAGCGCGAGGACGAAGCCGGGCTGCGCGAGTCGCAGGCGGCGATCGTGGCCCTCATCGACCGCGAGCGCGCGCGCGGCGTGGCGGCCGGCCGCATCGTCCTCGTCGGCTTCTCGCAGGGCTGCGCGATGGCGCTGATGACGGCGCTGCGCTACCCCGAGCGCCTGGGCGGCGTGGCGGCGCTGTCGGGCTATCTGCCGCTGGCTGCGACGACGGCTGCCGAGCGCGCGGCGGCGAACGCGGACCTGCCCATCTTCATGGCGCACGGGACGCAGGACCCCGTCGTCGTGCCCGCCCGCGGCACCGCCAGCCGCGATGCGCTACGGGCGCTGGGCCATGAGGTCCAGTGGCATGACTACCCGATGCCGCACTCGGTCTGCGGGCCCGAGATCGAGGACCTGAACGCCTGGCTGTTGGAGCGGCTGGGCCAGCCGGGTTGACGCTGATGGCCCGCGCCCTTGCCCTCGCCACCCGGTGCAAGCAAGGCCTGCTCGCGGGGCTGCTGGGCGCCACGCTGAGCGCCGGTGCCTGGGCCAAGGACACCACGATGTGCCTGGACCGCCCCATCCGCTTCAGCCACTACGAGTTCGGGCTGATCTACTCCACCGGCTACGGCGGCATTGATGACGATCTGCAGCAGGAGCTGGCACGCAGCAGCGGCTGCCGCTTCGAGACCATGCTCTGGCCGCGCGCCCGAACCTGGCAGGCCCTGCGCACCGGAGAGCTGGACATGGCGGGGTCGGGCATCCAGACGGCGGAGCGCGACACCTTCGCCTGGTTCTTCCCCTACATCATGGAGGACAACGTCGTGGTGCTGGGCCCCAGGGTGCCCGCCGACGTGCACTCCTTCGACGAGTTCATGCGCCGGCCGGGGCTGACCTTTGGCGGCGTGCGCTCCTACCGGTACAGCCCCTTCTACGACCGCTACGTGGACGAGCTGATCGCCGCCCGGCGCCTGAACGAGGCGGCCGACCCCGGCGCGCTGTTCCGCATGTTCACGGTGCCGCGCTTCGACGCCTTCATCACCAGCCCCATCCTCTACCTCTACTACGTGAAGAAGCGCAACCTGCCTGCGCCACCCCGTATCGAGGACTGGGATCCCGCCGGCGCCACGCCCAGCGGGCTGGTGCTGTCCAAGGCCTCGTTCACGCCGGCGCAGGCGCGCAAGTGGGGGGCGCTCGTGAACCAGTTGCTGGCGGACGGCACCGTCGAGCGCATCGTCGTCAAGCACATGGGTGCCGAGCACGGCCCGGCCACCGTCTACCGGCCGCCGAGGAACTGAGCCTGGGCTGAAAGAACGGGACGAACTGGCCGCTTTTTCCAGGACTCGTCGCGCCAATTGACACCGCAGCCAACGGGCATGATCGCCCCACGCATGGACCGTCTTGCCGAACAGATCGTCGCCTGGCACAACCGCCACCCGCTCGCGCGGCGCATCGCCGTGGGCGATGTGCACACCGTGGGCGTGGTGGCCCTGCCCTTTGTGCGCGCCTCTGCGGAGGCGGGCGGCCTTGTCGAGCCGGTACTGACCGACGCGGTCACCTTCGACGAACTGGCCGCTGCGCCACGCCAATCGCGCATGGCCGCGCTGGCGCAACGCCTGCTCGGCATCGCTCGGCGCATGGGCCGCAAGCCGCGCACGCAGTGGCGCGCCTTCAGCGAGAAATTCCTGCCCGGCCTGAGCCCGGCACGCGTCGAGCGCTTTGCGCTGGCGCATGGCTTTGCCGAGCCGCCCGCCACGCCCGAGTCCCGCCCCTGGCGCGTCATCGTCATCGACGAGACGATGGCCAGCGCCCACAGCGGCTGGCCCTTCGAGCTCTACCTGATGACGGCCGGCATCGACGTCGGCAGCCGGCGCACGCGCGTGCTGGCCGGCCGCGGGATCCCTTCCGAAGTGATCGGCCGTCGGTTGTGGAACATGCGCCGCGTGGGCGCCGCGTGCGCCGTGCTGGCCATGTTGATCGCCCTGGGCGCGTGGGCGGTGTGGCCACGCCGCGCAGCCGAGCCGGTGCCGGTGCCAGTGCCGGCGCCTCAATCGGCCGCGTCGGCGGCCTCCATGCCCACGCCCGCCTCGGCGGCGGCGCCCGAGTTGCCGGCCCAGCCCGCATCGCAGGCCGACGCCGTGTCCGCGCCCTCGGCGGCCGCTTCGGCAGCGGACCCGGCCGCCAGCGAGCCGGTCGCGGAAGGGCCGCCGCCCGACATCCGCCCCCATCTCGTGGAGCGAACCGACGGCATCAAGCGTCCGCCGCTGCGCTCGTCCAAGCCTTCGGAGCCAGCCGCGGAAAAGGTCGCCGAGCGCGCCAGCGAGAAGGATCCGGCAGGTGTGGCCGCCGCCAAAGCCGAGCCGGCAGACCCGCGCCTGGCACGCCTGGCCCGGTCGCCGGAGAAGGTGGTGGTCGCCCTCGTCGGCCCGCCCGGCAGCAAGGCCGAGGCCGAGGCGCTGCTCAAGCGCATGCAGGCCGGCCTCGTGGGCGTGCACGGCAACCCGGAGACGCTGCAGGCCGACGTCATCCAGACGCCCGAGGGCTGGCGCGCGACCGTCTGGCCCTTCCCGAGCCGCGAACAGGCCCAGCTGATCAACGCGACGCTGGTGGCGCGCGGGCTCAAGACCAAGGCCGTGAATTTCTGAAGGCCTGTCTAGAGCCCAGCCTCGAAGCGCTCGGCCAGGAAGTCCAGCAGCAGGCGCAGTGCCAGCGGCTGGTACTGGCGCGACAGGTAGACGCCGTGGATGGCGTGGGCCTCGGGCTCATAGCCGGGCAGCAGGCGCTGCAGCCGGCCATCGCGCAGATCCTCGTCGACGAGATAGCTGGGCAGGATGGCGATGCCCGCACCGGCCAGCACGGCGCGGTGCATGACGCCGGCGTCATTGCTCTGCAGCACCGAACGCACCGGCAGGCGCAGCCACTGGCCCTCATGCTGCAGCGCGTAGTCGTTGCGGTTGACGTAGGCATGGGTCACGCAGCGGTGCTGGCGCAGGTCGTCGGGTGTGGCCAGCGGCGCGGCACCCGCCAGGTAGGCCGGTGCCGCGCACAGCACCGAGGAGAAGCGGCCGAGCGGGCGGGCGACGAGGCTGGGGTCGAGCTGGTTGCTGATGCGCACGGCGAGGTCGATGCGCTCCTCGACGAGGTTGACCGCCCGCTCCAGCACGACGAGCTCCACCTCGCAGTCGGGGTGCAGCGCCAGGAACTCGGCCACCGCCGCGGCCAGGCGCGCCTGGGCCAGCGAGGCGCTGGCCGTCACGCGCAGGCGGCCGCGCGGCGCCAGGCGCTGCTCGGCGGCCGCGGCCTCGGCCTCGCGGGCCAGCTCCAGCATCTGCTTGCAGCGCTGCAGCGCGCCCGCGCCCGCCTCGGTCAGGCTGACGCGCCGCGTCGTGCGCTGCAGCAGCCGCGCGCCCAGCCAGCGCTCCACGCTCTCCAGGTAGCGGGACACCATGGCGCGGGACATGTCGAGCACGTCGGCCGCCTGAGTCAGGCTGCCGCGCTCGGCCACCTCGACGAAGACCTGCATCGCGATCAGGCGGTCCATGACTTGCTCGATTGAGTTGACAAAGCGTCGACTCTAGCGATGTTTATCGATTGAATCAGTGTCAATAGAGTGACGGCATTCCCACTCACCCACCCCAGGATTTGCCATGAACACCCTCAAGACCCTGCGCCGCTTCGCCCTGCCGCTGGCCGCCCTCACGCTGGGCATCACGGACGCCAGCGCTCAGGCCGCCGCACCGCTGAGCCTGCAGGTCTACAACGCCGACGCCGGCAGCTTCCACGTCAACGCCGTGCTGGTCAGCGGCAAGACCGATGCTGTGCTGCTGGACACCGGCTTCACGCGCGCTGACGCGCTGCGCATTGCCGGCATGGTGCTGGACAGCAAGAAGACGCTGACCACCATCTACATCAGCCAGGCCGACCCGGACTTCTACTTCGGGATCGGCGTGCTGAAGCAGTTCTTCCCGCAGGCACGGGTCGTCGCGACGGCGCCGACGCTGAAGAAGATCGAGGCCACACTGGCCACCAAGCTGCAGGTCTGGGGCCCGCGCCTGGGCGCCAACGCGCCCCAGGGCGTGCCGCTGCCCGAAGCGCTGGCCACGCCGGTCATCGAGCTGGAAGGCGAGAAGCTGGAAGTGCGCGGCCTGGACGACGCCCTGCCCGGCCGCAGCTATGTGTGGATCCCGTCGCTGCGCACGATTGCCGGTGGCGTGAACGTGTTCGCTGGCCTTCACGTGTGGACGGCCGACTCGCAGACGGTGCAGGAGCGGGCCGACTGGCAACGCAAGCTGGGCACCATGGCCGCGCTGCAGCCGCTGCGCGTCATCCCCGGCCACAGCCGCGCCGGCGCGCCGCAGGACGCGACACAGCTGCGCTGGACGCAGGACTACCTGGCCCGCTTCGAGACCGAGCTGCCCAAGGCCGCGAACGCCGCCGCGCTGATCGGCGCCATGCAGCAGGCCTACCCGGACGCCGCGCTGGGCATTGCGCTGGACATCGGCGCCAAGGTCAACAAGGGCGAGATGAAGTGGTGAGCCTTCAACGGCGGATGACGAAGGCGCGCTTGTCGCCGCTGTCGAAGCCGCAGCGCTCGTAGAACGCCCAGACGGCCGGGTCCTTGCGGCTGGTGGTCAGCACGACCTTGTAGCAGCCGGCCGCCCAGGCCTGCTCGATGGCGTGGCGGATGACGGCCTGGCCGTGGCCCTGGCCGCGTTGGTCGGCCTGGGTCACGACGTTCTCGATGACGCCGTAGCTGCTGCCACCGCGTGTGAGATTGGGAATGACGGCGAGGTTGCAGCTGGCAATCAGCGTTCCGCCGATGAACAAGCCGAAGTGCCGCAGCCCCGGATGCGCGAACACGGCGCGCACGCCTTCCAGAGAAGGCGGTGCGTCGCCGGGGTTCAGATGCTCATAGAGCCGGATCAGGGCGTCGACATCGCCGACGCCCAGGTCACGAATCTCTGCCTTCACTTCACCTCTAGCTTCATCGTGTTGGCGATGAAGGCCAGGATGTCGCTGCGCTCCTCGATGATCTTCGAGGTGGGCTTGCCGGCGCCGTGGCCGGCGTTGGTCTCGATGCGGATCAGCTTGGGCGCCGGGCCGGTGTCGGCGGCCTGCAGCGCGGCGGCGTACTTGAAGCTGTGCGCCGGCACGACGCGGTCGTCGTGGTCGCCCGTGGTGACAAGCACCGCCGGGTACTTCGCGCCGTTCTTGATGTTGTGCACCGGGGAGTAGGCCAGCAGCGCCTTGAACATCTCGGCGCTGTCCTTGCTGGTGCCGTAGTCGGTGGCCCAGGCCCAGCCGATGGTGAAGTTCTGGTAGCGCAGCATGTCCATCACGCCGACCTGCGGCACCGCGGCGGCGAACAGGTCCGGGCGCTGGTTGGTGACGGCGCCGACCAGCAGGCCGCCGTTGCTGCCGCCGTTGACGGCCAGCGTGGCGGGGCTGGCGACCTTGTTGCTGACCAGCCATTCGCCGGCGGCGATGAAGTCGTCGAAGACGTTCTGCTTCTTCAGCTTGGTGCCGGCGTCATGCCAGGCCGAGCCGTACTCGCCGCCGCCGCGGATGGAGGCGATGACGTAGACGCCGCCCATCTTCATCCAGGTCGCGGCCGTCACGCCGTAGGCCGGCGTGATGGAGATGTCGAAGCCGCCGTAGCCGTAGAGCAGCGTCGGGTTGCTGCCGTCGAGCTTGATGCCCTTCTTCGCCGCGATGAAGATCGGGAAGCGTGTGCCGTCCTTGCTGGTGACGAACTCGCGGCGGGTCTCGTACTCGTCGGGGTTGAAGGCCGTCTTGGGGCGCTTGAAGAGCTCGATCTTGCCGGTCTTGACGTCGTAGCGATGGATCTCGGCCGGGTTGGTCAGGCTGGTGTAGCTGAAGAAGGTTTCCTTGTCGCTCCAGCGGCCGCCGAAGCCGCTGGCGGTGCCGATGCCGGGCAGTTGGACCTCGGTCAGCGGCTTGCCGTCGGCGCCGTGCACGCGCACCAGCGTGGCGGCGTCGTGCAGATAGCTCAGCAAGTAGCGACCACCTACGGCCGAGGCGCCGGTCATCGCGTCGGGGCCTTCGGCGACCAGCGTCTTCCAGCCGGCGGGCGCGGGGTTCTTCAGGTCGATGCCGATGAGGCGGCCGCGCGGCGCATCCTTGTCGGTTTTGACGACGAGCTTGCCGGCGACCACGGCCACCGGGCTGTACTGGGCGTCGAAGCTCAACGTGACGGGCTGGGGCTTGCCGCCGGCGAACGCGCCCTTGGGCAGGGGCAGCACCAGCAGGCCGTTCTTGCTGCCGGCGCTCTTCCAGACGTTGATGAGCAGCAGTTGGCCGTCGTCGGACACCTCGGCACCGAAGCCCCATTCCTTGTCGTCGCGGTTCTCGGTGACGAGCACGTCCTCGGCCTGAGGCGTGCCCAGGCGGTGGTAGTAGAGCTTCTGGAAGTAGTTGGCGCCGGTGAGCTTGGCGCCTTCGGCGGGGGCGTCGTAGCGCGAGTAGAAGAAGCCCTTGCCGTCGGCCGTCCAGGCGGCGCTGCTGAACTTGACCCAGTCGATCTTGTCGTCACGGTCCTGGCCGGTGGCGAGGTCTCGCACCTTCCAGACCTGCCAATCCGAGCCGGCGCCGGCCGTGCCGTAGGCCAGCAGCTTGCCGTCGCGCGAGGGCACCAGGCCCGTCAGCGCCACGGTGCCGTCCTTGCTCAGCGTGTTGGGGTCCAGCGCGATGACGGGCGTGTCCTTCAGCGATTTGGCGGTGTAGATGACGTTCTGCTGCTGCAGGCCGTCGTTGCGGCTCCAGAAGTAGCGGCCGCCTTCCGTGAAGGGGATGCCGAAGCGCTCGAAGTTGTAGAGCTCGGTGTAGATGCGGCGCGCGGGAAGGCGCTGCGGCATCGCTTCGAGGAACTTGTCGGTGACCTGGTTCTGGGCAATCACCCAGGCCTTGGTCTCGGCGCTGTTGTCGTCTTCCAGCCAGCGGTAGGGGTCGGCGACGGCGATGTCGTGATAGCTGTCGAGCTGATCGGCCTTGCGCGTGGCGGGGTAGCTGAGCCCTTGGGCCTGGGCGCTGGTGGCGAGCACGGCGGCGAGGGTGATGGCGGACAGGGTGAGCTTCATCAGGCGGATTCCTGCGTCTTTTGGAAACCGTCGATTCTCGGGGTCGGCACCGAACGGCGCCGATGGTCATGCGATGAAAGCCCTGACAGCAGTAACCCCAACCAGGTCGCCCGACTCAGCTCCTGTAGTCGGCGTTGATGCTGACGTAGTCGTGGCTGAGGTCGCAGGTCCAGACGGTGGCGCTGGCGGCGCCACGGTTCAGGCCGATGCGGATGGTGATCTCGGCCTGCTTCATGACGCGCTGGCCGTCTTCCTCGCGGTAGCTCGGCAGCCGGCCGCCCTGGCGGACCACGGCGACGTCGTCCAGGTCCATGTCGATCAGGCCCTGATCCAGGTCACCGATGCCGGCATAGCCGACGGCGGCCAGGATGCGGCCCAGGTTGGGGTCGCTGGCGAAGAAGGCCGTCTTGACCAGCGGCGAGTGGGCGATGGCGTAGGCGGCGAGCTTGCACTCGGCCTCGTCGCGGCCGCCTTCGATGGTGATCGTGATGAACTTGGTCGCGCCCTCGCCGTCGCGCACGATGGCCTGGGCCAGTTCCTGGGCCAGCGCGATCAGCGCTTCGCGCAGGAGCTGGGCATCGGCGCTGTCCAGCGAGGTGATCTCGGCATGCGCCGCCTGGCGACTCGCGATCAGCATGAAGCAGTCGTTGGTGGAGGTGTCGCCGTCGATGGTGATGCGGTTGAAGGATGCGTCGGCGGCTTCCTTGACCAGCGGCTGCAGCAGGGCCGGCGCGATGTTGGCGTCGGTGGCGACGAAGCCCAGCATGGTGGCCATGTTGGGCCGGATCATGCCGGCACCCTTGGAGATGCCGGTCAGCGTGACGGGCACGCCGCCGATCTCGATGCGACGCGAGGCCGCCTTGGGCAGCGTGTCCGTCGTCATGATGCCGGCCGCGGCCTCGCCCCAGGCGTCGGCGCGCAGCGCAGCCAGTGCGCCGGGCAGGCCCGCGGTGATGCGATCGACGGGCAGCGTCTCCATGATGACGCCGGTGGAGAAGGGCAGGATCTGCTCAGGCGCACAGCCGATCAGGTCAGCCAGGGCCTGGCAGGTCTGGCGCGCCCGCGCCAGACCGTCGGCGCCGGTGCCGGCGTTGGCATTGCCGGTGTTGATCAGCAGGGCGCGGATCGCCGCGCCACCAGCCAGGTGTTCGCGACAGAGCTGCACGGGGGCGGCGCAGAAGCGATTGGTCGTGAACACGCCGGCGACCGCCGAGCCCTCGTCCAGCGCAATGACGCTGAGGTCGCGCCGGTTGGCCTTGCGCACGCCCGCCATCGTGACGCCCAGGCGCACGCCCGGCACGGGCAACAGGGAAGCAGGATCGGGGGCGGAGAGGTTGACGGGCATGTTGCGCTCGGAAGGAGTCAGGGAAAGCGCGCGGATTGTAGGAAGCCTCGGCAGGCAGCACGCCCAGAAAGCACAAAGGCTCCCGAAGGAGCCTTGGCGAGGGGCTGACGCGATCAGCGCGGCAGGCGGCGGCGCGCCACCATGCCGATGATGCCCAGACCGCCGAGCAGCAGCGCGTAGGTCTGCGGTTCCGGCACTGCCGTGGCGGTCACCAGATCCTGCAGATTGGCATTGGTCAGACGGGTCAGGCTGTACAGCGCAGGGCCGTTGTAGCTGGCAGCCGTGGCCATGAAGGTGTTGGCCAGGGCAGCCACCTGGCTGCTGGTCGCGTCGCTGCCGAGCACCTGGAAGCTGCCCGAGGCGGCGTCCAGCGTGCCGCTCGTCTCACGCATGATTTCCCACACGGCGACCTGGAAGGCGGCCTTGTCGGTGTAGGTGTTCAGGCTCGCGTATTCCGCAGAGAACAGGCCTTGCAGGCGCTGGGCCTGGGTGCCGCTGAAGCTGTCGACGACATAGTCGCGGGCCAGGCCGGCACGACCGTTCGACTGGCTGGGCTCGATGCAGTAGGCGATGAAGCTGTCACCGCTGGCGACGTAGCTGTAGTTCAGCGCGGTCGTGGCGTAGTTGCTGGTGACCGGTGTCGACGTGGACACGGTGGCGTCCTGCGTGCTGAGCTTGGTGCCGGCGGTGTCGACGCCCTGCCATTTGATCTGGACGAGGGTCGCCGACTGAGCAGGCGCCACGGCCAGCAGCGCACCGAGGGCGATCAGGCTGGGAGCGAGAAATTGCTTCATGTCGTTCTTTCGGATTCGGGATGGACGGGCGCTCAGGCGGAGCGGCGACGCAGACTCGCGAGGCCGGCACCCACGAGGGCCAGCGCAGCCAGGGCCAGGCTCTGCGGCTCGGGCAGTTGCATGTCGACGTCGTAGCCGTTGCCGGCCTTGTCGGCGTAGCTCACGCCCGACACGATGAGTTGCCATTGGCCGGCGGCCAGC
The DNA here is from genome assembly GCA_963422775.4 of uncultured Roseateles sp. Lineage (GTDB taxonomy): Bacteria > Pseudomonadota > Gammaproteobacteria > Burkholderiales > Burkholderiaceae_C > Pelomonas. The sequence continues at coordinate 88,510 of CAUJSJ030000088.1, forward strand.
TGGCGGGTCGACAGCGCCCAATGCTCGACGCCGTCTTCGGCCACGTCCCAGTCGATGGCGACGGTTTCCGTCCAGTTCACGTCATTGCCCGCGCGGCGCAGCAGCACGGACTGGACGTCGATCACCGGCGTGCCGCCGAGCGCGGCATTCGTGAACAGCTGGCCGCCCAGCCAGCCGTTGGAGGCCAGCGTGAACGAGTAGCTGTCACTGAACGCCGTGCCGAAGCCGGTGGCGTCTTGCAGGTTGTGGTTGCTGAAGCTCAGGGGCGCGGGCGCAGCCGATGCCGAACCAGCAGCCAGGGCCAGGGTCAGGGCAGCGAGGGTGGTGGACAACGTTTTCATGACGCGCTTTCAGGTTCTCTATCAGGGACTACCCGAGCTTTGGCCAGGGCATGGACTGCACTCTAGGGGGGTGGGCGCGCGCCGAGCACCCCTCAGGCGCGTGGCGCGGGGTCTTCAATGTGCTCAAACGCACGGTTTTCCCCCCACTTGGGTGGGCTCCAGCGAGCGCGCAGCCCAAGAAAAAGGGCCGGCAAAGCCGGCCCTCGAGGGAATTCAGACGCGAAAGGTCAGGCCAGCTTGCCGTGGCAGAGCTTGAACTTCTTGCCGCTGCCGCACGGGCAAGGGTCGTTGCGGCCGACGTGGCCATGCTCGGCCAGCAGCGTGGCGGGGTCGACGTCCTGGCTGATCGAGCCGTCCTCGTTGGGGTGCTGGTACGTCACGTTGGCCACCGCCTCGGCGCGGCGCTCCATCGCCTCGGCAGCCTGGTTGGCCTCTTCCTGGCTCTGGATGCGCACGTTCAACAGCGTGCGGGTCACTTCCATCTTCACCAGGTCCAGCAGCTGCGAGAACAGCTCGAAGGCCTCGCGCTTGTATTCCTGCTTGGGGTTCTTCTGGGCGTAGCCGCGCAGGTGGATGCCCTGGCGCAGGTAGTCCAGCGCGGCCAGGTGCTCGCGCCAGCGCTGGTCGATGCTCTGCAGCAGCACCATGCGCATGAAGGGGTTGAACTGCTCGATGCCGACGCGCTCGATCTTGCTCTGGAAGAGTTCTTCGCCCGCCTTGACGACCGCCTCGACGATCTCCTCGTCGGTGATGGAGTCGCTCTTCTTGACGAGCTCGGCCAGCGACAGCTCGATCTGCCACTCGCTTCTCAGCACCTGCTCCAGGCCGGGCAGGTCCCACTGCTCCTCCACGCTCTCGGCCGGCACGAAGGTGCGCACGACGTCGGTCAGCGTGGAGTCGCGCAGCGAGCCGATCTGGGCGAGCAGCACCTCGGCTTCGAGGATGTCGTTGCGCTGCTGGTAGATGACCTTGCGCTGGTCGTTCGACACGTCGTCGTACTCCAGCAGCTGCTTGCGGATGTCGAAGTTGCGCGCCTCGACCTTGCGCTGGGCGCCTTCGATGCTGCGCGTGACGATGCCGGCCTCGATGGCCTCGCCCTCGGGCATCTTGAGCCGGTCCATGATGGCGCGCACGCGCTCGCCGGCGAAGATGCGCATCAGCTGGTCGTCCAGCGACAGGTAGAAGCGCGAGGAGCCCGGGTCGCCCTGGCGACCGGCACGGCCACGCAGCTGGTTGTCGATGCGGCGGCTCTCGTGGCGCTCGGTGGCGATGATGCGCAAGCCACCCTCGGCACGCACCTTGTCGTGCAGGCCCTGCCACTCGTCCTTGAGCTGCTGGATGCGGCGCGCCTTCTCGTCGGCGGCAATCGCGTCGTCGGCTTCGAGGAACTTGACCTGGTTCTCGACGTTGCCACCCAGCACGATGTCCGTGCCGCGGCCGGCCATGTTGGTGGCGATGGTGATGACGCCCGGCCGGCCGGCCTGGGCCACGATCTGCGCTTCCTTCTCGTGCTGCTTGGCGTTCAGCACGTTGTGCGGCAGCTTGGCCTGGTCGAGGAGCTTGGAGATCAGCTCCGAATTCTCGATGGACGTCGTGCCCACCAGCACCGGCTGGCCGCGCGTGTGGCAGGCGCGGATGTCCTCGACGACGGCGTTGTACTTTTCCTTGTCGGTCTTGTAGACCAGGTCCAGTTCGTCCTTGCGGATGGTCGGGCGGTTCGGCGGGATGACGACGGTCTCGAGGCCGTAGATCTCCTGGAACTCATAGGCCTCGGTGTCGGCCGTACCCGTCATGCCCGACAGCTTGCCGTACATGCGGAAGTAGTTCTGGAAGGTGATCGACGCCAGCGTCTGGTTCTCGGCCTGGATGTCCACGCCTTCCTTGGCCTCGACGGCCTGGTGCAGGCCATCGCTCCAGCGGCGCCCGCTCATCAGACGGCCGGTGAACTCGTCGACGATGGTGACTTCGCCGTTCTGGACGACGTAATGCTGGTCACGGTGATAGACGTGGTGGGCCCGCAGCGCAGCATTCAGGTGATGCATCAGCGTGATGTTGGCCGCGTCGTAGAGGCTGGCGCCTTCAGGGATCAGGCCGGCCTCGGTCAGCAGCGCTTCGGCGACCTCGTGGCCGTCCTCGGTCAGGTGGATCTGGTGCGACTTCTCGTCCACCGTGAAGTCACCCGCCTCGATGACGCCCTCGCCGGTGCGCGGGTCGAGCTCGCCGATCTGCTTCTTCAGCTTGGGCACGACGGCGTTGATGCGCAGATAAACGTCAGTGTGGTCGTCGGCCTGGCCCGAGATGATCAGCGGCGTGCGCGCCTCGTCGATGAGGATGGAGTCCACCTCGTCGACGATGGCGTAGGCCAGCCCGCGCTGCACGCGGTCGGCCGTCTCGTAGACCATGTTGTCGCGCAGGTAGTCGAAGCCGTACTCGTTGTTCGTGCCGTAGGTGACGTCGGCGGCATAGGCGGTCTGCTTCTGCTCGCGCGGCGCCTGCGGCAGGTTGATGCCCACCGACAGACCGAGGAAGGTGTAGAGCTTGCCCATCCACTCGGCGTCGCGGCGCGCGAGGTAGTCGTTCACCGTCACGACGTGAACGCCCTTGCCCGTCAGCGCGTTCAGGTAGACCGGCAGCGTGGCCATCAGCGTCTTGCCCTCGCCGGTGCGCATTTCGGCGATCTTGCCGTCATTGAGCACCATGCCGCCGATCAACTGCACGTCGAAGTGGCGCATCTTCAGCGCGCGCTTGCTGCCCTCGCGGCAGACGGCAAAGGCTTCGGGCAGGATGTCGTCGACCGTCGCACCACCGGCAAGGCGCTGCTTGAACTCGGCCGTCTGGGCGCGCAGCTCGTCGTCGCTGAGCGCCTCGTACTTCGGCTCCAGCGCATTGATCTGCTGCACGGTGCGGCGGTAGGTCTTTAGCAGACGCTCGTTGCGGCTACCGAAAATCGAGGTGAGAAGCTTGGGCAACATGCTGCGAAGGGATGGGTGCTGCGCTGACACCGACGGTCGAGCCGGTCGGCAAGAGGCGCGAATCTGAGGGCACGACGAGGCATTGCAAGAAGAACTTGCCCGGTCGCGCAAAACGGCGCAGTTTAGCAGCGGGGTTTCGGTGGGACCCGTCCGGCAACTGCGCTGACTACACTGCCGCCATGTCCTCCGCGCCTCGCTATCTCGCGCCCAAGAGCACGCGTGCCAGCGTGCCCTCGCCAACGCCGATGGCCCAGGCCCTGCGGGCGCATGCCGGCCTGGCGCTGCTGGGCGAGCGGCTGGAAGCCTCGCGCCGGCGGCTGCGCGTCATCACGCCGGCCCTGCCCGGCAGCCTGATCGCCAGCCTTCAACCGGGGCCGCTGGACGAGGACGGGTGGAGCCTGCTGGCCGCCAACGCAGCCGTGGCGGCCAAGCTGCGCCATTTGCTGCCACGGCTGGAAGCCCTTCTGGCCCAGGCCGGGCTGCCGGGGCGCATCCGCGTCAAGCTGATGCAGAAGTGAAGCGCAGCAGGCATCGAAACTTGGCGATGCACGCAACGGACTCGAAGTCCGCCGCCAACGAAAAAAGGACTCGCCTCGCGGCAAGTCCTTTTTCGTTCTTAATTTTTGGTGGGCCCTGAGTGACTCGAACACTCGACCTACGGATTAAGAGTCCGCTGCTCTACCAACTGAGCTAAGAGCCCTTTGATTCAACTAGGTGCACCTAGCTAAGCCAAATATTGTAGCGTCGATTCCGTTGAATCACCGCCAGAAATCCTGGTGGGACGTGCAGGATTCGAACCTGCGACCAACGGATTAAAAGTCCGCTGCTCTACCGACTGAGCTAACGTCCCGCGTCAAGCAGAGCCTGCCATTGTAGGCAGGTTTTTCAAGGCTCCGCAAGATTTTTTTCGTTTGAGGCGGTCAGCTCTTTGACATTGCGGCGCACGCCAGGTGCAGGCGCTGCAACTCGGCCGCAGCGCACAGGCCGAAGGTCGCGGTGACGGCGACGCTGGAACCATAGCCATGGCAGTTCAGGCTGCCGTCGCCACCGCCGACGCCAGGCCCACCGATTTCGCAGCCCTCCCCCTCCCCCTGCTGCGGCTGATGCACCGGCTCGCTGGAGTAGATGCAGGCCACACCCATCTTCCCCGTGCGCGGCGCGGCGTGGTGCTTGCGCAGGCGCTGGCGCAGCGAGGCGAGCAGCGGGTCGTGCGTCGTCGCGCTCAGGTCATCGAGCTGCACGCGGTGCGGCTCGCGCTTGCCGCCCGCAGCGCCAACGGTGACGAAGGGCAGGCCGCAAGCACGGGCCCACGCCGCCAGCGTGGCCTTGGCGCGGATCTGGTCGCAGCAGTCGATGAGGCCGTCGAACTCGGCGTCGCCGACGAGTGCCGGCCAGTTGTCGGGCTCGACGAATTCCTCGATGACCCGCACCGCGCAGCCCGGGTGGATGTCGGCGATGCGCAGCCGCAGCGCCTCGGCCTTGGCCATGCCGACGGTAGAACCCAAGGCCTGGATCTGGCGGTTGATGTTGGATTCGGAGACCTGGTCCAGGTCGATCAGCGTCAGCTCCGCCACGCCGCTGCGCGCCAGCGCTTCCACAGCCCAGGAGCCAACGCCGCCCAGGCCCACGACCGCGAATCTCGCGGTGCGCAGGCGCCGGTAGGCGGCGTCGCCGTGCAGGCGGCGCAGGCCGCCGAAGCGGCGTTCCAGATCAGCTTCTCCAAGCTGATCCATCACTTCAGCGCTGCGAGGCGTTCCTTGCCGGCCTGCGCCGCTTCGGTGCCGGGATAGGCTTTGATGAGGTCTTCCAGGCTGCGGCGCGCTGCCTTGTTGTCCTTGAGCTCGATCTGGCAGTTGGCCAGTGCGAGCAGGGCTTCGCCGGCGCGCGGGTGGTCGGGGTTGCCGGCGATGAAGGCCTTGAAGGTCGCGATGGCGTCCTTGTAGTCGCGCTTGCCGTACTGGGCGTTGCCGAGCCAGAAGCGCACCGAGTCGGCGTAGCCGCTGGCGGGGTAGCGCTTCAGGAAAGCATTGAGCGCGGCAACAGCCTCGGTGAAATCACCGCGGCGCACGAGGCCGATGGCGGCCTCGTACTGGTTGCGCTCGTCCGGGTTGACCTGGAATTCGCGGCCGTCGAGGCTGACCTTCTGCGGCTCCAGCGGCTTCAGGCGCGCTTCGACGGACTGCGACTGATCGGTCAGCTTGCGCTGGGTGTCGGACAGGTCGCGGGCGAGTTGCTCATTGGCCCCGCGCAGCTTGGCGATCTCGGCGCGCAAGGCGTCGATCTGGCCGTTCAGGTCCAGCATGCTGCGCCGCAGCGGCTGGAGCTGATCCTGCACGAGCGCGTTGAGCTGCTCAGCCCGCTGCTTGGCAGCGTCCTCGTTGGCCTGCACCTTGGCGCGCAGTTCGATGATGGCCTTGCGGGCTTCGTCATCCTCGAAGAGGCCCGCGCGGGCCGGCTGCATGAAGGCCAAGCCTGCAGCCAAGGCGACAAACGACAGACGCAGTCCGCGCATCACTTGTCCTTGAGCTCGACGCGGCGGTTCTTGGCCCAGGCTTCTTCAGTGCCACCTTGCACAGCGGGGCGCTCCTTGCCGAAGCTCACGGCTTCGACCTGGGCAGCACCGACGCCCAGCAGCGTCAGCGACTTGGCGACGGCTTCGGCACGGCGCTGGCCCAGGGCCAGGTTGTACTCGCGGCCGCCGCGCTCGTCGGTGTGGCCTTCGAGGTTCAAAGCAGCCTTCTTGTTGGCGTTCAGTCGCTTGGCGTGCAGGTCGACCAGCGGGCGGTACTCTTCCTTGACGACGTCGCTGTCGAAGTCGAAGTAGACGACGCGCTTGTCCTGCACTTGCTGCGTGTACTGGCTGAACAGGTCGACCGTGGGCACGGCCGATTGGGCGGCCTGGGTCGGCTGCTGCGGCGGGGTTGCCACGGCTGCCGTCGGCTGACGCGTCTCGACCGGCGCGGGCTCGTCCAGCTTGACGGCGGAGCTGCAGCCGGCCAGGGCGGCGGCGGCAATCAGGGGGAGCGCAAAGCGGGTCAGTTTCATTCGAAGGGTCTCCACAACAGACAGGAAAGGGGGATGGGTCACAGCGCCGTCGGCGGCGCGGGCGGCTAATTGTCCAACAGGGTGCGAACTGTCAAGTTACTAGCGGGTAAACGGACCCCAGGTGGGTTCGCGCACTTCCACCAGCGTCACGAGCAGGGGCGTCTTGATCTTGCCGTCCAGCGTCGTCGTCATCAGGACTTCCTTGCCGCCGGCGCGGCTGGCGTACACGATGAGTTTGCCGTTGGGCGAGAAGGCCGGGCTCTCGTCGTCGTTGGCTTCGCTGATCTGCTGCGACTGGCCCGTGCCCAGGTCCATCACGGTCAGGCGGAAGGCGCCGCCGACGCGCGTGATGTAGGCCAGCGTGCGGCCGTCGGGGCTGATGGCCGGGCTGATGTTGTAGTTGCCGCTGAAGGTCACTCGCTCCGCCGCGCCACCGCTGGCGGGCATGCGGTAGATCTGCGGGCCGCCGCCGCGGTCGCTGACGAAATAGATCTTGCTGCCGTCGGGCGAGTAGCAGGCCTCGGTGTCGATGGAGCCGCTTTGCGTGAGGCGACGCGAGCCGGAGCCGTCGCGGTTGATGACGAAGAGCTGGGTGCCGCCCTCGCGCGACAGGCTCAGCACGAGCTGCTGGCCATCGGGCGACCAGGCGGGCGCGCTGTTGGTGCCCTTGAAGTCGGCCAGCACGCGGCGCTGGCCGGTCTGCACGTCCTGCACGCGCACGGTGGCCTTGCGGCTCTCGAATGACACGTAGGCCAGCTCGCGGCCGTTGGGCGCCCAGGCCGGCGAGATGATGGGCTCGGGGCTGGTCAGCGCGATCTTGGCACCCTCGCCGTCCGCGTCGGCCACGACCAGGCTGTAGCGCGGGCCGGCCTTGGTCACATAGGCCATGCGCGTGGCGAACACGCCGCGCTCGCCGGTGAGCTTCTGGTAGATGGTGTCGGCAATGCGGTGGGCCGCTAGTCGTGCATCGTCGGGATGCACGGCATGGGCCTCGCCGACGAGCTCAGTACCCTTGACGACGTCCCAGAGCTTGAAGCGGATGTCCAGTCGGCCATCGGCCAGGCGGTTGACCGAGCCTGCCGCGAGGGCGTCGGCCTGGCGGGCACGCCAGTCGGGCCAGACCGGGCTGCTGGTCTCGTTCAAGGCCCCGGGCGCGTCGACGCTGCGGAACTGGCCGCTGCGCTCCAGGTCGGCGCGCACGATGGCAGCGATCGGTTGCGGCGACTTGGATTCGTCACGGAAATCGACGATGGCCACCGGCACGCGCGTGCCGCCGACGCCGGAGATGTCGATGCGGACCTGGGCCAGCGCAGGACCGGCAGCGAACGCGGCAGCAAGGACGGCAAGCGCTGCAAGGCAGCCGCGGCGGGAAACGTACGCGAGGGATTCGAGCATGGCGCGCGATTTTGCCGCAGGCGCGCGAGTTGTAACGTCGGACAAGGCCGCATCGGCGGCCGGCCACTCACAACAAGACGATGTCGTAGTGCTCGGTCTGGTTGGTCGGCTCGGCGGTCAGCGAGATGGGCTTGCCGATGAAGTCGGACAGCCCGGCCAGGTGGGCGCTCTCCTCGTCGAGCATCATCTCGACGACATTGGCGGCAGCCACGACGCGGAACTCGCGCGGCGAGAACTGGCGCGCCTCGCGCAGGATCTCGCGCAGGATGTCGTAGCAGACCGAGCGCGCCGTCTTCACCTGGCCGCGGCCCTCGCAGGTCGGGCAGGGCTCGCAAAGCATGCGCGACAGCGACTCGCGCGTGCGCTTCCTCGTCATCTCGACCAGGCCCAACTGCGTGAAGCCGCCGACCGTGACCTTGGTGCGGTCGCGGCCGAGTTGCTTGCGGAACTCCGACAGCACCGCCGTTCGGTGCTCCTCGCGCGTCATGTCGATGAAGTCCACGATGATGATGCCGCCCAAGTTGCGCAGCCGCAGCTGACGCGCGATGGACCCGGCCGCTTCGAGGTTGGTCTTGAAGATGGTGTCGTCGAAGTTCTTGGCGCCCACGAAGCCGCCGGTGTTGACGTCGATCGTCGTCATCGCCTCGGTCTGGTCGAACACCAGCGAGCCACCGGACTTCAGCTCGACCTTGCGCGCCAGGGCACGCGCGATCTCGGCATCGACATTGCACAGATCGAAGATCGGCCGCTCGCCGCGGTAATGCTCCAGCTTGGCCGTCGCGGCCGGCATGAAGATCTCGCCGAAGGCCCGCAGCACGTCGTACTGCATCTTGGAATCGATGCGGATGGACCCGGTGCGCTCGCTGGTCAGGTCGCGCAGCACGCGCTCGACGAGGCTCAGGTCCTGGTGCAGCAGATTGCCGGCCGGCGTGGTCAATGCGCCCGCGCGGATCTGCTCCCAGGTCTTGCGCAGATAGGCGATGTCAGCACCAAGCTCCTCGTCACTCGCATCCTCGGCGTTCGTGCGCAGGATGAAGCCCCCGCCCCCGCCCTGATCCTTGGTGCCTACCAGCGCGACCATGCGTGCGCGCAACGCCTCACGCGCCTCGGGCGAACCGATCTTCTGGCTGATGCCGATGTGCTCGTCCTGCGGCAGGTAGACCAGCATGCGCCCGGCGATGCTGATCTGGCTGGACAGGCGCGCACCTTTGGTACCGATCGGGTCCTTGATGACCTGCACCGTCAGCGGCTGGCCTTCGAAGACGAGACGCTCGATGGGCGTGGGCGGCATGTCGGGGCCATGGGCATTCTGGTGCCGGCCATGGCCGAACTGCGAGGCGCTGTGCAGGTCGGCCACATGCAGGAAGGCCGCGCGCTCCAGGCCGATGTCGATGAAGGCGCTCTGCATGCCGGGCAGCACGCGCACCACCTTGCCGAGATAGACGTTGCCGACCAGGCCCCGCTCCAACGTGCGTTCGACGTGCAGCTCCTGCACAGCGCCGTTCTCGACCACGGCCACCCGCGTCTCCTGCGGGGACCAGTTGATCAGGATGTCTTCCATCGCGAACCTTTGAATGCTGATGCGTGCCGCCGGCCGAAGGCGGCACGCATCAAAACTCGAATCCGAATTTGTCCAACAGCTGGGCAGTCTCAAAGAGGGGCAACCCCATGATGCCCGAGTAGCTGCCGGCAATCTTCACGATCCAGGCCGCCGCCTGGCTCTGGATGGCGTAGGCGCCGGCCTTGCCGAAGGGCTCGCGGCTGGCGACGTAGCGGTCGATCCGGGCCGTGGACAGCGGCGCGAACTCGACTTCCGACACGTTCGGCGCCGCCGCCCGGTGCGTCGCATCGGCCACGGCCACGGCCGTGATGACGCGATGCGTGCGACCCGACATCAGCGCCAGCATGCGGGCGGCGTCGGCGTCGTTCTCGGGCTTGCCGAGGATGAGGTCGTCGACGGCCACCGTCGTGTCGGCGCACAGGATGGGCGCAGGCGGCAGGCCACGCACGGCCAGGCGCAAGACGGCCGCGTCGAGCTTGGCGGCTGTGACCCGGGCGCAGTAGGCCTCGGGCAGCTCGCCGGCCTGGACCGCTTCCAGCGCTTCGGCATCCTCGTCGGCGCCGGGCAGCAGCAGCTCATGCCTGACGCCGAGTTGCTCCAGCAGCTGGCGGCGGCGCGGGCTCTGCGAGGCAAGATAGACGAAGCTGGCGTTCATTCGCGGTGGTAGGGATGGCCGGTCGTCACGGTCCAGGCGCGGTACAGGCCTTCGGCCAGCAGCACGCGCGCGAAGGCGTGCGGCAAGGTCAGGTCGGACAGGCGCAGCGTCTCGTCGGCCGTGACCTTGAGGTCCGGATGCAGCCCGTCAGGCCCGCCGATGATGAGCGCTGCATCGCGGCCCTCGCCCATCCACAGCTTGAGGCGCTCGGCCAGCTGCATCGACGTGCGGCGCTCGCCGTGCTCGTCCAGGATGATCCGGCGCACGCCTTTCGGCAATGCTGCTTCAATGCGCGCTGCTTCCGCGGCCATCAGCTGTTCGGCCGTCTTGCTGCCACGCGTCTCGGCTTTGACGGCCTTCAGTTCGAGCTTGAGCTCGGGCGGAAAGCGCTTGGCGAAGTCCTCGTAGGCGGTGTCTGCCCAGGCCGGCTGGCGCTGGCCCACGGCAACGAGGAAGAGGCGCATCAGCCCTTTTTCGGAGCCGTACGGCCGGCAGGCTTGGCGGGCGCGCGGGGTGCCGCTTTGGCTGCTGGCTTGGCTGCTGGCTTGGCCGCGGGTGCAATCCGCTTGGCCGTTGCCGCCTTGCCGACGCCCTGGCCCGCGCCGACTTTCACGGTCTTGACGGGTGCCGCCGTCTTCACGCCCACGCTGCGGGTCACGCCTTTCTTGGGCGCCTGGGTGCCCGCTGCGGCCTTCTTGGCGACCGCCTTCTTGGCAGCCGCCGACGGCACCGCCTTGTTGGCGCTCACCTTGGCTGCAGGTTTCGCCGCCGGCTTGGGCGCTGCCTTGGTCGTGATGGGCTTGGACGCCGTGGCCTTGCGCGCCGTCTTGACCGGCGCGGCAGCGGGCTCTTCGGAGGCTTTGACCAGCCTCGTCTCGGTGCTGCCGAGCTTGAGCTTGACCGGCTTGTCGCCCCAGATCTCTTCGAGGTGGTAGTAGTCGCGGATGGCCGGCTGCATCACGTGGACGACGGCGGCGCCGCAGTCGACGATGATCCATTCGCCGTTGTCCTCGCCCTCGGTGCGCATGACCTGCAGGCCGCGGCCCTTGACGGTTTCACGCACGCTGGACGCGAGGGCCTTGGTCTGCCGGTTGCTCGTGCCCGACGCGATGATGACGCGCTCGAACAGTGGCGACAGGTGCTCGGTGTTGAACACGACGATGTTCTGGGCCTTGACGTCTTCGAGACCATCGACGATGGCTCGTTGCAGCTTGCGAATGTCCATTCAGTGCTTCTTTTCGTAGAGGCGGTGCGAGGCAATATAGCTCGCCACCTCGGCGCCCACCATGGGGCTGATGTCCTCGCCACGGGCGACGGCGTCGCGCACGGCGGTGGACGAAAGGGGATTGTCGGGCAGAGCCAGCACCTGCACGCGGTGTGCGGGCAGGCCCTGCGGCGTGACGACGGCCTCGCCGGCGCGCGGCACGACGACCAGCGTGGCCAGCGTCGTGACGGTCTCAACCTGGTACCAGCTCGGCAGCCGCGCGTACTGGTCCTGGCCGATGAGGAACATCAGCTCGCCGCCAGAATTCTGCCTGGCGAACTCGCGCAGCGTGTCGGCCGTGAAGCTGGGGCCGCGGCGGTGCAGTTCGCGCTCGTCCAGCACGAAGCGCGGCTCGCCGGCAATCAGCCGCTTGATCATGCCGGCGCGGTGCACGGCCGCGGCCATGATCTGGTCAGGCTTCTGCCATTGCCGCCCGGCGGGCAGCCAGACCACGCGGCTGGGTGCCAGCGCGTCCAGCGCAAAGCGGGCGAAGGCCAGGTGGCCGAGATGGGGCGGGTCGAAGCTGCCGCCGAAGATGGCGAGTTTCACAGCCACAGTGCGGTCGGGGTTTCGTCGGCCCAGTCGCGCGGGCGCAGGAAGTCGCTGTAAAGCCGCGCCTCCAGCGTGCCTGGCTCAGGGGCCCAGTCATAGCGCCACTTCACTTGCGGCGGCATGGACATCAGGATGGATTCGGTGCGCCCGCCCGACTGCAGACCGAACAGCGTGCCGCGATCCCAGACGAGATTGAACTCGACGTAGCGGCCGCGGCGGTAGGCCTGGAAGTCACGCTCGCGCTCACCGTAGGCATAACCCTGGCGGCGCTCGACGATGGGCAGGTAGGCGTGCGTGAAGGCGTCGCCCACGGAGCGGATCAGCGCAAAGCCCGCATCAAAGCCCCCGTCGGCGTAGTCGTCGAAGAAGATGCCGCCGATGCCGCGCGGCTCCTGGCGATGCTTCAGGAAGAAATAGTCGTCGCACCAGGTCTTGAACTTCGGGTGGAGCTCAGCGCCATGCGGCGCCAAGGCATCCCGGCAGACGCGGTGAAAGTGTTGCGCGTCGCGCTCGTAGCCGTAATAGGGCGTCAGGTCCATGCCGCCGCCAAACCAGGTCACCGCAGGTGCGTCGGGCGGCAGGGCAATGAAAGCCCGCACGTTCATGTGCACCGTCGGCACGAAGGGGTTGTGCGGGTGGATGACCAGCGACACACCCATGGCCTCGAAGGGCGCGCCGGCAAGATCGGGGCGGTGCTGCGTCGCCGAGGGCGGCAGCACGCGGCCCTTCACGTGCGAGAAGTTGACGCCACCGCGCTCGAACACGGCCCCGCCCTCGATCAGGCGCGACAGGCCGTCGCCTTCCAGCCGGCCGCCGGGTTCGCGCGTCCAGCCGTCGGACAGGAAGGCATTGCCATCGGCTGCCTCCAGTGCGGTGACGATGCGCTGCTGCAGGTCAAGCAGGTAGTCGCGAACGGCTTGGGTGTTCATGTGCGCGGCCCGGTATTCGAGGAGCGGGGCTGAATGGGGCTGGCCAGTTCGGGGCGCTTGCCCACGCGCGAGCCAAGGTAGGCGGCAAAGGCGGCGAAGTCGGCCTGCACGTCGCCGGTCAGCATGACGAAGCGCGTCACCGAGACGACGCGCTGCTCGAAATCGAAATAGCACAGGCCCACCGGCACGCCCGCCTGCACGGCGACCTGGTAGGCCCCGGTGCGCCAGCCGCTCTTCAATGAGCGCGTGCCCTCGGGCGCCGCGGCCAGCCAGAAGCGCTCGCCGCGCGCTGCGGCGGCCTGCATCTGGCGCACCGTGTCGGCCACGATGCCATGCGAGCTGCTGCGATCCACGCCGACGCCGCCGATCCAGCGCATCCAGTGGCCGACCACCGGCGCCTTGAACAAGCTGTCCTTGCCCCAGAAGCGCAGCTGGATGCCCACGGCCCATTTGGCCAGCAGGCCGATGACGAAGTCCCAGTTGGAGGTGTGCGGATAGACCAGGATGACGCCTTGCTCCGCCGGCACGCCGGGTGCATCCACCCGCCAGCCGAACAGGCGCAGCACCCAGCGCGCCAACGCGCGTGACGGGCCGTGGGGACGCAGCGGCCCGGTCAGGACGGTCGGCTGAATGAGGGAAGCCGGGCTCAACGCTTGATGGCCCGGTGGCCGATGTCGGAACGGAACTGGCGACCGGCGAACTGGATGCCCGTGGCCAGTTCGTAGGCGCGCTGCGCGGCCGTGCGCACGGACTCTCCCAGCGCCGTCACGCACAGCACGCGGCCGCCGCTGGTCACGAGCTGGCCGTCCACCATCGCCGTGCCGGCGTGAAAGACCATGGCCTCGTCCTCATCGTCCGGCAAGCCGGTGATGGCATCGCCCTTGCGCGGCGTGAGCGGATAGCCCTCGGCCGCCAGCACGACGCCCAGCGCGACGCGCCGGTCCCACTGCAGCTCGACCTCGTCCAGCGTGCCGTCGGTGGCGTGCATCATCAGCTCGAAGAGGTCGCTCTTGAGCCGCATCATGATGGGCTGGGTCTCGGGGTCGCCCATGCGCGTGTTGAACTCGACGGTGCGCGGCTGGCCGTGCTCGTCGATCATCAGCCCGGCATAGAGGAAGCCGGTGAAGGGATGGCCGTCACGGGCCATGCCGGTGATGGTCGGCTGGATGATCTCGTGCATGACCTTGGCATGCACGTTGGGCGTGACGACGGGCGCGGGCGAGTAGGCGCCCATGCCACCGGTGTTGGGCCCGGCGTCGCCGTCCAGCAGGCGCTTGTGGTCCTGGCTGGTGGCCAGCGACACGACGTGCTTGCCGTCGCAGACGACGATGAAGCTGGCCTCCTCGCCGGCCAGGAAGTCCTCGATGACGACCCGGGCGCCACCCGCGTTGTGCGTCACGCCGAGCTTGTTGTCTTCCAGGATCCACGAGATCGCTTCGTGCGCCTCGTCCAGCGTCATCGCCACGACGACACCCTTGCCCGCCGCCAGGCCGTCGGCCTTGATGACGATGGGTGCGCCGCGGCCGTCCACGTAGGCGTGGGCGGCGGCCGGGTCGGTGAAGGTCTCGTAGGCCGCTGTCGGGATGCCGTGGCGCTTCATGAAGTCCTTGGCGAAGGCCTTGGAGCTTTCGAGCTGGGCGGCAGCTTTGGTGGGGCCGAAGATGCGCAGGCCGCGAGAGCGGAACTCGTCGACGACGCCGGCGGCCAACGCCGCCTCGGGGCCGACGACGGTCAGCGTGATCTTCTGCTCGACGGCGAAGTCGGCCAGCGCGCGCGCGTCGGTGATGGGCACGTTCTCCAGCCGCTCGTCGCGGGCCGTGCCGCCGTTGCCGGGGGCCACAAACACCTGGCTGACGCGTTCGCCCTGGGCCAGCTTCCAGGCCAGCGCGTGTTCGCGGCCGCCGTTGCCAATGACAAGAACTCGCATCAGGCCAACTCAGCGTTGTGATAGACGGCCTGGGTGTCGTCCAGGTCTTCGAGCACATCCAAGAGCTTCTGCATGCGCTCGGCGTCCTCGCCAGTCAGCTCGATGGAGTTCTCGGCTCGCATCGTCACCTCGGACAGCTCCGGCACCAGGCCGGCGGCTTCGAGGGCCGCCTTGACGACTTCGTAGTCCGCGGGCGAGGTCAGCACCTCGATGGCACCGTCCTCGCCGGTCACGACATCCTCGGCGCCGGCGTCCAGCGCCACTTCCATCAGCCGGTCTTCCGACGTGCCGGGGGCGAACAGCAGCTGGCCGCAATGCTTGAACTGGAAGGCCACCGAGCCGTCCGTGCCCATGTTGCCGCCATATTTGCTGAAGGCATGGCGCACCTCGGCCACGGTGCGCACGCGGTTGTCCGTCATCGTGTCGATCATGATGGCTGCGCCGGCGATGCCATAGCCCTCGTAGCGGATTTCCTCGTAGGTCAGGCCATCGATGTTGCCACTGGCCTTGTCGATGTTGTACTTGATGCGGTCGGCCGGCATGTTGGCGGCCTTGGCCTTGTCCACGGCCAGACGCAGGCGTGGGTTGTCCTTGATGTCGGGACCGCCTTGACGCGCGGCAACGGTGATCTCACGGATGATGCGGGTCCAGATCTTGCCGCGCTTCTCGTCCTGGCGACCTTTGCGATGCTGGATGTTGGCCCATTTGGAATGTCCGGCCATGTGGCTCTAGCTCCTTTGGCAGCACGGCGCTGTTGCCGTGCAACCCTCGATTCTACGAGGCCGCCTTGCGGCCCCTGGCCGCTCTCTCGCCGCAGACGAGGCTCAGCGCGCACGCCTGGCTCGACCGACCCGCATCACGCAGCCGTAGCGCGCGATGGCCTAGACAAGATGGCTTCGTGATGTCGGGCGGCCCGACCCCTGCGATGCCGTAGGTTGCAGGCGCAAGGGCTGCAGAGCTACACCAAGGCACCCGGCAGGCGGTCTGCCGGGGCGTTGCGAGTGAGCAAGGAGTCGGGCCATGGGCAAGGAATCTAGCACCCTGTTCGTCGGGTTGGACGTCCACAAGGACAGCATCGACATCGCCGTGGCGGACGCGCCGCGCGACGCCGAGATCCGGCATGTCGGCAGCATCAAGGGCGATCTCGCGTCCCTGGACAAGGCCGTGCGCAAACTCGTCAGTCGCGGCCAGCCGCTGCACATCGTCTACGAAGCCGGCCCGTGCGGCTTTGTCATCCAGCGCCACCTCTGCGCCCAGGGCCTGCGCTGCGATGTGGTCGCCCCGTCCAGCATCGCCCGCCCACCTGGCGAGCGCATCAAGACCGACCGGCGCGATGCCATGCTGCTGGCCCGGCTCGCGCGCTCGGGCGACCTCTCGGTGGTGCGCGTGCCCGATGCGGCCGACGAATCCGTGCGTGACCTAGTGCGTGCCCGCGAGGACGCCGTGCGTGAGCAGCGCAATGGCCGTCACCGCCTCAAGGCGCTGCTGCTGCGCAACGGCATTCCCTACGCCGGCAAGTCCTCGTGGACGGCGGCGCACCTGCGCTGGCTGGCCACGGTCAAGCTCGGCCATACGGCCCAGCAGATCGCCTTCCAGGAATATCTGCACGCCATCACTCAAGCCGGCGAGCGCATCGCCCGCTTAGAGCAGGCGCTGCGCGACGCGCTGCCGCACTGGCGCTTGCTGCCCGTGGTGCAGGCGCTGCAAGCCCTGCGCGGCGTGCAGTTGATCGCGGCGATGACGCTGGTGGCGGAGTTGCAGGACTTCCTGCGCTTCGAGTCGCCGCGCCAGTTAATGGCCTACCTGGGACTGGTGCCCACGGAGCACAGCTCCGGCCCCAAGCGCCGGCAAGGCGCGATCACCAAGGCGGGCAACAGCGCAGCGCGACGCATGCTGGTCGAAGTGGCCTGGCATTACCGGATGGAGCCCCGGGTGAGTCCGATCATCGCGGCACGCCAGGACGGGCTGCCCGAGTGCGTGACGCAGATCGCGTGGAAGGCGCAGACGCGGCTGTGCAACAAGTTCAAGCGCTTGAGCGCGCGCCGGCTCATGAAGACCAAGGCCGTGGTGGCGGTGGCGCGCGAGCTGGCCGGGTTCGTGTGGGCGATCGGGCGCGAGGTGCAGCTCTCGGGCTGGGCGGGCATCAAGCCACCGCTGCCGGTGGTAGCCGCGTGAAGGTCGTCCTGATGAACAGCGCCGCGCCAAGGAGGTGACACACCCGCATTTGCACCAGAGGCCGGACGGGGAACGCGGCGCAGCCGCGGCCATCAAGGGAACCCTCGACCACGTTATTGAGCGTGAACGCCGCGCGAGTGGCCGGATCGACCTCAGCCCCTAGACCGAAGGCAGCCCTGCGACGAACACTTGTCTTGAGGTAGCCAACCCTCGCATATCAGCATGATCAACCGTCGCGCATCCACATCGGGTGGCAACTCAGGCTCCGTCGCGTTCCCCGTCCGGCAACAGGTTCAGTTCAATATCTGCACCGCAGAGGACCGGGTCTTGCCGCTTGACAGGAAGAAGCCATATCAACGTCTTTGATGCACGGCATCCGGCGCCGTCATCCTCTGCGCCCCCTAGAAGCAGCCCCCTAGAAACCTCCCCCTAACACCGTCCCCCTAGGAGCGGCAGTCGTCCCATCGTTGAAGGGTGCCGGGTGGGTGAAGGCCCGCAGACCGCCGCCTACCTTTGATTCGTGCCTGCTCGGCAGGACTCGTTCAAAGGAGGTTTCCATGATTCGCTTGCCTGTTCATTTCAAGTTGGCCGGCTGCCTAGGCACCGCGCTGCTGACCACGTCCCTCCAGGCCGCCCCGGTCTGCTATCACAACTACGGCGCCATCGACTCGATGAAGCCGAACAAGCTCTTCCTCTACTACCCGACGGCCAACGACGCGACCTTCCCGGCCTACGCGACGAACGTCTCGCCGGCGCGCACCTTTGCCATCGGCTCCCTGCCCGGCGCGCCTGCCGGCACCACGGCCCAGTTGCGGGACCGCATCTTCGACGTGGTGGCCACGGACTACTGCGAGTTCAACGTGCAGGTGCTGCCGCCCACGACGACCAACCCGGACTCGCTGGCCATCCCACCGGCGCGGCGCAACATGGTCGCGATCGGCGCGGACACCGACCCTTCGCTGTTCGGCATCGCCGAGGCGGTGGACACCGGCGACGCCGACGTCATCGATCACGCGCGCGTCTTCGGCGGCTCCTACGGCGTGTTCTGCAGTGCCGAACTCTCCGGCGCCAACAACACGCTGGACCGCTGGGCCAAGGGCATCGGCGGCACGGCCGCGCACGAGGCCGGGCACAACTACGGCCTCTCGCACAGCGCGGTGGTGCACACCGGCGAGGACGCCTTCACCCACCACATCATGCCGGCCGGGCCCTCCATGCCCTGCACCAACCGGGTCGGGGAACGCCGCCACTTCAGCGACCAGGACTTCGGCATCCTGGCCAACAACGTCGGCCTGACGCTGCAATCGCTCGCCAACTGGGACTTCGTCAACCCCAATTCCGCCACGGCCTCGCGGCTGCGCATGGAGGTGCTCAGCCGCAGCACGTCGCTGACGCCCGTGTCCACCTACACCGGCTCGCTGAGCCCGTGGAACCCGCCGGGCGTGGTGGCGTCCGGCACGCGAACCTACAAGGGCATCAGCTACAACCGTTTCTTCGTTACCTGGCAGTCGGCCAAGGGCTGGGCCAGCCCGAACCAGCCCGGCAGCATCGCCGGCCAGGTGCGCGGCGCCGAGCAGTTCCACGTCGGCACGCATTTCGCGCAGGAGGACATCCTCAACACCTCCGACCAGGTCGTCATCATCGACGCGACGCTGCTCGATGCGGGCGGCGCCGCGCTGCCGCTGCATCCGCGCGTGCCCACCTTCGACACCGGCACGCTGTCGGCGGACGGCAACTTCGTGCTGGGCCTGGCCAACCTCGCAGCAGCCAATCTGGTGCTGCGCAACTGGCGCGGCTTCGTGCTGCCGCGGCCCGCGCACATCGACAGCATGCTGTTCGACGCCACGGGTGGCGTGAAGCTGTTCGACATCCAGCAGGAGCCGATCACGCCATGGCGCCAGCTGCAGCTGCCGACAGTCCTGGAGTTCCCCGGCGGATCGCCCGACAAGCCCGGCGAGGCCCGCCTGACGCTGGGCAACCTGTTCAAGGACGGGCACAACGTGCACATCAAGTTCCGCGGGGCGGCGACCGGCGACGCCACGGTCGGCGCACAGGAAGTCAACCCCGACGTGAAGGGCGCGCTGGCGACCGACCCCTTCCCCGGCGCCTCGGTCTTCCTCGAGGGCGACCTGGTCGAGCCCAACGCGCTGCAGTGGGACGCGGACAAGAAGACCTTCGTCAACAAGGACCTGGTCACGCACGTCTTCCTGCAGGTGGCGGGCAAGCGCGCCAAGCCCGTGGACGGCATCCTGATCGGCCTGCT
>CAUJSJ030000089.1:0-5792 GCA_963422775.4 uncultured Roseateles sp.
TGGCGGCCGTCGCGGCTGCCTGGGGCGTGGGCCTGGACTGGGACACCATCCGCCGCGGCGTCGCCAGCTTCGCCAATGACGCCGACAACGCGCCCGGCCGCTTCAAACGTCATGGACTACCGCGGCGCCACCGTCATTGCCGACTATGGCCACAACGGCGATGCGATGAAGGCCCTGGTCGGCGCCCGTGGCGGCACTGCCGGCCAAGACGCGCTCGGTGGTCATCAGCGGCGCCGGTGACCGCCGCGACGAGGACATCCGCGTGCAGACCGAGATCCTCGGCGGCGCCTTCGACGAAGTCATCCTCTACGAAGACGCCTGCCAGCGCGGCCGCGCGGCGGGCGAGGTCGTGGCGCTGCTGCGTGCCGGCCTCGAAGGCGCGTCACGCACCAAGCACATCGAGGAAATCATCGGCGAGTTCACGGCCATCGACCGCGCTTTGGCGCGCCTGCAGCCGGGCGACCTCTGCCTGGTGCTGGTGGACCAGGTGGAAGAGGCGCTGGCCCATCTGGCCAAGCGCATCGCTGAAGGCTGAAGGCTGTGACGCTTCAGCGGTAGCGGGCGAAAAGGCGATTCAGTTCGCCTTCGCTCACCAGGCCGTGGATGGCCGCGTTCAAGGCGGCCAGGCCCACCGGGCTGCTGGGCGACAGCGCGCATTGCGCCATCACTTCGGAGACGACCAGCGGTGGATGCAGGGCCAGCTTGAAGTGGCCGATGCGCTGCTGGTACTCCAGCACGCGCCGGCCCGTCAGCGCATGGCGGACGCGGCCGAGTTCCAGCTTCTGCAGATTGGCCACCGCATCGGGCGCGTCATCACGCAGGAAGCCAGCGCGCAGCGCGTCGGCCATCTCCGGATAGACATAGCCGCGCACCGTGCCCACGGGCTGGCCCGCCAGCGCCGTCAAACCGGCCGGCGCCGCAACCGAAGCGGCGCTGACGAGCAGGGGCCCTGGTCGGGCAGGAAGGGCCGGCTCCAGGCAAAGGCGCCGGGCAGCCAGTCGCTCTGGTAGTCGCACAGCAGATCACCCTCGCCGCGCTGAAGCGCTTCGGACAGGCGCTTGCGCGGCGTCGGGCGCGCCACCAGTTCGCGGCCCATTCGCCGCGCCAGGGCCTGGCCAATGTCCAGGTTCAGACCTTCGATGACGCGGTCGCCTTCGATGCGGGCATGGGGCATCAGCGCGCTGGTCTCCACCAGCATCACCAGCGGCCGGGCGGGCTCGGCGCCGGCGAGCGGGCACAGCAGCAGCGCGACCCGCGCCGCCCAGCACCTTCCGTCCCCAACGACGCCACCACACCCCAACCATGGGCTGCATCATGCCGTGCTGGCCAATTCCGGGCCCGCCCCGGGTGGATGGCCGGCCGCTGGAACGTGACCGGCGCACGAAAACCCGCCCGGCCGGGTCGCCAAGGTTGGGGCGGCGTCGCTAGACTGGTCTGTCGTACTCCCCAAGCCGTCCCGATGAAGTCCCGCCTGCTGTTTGCCGCTCTCGCCCTGGCCCCTGTCGGCCCCGCTGGCGCAAGCCCAGACCCAGCCCAGCACGGTGATGCCTGGCGTGGCGCCCATCCCGGCCGACGACCGCCTCTATCGCGACCTGGGCGGCAAGGAGGCCATCCAGGCCTTCACCAACGACTTCTACGACCGCATGCTGCAGGACGCGCGCATCGCGCGCTACTTCGACGGCATCAACATCAAGCACCTGAAGCGCGTGCTGGCCGACTACTTCTGCGTCGTGGCCGGCGGCCCCTGCACCTATGACGGCGTGGGCATGAAGGACGCCCACACCCATCTGGGCATCGACCGGGCCGCCTTCAATGCCCTGGTCGAGAACCTGCAACTGGCCATGGACGCCGCCCACGTGCCCTTCGCCACGCAGAACCAACTGCTGGCGCGCATGGCCTTCTTCCATCGCGACATCATCACCAAGTGAGCCAACGCCCGCCCCATCATCGCGACGGGGGCTTCCAGAACAACCACGGCGATTTCGAGCCCAGGTCGCTGGCCGAGGTGATCCGCTGGAAGTGGAGCGCCGCGCGGCAGGGCCTGCCCAAACGCCCCGCGGCGCCCATCCCGACGCAGACGGCGGACCTCGGCTTCATCCGCGCCAATCACGGCGCCAGCCAGCAGCCGGCCGTCACGTGGATAGGCCACGCCACCGTGCTGGCCCCAGCTCGGCGGACTGAACCTGCTGACCGACCCGATCTTTTCCGAGCGCGCCTCGCCCTTTGCCTTTGCCGGGCCGAAGCGCGAGCAGCCGCCAGGCGTCGCGCTGGCCGAATTGCCGCACATCGACGCCGTCCTCGTCTCGCACAACCACTACGACCACCTCGACCTGGCGTCCTGCCGCGCCCTGGGCCGCCAGGCCGGCGGCAGCCCGCTGTTCGTCGTGCCGCTGGGCCTGAAGGACTGGTTCCAGGCCCGCGGCATTGAACGCGTCGTGGAGCTGGACTGGTGGCAGGCCGAAGTCCTCGGCAGCGTGGAGATCGCCCTCGTGCCGGCCCAGCATTGGTCGGCGCGCGGCCTGAACGACCGCATGAAGACGCTGTGGGGTGGCTTCGCGGTGTTCGCGCCCGACTGCCAGCTCTTCTTCGCCGGCGACACCGGCTATTCGCGCGACTTCGCCGATATCCGCGAACGCTTTGCTGAGCGTCAACAGGACGGCGGCTTCGACATCGCACTGATCCCCATCGGCGCCTACGAGCCGCGCTGGTTCATGCAGAGCCAGCATGTCAACGTCGAGGAGGCGCTGAAGATCCACACCGACCTGGGCGCGAAGGCATCCCTGGGCGTGCACTGGGGCACCTTCGAGCTGACCGACGAGTCCCTGGACGAGCCGCCGCGCCAGCTGACCTCCCAGCGAGCGGCCCTTGGGCTGGCCGAGGAGGCCTTCTTCACGCTGGCCATTGGCCAGACGCGTCGCCTGCCCCGTCGCTGAGTCTGACCGCCGACCGGCCTGCGTGCCGACGGCGCCAGGACGGGACCTGGGCTAGGCTGGCCCACCATGCCTGTCCTCGCCCGCCTTCGCCGCTCCCTCAAACAGCTTGGCCCCGGCCTCATCACCGGTGCGGCGGACGACGACCCGAGCGGCATCGCCACCTACTCGCAGGCGGGTGCGCAGTTCGGCTTCTCGATGCTGTGGAGCCTCGTCTTCACGCTGCCGCTGATGACGGCCATCCAGATCGTCAGCGCGCGCATCGGCTATGTGTCGGGCCAGGGCCTGGCGGCGAATATGAAGACTGCCTTCCCGCGGCCGGTGCTGTTCAGCCTCGTCGGCCTGCTGCTGGCGGCCAACACGCTGAACATCGCTGCCGACATCGCTGCCATGGGCGCCGCCGTGCACCTGCTGGTGGGCGGCTCGGCCCACCTCTACGCACTGGCCTTTGGCGTCACGAGCGTGCTGATGCAGGTCTTCCTCCGCTACGAGACCTATGTGCGCTGGCTGAAGTGGCTGACGCTGGCCCTGCTGGCCTATGTGGGCGTCGTGGTGGTGCTGGGCCTCAACTGGGGCGAGGTGCTGGTGCGCACGATCACGCCCGAACTGCACTGGAGCCGCGACACCTTGCTGATGGTGGTGGCGCTGTTCGGCACGACCATCAGCCCCTATCTGTTCTTCTGGCAGGCCGGCCAGGAGGTCGAGGACCGCAACGCCGGCGACGGCCAGCCGCTGACGCCCGACAAGGTGCGCCGCCACCTGCGCCGCATCAAGTGGGACACCTGCATCGGCATGGGTTTCTCCAACGTCATCGCCTTCTGCATCATGCTGGCCACGGCGGCCACGCTGCACGCTCATGGCGTGACCGACATCCAGACCTCGGCCCAGGGCCCATCGAGGCGCTCAAGCCCATCGCGGGTGAGCATGCCGCGCTGCTCTTCAGCCTAGGCATCATCGGCACCGGCCTGCTCGCCGTGCCGGTGCTGGCCGGCTCGGCGGCCTATGCGGTGGCCGAGGTGGCGGGCTGGAAGGACAGCCTCAGCCTCAAGCTCGAACACGGCGAGGGCCGCGGCTTCTACGCGGTGATCGCGGTTGCGACGCTCGGCGGCGTGGCGCTGTGCTTCGCGCCGCTGGACCCGGTCAAGCAGCTGTTCTGGGCCGCGGTGTTCAATGGCATCACGGCCGTGCCCATCATGGCCGCGATGATGGTGCTGGCCTCGCGGCCCGCCGTCATGGGCGACCACGTCATCGGCGGGCGGCTGCGCCTGATGGGCTGGGCCGCCACCGGCGTGATGGGCCTCACGGTGCTGGCACTGGCCTTGGCTTGAGCTCCTCGCGGGCGTGGCGCATGACGGCAAGTGCGCTCGACAACGCCAGCAAGGCCATCACCGCCGCGACGACGAGGTCGGGCCAGGCGGCGCCCGTCCAGGCCACCAAGCCGGCGGCCGCGACGACGGCGATATTGCCCAGGGCGTCATTGCGGCTGCACAGCCAGACCGCGCGCATATTGGCGTCGCCCCTCGCGCCAGGCGTAGAGCATCAGCGCGACGATGACGTTGGCGGCCAGCGCCGCCACGCCCACGACGCCCATGGTGAGGGCCTGGGGCGGCGCGCCGTGCAGGACGGCCCAGACGGCCTTGGCCAGCACGGCCGCGCCGATCAGGCCCATGGCGGCGCCCTTGACCCAGGCGACGCGGGCGCGCAGCGTCAGGCTGGAGGCCAGCACGGCCAGCGAGATGGCGTAGTTGGCCGCATCGGCGATGAAGTCGGCCGAGTCGGCCCACAGCGCCAGCGAGCCGGCCACGGAGCCGGCCGTCAGCTCGACCACGGCCATGGCCGCGTTCAGCACCAGGGCGACCCAGAGCACGCGGCGATAGGCGGGCGAGTTGCCGGTCGGGTGATGATGACCGTGATCGTGATCGTCGTGGTGGTGACAGGCGTGGCTCATGCAAAGACCTTGGTTGGCGCAGGTCGACATTGCAAACCCTGGAGCCACTCCAGAGTCAAGCCGAGAATCGGCCCATGCGCATCGGGGAACTCAGCCGCCTGACCGCCACGCCGGTCGACACCATCCGCCACTACGAGCGCGAGGGCCTGCTGCCGCCGCCGCCGCGCACCGACGCCGGCTACCGCGTCTACGGCCCACCTGACGCCGAGCGCCTGCATTTCATCCGCCGCTGCCGCTCGCTCGACATGAACCTCGCCGAGGTGCGCGCCCTGCTGGCGCTGCAGGGCGGCGGGCATGGCGGCGAGGCCCACGCGCTGCTGGACGAGCACATCGGCCACGTCAGCGCACGCATCGCCGCGCTGCAGGAGTTGGAGAGGGAATTGATCGCGCTGCGCGCGAGCTGCAAGGGCGACGAGCCGGCCTGCGCCATCCTGGAAAGCCTGGCCGAACCGGGTGCGGAACTACCGGCGAAAAGCCACGTCGGCCACAGCCACTAGGGCGTCAACCGACGCGACAGACCTTCAGCATGTTCGTGCCGCCGGGGTAGCCCATGGGCTCGCCGCAGGTGATGGCATAGGTGTCGCCGGGCATCAGCACGCCGCGATCGACGAGGATCTTCTCGGCCGCGGCCAGGGCCTGGTCGCGGTCGTCGAACTTGGCCATCAGCAGCGGCAGCACATTGCGGTAGAGCGCCATCTTGCGCTGGCTGACGGGCTGCGTCGTCAGGCCGAAGATGGGCACCTGGATGCGGTGGCGGCTCATCCACAGTGCCGTCGAGCCGGACTCGGTCAGGGCCAGGATGGCCTTGCAACCGAGGTGGTAGGCCGTGAACAGCGCACCCATGGCGATGGACTGGTCGATGCGGCCGAACTGGCGGCCGGCGAAGTCGGTGTCCAGACTGACGAACTCGGCGC
>CAUJSJ030000090.1:0-6066 GCA_963422775.4 uncultured Roseateles sp.
GCAGATGGGCGCGCCAATCAGCATGGCCGTCGCGGTTCTGCGCCGATGGGCCGTCGACCACACAGCGGTGCAGGATGGCCTTGAGCCGGTCGAATTCGACCCGCGGCAGATTGGGCCTCTCGTTGACGACGATGCCGCAGACCGCCTGGCGCTGCGCGGCGCCGAGGCTGCGTGTCTTGCGCGGGTTGATGGCAAAGCCCTCGTCGGCGGCGATCGCCGCGACCCAAGCCGAGATCGTCCGCGCGGGCAGGGACGCAGGGCCGGAGATGACGAGGTCGTCGGCATAGCGGCTGTAGCACGCGCCGAAGCTCTCAGCCAGGCCGCTCAGGCGGGCGTCCAGGCCGAAAGCGCAAAGATTGGCCAAGGCCGGCGAGGTCGGCGCGCCCTGGGGCAGGTGGGCGTCGCGCAGGCGTTGTTTCTGCTGCCAGCTCAGCCGCGCCTCGTGGCGCAGCCAGGCCTCGGGCGCCGACGTGGTGCACAGCGCCGTCAACGAGCGCGCCACGGCCGTCGAGTAGCCCAGGGTCTTGAAAAGGGCGTGGATGCGCGCGGCGCTCACCGTCGAGAAGAAGTCGCTCAGGTCAAAGCGCAAGACCCGGCCCTGGCCGACATGAACGGCGGCGTGCTGAACAACTGAGCGACCGGGCGCGTAGCCGAAGGCCGCGCTGTGGGGCGGCAGTCCGTTCAACAACTGCGTCAACAGGCGGCGCTGGATGGCACGCAGATGTGGCGCTGGCACCTCCAGCAGCCGCCAGCCGGCACCGTCACCGCGCTTGGGCACGAGCGCCTGGGCATAGTGCTGCAGCGCGAGCGGCCGGCGGCGTTGCCAGTCGGCCGGCAGGGTGAGCCGCCACAGGCCGGCGGGTGTCATGCCCAGGCCATGCGCCAGCGACCCGACGGTCGGCCAGTGCGGCGGCTCCAAGCCGGCCGGTGCCGGCGCCAGATGGTCAGGGACATGCAGCAGCCAGCGGCGGGCCTCGGGTCGCGCCGGGCTCGCCCAGGCCTCGGCAAAACCTGGGTGCGCTTCGATGCGCTCACCCAGGGATTGCACGTCCAGCCTCTGCCACACCTCGCCCGGCACGCGCGCCATGGCCCGGGCCAGCGCGGCCAGCCAGCGCGGGCGCCCATCCAGGCAGACCGCCATGCGCGCAGCCAGCCCCTCCTCGTGACGAGGGCCAGCCAGCATCGCGCGGGCCAGGGCCCGGGCCGTCATCGTGCGGGCGGTATCCACCCTGTGTCTCCCCGAGAAAAGGTGCGGCCCCTGCCCGAGCGACGGGTGATGCGTGAGCTGCCTGGCGCTGCGCGCCAACACGTCTCACGCCCTGCTGGACGAGAGATTCAGATCCCCCGGGGTTGCCCCGGAGTGCTTGCCTCTAAAGGCTCGCAAAGACCTCGGACAGCGGCCGCGGGCGCATCCTAGCCGCCACAATCACCCGCCATGGACATCTACAAGCCCCTCGTCGCGCTGCTGGCCATCGTGAATCCGGTCGGCGTGGTGCCCTTCTTCATCCACTTCACGTCCGCCTTCTCGCGCACGCAGCGGCGCAAGACCATCCTCGTCAGCGCCAGCACGGCCGGCATCGTCATCGCGCTCTCCGCGCTGTTCGGGCTGAAGATCATCGAGTTCTTCGGCATCTCGCTGGCCAGCTTCCAGGTCGGCGGCGGCTGCCTGCTGTTGATCAGTTCGCTGCAGATGCTCAACGCCCAGCCGGCCGAGGCGCGCAAGGAAGACGTGTCGGAGGGCAACACCAAGGCCGACGCCGGCGCCAGCATCGCCGTCGTGCCGCTGGCCATCCCGCTGCTGACCGGGCCGGCCACCATCTCCACCATGGTCATCTACGCCGACAAGACGCGTGTCTGGTGGGAGCTGGCCGTGCTGTGCGGCTATGGCGTCGTCGTCGCGCTGGTGACCTTCGTCGTCTTCTCGGCCAGCAGCAAGATCGCCAAGGTGCTGGGCCAGACCGGCATCAACATCATGACGCGGCTGATGGGCCTGATCCTCGCCGCGCTGGCGGTGGAGCTGCTGGCGGACGGCCTCATCAAGCTCTTCCCCGTGCTGGCCGCACGGACCGTGGGGTGACGGCATGAGCCTCTTCAATCTGCCGCTGACCAAGGGCTGGCGCGCTTGATCCTGCTGCTGGAAGACGATCCCGCCATCGCGGACACCGTCGCCTTCGCGCTGAGGCGAGAGGGCTTCGTCGTCGAGCACCGCGCCTGGCTGGCCGAGGCCCGCGAGCGCCTGCGCACGGCACCGCCACCCGAGTTGCTCATCCTGGACATCGGCCTGCCCGACGGCCATGGCCTGGACCTGTGCCGCGAACTGCGCAGCGGGCCACTGGCCCAGCTGCCCGTCATCGTGCTGAGCGCACGCAGCGAGGAGATGGACCGCGTGCTCGGCCTGGAGCTGGGCGCCGACGACTATCTCGCCAAGCCCTTCAGCCCACGCGAACTCGTCGCCCGCGTGCGCGCCCTGCTGCGCCGGGCCCAGGCCACGCCAGCGCCCACGCGGGGCTTCGTGGTCGATGGCTCACGCGTCAGCCTGGATGGCGTGCTGCTCAACCTCACCAAGCTGGAACTCGGGTTGCTGACGCATCTGCTGCGCGCACCCCAGCGCATCCACAGCCGCGACACGCTGCTGGACGCCGTTTGGGGCAGCAGCGCCGAGAGCACCGACCGCACCGTCGACACCCACATCAAGACGCTGCGCGCCAAGCTGCGCGAGGCCGCGCCGGCCCGCGACCCCATCAAGACGCATCGCGGTCTGGGCTACTCCCTCGAACCATGAGACTGGGTCTTCGCGTCTTCTTCGGCTTCTTCCTGATTGCCGGCTTGAGCGCCGTGCTGCTGCTCAAGGTCTTCCTCGCCGAGGTCAAGCCCAGCGTGCGCGAGGTCATGGAAGACCTGATGGTGGACACGGCCCATCTGTTGGCCGAAACGGCCGCCGACGAGATGGACGCCAACGGTCTCAAGCCTGGCAGCCAGCTCACCGCGCAGTTGCAGCGCTATGTGAAACGCGAGGTCGACGTGCCGATCTGGGGGCTGCGCAAGCAGAGCCTGGACCTGCGCCTGTATGTGACCGACGCGCGCGGCCGCGTGGTGGCGGACTCCGGCCAACCCTCCGCCGTGGGCCAGGACTACTCCCAGTGGCGCGACGTGGCGCTGACGCTGCGCGGCGACTACGGCGCGCGCTCGACGCGTTACGCGACGGACGACCGCAGCACCATACTGGTCGTCGCGGCACCCATCCTCAAAGACGGCCGCGCCCTGGGCGTCGTCAGCGTCGCCAAGCCGGTGGCCAGCGTGCAGCGCTTCATCGACCGCGCCGAGCGCCGCGTCTTCTGGGCCGGCGCCGCGCTGCTGGCCACCAGCCTCATCGTCGGCGTGGCCGTCACGCTGTGGCTGGTGGCCTCGGTGCGGCGGCTGCGCCGTTATGCCCAACAGGCCCAGGCCGGCCAGGCCTTCGCGCCGCCGGCCATGCCCGGCGAGCTGGGCGACTTGGCGCATGCGATGGACGACATGCGCCGCCGCCTGGAGGGCCGCGAACAGCTCGAGCACGATGTGCGCGCGCTGACCCATGAGCTCAAGAGCCCGCTGGCCGCGCTGCGCGCCAGCGGCGAGCTGCTGCAGGACGAGCTGCCCGCGGCCGACCGCCAACGCTTTGCTGCCCAGGTGCTGGACCAGACGGCCCGCCTGCAGACGCTGGTGGAGCGAGTGCTGGCGCTGTCGCAGCTGGAGGCCCAGGTGGGCCTGGGAGGGCGCCAGCGCGTTGCACTGGCCGGCTGGGCCGAGGGCCAGCTGGAACGTCAGGCACCGCGCATTGCGCAGAAGGACTTGCGCATCGTCTGGACGGCGCGCGAGGACGTCGCCGTCGACGCCGACCTGGCCCTGCTGGAACTGGCTTTCGGCAACCTGCTCGTCAACGCCATCGACTTCGCGCCGGTTGGCTCGGCGCTGGAGCTGGCGGTCAGCATGATGCCAACGGCCGCGCGACTGACGCTGCGCGACCACGGCCCCGGCGTGCCGCCCGCCGGTTTCCCGCAACTCGGCAAGCGCTTCTTCTCGACGGCCCGGCCGGGCAGCCTGGTCAAGGGCTCGGGCCTGGGCCTGGCCATCGCACGCCGAGTGGCCGAGCTGCATGGCGGGTGGCTGGCGTTCGAGGCGGTCGAACCCGGCCTGCGCGTGTCCCTCACCCTCCCGCGCTGACTTCACGCCCGCTTCACAGACTTCGTCATGCCCTCACCACCGCTGGCGATGCTGGCGGCATGAACAAGCACCCCCTTCTCCTCAAGCTGGTCATCCTGGCTGTCATCACCCTGCTGCTGATCGTCGTGCTCGGCGAAATCCGCGGCCTCGCGCATGAACGCCAGGCCCGGCAGCAGGAGGCCGAGCAGAACGTCGAGCAGTCGCTCGCCGGGCCGCAGACCCTGCTCGGCCCCATCCTCGTCCGCCATTGCACCGAGACCTTGAATGGCTACCAGAACCGAACCTTCACACACAGGTTGCCGCCCGCCCAGCTGCAGGTGAGCGGTGACCTCGTTCCCGACCCACGCCACCGCGGCCTGTTCAAGGTCAACACCTATGCCGGCAAGCTGACGCTGCTGGCGCGCTGGGAGGAAACCTCTGGCCTGACACCGCGGCCCGACAACGCCGGCGGCCGCGTCGATTGCGGTGATGTCATCGCCATGTTCTCGGCCCGGGATGCACGCGGCCTGCGCAAGGTCACGCTGACACGAGATGGCCGTGCCCTGACCGTCAAGCCCGGCACCACGGACGCCGCCTACACCTCCGGCCTGCATGCCGTGCTGCAAGCCCCGCAGGCCGGCGAGCGCCTGGAGTTGAAGCTGGCCGTGGACCTGGCCGGCACGCAGAGCCTGGCCGTCGTGCCCGCAGCCAGCGACACGACCATGACGCTGGAATCCAGCTGGCCGCACCCCAGCTTTGGCGGTCGCTTCCTGCCGACGAGCAGCGACGTCAGCGACGACGGCTTCAAGGCGCGTTGGCAGGTCACCGAGCTGGCCAGCAGCGGCGTCGCCGACGTGGTGGCCGGCAAGGGCAATCTCGATACCTTTGCCGTCGACCTGATCGACCCCGTGAACCCCTACGTGATGAGCGACCGCGCCATCAAGTACGGCCTGATGTTCATCGCGCTGACCTTCGTCACCGTCGGCCTGACCGAGCTGCTGACCGGCCGGCGCGTGCACCCGGTGCAGTATTTGCTCGTCGGCCTGGCGCTGAGCCTGTTCTTCCTGCTGCTGCTCAGCCTGTCGGAGCACCTGCCCTTCCTGGTGGCCTATCTGATCGCCTCAGCCGCCGCCGCCGCGGTGCTGACGCAGTACGCCGCGGCCATGCTGGGTGGCTGGTGGCGCGGCGCGGCCTTCGGCAGCGGCATCGCGCTGCTCTATGGCGCCCTCTATGTGCTGTTGAGCCGCGAGCAGGCGGCGCTGGCCATCGGTGCCGTCCTGCTGTTCACCGTGCTCGCAACCGTGATGACACTCACGCGCAAGCTTGACTGGTATCGACTGAGCAGCGCTGGCGCCGAGTAACGTACGCTAGGGGCTGCATCCCGCAGCCCCACCCGCACGCCCCGTTAGCGCTCAATGGCCCGTCAAGGTTTCGACTACATCATCGTGGGCGCCGGCACCGCCGGCTGCCTGCTCGCGAACCGGCTCAGCGCCAATCCGGACAAGCGCGTCCTCCTCATCGAGGCCGGCGGCAAGGACGACTACCACTGGATCCACATCCCGGTCGGTTATCTCTACTGCATCGGCAACCCGCGCACCGACTGGTGCTTCAACACCGAGGCCGAGGCCGGGCTGAATGGCCGCAGCCTGCGCTACCCGCGCGGCAAGGTGCTGGGCGGCAGCTCCAGCATCAACGGCATGATCTATATGCGCGGCCAGAGCCGCGACTACGAGCACTGGGCCGAGGTCACGGGTGACGACACCTGGCGCTGGGAGCGCGTGCTGAAGGCCTTCCGAAAGCACGAGAACCACTGGCGGTTCGACAAACCCAAGACCGCGCCCGAGGGCTTTGCCGCCTGGCATGGCAACAAGGGCGAGTGGCGAGTCG
>CAUJSJ030000091.1:0-14810 GCA_963422775.4 uncultured Roseateles sp.
GGCCTGTCGGTCGGGCTGGTGGGCGCCGTGGGCGTCATGGTGGCCAATGCCGAGGTGTCGCCCACCGTGAGCAACCTCGTGCAGGGCACGACGACGCTGAGCGGGCAGGGCGTCAACGTGCTGGCCCAGCACAACCAGGGCGGCCAGAACGCACGCGCCAGGGCTGACAGCACCGGCATCGGCGGCGGCGTGACCGTCGCGGGCAGCACGTCCACGGCCAAGTCGGGCGCCAACACCACCGCGACCACCCAGGTCAGCGCGACGCTGAACGGCAACGGCGGCGTCGTCACCGTGCAGTCGCTGGCCAACAACCTCGTCAGCGCCGACGGCAACGCCGTCAGCGGCGCGCTCGCCGGCGCGGCACGGGGCGCGAACACGGCCACGGCCACTTCAAACGGCACGACGGCCGCGACGAGCGCGGCCAAGGTCAACGGCGCCGGCCTCGTCATCGACGCGACGGCCAACCAGACCTCCACCGCCAACAGCTCCGCGGCGGCCGGCGGGCTCATCGCCGCCAGCTCCGGTGCGAAGTCGACCAGCTCGGTCGCGCCCACCGTCACGGCCGGCATCGGTGCCGGTGCGGTCATCGACGTGAACGGCGCCGTCAACGTCGGCGCCAACGCCAACACCCAAGCCACCGGCATCGCCGACGGCGTGCAGTTCGCTGGCGGCGTCGGCGCGGGCGGCTCGGTGGCCGACGTGGACATCACGCCGACGATGACGGTCAACATCGGCAACAACGCCCGCGTCACGACTCACGGCGGCAACGGCAACGTGCAGATGGCGCTGCGCCTGAACAACGGCGACGTGGCCTCCGGCAAGGCGACCGCGCGCTCCAGTGCGAGCGCGGGCGCCGGTGCGATCTCGGTGTCGGGCAGCAACTCCACGGCCGACGTGACGGCCAACCTGACCAACAACACCGGCTCGGGGGTCGTCTTCAACACCTCGGGCGACGTGCGCTTCGACACGCTGTCGGGCCTGACGGCCGACGCGACCGGCGACAGCCTGAACGCGGCCCTCGTCGGTGCGGGCGGCATCGCCAAGTCCAGCGCCACCGTTGGCGGCACGACCAACGCGACCACCGGCGGCATCTCCGGCACGGTGGGCGGCGACCTCGTCATCAACACGAGCAGCAACTACGCAGCCATCTCCAGGACCGAGGGCTCGGCCTTCGGCCTGCTGAGATCCGGCGGCACCAACACGTCCAACGCCATCGTCACGCCGACGATCAACGTCGGCATCGGCTCGGGCGGCAACGTGAGCGCCGGCCGCGACGTCGTGATCAACAACGTCGCCACGGGCGATGCAGACGCGCGCTCCGATGGCGTCTCGGTGGCGGGCCTGGGCTCCTTTGCCGGCTCGGATGCGACGGCCCGCGTGCGCCCCGACATGGACACGACCGTAGGCGCGTCCGACGTGGCTGCCGGCCGCAACTTCACGGTGCTGGCCAGCCAGAACCACAACGGCGCCGGCGCCAACGGCAAGGACGCGCACGCTTATTCGAACGCATCTGGCGGCTCCTTCGGCTTCGCCGCCATCGGCGCCAACAGCCTGGCCCAGTCCTCGGCCGACATGACGACGACGCTGGGCGGCGCCGGCAGCGACCTGTCCGCCGGCACGGGCGACTTCACGGTGACGACGCGCTCGGGCAACGTCGCCGGCGCCGAGGGCTACGGCCTGTCGGTCGGTGGCCTGCTCGGCAAGGGCAATGCCCGCGCGGACAGCATCGCCGGCGGCACGCTGACCAACGCCCAGAACAACACCTACACCAACGACAACCAGTCGACCACCATCGCGGCCGGCACCGGCATCGCGGCCGGCGGCAATGTCGCCATCGACAACATCAGCGACCAGGGCGCGGCCACCGACACCACCGCCCCGGCTGGCGGCCTGATCGGCGTGGCGTCCAACGATTCCAGCGCCATCGTCGCGCGCAACCTGAGCACCTCCATGCTCGGCAGCGGCATCACCGCGGGCGGCAACATCCTGCTCGGCGGCACCACCAGCGGCGGCGCGCGCGCCACGTCGGACGCCGACTCCTTCGGCCTGGTGTCGCTGGGCAAGGCCGTGGCCAATGCCAAGGTGACGCCGACGGTCGCGACGACCGCCGGCGGCGTGCTCGACGCGGGCGGCCGCATCACCATCCGTGCGTCCCACGACGGCTCGCAAGGCGCCTCGGCCACCGGCGAAGCGGGCGGGGCCAGCGGCTTCGCCAGCATCAACGGCGCCGACACGGCTGCGGCCACCGCTGCCGCGGTCAGCGCCGAGATCCGCAACGGCGCTTCGGTCAATGCCGACGGTGGCACCGAGGTGCTGTCCGCCGTGTCAGACAAGGCCAGCTCGCGCTCCGACGGTGAGGCCTACTCCTTCGGCGTGGCCATCGGCTCGACCGATGCGCGGGCCGACGCCAACTCCAGCAGCCGCGCCACGGTGGGCACGGCTCAAATCACCGGCGCCAGCCTGACCATCGATGCTGCAGGCGGCGGCCGTGGCGCAGCCACAGCGCTGGCCACCACCGGCGGCCTGCTGGTGGCGGGCAGCGGCGCGGCGCCCGTCGTCAACGTCAACCCGAGCATCACCGCAGAGCTGACCGGCGGCGCCAACGTCGATGTGGGTGGCAACGTGGCCGTGCGCGCCCACGGCAATGCCGAAGGCGACGGCGCGGCGGACGGCAGCACCTTCGCCGGCCTGGGCTCCAGCGCCACGGCCTCGGCCGACATCCACATCACGCCGACCGTGCATGCCGACATCCTGGCCGGCGCCCACGTGAAGGCGGGCGGCAGTGTCGAGGTCAAGGCCGACCAGGGCCAGGCCGTCAGCACCGGCGACACGA
Source organism: uncultured Roseateles sp. (assembly GCA_963422775.4). Classification (GTDB taxonomy): domain Bacteria; phylum Pseudomonadota; class Gammaproteobacteria; order Burkholderiales; family Burkholderiaceae_C; genus Pelomonas. The sequence goes on from CAUJSJ030000091.1 coordinate 2,834, forward strand.
CCTTCGGCGCCGGCGGCGTCAACACCGGCAGCAACGTCATCACGCTGAACGGCGACCACGGCCTCACCACGGGCGACACGGTCACCTACAGCATCGGGCTGGACGGCAACGGCGCTGTCGGTGGCCTTGTCGACGGGCGGAACTACCAGGTCATCGTGCAGTCGGCGACCGCCGTCAAGCTGGGCTCGGTGTTCAAGTCGACCACCGTCGACGCGGCGCGCGACGAGATCAAGTTCGACGTCGAGCATGGCTTCGTCGACGGCCAGCGCGTCATCTACCACTCGGCCGGCAACCCGGCGATCAGCGGCCTGATCGACGGCCAGACCTACTTCGTGCGCGTCATCGACCCGCAGACCATCAAGCTGGCCACCAGCCTGAGCGCGGCCACCGTGGCGCCCAAGAGCTTCCTCAGCGGCGCGGTGGACGCAACCAACGACCGCATCACCGTCAACGGCCACGGCTTCGCCGACGGCCAGGCCGTCACCTACCGCACCGCCGGCGCCGAGCAGTTCGAGGGCTCGGCCGTCGAGTCCGACGGTGCTGACCTGATCACGATCAACAGCCACGGCTTCAACACCGGCGACCAGGTCAAGTACTCGCTGCGCGACCTCGTCATCGAAAGCCCCAACAAGCCGCCGGCCGCCATCACCGGCCTGGCGGGTGACGGCACCTACTACGTCATCCGCGTCGACGCCAACCACATCAAGCTGGCCACCACGTCGGCCAACGCCACCAGCGGCACGGCCATCGACATCAGCAACACGGCCGAGTCCGCCGCCAGCGGCCATGTGCTGACGCGCATCGGCGCGGCGCCCCTCTCGGGCCTCGTGAGCGGCAACACCTACTACGTCAAGCTCGTCGACGCCAACACCTTCCAGCTCGCCGCGACGGCGGGTGGCGCGGCCATCAACATCGGTGCGGGTGGCGGCAAGCACACCATCAGCGTCGAGGGCATCGAACTCTCGGGCGCCAGCACCACCGGCCTGCACCAGCTGGAGGTCGACATCACCAGCGCCGGCAGCGGCAATGGCCATCAGCTGCTGGGTGCGGGCGGCGCGCTGCAGCTGGTCAACAGCGTGTCGGACAACGGCGTGTCCAGCGCCAAGACGACGGGCGCCTCCGGCGCACTGTTCGGCACGCACACGGGCTCGGACGCCGAGGTCAACCTGGTGTCCAACGTGCGCGCCAACGTGGGCGACAACGCGGTCGTGCAGGCCGGCGGCAACATCACGCTGAATGCCTTCTCGGCCGCCAACGGCGCCGGCACGGCGGGTTCCTCGGGCGGCGCCTTCATCGCCGTCGGCAACTCGATTGCCAACGTCAACGCCACGCAGACCGTGCAGGCCAATGCCGGCGCGGGCGCGCAGCTGACGTCCGGCGGCTCGGTCAGCCTGCAGTCGACGAGCACGCAGAACGGCACCCTCGACGCCAATTCCAAGGGCGGCGGCTTCATCAACTCGTCCGAGGTGGACGGGCGCGTCCAGCTCAACCACAGCACGACGGCCGGCATCGGCAACGGCGGCAGCATCGTCGCGGCGCACAACGTCGACATCAAGGCCGAGTCCAAGTTCGACGGCGACGTCTACGGCAAGGCCTCCAGCGGCGGCCTGGGCGCCGACTCGGACACCGACATGACCTGGCAGGTGGGCAGCAGCGGCGCCCAGCAGCAGACGGCGGTCAACGTCGGCAACAACGCCGTCGTCAAGGCGGGCGACGACATCACGCTCGACGCGGCCATGTCGTACGCGAAGACCCGCGTCACGGCGGACAGCTACTCGGCCGCAGCCGGAGCCAACCCCGACTCGCATGCCTATACACGCATGTATTCCGACGCCGTGGTCAACGTCCGCGCAGGGGCCCTCGTCAGCTCGCTGGAAAACATCAACATCAAGGCCTCGCATGGCGGCCTGAACGCCTATTCCTACTCCGAAGGCGAGGCCGACGCGGCCGGCGGCGACACCGACGTCGACCTGACCATCGAGCACCGTCTCAACTCCCTCATCAATGCCGAGGCCGGGGCCAACTTCGAGACCCATGCGCTGGACGTCAACGCCGATCTGGGCAGCTACAGCACCAGCTACCGCTACGTGAAGGACGGGGCCTGGGTGGATGACGGCGACGTCAACGTCGGCACGCCGCACACCTACAACCAGCACATCGACTTCAATGCCGATGCGCGCCTGGCCTCAGGCCCCAACCCGGTGCTGCTGGTGGACGCGGCCGGCAATGTTGTCACCGCGCAGAACGTGTCGGTCAACAACACGGCCGGTGTCGTCATCGTCAACGACATCGCCAACAACAGCGTCGGCACGGCCAACTTCCGCGCCGACGGCGTGCTGGACACCGATCCCAACCACCCCGACGTACAGCCCGGCACCATCGCCGGCACGCAGTCCACCTTCACCTTCGTCCACACCTTCAACCGCATCACGCTGACCAACCAGTCGGCCAAGGACCTGCGCATCAACAACATCGCGCCGGTCAACACCACGGCGGTGCCGCAGGTGCACATCGACGTCGACAACGTGAGTGGTCCGGCCGGTGACCCGACGCCGTTCGAGTTCAACATCCGCCACAGCTACGGCGCTACCGAGCTGCTGATCCGCAACACCAGCACCAACCCCGGTGCCGACATCCAGCTCAACGGTGTCATCGACAACCCGCTCGGCTCCACGCTGATCGCCGCCGTCGGCGGCAGCGTCGTGCCCTTCAGCGCCGGCGCCCTGGTGCGCACCAACACCGCCACGCTGAGCGCGGGCAGCGCCATTGGCCTGGCCAACCAGCGCCTGGAGCTCGAACTCGTGCAGAGCGCCGGCAAGGACGCCACGCTGACCAGCGCCTCCGGTGGCAGCACCTATCTGGGCATCCGCGGCCTGCTGCGCGACCCGGCGGCCGGCAACTTCACGCTCAGCCTGGGCAACCTCTCGGCCGGCGGCGAGCTCAACCTGCTGCTGCGCGAGGCCAAGAAGCAGGTCACCGTCAACGGTGTGCCGCCGACCTACCAGGTGCAGGTCAACATCGACAAGGTCAGCACCGGCACCGACCTGGGCACGACGAACTGGATCCGCCACTTCCGCCCCGATCAGGCCGGCAATGCCATCGTCGACTTCCCCGTCGGCTACTTCGGCACTGGCAACCAGGCGATCTCGTCCACCACCTCCATCGGCAAGCTCGACGCGGGCACCGACCTGTCCGTCATCGCGCAAACGCCGTCACAACGGATGGACCTGTTCCAGCGCAACACCTGGATCGCCGGCGCCAACGCCACCATCCGGAGCAACGGCGACGTCACGCTGCCCAGCACCGTGCAGACCGGCACCGGCAACCTGGTCGTGCAGAGCCTGGACAACTCCGTCTATGCCGACCACCTGATCGCCGGCGGCAACGCCACCGTGACGGCCGCGCTCGACATCTCCAACGTGCTGGCCGCCTACGCCCACACCTGGATCGCGCTCTACACCAACAACCTGCTGACCGCCGGCGGCACGGCGCAGCTGACGGCGGGCCGCGACATCACGCTGCCGCGCATCGTGCAGGCCGCCGGCAATGTCGGCATCCAGGCCGGCCAGCAGGTGCTGGCCCCGGCCACGATCTGGTCGCAGAACGCCGACGTGAGCATCACCAGCACCAACGGTTCGGTGCAGGTTGACCACGTCATCGCCGGCAGTGATGTGAGCATCACGGCCACCCACGGCTCGATCTCCAACGTGACCGGCGGCATGGCCGGCACGCGCATCAACGCCTTCCCGAACAACCTCGTCACGGCCGGTGACAGCATCACCATGCTGGCCGGTGGCGACATCACGTTGCCTCGCCTCGTGCAGGCCCTGAGCGGGCCGATCAGCATCACTACCACCGGCGGCAGCGTGCTGCTGGCCCAAGTGCAGGCCGACAACAACAACGTCACCATCTCTGCCGCCCAAGGTGGCATCCAGGAGATCGGCAGCGACGCCGCGGCTGACGTGCTCGGCATCAACCTGCGCCTGACCGCGGGCGGGGCCGGCATCGGCAGCGGCGCCAACGCGCTGGAGATCGACTCCTCGCGCCCCAGCCACGGCAACGTCTGGGCGCTGGCCGATGGATCCATCTACCTGACCGAAGTCACCGGCGACCTCAACCTCGACCGCGTGCGTTCCAGCAGCGCCGATGTCGACCTCAAGGTGCTGGCCGGCGACCTGCTGGACGACCTGTCCGACCTGGCCGCCGACATCGAAGGCAACAACCTGACGCTTGCCGTGAGCGGCAGCATCGGCAGCTACTACAACGACGTCGAGATCGACAGCCGCTTCAGCGCGGCCGGGGGTTTCGTCACGGCCAGCGGCACCACCGGCGTGCAGCTGACCGAGGTCGTTCAGGCCCTGTACGTGGGCAGCATCATCAGCAGCGCCGGCCAGGTGCGACTGGCCTCGCGCGACAGCCAGGCCGCGGACGAAGACATCATCATCGGCGCCGGCCGCACGGTGCAGGCCGGCAAGAGCGTCACGCTGGCTGCGGGCGACAACCTGACGGTCAACGGCACGGTGACGGCGGGCGATCGCCTGTTCCTGAACGTCGACTATCACAGCGTCGATGCCAGCGGCGGTGTTGCCGCCATCGGCGGCACAGTGACGGGCGACCGGCCGGAGCTTGCCGGCGACGACCAGGACGACATCCTCGACGTCTCGGCGCAGACGCAAGGCTGGACGGTCAACGGCCGCGGCGGCAATGACAACATCAGCGGCGGCTCCGGTGCCGACGACCTCTACGGCGGCGACGGCGTGGACAACATCGCCGGCAACGGTGGCGACGACTTCATCGACGCCGGCAGCGGCGCCGGCGGCACGCTGGATGGCGGCGCGGGCAACGACCGCATCTACGGCAGCGACGACGCTGGTGCGCTGGGCGACAACATCCTCGGTGGCGACGGCAACGACCAGATCTGGGGCCTGGGCGGCTCTGACACCATCGACGCCGGCGCCGGAGACGACTTCGTCGACGGCGGCTCGGGTGACGACAGCATCACCGGCGGCAGCGGCAAGGACCTGCTCTACGGCGGCCGCGGCGACGACACCATCTGGGGCCATGCGCTGCCCGAGCGGGCCGACCAGCCCGCCGACGACGACGCCAGCGACCGCATCTACGGCGAGCAGGGCGACGACGAACTGCATGGCAACGGCGGCGACGACGTCATCGACGGTGGCTTCGGTACCGACCGCATCTTCGGCGAGGCCGGAAACGACGAGCTCAAACAGGGCTATGGCCAGGGTGGCAGCATCGACGGCGGCGCCGGCAATGACCTGCTCGTCGGCTCCAACGACGGCGACGACACGCTGCTGGGCGGCGCCGGCGAGGACCGCCTCCAAGGCCTGGCCGGCAACGACGCGCTGAATGGCGGCACGGGTGCCGACACGCTGGAAGGCGGGGAGGGCGATGACCTGCTCGAAGGCGGTGCGGGTGCCGACCTGATGACCGGCGGCGCCGGCAACGACACGCTCTACGGCCACTCGGCCAGCGGTACGAGTGACGACAGCGCAGCCGACTACCTCTACGGTGACTTCGGCAGCAACGGCAACGAGGCCGGCTCCGGCCGCGACAAGCTTTACGGCCAGGGCGGCAACGACCTGCTCTTCGGCGAAGGCGGCGACGACCTCATCGAGGGCACCGCCGGCATGGCCGTGCCCGAAACCGGCGGCGGCACGACCAACCTGATCGACTTCGGCGGCGCGGGCGACGACGCGGCCTTCACCGGCACCGTCACCGCCACGCCGGCGCCTGCCGTCGTGCCGGTGGACGACACCAGCCCGCGCGCGGCCGGCACGTTGCCGGATGGTGTTGTCGGCAGCGGTCGCTGGGCCGACCTGAACGGCAGCTCGGCCGACTCTGCGGCCCTGCGTGGCCTGGCCGGCGATATCGGCCTGTCGCAAGACCCGGCCGTCGCGGTCGGCGCCAGCGGCGAACGCTTCGTCGCCTGGAGCGACAGCCGCAACGGCAATCTCGAGATCTACGTGGCCAAGCAGGACGGCACGCAGTGGGTCATGCTCGGCGGCAGCGCCGCGCAGGGCGGCGTGTCGGCCAGCACCTCGGCCGCATCCGCCAAGCCGACGCTGATGGTCGACGGCACAGGTGCGCCCATCGTGGCCTGGACGGAGACGCTGGCCGACGGCAGCAGCGACATCGTCGTCAAGCGCTGGGATGGCGCAGCCTGGGTCAGCCTGGGGAATGCGAGCGGCACCGGCACGGCGCTGCAGGGCAAGCTGGTGGCCACCACCAACGGCCCGGTCCTCGTCTTCACTGGCGGCTCGGCGGCCAGCCCCGAACTCTTCGCCAGGATCTACACCGGCGGCAACTGGGTCGCGCTGGGTACCCAGCCTGCCAACGGCCTGGCCACCGGCACCGAACTGCGCGACTTCAGCGTCACGGCCAGCGGCAACAAGGTCGCCGTCGCCTACTCGGCCGTGCAGACCGGCGGCACGCTGCGCCAGGTCTACGTCACCGAATTCACGCCCGGAGGCACACCGGCGACCGGTACGTGGGCGGGCCTGGCCGGCTCCAACGCCGGATCGGGCGTCAGCGGCGCTGCAGCCGTCAAGACGGCGCTGGGTCTAGACACGACCTGGCACGCCCAGCCCAGCGTCGCCTACTTCGGCGGCAGCCTCTTCGTTGCCTGGCAGGCCTGGGCCGACCAGGGCGCCACCGTCGTCACGGCCCAGCTCGGTGCCGGCGGCCTCAGCCTGCGCGACGTCATCCAGGACCAGAGCCGCCCCGGCCTGCCGCAGCTCGCAGCCGGCGGTGCGTCGCTGCGCCTGGTGTGGGTCAACACGCCGCTGGCCGACGCGGCCAGCAGCCTGTTCGAGCGCCAGTGGAATGCGACGACGCAGCACTTCGAGGAAGTGCTGCCGGGCCAGGCCAGTGGCGTTGGTGCCGGCAGCGGCATCAGCCAGACCGGCGGCGAGCCGCAACAGCTCGCGCTGGCCGTGGACGGCAGCGGCAAGGCCTTGCTGGCCTGGGCAGACGCCAGCGTCGGCTCACCCGAAATCCTCGTGCGTGCCGACGCGGCACCGGTCAGCCGCGTGTTCACCGCGACGACCGGCAACGCGGTGCAGAGCATCCTCGACAGCCAAACGCTGGGCGCCGGCGACGTCATCGTCGTCAACGGCAGCCTGGGCGGGTTCACGGTCTCGGCGCTGGACGCCGGCGTCACGATCTGGGGCGCTCCGGGCAGCGCCATCACCGGCGCCGTGGCCATCAACGGCGCCAACGTCACGCTGCAGAACCTCAAGCTGCAGTCCACGCTGGCCATCGCGGCCGATGGCGTCGGCGTCAGCGACTCCAGCGCCACCGGCGCGGTCAGCATCACGGCCGGGCAGGGTGCCCGCCTGTTCGGCAACAAGTTCAGCGGCGGCGTCAGCATCGCAGCCGGCGTGCAGGACGCGAGCCTGCGCTTCAACACGATTTCCGGTGCCGTCGGCCTGCTGCTCGACAGCGCGACCGGCGTGCAGATCCGCGACAACAGCATCACCGGCTCGACGGCCGCGCTGCGCATCGTCGGCGGCTCAGCGGCCAGCGGGCGCATCGCGGGGAACACCTTTGTTGCGACCGGCACCGGGACCGGCCTCGACCTGCTGGCCACGTTCACCGGCCTCATCGAGACCAACCGCGTCCAGGGCGGCGCGCTGGGCATCAATTACGCGGCGGCCAACCAGTTGGCCGGCAACACCGTCAGCGGTGCCACGCTGGGCCTGAAGAGCAGCCTGATGGGCAACGCAGCCGTGGGCTGGGTCGGTGCGTCCGTCGACCGCCCCAACACCTTCGAGGGCAACGCCACCGGCGTGCAGCTGCTGGGCGGTGCGCTGATGCAGGGCCAGGTCGTGCGCGGCAACACGGTGGGCGTCACGGGCACCGGCCAGCTCGGCGGTGAGACGCTGGACCATGCCAACCTCATCGAGGCCAATGTCACCGGCGTCAATGCCTTCACCGGCACCATCCAGTTCAATCGCTTCTCGGCCAACGCGACCGCGATCAACGCGGCGAACGAGCAGCGCATCCTGCACAACCTGTTCTATCGCAACACGCTGGTCGGCATCGAGATCAACGGCAAGAGCGACGTGCGGGTGTTCAACAACACCTTCTACGCCCTCACCGGTGACAACCTGAGGTCCGAGGGCGGCAGCACCGAAGTCGAGGTGCAGAACAACCTGATGTGGGCCATGGGCGGCTACGACCTGTTCGTGGCCAACGACAGCCGCTACGGCTTCTACTCCGACTACAACAACCTGTTCGCCTCCGGCGCGGGCAAGGTCGGCTTCTGGACCAAGGACTTCACCGACATCGTCGACTGGCAGGCCGACATCGCCCGCTTCGACCTGCACTCCATCGGCGCCACGGTTGTCAACCCGACCTGGGGCCCCAGCCCGAGTTCGTCAGCCTGCTGGGCGACGACTTCCGTCTGCGCGAGCCGGTGGCGCTGCAGCGCTTCAGCTCGCCCGGCGTCGACATGGGCAATGTGCTGGTGGACAACGGCCGCAACCCGGCCGACCAGAACCTCATTGCCAACCCCGGATTCGAGAACGGCCTGAGCGGCTGGGACGTCAACGCCGGCTCGCAGGCCTACACGCCGGCCGCCAACGCGGCCCAGGCCTACGAGGGCAGCAACTTCTACTTCGCCGGCTCGGTAGCTGGCGGCTTCGCGCGCCAGACCTTCACGCTGGCCCAGTTCGGCATCACGGCGGCGCAGGCCGACAGCCAGGACATCGAGTTGTTGTTCGGCGGTCGTATCCGCATGGGTGTGGAGAGCCCGGTGGACAGCGGCGAAGTGCAGCTGACCTTCCGCAACGCCGCCGGCGACGTCATCGCGACGGCCTCGGCCAAGTCCAACGGCACGACCAACCGCTGGGAACTCGTCGGCCAGCGCGCAGAAGTGCCCTTCGGTACGCGCTCGGTCGAGTTCGTCTACAAGACCAACCGCCTGGCCGGCGGCAATGCCGATGGCTATTTCGACCAGGCCTTCCTCTACAAGATCACCGAGAACCAGGCCAGCGACATCGGCGGCTACGGGCACGCAGCCACCGACCTCCCGCTGACGGGCTCGCCGCGCATCAACCTGCGCAGCCCCGACCTCTACATCGACTGGGAAAAGTTCAAGCCGCTGAACATCACCTGGGAGACCTTCGGCAACGCCGACGACTCGCCGGTGCGCATCGACGTCTACCAGGACACGGCCGACGGCCCGAAGTGGGTCGCCAACGTCGTCAGCGCGACGCCGGACTCCGGCCAGTTCACCTGGATCCCGGGCAACAGCGGCATCGACTACAACACCCACGGCCTGCGTATCCAGATCAGCCTGGTGACGAACGCGGCCGTGCTGGACCGCAGCCAGGAAACCTTCACGGTGCCCGAGGACGGCCTGACCTACTGGGTCAATGACGGCAGCACGGCGGGCGACGAATACGCCACGGCCGCCGGCGACAACCGCAACACCGGCAAGTCGGCCGGCGCGCCCAAGCCCAACGTCACCAACCTGTTCCGGTCCTACGACCTACAGGCTGGCGCAACGCTCTATGTCGACAGTGGCAACTATGCCTTCCTGGAGTCGCTGACGCTGTCGGGCACCGCCACGCGCGGCTTCGGCATCGACGAGGGTTTCGTCATGACCGGCCCGACGCTGGCCGGCCACACCGCGTCGCTGTTCCCCATCGTGCCCAACGAGCGCAGCTGGGCGCTTCTGGACCTGTCCGACACCGACTTCGTCACCATCAGCAACCTGCAGCTGCGTGACGCCAACCGTGGCCTCCTGATCACCGGCGGCGCCGAGGCGGTCGAGCTGGACAACATCGAGGCGTTCGGTCATGTCAACGAAGGCATCTACGCCAGCCAGATCAATGCGCCGCTGGCGACCTGGACCGGCCTGAACGTGCATGACAACGGCCAGACCGGCCTGTACGTGTCCGGCACGCTGGGCGGCATCGATCAGCTCACGGCCATGCGCAACCGCGGCCAGGGCGGCCTCTACGCCGACGGCAGCCTGGGCTCGCTGACCAACTCGACGCTGACGAACAATGTCGGCAACGGCGCCTATCTGTACTACCCCGGTGCGACGCGCGTGCAGGGCAACCTCTTCCAGGGCAACAGCGGCACCGGCCTGATCTTCAACGTGGGCGGCAACAGCCAGGCCCTGGTGGGCGGCGCCATCGGCTCGGGCCTGGGCAACCGCTTCCTGAACAACGGCAATGGTGGTGCCAGCCTTGGCGGCAACGCGCTGGTGCAGGGCAACGTCGCCAGTGGCAACCTCGGCACGGGCAACTGGGGCATCGGCATGAGCGGCGGCGAAGCTCGTGAGAACGTCGTCTACGGCAACGCCAACGGCCTCTACATCTACAGCGGCACGGCCACCAACAACCGCATCTACAACAACGCCACCTTCACCAACAACACCGGCTACGGCCTGTGGCTGTCGTCCAGCAATGCCACGGGCAACAGCGTCTACAGCAACGGCGTTGGCATCTACAGCCAGGGCAACAGCACGCTGCGCAGCAACCTGGTCTACGCCAACACCCTCGTCGGCGTGCAGCTCAACGGCAGCGCCCCGCAGTTCATCGGCAACACGGTCTATCAGACCACGGGCGACGCCGTCCAGCTCTACGGGTCGGCCAACAATGCCAAGTTCCTCGACAACATCCTGTGGGCCGGCAGCGGCGGTGTCGGGCTCAATGTCGACTCGAACTCGCAGAACGGCTTCACGTCCAACTTCAACATCTTCCAGGGTGCCGTCGGCATCTGGCAGGGCACGCAGCGTGCCACGCTGACCGCGTGGCGCCAGGCCAACTTCCAGGACCTGGACAGCCAGGCGACCAACCCGCTGTTCGTCGACATCGACGGCGCCGACGGCACGCTCGGCTACGCCAGCGCGGCCAGCGACGGCCGCGACGACGACTTCCACCTGCAGAGCACGCAGGGCAGCTTCCATGGCGCGTCGCTCGCACCCGTGGTCACCGCGGGCGGCCTGCCCACGCTGCTGACCGGCACGCTGACCAACGACGCCCAGGACAGCCCCGGCATCGACCGCGGCGCGCTGGACCAGCCCTTCGCCCAGGAATCCGCGCCGCGCGGCGGCTACGTCAACGTCGGCTCGGACGGCAACACGATCTACGCCTCGCTGAGCCCGGCCGTCTATGTGCGCGTCATGACGCCCAACGGCGGCGAGACCGTGGCAGAGGGCGAGACCTTCACCGTGCGCTGGCGCTCGGACGGCTTCACCGGCAACGTCAACCTCGACCTCAGCCTGGACGGCATCAACTGGCAGTCCCTCGCCGCGGGTGAGGCCAACGACGGCGTCTACGACTGGACGCCGGCCACCGGCCAGTTCCCGGGCGGCGACTACTACCTGCGCGTCAGCTCGGCTACCCAGCCGGCCGTCAGCGACCGGTCGGACGCGACCTTCCACCTTGCCTCCACCGTCACGGTCTTCTACGTCAACGACGGCACGACCACCGGCGACGAGTACACGACGGCCATCGGCAACGATGCCAACGACGGCCGCAGCGCGGCCAAGCCCAAGGCCTCCCTGCAGGCGCTGCTGAACGCCTACGACTTCAAGCCGGGCGACCTCATCCTCGTCGACACAGGCGTCTACAACTCGTCGACCAACCTGCTCGTCGATGCCCAGGACAGCGGCGTCGTCATCCGCGGCGCGGTCGGCCACGCGAGCATCCTGAACCGCGGCAACACCAACAGCGGCCAGTACGCCTTCATCCTCGGCACCGGTGCCACCGACGTGACGCTGGACCACGTGACGCTGACCGGCGCCCAGTACGGCTTCGTCGTTGGCGACAACACCAACGCCCACCGCTTCGTGCTGAGCAACAGCGAAATCCTGGGCAACAGCTCCGGTGGCGTCTGGATCGGCCAGAACATCGACGACGGCAAGATCCTCGGCAACATCGTCCACGACAACGGCAACACCACCGGCATCTACGGTCAGTACACCACCCGCCTGCTCATC